>NZ_FPBU01000002.1:0-636234 GCF_900116775.1 Pantoea sp. YR525
AAATAAAACAGAGCCGAAGTTAAATCATATGTTATTACAGAATATCGGACATCTCAGGTTTGCCTGAACCCGGTCACTTCTACTTGGCTTTGACATTGATGTGAGTGCTATTTGATAATGTCACTTTTTAGCTAGTTCATAATGTCACCCAGATATGGCGCTTTTGCCACCTTTTCTGGGAGATCTCTGCTGATGCTGGTGACCATGTCGAACAAAGAACTTCACCGCCTTCCCGTCATTCAGGCTGTCATCGAAAAGCGAATCGGCCTTTGATTACATGATGGCCACGCGCGATTACATCGACAAGCACGGCAAGCCGGTGGCGTTTTACAGTGATAAGCACGCAGTATTTCGCGTTAGCCAGGCAGAAACACGCCGTACCGGCATGACGCAGTTCGGACGTGCTTTGCACGACCTGAACATCGACCTTATCTGTGCCAACAGCTCGCAGGCTAAAGGCCGCGTCGAACGCGCCAATCTTACGCTTCAGGATCGGCTTGTTAAGGAGATGCGGCTCGAGAACATTTCCGGCATTGATAACGCGAATGCCTGGCTTGAGACATTCATCAGTGACTTCAACCGCCGCTTCGGCAGGCCGGCAACATATCCGAAAAACCTGCACCGCACCGTCTCGGAGAGCGGTCAGGAGCTGGACGATATCTTCGCCTGGCAGACGCTGCGTACGCTCTCAAAATCACTGACTTTTCAGTACGATAAAATTTTATATCTGGTTGAACCTACGGAGGAAAACTCACGTATTGCCGGGGAAAAAATCATTGCTTTTGATTACCCGGACGGTACGCTCGCATTCCGCCACGGCAGCAGAATTCTGGAATATCAGATGTTCGATAAGCTGGAGTGCATCAGCCAGGGGCGCATCGTTGACAATAAAAGGCTCGGCGCAGTGCTGAAGCTGGCGCAGGAAAAGCAGGATGAACTGGAAGCAGCAGTAAAAAGAAAACGCAGCCGTCATATGCCTAAAAGACGGGCGCAGGTTCAGGAACAACTCAGGGCAATCAATCCGGTTCTGGCTGATCCGTCACTTTTCAAATCCAGCCTGAAAAAATGAGCTCGCTGCCCTTTTCTCTTCATTGGCAAACAACAAAAAGTGACATTTAAAAATGGTAAATCGGGGTGACATTATCAATAGGGATAGACATTGATGGAAAAGGAACCGTTCATCGGTTCCTTTCAAGTCACAAATACGCTTACGGACGTGCAGCCGTGCCATCTGGCAGACGCGCATTGGTCCAGTCCGGAATTCCACCCGATACCGGATATTTCGCCGCCTCTTTCAGATCGATATCCACACCCAACCCCGGACGATCGCTGAGGTAGGCATAACCACGATCAATCTCCGGACAGCCTGGGAACACCTCCTGCAGCGCCTCGTTCACCGGCGTGTACTCCTGAATGCCAAGATTGGTGATGCTCAGATCGATATGCAGGTTTGCCGCCACGCCGATCGGTGAGATATCGCCAGGACCATGCCACGCGGTGCGCACGCCAAACAGTTCGGCAAAGGTCGCCAGTTTCTTCGCGGGTGTGATGCCGCCAATGGTGCTGACGTGGCAGCGAATATAATCGATCAGCTGGTTTTGAATTAACGGCTTCCACTCGTTGATTTGCGTAAACAGCTCGCCCATGGCAATCGGCGTGCTGCTTTGGCTGCGTAACTTGCTTAGCCAATCGATATTCTCCGGTGCAACCGGATCCTCGAGGAAAAACAGCTGATACGGTTCGAGTGATTTCGCCAGCTGGATCGAAGCGATTGGCGTGATGCGCTCGTGCACATCATGAATAAACTCCACGCCAAAGCCGAGTTTATTGCGCAGATGATCAAACAGGCGCGGTACGGCGCGCGCATAAGCATCCGGATCGAAATAGATGCCGTGCGTAGGATTACGCGGCGAAACTTTTGGCTGAATATTGCGCGCCTTGGCCAGCTTGCCGGCAATCAGGCGTAAATCATCGGTACCCGCGCCGCCATACATGCCCATCTGACAGCGCACGTATTGATAGCCCTCCTCCATGCGCGCGCGAATGTTATCTTCAACTTCAATCTCATCTGCGCCGTCGCAGTGACGATAAAGCGGCACGCCATCACGACATTTGCCGCCAAGCAGTTCATATACCGGCAAGTCGGCCACTTTGCCCTTGAGATCCCACAGCGCCATATCCACACCGGAGAGCGCATTATTCATCACCGGACCATTACGCCAGTAACCGCTGACCGCCGCCGATTGCCAGATATCTTCGATACGCGCCGGGTCTTTACCGATCAAAAACGGCTTCATGTAGTTTTCGATGGCTGCGGCGACCGCATAGATGCGCTGAGTAAACGTGGCGCAGCCTAAACCGTATAAACCGGGTTCGCTGGTTTCGATTTTTACTACCACCAAATCAATGCCGCCTGGCGCGGTAAGGATGGTTTTTACATCGGTAATTTTCAGGTTACTCATCATGATCCTCACGGTAGCTGGATAACATGCTATATGATGTCCTACATGTTATGTGTATTAAAAAGCCCTGTTCAGGGCTTTTGGTTATTCAGTTATGGCGTACATCTTCAATGGCGTGCACGTTGTGTGTCATCGCACTATTAAGCGTCTCGGCCGCCAGCGCCGCATCGCGGTTTTTCAACGCCATAAAGACTTTGATATGGGCTTCTACGCTTTCCAGCGTGATACCTAACACCCGATTTAACTCTTCCAAGTAATGCACATAAATCCCTTTCAGGGATTCCATTACGTGGATGAACACTTTGTTGTGCGAGGCTTTCACAATCGCCAGATGGAAATCGTAGTCCGCCAGCGAGTACTTTTTGTAGTCATCTTTACTCACCAGCATGCGATTCAAGGCGCTTTCCAGCACTTTGACATCTTCATCAGTGGCGTTCTGAACTGCCAGCTCCATACATTTGAACTCGACGGTCTGACGGAAAACCCGCATATCATCAAACTCTTCCTGCGACAGATGCAGAATGGGCTGGTTATCACTGAACGATCCGTAGCGCGCCACTTCGCGGGTAACATATGTGCCCTTCCCCTGATGCGTCACCACTACGCCAAGGTCGCGCAGCTTCTGCACGGCACTCCGCACGCTGACGCGGCTCACCTGAAAGGTTGCTGTCAATTCCGCTTCAGAGGGCAACTTACAGCCCGGCTCCCACAGACCATCCTGAATGTTCTGCTTCATCTGTTCGTAGATGACATCAACCACATTATGTTTTTGGATACTTTCCAGCGCCACGGCGTTACTCACTTGTCCTACATGTCTACCGCTTTTTAACGCGTCACTGCTCGCAACACAAGCAGCAATTTTTTGTGTGGCAAAAGAGATAATACAAAATTCCGCAACTTAATGATTAATTTCATTGGGTTAACCATCAAAGGTAGATGATTGCCTTCTGGCGATGACATTAAATATTTGTGAGATATCTTACAAATCTCTCGCCTGCCAATTGCTGCCTTTCTGCGCATCACGTAAAAGTAATTTATCCAACTTGTTAGTCATGTTACATGAAGGACGTTTTGTTATGCAGACCTTATTTAACCTCTCCGGGAAAACCGCCCTGATCACCGGTTCAACGCGCGGCTTAGGATTCGCTTATGCACAAGGCCTGGCGCAAGCCGGCGCAAAAGTGCTGCTGAATGGCACACGTCAGGAGCATATGGATACGGCGCTGGAACAATTACAGAAGCAGGGATTTGACGCCCGAGGCTTTCTGTTCAACGTGGCAGATGAAGCCGCGATTGAAGCGGTATTCCAGCAGCTCGATGAAGAAAACATTCACGTCGACATTGTGATCAACAACGCAGGTATTCAGTTCCGCAAACCGATGCTGGAACTGGCATTGAGCGACTGGCAGCGCGTGCTGGATGTCAATCTCACCAGCGCGTTTCTCGTTTCGCGTGCGGCAGCCAAACGCATGGTGCAACGCCAGCGCGGCGGGAAAATTATCAATATCGGATCGCTAACCAGCGAAGCCGCGCGCCCTACCGTCGCGCCTTACACTGCGGCGAAAGGCGGCATCAAGCTGCTGACTAAATCGATGGCGGCTGAATGGGCGCCATTCAACATCCAAACCAACGGCATCGGACCGGGCTACATCCTCACCGATATGAACGAAGCGCTGGTCCAAAACGAAGAGTTCAATAAATGGGTCTGCAGCAGCAATCCTTCTGGCCGCTGGGGAAAGCCCGACGAACTGGTGGGTACCGCCATTTATCTGGCGTCCTCTGCTTCCGATTACGTCAATGGCCAGATGATTTACGTGGATGGCGGCTGGCTCGCCACCTTGTAACAGCGACCTAAGCTGGGCATCAAGACCTGGCTGTATCCTACTCAAGCGACCTGAGGTCATACCATGAACCAAAATATTGCAGGGATTTTACCGGCCAGTCGGTGGGGAAAACTCATCCCGATTGCCTTTATTACCTATAGCCTCGCCTACCTCGATCGTGCCAACTACGGTTTCGGTGCCGCCGCAGGTCTGGCTGAAGATCTCAATATCACGCCCGCCATTTCGGCGTTACTTGGCGCACTGTTTTTCCTTGGTTATTTCTGTTTCCAGGTGCCGGGCGGCATATACGCTGAAAAGCACTCGGCGAAGAAGCTGATTTTCTGGAGCCTGATCCTGTGGGGCGCATTGGCTACTGCGACCGGCATGGTGCACAGCGTGGCGCTGCTGGCGGTGATTCGCTTCCTGCTCGGCGTGGCGGAAAGTGTGGTGATGCCGGCGATGCTGATCTTCCTCAGCCACTGGTTCACGCGCGCGGAACGTTCCAAAGCCAATACTTTTCTGTTCCTCGGCAATCCGATTACCGTGTTATGGATGTCGATCCTCTCCGGCTATCTGGTGAATTCCTTTGGCTGGCGCGGCATGTTCATCATTGAAGGCGTGCCCGCCATTTTGTGGGCGTTTATCTGGTGGAAAATTTATGCCGACCGACCGCGCGATGCCAAATGGCTGAGCGAAGCGGAAAAGCGTGCGGTCGAAAACGCGCTGGCGGCAGAGCAGCAGTCGATCAAACCGGTTAAGAATTACCGTGAAGCCTTTCGCTCGCCTAAGGTGTTGGCGCTGGCCTTTATCCACTTCTTCTGGAATATCGGCATGTACGGTTTCATCATGTGGCTTCCTTCGATGTTAAAGAGTGCGTCTGGTATGGGCATCGTCGCGACCGGCTGGCTCTCTGCCGCGCCCTATCTGCTCGCCGTGCCGCTGATGCTGACCGCATCCTGGTTCTCCGATAAATATCAGCAGCGTAAAAACATCGTGCTGCTTTTCCTTGGGCTGGGCGCGGTGTGCTTCATTGCTTCCTTTACGCTCGGTGCGACCCACTTCTGGCTCTCATGGGTGCTGTTGGTGATTGCTGGCGGTGCGATGTACACGCCGTATGGCCCGTTCTTCGCGGCGATTCCTGAGATGCTGCCACGCAACGTGGTGGCGGGCGCGATGTCCTTCGTGGTCTGTTTCGGTGCGCTCGGTTCGTTCGTCGGCGCGTGGATTGTGGGCTATCTCAATGGCCTGACCGGCAGCCCGGCGGCATCTTACGTATTTATGGGTGGATCGCTGGTTGTCGCGGTATTACTCACCGCGCTCACCACCTTTAGCAGCCTGAGCACGCCAACGGCACAAACCCGCTCTGCATACTAATAGAGAATGAAGTCATGACCATGAAACCCACGCGCACGCGTTTAAGCGTTTTATTCATGCTGTTTATTGTCACCGCGATTAATTACATGGATCGCGCTAACCTGGCGGTGGCCGGTTCCCATATTCAGGGCGAGTTTTTCTTATCCGCTACGCAGCTGGGTTTACTGTTTTCGATGTTTACCTGGTTTTATGCCCTCAGTCAGATTCCGGTCGGCTATCTGCTTGATCGGATTGGTTCGCGCTGGCTGTACGGCAGCGCGATTGTGCTGTGGAGCCTGTTTACCCTGCTGATGGGATTGGCATCGCATCACTTTTTCACCACCGCCACTGCGTCATTTATGATGCTGTTGGTGTGCCGCGCGCTGATTGGCGTGGCGGAAGCGCCCTCTTTTCCCTCCAACACCAAAATCATCGCCACCTGGTTTCCCGACCATGAACGTGCGCGTGCAACGGCAACCTACTCCAGCGCGCAATATATTGGCCTGGCGCTGCTGACGCCGGTGCTGTCGTTTATCGTCAGCCAATGGGGCTGGGAAATGTCGTTTTATCTCTCTGGCCTGGTTGGGATTGTGTTCGGAATTTACTGGCTGATTGTCTATCGCGATCCGCAGCACAGCAGCAAAGTGAATGATGCGGAACTTGATATTATTCGCAAAGGCGGCGGTCATGGTTCGGTAAATCAGCAAACCGGCAACGGCAAAGTTAACTGGCAGTCGGTGAAATATATCCTGCGTCAGCGCACCACATGGGGTTTGTTTATTGCGCAGTTCGCGGCTTCGTCGACGCTCTACTTTTTCCTGACCTGGTTTATTGTCTATCTGGAAAAAGGGCTGCATCTGTCGATCGATAAAGCGGGGATTGGCGCGATGTTCCCTTATCTGATGGCGATGGCGGGCGTGCTGTGTGGCGGAACGCTGAGTGATTTCCTGCTGAAGCGTGGCCGCAGCCGCACTTTTGCGCGCAAGCTGCCGGTGATGCTCGGCATGTTGCTCACCTGCTCGATTGCGCTGGTGAATTTCTTCCAGGACAGCCCGGTAATTGCCATCGCCATTCTTTCCATCGCTTTTTTCGCCAACGCCTTCTCCAATCTCGGCTGGGTGGTATGCAGCGATGTGATTCCACGCCACTTAATCGGCACCATCGGCGGCTTTCTGAATATTTTTGGCAATCTTTCCGGCATTGTCAGCCCGATCATCATTGGTGTTATTTTGCAGCGCACCCACAACTTCCAGTATGCCATGTGGTACATCGCTGCCGTCGCGCTGATGGGCTTTTTGGCCTACCTGCTGCTGGTTGGCAAAATTGAAGTGATGACGCCGCCCGGCGAAGAACCGGCTGACAATAAAAAGAAATTCGAAACCCCTTCAAACGCATAGAGAGAAGCATAATGCAGCAGAAAACTGTGAACGCGGTGATCGTCAATGCCGCACATGATGTGCGCTGTGAGTCGCGGGAAATTGAGTGGAACACGCAACAAGTGTTGGTCAAAGTTGAGCGTGGCGGGATTTGTGGCTCGGATATTCACTATTTCCAGCATGGACGCGCGGGCATGTCAGTGCTGAAAGCGCCGATGATTTTAGGCCATGAGTTTGTTGGCATCATCGAGCAAGTGCCAGAAAACAGCGACCTGAAAGTTGGCCAGCGCGTGGCGATCAACCCTTCCCAACCCTGCCAGTTGTGTGCGCTGTGTCAGGAAGGAAAACAGAACCTTTGCCGCTCAATGCGCTTTATGGGCAGCGCGCAGTTTTTCCCACATGTTAACGGCGGATTTGCCCAATATGTGGCGGTGAATCCCGTGCAGTGCGTGCCGTACAGCGATAGCGCGGATGCTAAAGTGATGGCCTTCGCCGAACCGCTGGCAGTGTGCATTCATGCGATACGTCAGGCGGGTGATTTAACCGGCAAGCGTGTGCTGGTCACCGGCGCCGGACCGATCGGTTGTCTGGTGATCGCGGCGGCACTGGCTTCGGGGGCTACCGAAGTGGTAGCAACCGATATCAGCGAACGCTGCCGTCAGCTGGCGAACAAGATGGGCGCCAGCGCGGCGCTGGACCCGCGTGACGAACAGCAAACTGCGCGCTGGGCGGAAAATGGCGGCAGTTTTGATGTCTGCTTTGAAGCTTCTGGCGCAGGCGCGGCGGTGGCTTCGCTGGTTGCCTTTACGCGTCCGGGCGGCATTATCGTGCAACTCGGCATGGGCGCGGCTGAAGTGAACTATCCTATCGGACCGTTGCTGGTCAAAGAGATACAGCTGCGTGGCTCCTTCCGCTTCACCAGCGAGTTCACCACCGCAGTACGCTGGCTCGAGCAAGGCAAAATCAATCCGCTGCCGCTGCTTTCAGCCGAAATGCCGATGCAGGATGCGGCACTTGCGCTGGAACTGGCTGCGGATAAAGATCGAGCCGCCAAAGTACAGTTGGTTTTCTAAGCGTAAAAAAACGGCTGATGCGATGCACCAGCCGTTGTCATACATTTTCGCACTATTCGGTTACTTCAAACGGAATGCCACCACGCTGTCACCCGCCTGGGTGCCGAGCGAACCGTGACCGCCTGCTGCAATCACCACGTACTGCTTACCGTCTTTGCCCATAAAGGTAGACGGTGTGGCTTGCGCACCGGCACTCAGCTCGGTTTGCCACAGCAGTTCGCCGGTGGTGCTGTCGTAAGCGCGGAAGAAGTTATCCGCGGTTGCACCGTGGAACACCAGATCACCTGCGGTCAGCAATGGACCACCGTGCGCCACCATGCCCATCGGGAAACCGATTGGGAAACGGCCTGGCAGGAAGCTGGTCTTCAGGTTTTTGGTGACGCCCACGCGACGCAGCCATTCGGTTTTACCGGTCTTCAGATCCACGCCCACCATGCGGCCCCAAGGTGGCGCAACGCATGGAATGCCGAGGCCAGACGCCATCTGCTGGATATGAATCGCGTAATCACCGTGGAAGTTTTCGTTCCAGTATGGCGTGCCATCTTTGGTGAACAGGCGCTCGGTGGCGGTCTGCTCGCTACGCTTGATCAGGTTGTACTTGTACGCCAGACGCACTGGCGCGGCAATCAGCATTTGACGCTGCGGATCGACGGCAACAGAACCCCAGTTGAACACACCAATGTTGCCAGGGAAGATCAGCGAACCACCTTCAGTTGCTGGCGTCCACGGATTGCCATCATAGCGCAAGCTTCGGAAATCCATGCGGCATGACATCTGGTCAAACGGCGTGATGCCCCACATTGACTTCTCAGTCAACGGCTGCGGGATGAAGTTCAGGCTGGAAACCGGCTGGGTTGCCGCAAATTTCTCCCCCGCGACGCCACCTTCAGTGGAGACTTTTACCTGGTTTACCGGATACACCGGCTGGCCGGTAAGACGGTTCAGCACAAACAGGTTGCCGGTTTTGGTCGGCAGGATCACCACAGGCTGCTTCTGGCCTTGATAATCGATGTCCACCAGCGAAGGCTGTGACGGATTATCGCGGTCCCACAGATCGTGGTTGGAGCTCTGATAACGCCATTTGAACGCACCGGTTTGCAGATCCAGCGCCACCAGCGCATCGCGGAACTTCTCGGTGTTGCTGTTCGGATCGCGTTCAATGCCCACTTCATCCGGTGAAGCGTTACCAAACGGCACATAGACAACGCCGTTTTTCAGGTCAGCACTCAACGTGCCCCACGCTACTGGCGTGTCCTGCGGGTAGTTTTGACCAGCAGCGATTGGTGCGGTGTTTTCCGGATTGGCCGGATCAAAGTTCCACACCAGACGACCGCTTTGCACGTCATACGCACGAATCACGCCTGACGGGTTGCCGCTGTTGAAGCCGTTATCCATCACGGAACCGCCAACGATCACCAGCTTGCCCGCGACCAGCGGTGCTGCGGTTTGCATCAGCGCATGTGGACGCACTTCACCCATGTTGGCGTGCAGATCAACCACACCGCTCTGACCGAAATCAGCGCACGGTTTACCGGTATCGGCATCCAGCGCAATCAGCTGCGCATCGGTGGTGGCGTTAAAGATACGCTTACGGCAGATAGCCGGATTCGCTGCGCTATCCTGCGCGGCAACCGGGGTTTCTTCGTAGTAGCTTACGCCGCGACAGGTCTGATGCTGCTGCAGGTAAGAGCGATCTTTATTCGGTGTGAATTTCCACTTCACCGCGCCGGTTTCCGGATCAAGCGCGTGCACTTCGTTATGCGGCGTACAGAAGTACAGCATGCCGTTGGCTTTCAGCGGCGTGGCTTCAAAGGTGTATTCGGTAGCATCCGCATCCTGACGCAGATCGCCAGTGTGATAAGTCCAGGCAACTTCGAGGTTTTTGACGTTCTCTTTGCTGATCTGATTCAGCGATGAGAAACGCAGGCCGTCAGACGAACCACCGTACGCGGTCCAGTCGTTAGCAGCGCCCTGCTCGCTGTTCTGTTCGCGGGCATTGCTGATAGTGCCTTGCTGCGGAATCGGATCGTAGAAGCACAGACCAATCACCACCACAATCATGATAATCACGGTGCCGCCGAGGAAGCCGTGGAAACGGCGTTCACCGCGATACAGCGGTTTCACCACCCACGGCATCGCCAGCCACAGGCCGATCACACCGAACAGGTCACCGCGTGGGATCCACTGCCATTTATCAAAGCCCACTTCCCAGATAATCCAGGCGAGCGTAATCCACATCAGCACCGCATACAGCGCCAGCGCGCTGCGCTGGTTGCGGAACAGTAAAATTGCGGTAATAAGTAAGCCCACCGCCATCAGTGCATAGAAGGCGCTGCCGCCCAGCATTAACAGCTTGCCGCCCATGTACAGCAAGGCAATCGCCAGAATCGCGAGCACGATACTGGTTAGTTTGTTAACCATGCTAATCCCTCAACCATTTTCATCGAAAAACCTCAAAAATAACCCCACATAAAATCAACAGAATTTTAACGTACGTTACCGTTTAGTAAAAACCCGTTGCGAGGTGTGTCGTTAGCTCCGCTAATGAATGTAGTTTGGCTAATGGCTGCCAGCTACCGCCTCGCTCAATGTGTGACTGAAATCACGTTTCATTTTCGTTGAGAGAATTAATCATTAGTGAGGAAAATTCGCATTTTTTGATAACGGGAAATGGCGAGAGTACGCGATTTGCTGGCTTTTGCGCCTGAGACATAACCTTGTGCGGATTTATTACTACGCCCGCTGTAGTTGAAAACTTACGCTGTTTTCTTTTTACCCGGGAAACGTTATGAAAATCACTTTATTAGCTTGCTCA
The DNA here is from genome assembly GCF_900116775.1 of Pantoea sp. YR525. NCBI lineage: Bacteria > Pseudomonadati > Pseudomonadota > Gammaproteobacteria > Enterobacterales > Erwiniaceae > Pantoea > Pantoea sp. YR525. The sequence continues at coordinate 10,903 of NZ_FPBU01000002.1, forward strand.
TTGTTGCTCCTCACGGTGACTTCACAGGCTGCCAGCAACGAACTGATCGTTGGCGATCAAAAAGGTAATGCTCGCGCAGTGATGTCCGCCGCCGGCGAGCTCAACAATGTGCCATATGAAATCAAATGGTATGAGTTCCCCAACGCTGCGCCGCTACTGGAGTCGCTCAATTCCCAGCATCTGGATGCCGGATTGGTCGGCGATGGTCCGCTGTCATTTGCCGTAGCGGCGGGCGCACAGATCCGCGCCATTCAGGCATCGCAATATCTCGGCAATGCCATCGTGGTGAAAAACAACAGCGCCTTGCACAGCATCGCCGACTTAAAAGGTAAAAAAGTGGCGACGGTAAAAGGATCGTCCGGACAAAATATGGTGCTGAATGCGCTGCACGAAGCGGGTTTGCCAGACGACAGCGTCAGTTTTGTCTTTACTACGCCGTCGGAAGCAACGCTGGCGCTGGATAATGGCGCGGTGGATGCGGTGGCAACCTGGGAACCCTATGTGTCGTTTGCCGTGGCGCAATCCGGCGATCGCATCGCCATCGACGGCAAAAACTCTCCGGTTTCAAACTATCTGGTGGCAACCGATAGCGCTATCGCCAGCAAGCGTGAGCAGCTCGCAGACTTCCGTCAGCGCCTGATCCGCGCACGCGCGTGGGGCGTGGCGCATCCACAAGCGTACGCCAGCGAGATCGCCAAACTGCTGCGTCTGCCAGATGCGGTTGCGCTGAGCAAAGTACAGCGTGAAAACAACGCGCCGGTAGAAGATTACGCCTTGGTGGAAAAACGCCAGCAGTTGGCGATTGATACCTTCACCCGTGGCGGTCTGATCAAACCCGGCTTAAAAGCCGACAAACTGGTGGATGCCTCCTTCTTTAACCCCAACGGAGCCGCCAAACCATGATGAATCTGGCGCTCTACCTCGACTCCGGCATTCATCAGGGCGGCTGGCGTCATCCCGATTCGGCCGCGACCGGTGGCAGCAACTGGCCGCTGTATCGCAAAATCGCCCAGCGCGCCGAAGCCGCAAAGCTGGACATGATTTTTGTCGCTGACAAGCTGGCGATTGATGATGTTTATGGCGGTCATCTGGCGCACACCGTGCAGCATCGTCAGGTTGGCTGGTCTGAACCCTTAACATTATTAGCCGCGCTGGCGGCGGTGACTGACCACATCGGACTCGGCGGCACGGTTTCCTCTTCCTATTCGGTGCCGTATACCACCGCGCGTCAACTGGCCAACATCGACCACATCAGCGGCGGGCGCGCGGCGTGGAACGTGGTTACCTCGCTGAGCCACGCCGAAGCGCGCAACTTTGGTCGCAGTGAACACTTCAGCCATGAGGATCGCTATCGCCGCGCGGCCGAATTTATCGATGTCATGAAAGCGCTGTGGGACAGCTTTGAAGAGGACGCGCTGATTCTGGATAAAGCGCAGGCGCGCTTTGCCGAACCGTCACGCTTCCATCGACTCGATCATCAGGGAGAATCTTTCGACGTGCAGGGCCCGCTGAACCTGCCGCGCCCGGTGCAAGGGCATCCGGTGGTGATTCAGGCTGGCGTCTCGGAAGCCTTTATCGATCTGGCGGCGCAACAGGCGGAAGTGCTGTTTGTGGTGCAACCCAATCGGGAACGCGCGCAGCAGTTCTATCTAACCCTGAAACAGCGTGCGCAGCAGTATCAGCGTCAGCCCGATCAACTGCGCATTCTGCCTGGCATGGTGCCGATTGTCGGCACCACGCAGCGCGATGCCGAGGAGCGTGCGGCATACCTCAAATCATTGATTACTGTGGAATCGGGCCTGAGCTTTGTCTCGGCCAGCATGAATATCGATCTGTCGCAGTATCCGGTTGACGGTCCGGTGCCGGATCTGCGTGAAAAGATCACCGGCAGCAAAGGCCGTTTCCAGTACGTGATTGCCAGCGCCATTGAGCAGAACCTGACGCTGGGTGAGATGGCGAAACGCTACGCGGAAAGCTTGTCGTTTCCGGCGCCGACCGGCACAGCGGATAGCATTGCGCAGCAGATGATTGACTGGTATCAACATCAGGCCTGCGACGGTTTTGTCATTCTACCCACCTACATTGACGAGAACGAAGATCGCTTCCTCGAACAGGTTGTACCGCGCCTGCAGGACGCGGGCGTCTTCCGCAGCGACTATCAGCCGGGCACGCTGCGCGATCGTTTAGGGCTAGTAAAGCCGGAAAATCGCTTTCACAGTTAGACATTAATTGAAATAACTTAATAGATTATAAAAGTACCGCTGCGATTATTCCTGGCAACGATTATCGCAGCGGTGCGAATAAGCGCACTTTTATTACACTTTCATTTCCGCAGTCTTTATTTAAGATTTTTTTAATTGATTAACTATTACGACCCAATACCTTTTTGAGAGTTTCCTCAGCCTGTTATCACCGATTGAGCGTGATATAAATCACATAACTGCTCTGCGGCAAGTCCGCTATAAAAAAGAAGGTTATGATGATTAGCGCAGATTTCTTTTATCGTAAATTACGTTTTCCTTTTAAACTCACACACGCTGCTTTTAAGTTTCCGATTGCCAACGCGCATGCCCGGCAATATCAGGTTATGTCGCCTGAACAAACCATTGACCTGCTGCTCAACAACGACAAGCTCTCCATGAGCCGTTATGGCGACGGCGAACTGGAAATGACCTTGTTCAAGAATATCGGTTTTCAATCTTTCGATGAACGTCTCTCGATTCGTCTTAAAGAGATATTACGTCGCGGAAGCCAGCCGAAGAATACGTGCTTATTGTGTTTGCCCGATGCTTTTCGCGGCACCTCGAATATGCGTTTTGGTTCGGCCCTATTCTGGTTTTTTCATAAAGCGTTTTATTTCCGCCATTATGAAGCGTTATTAAAGAAAGATTATCGCTACGGTAATACCTCAGTTACGCGTCCCTATCATGACTATAAGGATAAGCAACAGGCTGCTCGTGTGTTTAATAAGTTCAGGCAACTGTTCAGTGACAAAAAGATATTAATTGTGGAAGGTAGCGGCACGCGGCTCGGCATCGGCAACGATTTGCTCGGCGGCGCGCGGGAGATTAAGCGCATCACCACGCTCAATCGCAACGCCTTCTCGGTTTACAACGATCTCTACAGCGCCGTCCTGGCGCACGCACGCGAGTACGATATGGTACTGATGTCGCTCGGCCCCACCGCAACGGTGCTGGCTTACGATCTCAGCCAGCATGGCATTCGCTGTATTGATACCGGCCACATTGATATCGAGTATGAATGGATGCGCAGTGCCGCGCGTGACAAGGTGCAGGTGGCTGGCAAGAACGTCAATGAAGTTGGCGTGTTGCTCAGCGACGATGCGCGCGAAGCCGATGAGCATTATCGCCAGCAGATTTTGCTGCATGTCGGGCTGCCACAGGAAGCGGTGCTGTCGGCGATGGTAGTGCATCCGCCGGTCTAATCCACATCGCAAGCAATCGCAAAAACAGGGTATTTTGAGATTGCTTGCGATGACGTTGTTACCCTTCGCGCTTTTTCAGCCACTCTTGCAGCTTGCGCAGTGAAACAGGCGCCTGATACACCGTTCCTTTCCCCTCCTTCAGTGGACGCAACAATCCCTGTTCGGTGAGATTTTTCAGGCGCGCACGCGCGGTGTTATCCGCAATGCCGAGCCGCGATTTAATGCCGGCAGAACTGAGTAATGAACCCGGCGCATTCAGTGCGATTGCCATGATATCCAGCTCACCTTTGGCTAAGGTCATATTCTCTTCCACCCACGTCACCAGACGCTCCCGCTCTTTGTGCAGCGTGGCGATTTGCTCGGTGAATGCATTAACCGCGCGCATCACCACTTCACACTGAAACTGCACGAAATAGGTCAGATCCATCTCATCGGTTTCGCTGTACAGATAGGAGATGCCGTACTTTACCGCTGCGGCTTTCAACAGCTTGCTAATAGAGATGTAGCGGAATGCGCTATAACCGTGACGAATCAAATGATGGTAGAACAGCCCGCGCGCGGTGCGACCGTTGCCATCATTAAAGGGATGAATGTAGCCGATGGCAAAGTGCATTACGCAGGCGACCAGCAACGGATGCGTGCCCTGCTGCTCCAGCCAGGCAACTTCGGCGCATAACGCGTCCAGCAGGCTATTCAGCCGCTGATAATCCGGCGGCTGATGAATGATTTCGCCATCCCGCCCGGCAACAAACACATCGTTATTGTCACGCACGGCGCCGGGCCGATATTTGTCATCATTAATGCCAGCGCAGGCGATGTGATGAATTTCCAGAATATCGGCGCGTGTTAACGGCGCATCACCCAGCGTGGCAATGTGCTGCATTAGCCGCCAGTTGCCCATGATCATGCTTTCATCTTCGTTGCGCGGTGCACGCCCCACCGCCAGCAACTCCATCGCCACCCGCGAGGTTGTCGCCGCGCCTTCCAACTGACTGGATGAGATCGCCTCTTCCATGATCAGCTGAGACATCAGGTAAGAAGCCGCGTCCTCATCCGTCGGTTCGCCATTGCGCGCAAAAGTCATACGATCGACCGCCGACATCGCCGCCGTGATTTTGGCCGTGAGGTTACAGGTCACGGTTTGATCGGCGATCACAAAGTGCTGCGCGCTGCTGCGGCGCTTGAATTTCAATGCGCTCCACAGTTTCTCACGCATCTGGCCATCACTCACTCGACGATACAATTCATCGAAATGCAGATAGCGCTCATCCCACTCGGCATGACTAGCGAGGAGCGAATTAATCTCACTGATACTTAACGAATCAATAAGTTGAGCAGGCGGACGACGCAGTTTCATCTCAAGCAATCTCAAAAACAGTGTATTTTGAGTTTACTTGAGATTAGCTGCGACGACAAATGGCGCTTACAGCGCGGTTAGCTGCCGTGTCGCTGGCAGAAGGCGCGGAGATCGGATGATTGGAAATCCGCCAGATTCGTCATCAATTTCTCCAGCGGCCAGTTCCACCAGGCAATTGCCTGCAGTTGCGCGGCAATATCCGCAGCGAAACGCGCACGGATCACTTTGGCTGGCACGCCACCGACAATGGTGTAAGGCGGCACATCTTTCGTCACCACCGCACCGGCCGCCAGCACCGCGCCATCCCCCACCGTTACGCCCGGCAGAACGATTACGCCATGCCCAATCCACACATCATTGCCAATGATCACGCGATCGGCGCGGCGCTCGGCAAAGAAGCCATTATCGCGCTCCGCCTGCCCATCGTAGTATTCCGGGCAGTAGGTGAAACGGTGCTGCGAAGCGCGGTCCATCGGATGATTGGGCGCGCCAATCCGCACATGATTGGCAATGGCGGTAAAGCGCCCAATCTGCGCATCGGCGACACAGCAGTGCTCACCGAGATAGGAGAAATCGCCGAGTTCGCTATATTCGATATAGGTTTCGGCCAGCACTTCACATTGCGCGCCAATCTGGGTTTCGCGCATACGCACGCTGGGATCGATAACGGTGTGTTGCAGTTTTGCCGGTTGCACAGCAGCGAGTGCCATAATCAAAGCTCCGTGTGGTCAGATGTCTGGATAAGCGGTTGCGACTGGGCAACCGCGAGCCATCACGCTACAGCGACAAGATGACAGAAATGCTATTGTGCGCATCTGCAATGGGCGATTTGAGGAAAGGGAATGAGAACACCGTGGTCAATACTGGCGCTGTTGTGGTCAGCCGGACAGGCATCTGCCGCGCTGCCCGCCGACATTAAAGCCGGTGATATTGTGCAAGTGCAGTTAGCGCAACTCCATCCGACGCAGGCCGCGATTGGCTATCGTCAGCTGGATTACAAACAGCATCGTTATGAAGCCGAACCGAAAAAGCTGTTTGATGATTATTGCGAAAGCATGGGTCAGAAAGGCGTCGATAAATTTGATAGTAAATCACGTCTCTCGCAGCCCAGCAGCTTCAGTTGTAAAGCGCCGGTCGGCAGCGAACCTGGCCCGATGAAAACGGCGGTGATTGCACCGGATAATGTGCTGTACCTTACCGATGGTCATCATACTTTCAGTAATTTCGCCGATATCGCCGGTCTCAACACGCCGGTGCAGGTACGCATTACCAATGACTTCCGCAGCCTGAAAACCATGTCTGCCTTCTGGCAAAAAATGGAAGCGGCACATCTGGTGTGGCTGGACACGCCATCTGGCAAAATTAAACCGGATGCGCTGCCGCAAGAGCTCGGTCGCCAGCACATGCAGAATGATGAATATCGCTCGCTGGTCTATTTCGTGCGCGATATTGGCTTTGATAAAGAGCAAAATCCGCCGCCGTTCCTTGAATTCTACTGGGGCAAATGGCTGGAAACGCAGCTTCCGCTGAAGAACTTTGATCTCAACAATCGCGGCGGTTACGCCAAAGCGCTGGAAACCATCGCTGAGAAGATGACCAGCATGCCGAAAGACACGGTAATTGCGCACAGCGATAGCGGCCCGCTGACGGCGGATCGGTTAGGCGCACGCAAGAAAGTGAACGAGAAGAAGCTGGAAAAGCTGGTCTCCGATGACGGCAAATTGACGTGGGCCTTCGCACAATAACCATACGGTCGCCATAAATGGCGACCGTACAAAAGGTTGCCGCGTTTTTCGTAGGGTGCGTGCATACATATGCAAATTAATGCTTGAATCAAAAATTACGCTTAATCAGCACTTTTGCCAGACGTTACACCAACTCGCAGTTTTTCACATCCGCAGACGGCGCTAACAGGTTTTTATCAAAGACGCGCAGTTCTACAGCATCACGAATCCGCATCGGCCAGTCGGGATTCGCCAGTGCGCTTTTGCCAATCGATACGTAATCCGCGCCCTGCTCCAGCGCCTGCGCCGCCTTGTTGGCATCACTTAACGAACCATTAGCGATAATCGGCAAATTCGGTGCCGCCTGCCGTGCCATTTGCACCAGCGATAACGGTGAATCGGCAAACGCCGGTTGCAGCGCGTCATATTCGGTCAGGTGCAGATAATCCACGCCAGCCTCAGCAATCGCGGCGAATACCTGACGCGCGCCCGCTTCACCTTCTCGCCATTTATGCTGTAAATCATTCACTTTGCCCTGCGAGAGGCGAATTCCCAGCGTAACATCATGCCCTACGCGCTGGCGCACTGCGGCGATCACCGCCAGCGTCAGAGACAAACGTGCAACGATATCGCCGCCCCAGCGATCGCTGCGCTGATTAGTGTAATCGGTAAAAAACTGGTCCAGCAGATAGCCATTTGCGCCATGAATTTCGATGCCATCAAAACCCGCTTCGCCAATTGCCCGCGCCGCCGTGTGCGCAAAGCTGTCGATCACCTGCTGGATCTGCTCTTCATCCATTTCACGCGGCAGCGGATAGGCACCATGACCGTGATAGAAACCGAGCTGTTCTCCGCGTGGCTGTATCGAAGAAGGCGCGAGCGTGTCTGCTCGATAAATGTTGCCCTGCGATATCGCCCCGGCATGCATCAACTGCGCAATGATTTTGCCGCCGCGCTGATGCACGCGATCGGTAATTGACCGCCAGCCAGCGCGCTGTTTGGCGTTAACTAGCCCGGCCTGAAACGCATAGGTTTGCGACCAGGCTTCATCGATATAGATGCCTTCGGTGATGATGGCGCTAAAGCCGCCACGCACGAAGCGCTGATAATAGAGCTGCATACGTTCGCCCGGTATGCCGTCGACGCTGGCGGAGATGCGCGTCATGGGCGCCACCATGATGCGATTTTTCAGCGCCAGCCGGTTCAGTGTCCCGCTCTGAAAAAGATGTTTATCACTCATATTGCTCTCTGAATGCGGATTATCTACAGAGCGCAGTATATTCGGTCGCCACAGGGACAAAAATGGCCGATGATGATACGTCTGTATAACGGAAATCGTTACAATGAACTCAAAGGATGTTGAAGTATTCCTGATGGTCACCCAGACGCGCAGCCTGACGCAGGCCGCGCGGCGACTAAACACCACGCCGATGACGGTATCGCGCCGACTCGCCTCGCTGGAGGAAGATCTCGGCGTGCGCCTGCTGCATCGCACCACCCGCGCCATTGCGTTAACGGATGAAGGTGAAGAGTTTTTGCCCTACGCCAAAACCCTGACGGAGACCGAACAGAGCGCGCGTAATCTGTTCTCGCCGGATAAACAAGGCGCAACCGGCCAACTGCGTATCACCGCGCCTTCTGGCTTTGGCCGCCGCACCATTATTCCGTTGCTGCCCGCGCTGATGGCGGAGAATCCCGAACTGAAGATCGATTTTCAACTCAGCGATAACGTCACCGATATTGTTGGGCTCGGCTATGATGTCGCCATTCGCATCGCCCCGCTGCGGGATTCGCGGTTAGTGGCGCAGCGACTGGCGGATAATCCGCGGGTGCTCTGTGCTTCTCCAGACTACTTAGCGCGCTTCGGCACTCCACAACTGCTGGCCGATTTGCATCAGCATAACTGCCTGCGTTTATCCGGCGTGCCGCAATGGAGTTTTATGGTCGACGACCATATTTCCAGTGTCAGCGTTGAAGGCCGTTTCAGCGGCAGCAATGTGGAAGGTGTGCGTACCTTATGTGTGGCGGGCAGCGGCATCGCCCAGCTCTCTGCGTGGGATGTGCAGCAGGAATTGGCGGCCGGTGAACTGATTGAGATTGCCTTGCGAGATGCACAACCGCAGCTGCTCGGCGTGTGGGCGCTGTTTCCCACCGCTCGCCATTTGCCAACGCGCGTCACGGTCTTTCTGAATGCCCTGAAACAGGCGATGGCGTGAGAATTCAGAAAAAGCTAACGGCGATCGTGGTTATAGTTATTCACTTATTGAGATCACGGAGGCCAACAGTGAAACCTGAAATCCATACGCTTGCTTCAACTGAGATTTACCGTAACCGCTGGTTAACCTTGAAAGAGGACAAAATCCAGCGCGCCGATGGCAGCGAAGGCATCTATTCGGTGATTGAGAAGAATGATTTTGTGGTGATTTTGCCAGTTGAGGATGACCACATTTATGTGGTTGAACAGTTCCGCTATCCGCTGGGTGAACGCACCATTGAACTGCCACAGGGAAGCTGGGAACTTGCGCCCGATGCCGCGCCTGAAGATCTTGCCGCAGGCGAGCTACTAGAAGAAACCGGGCTCATTGCCGGGCAGCTTGAACACGTGGGATATCAAAAATTAGCGCAAGGCTATTCCGCGCAGGGCTATCACATTTATCTGGCGAGTAACCTGAGCTATCAGGGACAAAATCTGGATGCAGAAGAAGTAGGATTAACCGCGAGAAAAATCAAAACTGTCGAATTTCTTGAATTAATTCTGGCAGGCAAGATCACCGACGCAACGTCTGTGACCGCGTTTCTGCTGGCCAGAGCGAAAAATCTTATCGACTAATCTCGTCTTTAGCAGCCGCTTGATAAATGCGGCTGCTAAGGTTGCGGCCTTATTTGCCGGACGGTTTTAAGGCCAGTGAGCGGTTGTTCTTTACCCGCACCACCGTTCTCACCATCGCCAACGTGGCAACAATCAGCAGTATGCCGCCGACCATCGACATGGCTTTAAAACCAAGATGTTTAAACATCATCAGGCCGACAATCCCGCCGATCAGGAAGGAGAAAATGGTGGTCAGATGCGTCCACAGTTGACGTTTCTGGCCCGAGAGTTGTTTGGAGGGATCGCGGCGGAACAGCGCGGCTAATACCGACGCCAGTGAAATTCCGGCATCGGTCAGCGTGCCGGTAATATGGGTTGAGCGCACGCGGCCATTGGATAACTGCGTTGAAGTTGAATTATGCACGCCCATCAGGAAGCCCAGAATGACAATAACTTCCCGGTTGTTGGCCGACGAATAAAAGAACATTTCAAACAGCGATAACGCGATTAAAGCCAGCCCTTCAACCCACAATATTTGGCAGAATATAATACGATTGCCGTTGGCTAATCCGCTGATCACCACCATTCTCGCCGTGACCGCACCACAAACAAAGGCAAACAGAATGGTGGCTAAAAAGGTGATATCGCGAAAATTAACGTTCGATACTTCACTGGATAATTGTGAGGTATTACCTGACATGTGTGAGGGGAAAAAGCCAAACGCCCCCAAGGCGATCGCATTGAGCACGCCGGCTGCGGTGGCGAGCCACATGGCCAGATTCCTGTCCTCATCATGCGTTCGTGTGCGTTTAAGTTTAATCAGCATCAGATACCTCATTATTCTGAACCAGGGCCGAATAATAACCATAGAGCACTACGCTACGTTCATGACCAGGAAATTGCCGAATAAGACGCTGAACGAATTAAAGAAAGTAAAAAAATCAACGAGGCGGGAATATATTTAAATTAATGTAAAGATTGGCATGCTATATAATCGTAGGGTCGCCATTTATGGTGACCCTCTTTTCACGAATTAACCGAATGATTTATTTTCATTGGCGCGACCACCACATTTACCCCTAAATCCTGCATACGACGCAAAATAGGTACCGGCGTGCCCTGATTGACAATCACTACATCGAATTCACTCAGGTGCGCAAAGCGGTGCAGCGCCCGACGTTCAAACTTGGTGTTATCCATCATCAGAATGCGCTTCTGCGCGGCGTCAAACATCGCGCGTTTGGTCTCTACCGTTTCAGCAGATTGATGGAACACCGCATCGTCGATAATCGCTGACATGCTGACGAAAAACACGTCGGCACGCAGGCTGGCAATTTCATCCCGCGTCATACGGCCCATAAACGCATTGCACCAGTGATAGAACTGTCCGCCGAGGCCCATCAAGGTGATATCGCGGCCGTTGCGTAGCTCGTTCATCAAAGTAAGTGAATTGGTGATCACCGTTAGCGGCGCGCGTGCGGAGAGCAGTCGCGCCATTTGCAGCACGGTGGTGGAATCATCAAGAAAAATCGCCTGCCCCGGTTCGAGATAGGTGGCGGCGACATCGGCAATCGCCTGCTTCTCTTCCAACTGACGTGTGGCGCGGTAGATATCGCTGGATTCAACCAGGCTGGTTGGCGTCGCAGAGACCACGCCGCGCGATTTATGCAGCAAACCGCGTTCAACCATCTCGTCAATATCGCGATGTGCGGTCATCAAACTGATGCCAAAGCGATCGGTGATATCTTCAATGCGGATCGCCCCTTCAGCCATTACCGCTTCGGCGATTAGCTGACGACGGGCCAGCTGGCGCGCCTGACGGCTATCGCTGGGTAAGGTTTCGGCCATAAATACGCCAAGGGAAGAGTCCTGCGGGTTGTGCGCCATATTTCATCCGGGAAAGTGAAGCGGAAAGCGGGTTCGGCACTCATTACAGCGTTTAAAACGGGTTTTGGCAAATGCTGAGGTCGCCATAAATGGCGACCCTACGGAAGATATCGCGTTATGTAGGGTCGCCATTTATGGCGACCTGGTTTATTTACTGCTTCAGAACAAACGGTGAAGCAAAGTTACCGGCGTTCTCTTTGGTAATCAGGATGCAGTCAAACAGTTGCTTCTCGGAGGCTGCTCCGGTTTTGCCGGTTTTCAGGAAGCTATCAGCCTGCTCTACTGCTTTTTGCGCGAACTGCGCTACCGGCTGCATCACGGTGTAAGCCAGCGTACCGGCTTTCACGGCGTCGACCGCATCCGGTGAACCGTCAAAACCGCCGACTTTGATCTGATTCAGTTTGCCAGCTTCTTTCAGCGCAGCGATCGCGCCCAGCGCCATTTCGTCATTGCCGCTGATCACACCTTTGATGTTGGGATTGGCCTGCAGCAGCGACTGCATTTTATTGAAGCCCTGGGTGCGGTCCCAGTTAGCCACTTCCTGGCCTACTTTCTTCAGCGTGGGATATTGCGTCAGCACGGTGTCAAAACCATTGGCGCGGGTGGCGGCGTTATTATCTGACGGCGGGCCAACCAGCTCGACATAGTTCGCGGTATCGCCCACCTGCTTCACCCACTCCATCGCGCCAACCGCCGCGCCCTGCGCGTTGTTAGAAACCAACTGCGCTTTGGCAAGGCCGCTTTGGTTCAGTTCGGCGTTAATAATAAATACCGGAATATTGGCGGCGATGGCTTTTTTCACCGAGCCAACCGAACCATCGGCGTTAGCCGGGTCGAGAATAATCGCTTTTGATTTATTGGTGATCGCCGTATCAATCAGCTGGCTTTCGGTATTGGTATCGCCCTTGTGCGCGCTGACTTTGGCGCTGTAACCCAGCTTTTCAGCGGCTTTCTGCGCCACCTGACCTTCCGTCAGCCAGTAAGGGTTGGAAGGATCGTTAACGATGATGGTCATTAACCCGTTATCTGCCCAGGTGGGTGCAGCAAAAGTGGTGATGGCCATAGCTGCGGCCGCGATGAAGAGACGTTTAGTGAACATAGTTGGTGCTCCGTTATTATTTGGGGTACAGGTTTTACGGATATCCGCGCGCTGCTGAAACAGCGCGCGTGAGTTAGCGAGCGCGCCGTCCGTATTGCAGGGTGTTGAGCAATACCGCAAGCACGATCACGGCACCAGTGAACACCGTCTGCCAGTAAGCAGAGACGCCGATAATCACCAGGCCATCAGAGAGAAAACCAATCACGAACGCGCCAAGCAGCGTACCGCGCACGTTGCCGCGTCCACCGGTCAGCGCCGCGCCACCAATCACCACCGCCGCAATCGCGGTCAGTTCATAGGTGGTACCGGCGGTTGGGCCCGCCGAGGTGAGCTGTGAGGAGAGCACCAGCCCGGCGAGTGCGGCGCAGACGCCAGACAACACATAGACGCTGATTTTGATGCGCTTCACCGGCACACCCGACAGGTCGGCCGCGCGTTCGTTACCACCCGAAGCGTACAGCCAGCGACCAAACGCCGAGCGGCTGAGCAGGAAACCACACGCCAGCGCCACCACGCCCAGCACCAGCACGCCAACCGGGATATTGAAGATGCGATTAAAGCCGAGCCAGTCGAAGCCGGTATTTCCCAGCGCTTCGCTGCCTGAGAGTTTGTTGTAAGTCAGGCCATTAGTGATTAGCAGCGCAATGCCGCGCGCCACATACATGGTGCCGAGCGTGGCAACGAATGCCGGAACGCGGAACCAGGCGATCAGTACGCCGTTGACTAATCCCACCAGCGCGCCAACCACCAGCGTCAAAATCGCCACCGCCCACACCGGCAGATAGAGCACCACGCCGAGCGCTTCCAGATTGATGCCCTGCATCATAAATCCGGCCATTACACCGGCGAGACCGAGCGTAGAGCCCACCGATAAATCAATGCCGCCGTTGAGGATCACCAACAGCATGCCGATCGCCGGCAGACCGAAAATCGCCACGTGCGATGCCATGGTGAGGAAGTTGGCGCCGGTAAAGTAGTTGGGCGATAACATTGAGAAGGTAGCGATAATCACCAGCAGCGCGATGAACGCGCGCCCTTCCAGCAGCAGCCGCGCCACATTCAGCTGCTTGTCGCTTTTTTTCTTGTTTACCACCGGCGGCGTGTCCAGCGTTTGGGTTCTGTCTGTCATACCTTTTGCTCCACTTTTCATGTCATGCCACCAGAGACTCGCCTGAAGCGGCCATAATGCGTTCTTTACTGACGCTTGCGTCGAAGATGGCGGAGATGCGCCCTTTGCTCATCACCACAATGCGATGGGCAATACTCAGACATTCGCCCACTTCCGAGGTGGTATACACCACCGCCAGCCCCTTTTTGGCGTTCTCCGCCAGCAGGCGAAACACTTCCGCTTTTGCGCCGATATCGATGCCACGGCTCGGCTCATCCAGCAGAATCACTTTGGGACGGGTGGCGAGCATTTTGCCGATCACCACTTTTTGCTGATTGCCACCGGAGAGCGATCCAATCGCCGCATCGCCACCGGCGGTCTTCACCGTCACGTTGCGAATGCTGTCGTTGACCAGCTGTTTTTCCCGGCTTCTGGAGAGCACCAGCCCGCGCACAAAGTCGCCGATGCTGGCGAGCGACAGGTTTTCACCCACCGACATGGTTTGTACCAGGCCATCGCGCTGCCGATCTTCGGGTACCAGCGCCAGCCCAATTTGAATGCGTTGTGAAATGGTCAGTCCGGAGATATCGGTATCCTGCAGCAGAATATGGCCGCTGCTTTGCTGCAGACGTCCGGCGATGCACTCCAGCAGTTCGGTGCGCCCCGCGCCCATCAGCCCGTAAATGCAGACGATCTCGCCGGCTTGCACCGCCAGCGATAAGTTGTCCACCAGCCGAATGCCGGTTTTGCTTTTCAATGTCAGATCTTTCACCGTCAGCGCCGGCAGCCCGAAGTCGTAACCCTGCGGCGGCGATCCCAGATCAAAGTGATCGCCGACCATGTTGCGCACGATCCATTCGAGATCGATCTCATCGCGTTTGGCATAGGCGGTCATCACGCCATCGCGCAGCACCACCGCGCGATCGGTAATCTCCAGCGCCTCTTCGAGATGATGCGAGATATAGACAATCGCCACGCCCTGGCTGGTTAAATCACGGATCACCTGGAACAGCACCGCCACTTCTGCTGCGCTCAGGGCTGAGGTCGGTTCATCCATGATCAGAATCTGCGAATTGACCGACAGCGCGCGCGCAATCTCCACGATCTGCTGTTGGCCCAGACGCAGGTTTTCCACTGGCGTTAGCGGATCAATCTCCTCCTCCAGCGCCGCCATCAGGTGCGCCGTCACGCGCGCCTCTTCGGCATAATCGACGCCGCCCGGCTTTATGATTTCGCGGCCCATAAAGATGTTGTCGCGCACGTTCATATTTGGCGCGAGATTCAACTCCTGATGGATAATCGAGATGCCGCAGTCACGCGCTTCGGTGGCGGATCGAAAGGTCTTCTCCTCGCCGTTTAATAAGATTTCCCCGGTTGTTGGCGTAATCACGCCAGACAAAATTTTCATCAGCGTCGATTTACCCGCGCCGTTTTCACCGAACAGCGTGGTCACTTCGCCACGACGAATTTCGAAATTGACGCCCTTCAGCGCGTGCGTGGAGCCGTACACTTTACTCACGTTGCGCGCCTGCAGAATCACTTCGCCTTTCAGCAAGGCGGGATTAAGGTTGAACGGTTTCATTTCACCTCCATGCTGACCGGCGTCACCATCCAGTTCTTCGCGTTGAGCAAACGGAACACGCCAACCACCTGCACGGTTTTACCCGGTAACGCATCACGATCCAGCTTGTCGAGCACCGCGCTTTTCATCGCGCGATTGATCGCCGAACCGGCATTTTGATACTCGATTTGGTTAGTGAAATCGCCGAACTGAATCTTACCGTTGGCGTCACGCAGATCGGTGCCAGTAATCGCCGGACCGGTTTGCAGCCGCACCTGCATATCTGCCGGCAAGCCGTCGATTTTCATCGGGAAGATGCCCATCTGCCCCGCTCGCACCACGCCGGAGAATTTAACGGCGAAGACCGGCAGCGGCGCGCCAACGCCATACTTCTGCACCGCTTCCTGCTGATTCGCTTGCAGCGCATCGGCTAACGTTTTGGCCTCTACCGCGCGTGATTCAACATCCTGCTGAATGGTTGGGAAGGTTTTCTGGCCGTAACTGTCCGGCGAGAATCCCTGCTCCTGCGCATCATCGGCGGAGCCAATTTTTACCACCTTGGTGTCGAGCGCCATCGCCGCGATCACCGCGATCACCACCACACCGAGAGTGGCGTAGCGCCGGACGCGCTTACGGGAGATTTGCTGGGCCTGAATTGAGACATCGGACATAACGTGACCTCTCACTGACATCAGCTGCGATAATCGCGCCGATAATGTTATAAATGTGATAACTTGTGTGATGAGAATTGTGCTGATGTGACTAAATTGTCAACAGGTGGCGCGCAATTTTTTCAGGAGAGCGATCTGGATCGCTTATTTGATGTCGGCCTCGTCACAAAGCGCATTAAACCCCGCCATGCGAGCCTTTTCGGCGTGATATCTCATTTCTTCTTGTGAGGTTTTACCACCTAATCCGTGATCTGCTTCGCTATCCGAAGTGAAATTTATTGGTTTTATCGAAAAATAATACAGGTGATATGTTATCTCAGTGAGAAGTGGTGTAAGACATTATTTAGCAAATTCATCACAGCCCATTAACACCTTTCCGGTGATCACGGCGATGAACAGAACTCTTCTTCTTTCGGAGGTGTACGTGGATAGTGGCGATATCATTCTGGGTCTGGATTCCGGCACCTCGGTGGTTAAAGCGGTGGCGTTTGATCTGGAAGGCACGCAACTGGCATGCGCATCGGTGCGTAACAGTTATTACCGCAGCGAAGGCGGCGCGGCGCAGCAGTCAATGAGCCAAACCTGGCAGGATGCGGTCACCGCAATTCGTAAACTGGGCGAGCGCGTCGACAATCTCGCTGCGCGAGTTGTCGCGGTGGCTGTCACTGCTCAAGGCGACGGCAGCTGGCTGGTGGGTGCCAATAACCAGCCGATCGGCGATGCGTGGATCTGGTTAGATGCGCGCGCGGCACCGACGGTTGAAAAACTCAATCAACATCCGTTAGCCGCCGCACGCTTTAGCGCGACCGGCACCGGACTCAACACCTGTCAGCAGGGATCGCAGCTGGCGCACATGGATCACTTCTACCCCGAGCTGTTAGCCAACAGCGAAGTGGCGCTGCACTGTAAAGATTGGCTCTACCTCAATCTCACCGGCATTCGCGCCACCGACCCTTCAGAAGCCAGCTTTACCTTTGGCAACTTCCGCCACCAGCGTTACGACGATCAGGTGATTGCCGCGCTGGGGCTGGAACAGCGTCGTCATCTGCTGCCGGAAATTATCGAAGGCACGGAAACCACGCATCCATTAACCGCTGAAGCCGCGCAGGCCACCGGTTTACGGGCCGGCACGCCAATCTGTCTCGGCTATGTCGATATGGCGATGACCGCGCTTGGCGCTGGCGTGCATACCGGGGAAGCCAATACCGCATGCTCGATTGTCGGATCGACCGGCGTGCATCTGCGCAGCGTCACCATCGATGAGGTGTGGCTGAATCCGGCGCAAACCGGCTACGTGATTCCGCTGCCGTGGCCGGGCTATGTCACCCAGGTGCAAACCAACATGGCATCGACGCTCAATCTCGACTGGCTACTGAATCTGGCCAGCGATCTGCTCAACAGCTTTGGTTGCGAAATCGATCATGGCCGATTGGTGGGACATATCGATCGCTGGCTCAACGCGGCCAAGCCCGGCAGCCTGCTCTATCACCCTTATATCTCGATTGCCGGTGAGCGTGGACCGTTCGTCAATGCCGAAGCGCGCGCCAGCTTTACCGGCCTGAGTTACACCCACAATTTTGGCGATCTGGTGCGGGCGGTGATCGAAGGCATCGGTTTTGCCGCGCGCGATTGCTATCAGGCGATGGGCAGTTTGCCGGGCGAAATCCGTTTAACCGGCGGCGCGGTGCGTTCGCAGCCGTTACGCCAGATTTTATCTGCCTGCATTGGTGCGCCGGTGCGCATCAGCCAGCGCGACGAAGCCGGTGCGGCCGGTGCCGCGATGATGGCGGCGGTAGCGATTGGCGCGTATCCGTCGATGGAGAGCTGCGTCAAAACCTGGGTGATGCCGCTGCTGGATGCGCCCGAAGCGCCAGCCAGCGAACTGATGCAGCGCTACAACCAGCTGTTCCCCACCTATCAGCAGATGCGTAACGATCTTCCTGCCGCCTGGCACGCGCTAAAACAGTTTTAAGGAGTAAATCATGAGTGAACACATGCTGGATCTGTTTGTGATTGGCGGCGGTATCAACGGTGCGGGTATCGCGCGTGACGCCGCCGGTCGCGGCTTGTCGGTGATGATGTGTGAGAAAGATGACCTTGCGCAGGGCACCTCATCGCGCTCCGGCAAGCTGGTGCACGGCGGGTTACGTTATCTGGAGTATTACGAGTTTCGTCTGGTGCGTGAGGCTCTGATCGAGCGCGAAGTGCTGCTCAACGCCGCGCCGCATATCATCTGGCCGATGCGCTTTGTGTTGCCGCACAGCCCAACCGATCGCCCGGCGTGGCTGGTGCGTTTGGGCCTGTTTCTTTATGACCATCTTGGCGGCCGTCAAAAGCTGCCGGGCACGCGTTCGCTGGATTTATCGCGCGATCCTGAAGGTGCGCCACTGCTGGATAACTACAGCAAAGGATTCGAGTACTCCGATTGCTGGGTGGATGATGCGCGGCTGGTGACGCTGAATGCGCTGGATGCCGCCGAGCGTGGCGCCACCATTCTGCCGCGCACCCGCTGCGTGGCGGCAACACGTCATAACGGTAAGTGGGAAATCACCCTGCAGGATGCCAGCGGCACCTCGCGCACCGTGTTTGCCAAAGTGCTGGTTAACGCTGCCGGGCCGTGGGTGCTGGATATCGTTAATCAGGTGACGCACACCAAAAGCAGTCGCAACGTGCGGCTGGTCAAAGGCTCGCACATCATCGTGCCGAAATTCTGGGAAGGTCAGCAGGCGTATCTGGTGCAGAACACCGACAAGCGGGTGATTTTTATCAATCCGTATGAAGGCGATAAAGCGCTGATCGGCACCACCGATATTCCGTGGCAAGGTAAAGCGGAAGCGGTCACTGCCGACGACAGCGAACAGCAATATCTGATCGACGTGGTAAATCGCTACTTCAAGGTGAAACTGCGCGCCAGCGATGTGATCACGCGCTTCTCCGGCGTGCGTCCGCTGTTTGATGATGGCAAGGGCAATCCATCGGCGGTGACGCGTGATTACGTGTTTGACCTCGACGATCAGCAAAACGCCCCGCTGCTGCATGTGTTTGGCGGCAAGATCACCACCTTCCGCAAGCTGGCTGAACACGCCATTCAGAAGCTGGCACCGTTCTTCCCCAACATGGGCGCGGACTGGACGCGTGGTGCCACCTTACCGGGCGGCGATATGCCACACGCCGATTTCGACAGTTTCTTAGAGCAGGTAAAAGCACGCTGGCCGTGGCTACCGCAGCCGCTGCGTAAACACTATGCGCGGCTGTATGGCACGCGTATCGATAAGTTGATCGGTCATGCCAATGCGCTGGGCGATCTTGGCCGTCATTTTGGTGGGCAACTGTATGAAGCCGAAGTGCGTTATCTGGTGGAAAACGAGTGGGCGCAGCAGGCTGAAGATGTGTTGTGGCGTCGCACCAAGCATAAATTGCACCTCGATGACGCGCAGCAACAGGCTTTTACCCAGTGGTTCAACGCCACCTTTGTTGCTCCCGCGCCGCTGCGTGCGCATGCCGGATAAGAGGTGAAACATGCCGTTAACGCTGTCACTGAATACCAATCCGCTGGTGAATCGCTTTGCCGATCCGCAGGATTTGATTAACACCGTGGCGCAGCAGATCCGCATCCGTGATGTGCAGCTCACCCATGAATTCATCAATCCCGGCTGGCCCGCTGCGACCATCACGCGCATGACGCGTTTGATGCAGCAGGCGCTGCGCGCCACCGGCGTGCGCGTCACCTCCGGCATGACCGGGCCGTATGGTCGACTCAACCACTTTGGCCATCCTGATGTTGAAGTGCGCCGCTATTACGTCGACTGGTTCAAAACCTTCGCTGATATCACTGCCGAACTGGGCGGCGACTCGGTGGGATCGCAGTTCGCCATCTTTACTCAACAGGATTTCAACGATGTTGCGCGCCGCGAAGCACTGATCGATATCGCCATTGATTGCTGGGCCGACGTTGCCGAACACGCCAAAGCCGCCGGACTGAAATACCTGTTTTGGGAGCCGATGAGCGTCGGCCGCGAGTTTGGTGAAACCATTCCTGCCTGTTTAGCACTGCAGCAGCGTTTGAGCGAAGCCTCGATGGCGCTGCCGATGTGGATGATGGCGGATATCGATCACGGTGATGTTACCTCCGCCGATCCGCGCGATTACGATCCCTATGCGTGGGCGGAAGCGGTGCCGCGTTATTCTCCGATTATCCATATTAAACAGAGCATGCTGGATAAAGGCGGACACAGACCTTTTACATTGCAGTACAATGCCAGCGGCTGCATTCAGCCCCAGCCGCTGCTGGATGCGCTGGCGCGCGGCGGCGCGCAGGATAATGAGATCTGCCTTGAACTGAGCTTCAAAGAGCGCGAGCCAACCGACAGCAATGTGGTGGCCGAGATCGCCGAAAGCGTCGCCTTCTGGGCCGGACATATTGATACCGGCGTGCAGGATCTGCATTTGGCGGAGTGAGGTGCGCATTTCCCCTCACCCTAACCCTCTCCCGCAAGCGGGCGAGGGAACTGTCCGCGCAGGCTGCTCGATCGGCTCCTTCTCCCGCTTGCGGGAGAAGGTTGGGATGAGGGCCAAAGTGCACCATTTAAACTAAAGGACAACCCATGAAACCGGCACCAACCTCGACTGAACGCGACGAATCTCTGGCGCTGCGCGCCGCCTGGCTGCACTACGTCGGCGGTTTAACGCAGGCGGAAGTGGCGAAACGACTTGGGCTGCCGTCGGTGAAAACGCACCGCATGATTGCGCGCATGGTGGCGGAAGGTGCGGTGAAGGTGTCTATCGATGGCGATATTGTCGCCTGCGTCGCGTTAGAAGATCGGCTGCGGGCGAAATTCGCGCTTAACTTCTGTCATGTCGCGCCCGATCTCGGTGAAGAAGGCTTGCCGGTGCGTGCGTTGGGTATGGCGGGCGCGGATTATCTGCGTAACCTGCTCACCGCGTCGCCTTCTACCACGCTAGGTCTGGGGCACGGCCGCACCCTTTCCGCCGCCATCCACCAATTGCCGCGTATTGATGCGCCGCATATGCGCTTTGTCTCGCTGCTCGGCTGTTTAACCCGCAACTATGCGCTCAATCCCCACGACGTCATGCATCGTATTGCCGAGAAAACCGGTGCGCAGGCTTACATGATGCCTGTGCCTTTCTTTGCGAATACTCAGGAAGATCGTGAAGTGTTGCTGGCGCAGCGCGGTGTGAGCGAGGTATTTGCCATGGCGGCGCAGAGTGAAGTCAAACTGGTGGGCATTGGCACCGTCGAACCTGCCGCTCAGCTGGTTGAAGCCGGCATGATTGATGAAGCGGAGATCAATGATATCTCCTCATCCGGAGCGGTCGGCGAACTGCTGGGCCACTTCTTCGATGCCAGCGGGCAGATGATTCACACCAACCTGACGGCACGCACCTTGTCGGTGGATCTCGATCTTTCGCATCGCGCAGAGATTGTCGCCCTGGCGGGCGGCGCCAGTAAAGTTGCTGCGATTCGCGCGGTGCTGGCCAGCGGTCTGGTGACCGGTTTGATCACGGATGAAGTGACGGCGCAGGCGTTGGTGGGTTAAAGCAGAATGGTTAAATGTTCTCTGTATGGCACCAATAAGCATCATTGGTACCATACAGAGAACATCCATGGCGGTTTACAACATTGATAAAATCCTTCACATCAGGCTAAGATGTTCCATATATTGTACATATAACGCTAATTGGTACCGTGTATGGAACAGATCATGACTTCTCTTACTTCACCAACCTCACGCTATGCGCAGGAAGCGATTGCCCTATTAGCTTCCTTGATTCGTGCTGAACGGATCGAGAAGCAAATTCCGGTATCCGAGTTGGCTGAAAGAGCCGGCATTTCGCGCGGGACTTTGCATCGTATTGAGCAAGGCGATGTGAAATGTCAGATTGGCAGTTATTTCGAGATTGCGGCCATCCTGGGCATTCCCCTGTTTGATACACAGGTGAGTTTGCCCTCATTGGTCAGCCATCGAAACCGTGTTGAGGAAAAGCTAAAGCTGTTACCTAAACACACCAGCAAAAAAAAGAGCAGCAGGAAGGTGAAGGATGACTTCTGAAGCGCGTTTAAGAGACGCTTACGTATGGATATGGCTACCAGGTGAAACATCGCCAGTGGTGGCGGGCAGGCTAGAGGCTGAAGGCGATACGCTGTTTTTCAACTATGGTCGTAGTTATCTGCAGCGAGAAAACTGCATTCCGCTCAATCCCAATGAACTTCCTCTGCAGACTGGCGTTATTTCGCCGCTGAATGGGTTAACGATTGCGGGCTGTATTCGTGATAGCGCGCCTGATGCCTGGGGACGTCGTGTCATTATCAACCGTCGAATGGGACGTAAAGGCGCTAATGTCGATACCGGAATACTCGATGAGCTGACATATCTCATCGAGTCCGGTTCAGATCGTATTGGTGCGCTTGATTTCCAGCACTCGGCAACGGAGTACGTTCCGCGATCGGCTGCGAATGTCACCCTTCCTGAATTAATGGAGTCTGCTGATCGGGTCGAAAAAGGCGTACCGCTAACACCTGAATTGGATCAGGCGCTTTTTCATGGGACGTCGATCGGTGGCGCGCGGCCCAAAGCGCTGATCGAGGCCGAGGGAAAAAAATACATTGCTAAGTTTTCTGCCAGTACGGATATCTGGAATGTGGTGAAAGGCGAATTCCTGGCGATGCGATTGGCGCAGTTGGCAGGTTTGCATGTCGCTCCGGTCAAGTTAGTCAAAGCAGCCGGACGCGATGTGATCATGATTGAGCGTTTCGACCGCGAACAAAAAGCCGATGGATGGGCACGAAAAGTAATGCTTTCGGCGCTGACCTTGTTTGAACTCGACGATATGCTGGCGCGCTATGCCAGTTACGAAACACTCGCTGAAATTATTCGTCAGCGATTTGCCTCGCCCAAAGAGACTTTGCTGGAACTGTATAAACGGCTTTGCTTCAATATTCTCTGCGGCAATACCGATGACCATGCCCGCAATCATGCTGCATTCTGGGACGGCAACAGCTTCAGTCTTACGCCTGCTTATGATATTTGCCCGCAGGGCCGCGCTGGCAACGAAGCCTCGCAGGCGATGCTGATTAGCGGCAACAATAATTTGAGTCGCATGAGCAGTTGTCTGGATGCAGCTCATCACTTTGCTTTGAGTCGCGCTGACGCTCATACGCATTTCATGATGTTAAAAACGGCTATCGAAACTTATTGGCATCATGTTTGTGATGAAGCCGAACTGAGCCAGGTGGATCGGAAAAGTCTGTGGAACAGGCAATTCATCAATCCTTTTTCACTTGAATAACTGATCGCTTAAGTTAAACCAAACTCACTTCCACGCCCTTCTCGCGCAGCGTTTTTAGATAGCTTGCCTCCAGTTCGGCATCGGTGATCAGCTGTTTAAACGGCTGAAGCGGTGCCAGCGCAAACGGATGAATCTGGCCAAACTTTGAGGAATCCGTCAACGCGATGGTGTGCGTGGGTTTTTCCATGATGGCGTTAACTACGTCACAGCGCAGCATATCGCGGCCGGTAAAGCCGGTGACTGCATCCCAGCCATCAATGCCGATAAACGCCTTGTGGAAATTGAGGTGCTGAATACACAAACGCGTTAGCGGCCCCACCACCGATTCACTGCTTTTCTGGAACAGGCCGCCGAGGATGATCACATCGCCGCCCTTTTCGCGTAGCAATCCGGCGATGTAATGGCTCACGGTAATGATGGTGATGTCATTGCGTTCACTCAGTTCACGCGCCAACAAGGCGTTAGTGCTGCCGCCTTCGATAAACACCGTTTCACCGCTGTTCACCAGCGACGCCGCGTATTCGGCCAGACGCTTTTTCACCGCGAAGCGGGTTTGCATACGCGCGCCCACGTCATCACTTTCTGGCGCCACGGCGGAACCGTGCACGCGGCGCAGAAAGCCGCCTTTCTCGAGGAGATTGAGATCCTGACGCACGGTCACTTCCGAGACGCCGGTGGTGTGCGCCAGCTCATTTACGCTGACGCTGCCGCGCTCGCTAACCAATTGGATAATCTGCTGATGACGTGCGTTCATAACACCTGCTGCTGTGAAATTTTTGCCAAGCTTACCAGAAATTTAGCCCAATCCCAGACTGCGGCGACCATGGGCATTTAACGCATCGAGGGTGAAGCGATCGCGCCACTGCGTTTCATAATCCTCCTGCGGGAAATCGCCTGGCGATGCACCGGTGGCCAGCGCTTGCGCCACTTTGGTCGCGTAGGCGGCATTTTTCTCGCACAGCGGCGCGGCGGGAATGTACATCACATTGCCCCAGCCTTGCTGATTCTCTACTGGCGCGACCGAATGGATCACATCGCAGTGCCACCATACCGAATCGCCGGCCTGCAGTGCGGGAATCGAACACAAGCCGTCAATCAGTTCCGGATGCCACTGCGCTGATACCGGCAACACTTTACCCGGCGCGACGCCGCACAGCTCATCTTCCGGCACATCTTTCAACAACGGACGTAGCAACAAATAGGCCATCGCTTCCGGCACCGGCACCACATGCAGCAAGCCCTGACCGATCTGCATATCCGATAGTGCAGTCCAGCCCTGGAAGGTACGGAATACCGAACATTTGGTAGTGGTGCCCGATTGATACTCATTCACTTCGGTGCGATGCGACGCATCCCAGGGATCGTATTGATCAAACTGGTTGGTGAAAATTTTGCTGAACACCTGCTGATACGCCGGCAATAACCAACGCTCCAGCGCGCCCGAATCAGTGTGCGCACCAAGGCCTTTGGAGGTGGAGCCAGGCAAGCGGCGGCGAATACGATCGGGATAAATAATACTGACGTCAGGTTCAAACCAGCGTGTGCCGCGTGACTCAAACCTCCACAAGCGATTGAGGAATGATTGCGTTTGGGCCATGGCATCGCTTTGGCGCGCTGACATCTGCGCATCGCTCCAGTAAATCGGATAGATTTCCGGACGTGACGCATCCAGATTGCCGAAGAAGTTATCGCCCGGCCCTTTATAGACATTGTCAAAATCGTTGTCATCGAGGTATTTGAGCATCGACTCATCCCAGGCCAGCGCCTGTTCGCGCGGGAAAGTCTGCTTCACCACCACACAACCGCGTCGACGGATATGATCCTTCACTTCATCGCTAATACATCCCGCCGCAATATCCTGCTGGCTGACCTGCGGCCACGCGCTGCCGTTTTGCGCCTCTTCCGCACGAGCGGCGGCAATTTCGCTGACGATTTTGCTTCTGACTTGTTCAAACAGACCTTCGACATCACCTATCTGCTCTCTCAGCACGCTTTTCATCAGACGAACGTTTTGTTTGAAATCATCAGGTTGTTGCAATGAAGTGAAAGTATTATTCATGACATGCTCCGATTCGTTAACTTGTATGTTTCATTCGAAACTAAATTTCACTTCATTCATAACAAGTGCGCAGCAATAAACAATGCCATAAGCGCCGAATCCGGAGATTGATCACATTAAGGTTGAAAAATAGCTTTCAGGTGAAAGTGGCGACGCGTTGAACGCCACCACTGAAAGATTAGGATTTTGACGTTTTTGATAGCGCTTGCAGAATGGCATCCACGCATTGCTGCGCCGACAGCATTGCGCTATCAAGCTGCAAATGATCACGTTCCCAGGCTTGATATTCGCGCTGTTCAACTGCCTGCCAATCCGGTAGCTTCAAACCTTTAATATCGGTAGCGCGATTTTCGACACGAAAGCGATGCTTGTTACGATCGGAACAGATCACTTCGACTTCCAGCAGCGGCGAGCCGCTTAATAAGGCGATATCGCGATAAGCATTGCGGATCAGTTGCAGGTCGTTAACCGAGTCGGTAATAACGGTGGAACCAAGCAGCAAATTGTCGCGCGCCAATCCGTAGATGACGAAATACCCTTCCGGCCCGATGGCTTTCTCGCTCTCTTGACCCGATCGCAGCGCCTGTTCGATGGTATCGACACGCAAATACACCGCGCCGATCTGCTGCGCTAATAACCGCGCAATGGTGCTTTTGCCGGTGCCGGGTAATCCGCTAAAAGTGATGAGCATCAACCATCTCCTTGAAATGAAATAAATATGGGTGAAGGTAACTTCACTCATTTCAAGTTGCCAGCCCTTAATCTCTCCTTACCCGCATCTTCCCCTGTAATTGGATAACGCCTTCGCTTAAAACACATTCGTCAGTCTTCCAAAGACTAGTTAAGTGACCGACCTCTCAACTCTTACTCCTTCCATTAACAATTCATTGACCTTCATCCTCTAGCACGGCTCCAGCGACTACGATCTCATCCTGGCGTACTGGAACTGGAGCATCTCATGGATAACATCAAAACCCGCGAAGAACGCCTGAGCGCCCTGCGCCTGCGGTCGTCGACACCGGTGTTGATTGTCGGCGGCGGCATCAACGGCATCAGTACGTTTCGCGAACTGGCGTTGCAGGGCATTCCGGCGATTCTGGTTGAAAAAGGCGATTGGTGCCAGGCCGCCAGCGGTGCGCTGTCGCGCATGATTCATGGCGGTTTACGTTACCTGGAAACCGGTGAGTTCACGCTGGTCAAAGAGTCGGTCACCGAGCGCGACCGGCTGCTGAAAAATGCCTCGCATTATGTGTTTCCCTTACGTACCACGGTGCCAATCGATAATCTCGCTGGCGGCTTAGTGAATGCCACGCGCCGTTTTCTACGTCTGAGCGATAAACCGACACGACGTGGTGCGCTGCTAATTAAAACCGGGCTCAGCCTGTATGACATCTACACCCGCCAATATGGATCGATGCCGAAGCATCAGGTGCGCAATGAGGCCGCCACGCGCGATCGCTGGCCGGGATTTGCGCCCTGGGTGAAATACAGCGCCAGCTATTACGATGCCTGGATCAGCGCGCCGGAACGACTAGGATTCGAGTTGATTGATGATGCCGAAAAAGCCTGCCCAGAGGCGCTGGCGCTCAATTATCTGCAGCTGGTCAGCGCCGAGGGCGAAACGGTTATTTTGCAGGATGCGTTGAGCGGCGAGCGCTTCAGCCTGCAACCGCATGTGCTGGTGAATGCCGGTGGCGCATGGATCGACCAGGTTAACCAACGCATCACCTCCAGCCGCGATCTGCCAAAGCTGATTGGCGGCACCAAAGGATCGCATCTGATTCTCGATCATCCCGAATTGCTGCATATGCTGGATGGCGAAATGGTCTATTTCGAGAACCAGGAAGGCCGTGTCTGCATCATGTTCCCATGGTTTGGCAAGGTGCTGGTGGGTTCCACCGATATCCGCGTGGACGATCCTGACGCGGTGGTGTGCGAAGAAGAGGAAAAGGATTACATCCTTGAGTCACTGCGTTTCGTCTTTCCGCATATCGAAGTGGCGGATTCCGCCATCGTGTATACCTTCTGCGGCGTACGTCCGCTGCCCGCCAGCGAGGCCAAACTTAACGGCCAAATCTCACGTAATCACTCGTTAGTGGTGCTGCCCGCTGACGCGAATCGCGCCTGGAGCACGCTCTGTTTAGTCGGTGGCAAATGGACCACCTTCCGTCAGTTCGGTGAAGAGGCGGCGGATCGTGTACTGCGCCTGCTCGGTGAAAAACGTCATGTATCGAGCGGCGATGTGCCGATTGGCGGCGGGCGTGACTTCCCCAAACCTTCAGGACAAACCGCGTGGCTGGCGCAATTGGCGCAGCGTTATGGCGTGCCGCTGCCGCGCGTGATGCAGCTCGCCAAACGTTACGGCAGCCGCGCCGTGCCGCTGCTGGCGCTGATCCAGCAGCACGGCGAGCAAATGTTGCAGCATCACGCCGCCTACAGCGATGTCGAATTGCGGTATCTGATTGAGCATGAACAGGTTTGTCAGTTGGAGGATTTGCTGGTACGCCGCACCTCGCTGGCGATTTGCGGTGAACTTAGCGCGCCGCTGGTGCAGGAGATCGCCGAAATCATGGCCGCGGCGCTCGGCTGGAGCGATAGTGAACGCGCGCAGCAGCTGCAGCGCGGCTGCGCCAATCTGGCACGTTTGCACGGACTTACCGGCCTGTATCCCACAGTTTTTCAGGAGGAAACACGACATGTTAGTAACCAATAAAGTGCGCATCCAGCGTCTGTTTCAGCACGGTAAATGTCTGGATGTGGCCATCGATCACGGTATCGCCAACGAGCCCGATTTTCTTATCGGCCTGGAGAATATTGCAGGCGTGATGGATAACCTGATCGCCGCGCAGCCTGATGCGATTCAGGTTAACTACGGTCAGGCCGACCTGCTGCAGCGTGTGGCGGGACGTAAACCGGCGCTGGTGATGCGCACCGACGTGGGGAATGCCTACAACGCGGCGCGTCACCGGGAAATGTGGGCGGTGCTGCACAATCCTGATGAACCGATTCTTGCTGCATTGCAGATGGACGCTGCGGCGGTGGTGGTGAATCTCTATCTAATCCCAGATGAACCGGGCATTTTCCGCATGTGCGTTGAAAACATTGGCCGCCTGCGTCAGGCCTGCGATCGCTACGCCATGCCGCTGATGATTGAACCGCTGGTGATGGCTCCCGCCGGGCAAGGCGCAGCTTACGGCTCGCTGGGCGATGTGGAGAAGATTGTGCCGCTGGTACGGCTGGCGCGCGAGTTGGGTGCCGATATTATCAAAGCCGATCCCACTGAGAACGTTGAAGATTTTCATCGCGTGGTGGAAGCGGCGCGCTGTCCCACGCTGGTGCGCGGCGGCGGCAAAGGTGAACTGGCGGGCGTGCTGACGAAAAGTGCCGCGCTGATGGCGCAAGGTGCCAGCGGCATGGTGTATGGCCGCAATGTGTATCAGCACGATAATCCGTCGCGCGTGGTGAAAGCGCTGATGGCGATTATTCATCAGGGCGCCAGCGGCCCGGACGCATTGGAAATCTATCAGCAGGGTTGAGCCTTACCTGCACCGGCGCTTAAGCGGTGCGCCGTCTTCGCCAGTTGCACGGAGTCGGATATGAAGATAGTCGGTATTGATGCCGGAAACACCATGATCAAAGCAGTACTGTTTGATCTCAGCGGTCGCGTATTGTCGGTGGCCGAGTGCGCGGGAGAAACCCATCGTCCGCAGGAAGGTTACGCCGAACGGCCGGTGGCGGATATCTGGCATGGCGTCAGCGATGCGGTAAGCCGTTGCCTGCAACAGGCGGGAACGCCAGCCAGCGATGTGATTGCGGTTGGCGCGGCCGGTCACGGCAACGGTTTGTATGCGCTGGATAAGCATCAGCAGCCGCTGTTTGGTATTCAGTCTATCGATCATCGCACTTGTGATACGGTGCATGCGCTGGAAATCAGCGGCGCGGATAAGCGCATCTACCAGATTTCCCTGCAAAAACCCTGGCCAGC
The DNA here is from genome assembly GCF_900116775.1 of Pantoea sp. YR525. Classification (NCBI taxonomy): domain Bacteria; kingdom Pseudomonadati; phylum Pseudomonadota; class Gammaproteobacteria; order Enterobacterales; family Erwiniaceae; genus Pantoea; species Pantoea sp. YR525. Next base: position 39,916 of record NZ_FPBU01000002.1, read on the forward strand.
TGCAACGCCAGTGTTGATCAGTTGGATCAAACAACATCAACCCGAACGTTGGGCGCTAATCGGCCATTTGCTGTTAGCGAAAGACGTTATCGCCCATTTTCTCAGTGGTGCAATCAGCGCTGATTTTTCGGATGCCGCCGGGGCTGGATTGATTGATTATCGCGCGCGCGGCTACAGCCGTGAATTGATGGCGCTGTACGGGATAGAAGAGGCGATCGCCCTGCTGCCCGCACTGCGTGAATCCTGCGAGGTGGTTGGCCATGTCACAGAACGTGCAGCACAGCTCACTGGGTTACCGGCGGGCATTCCGGTGGTTGCGGGCATCTTTGATGTGGTGGCCAGTGCCGTCGGTTCTGGCGTGGTGAACACGGGTCAAGCCTCGATTGTCGCCGGTACGTGGAGCATCAATCAGGTGGTAGTGGATAAACCCGATTATCTGCGCCCGGTATTTATGAACTCCATTATTGAGTCAGATCGTTACATGGCGATTGAGGCCAGCGCGACGTCGGCGGCGAATCTCGACTGGTTCCTGCGTGAATTTGACGACGGTCGCGGCGGTCAAGGCGCGGCGCGCAGCAGCGATAGCGTGGCGCATGTGCAACCCAATGCGCAGTTGCCGCTTTATCACCCTTACCTCTATTCCGGACGTAAATCGGAACCGGCCAAAGCCGGGTTTTATGGCTTAGGCGGCTGGCATACGCGCGCCGATATGCTGTTCGCGCTGTTTGAAGGCGTGACCTTTGCCCATCGGGCGCATATCGATCGCCTGCGTGCGGCGGGCATCCCTTTTACGCAGGCCATTTTGTCGGGCGGCGCAGCGCGCAGCTGTGTCTGGCCGCAGATGTTTGCTGACGTGTTAGACATACCGATTCGCGTTGCTGAGTGCAAAGAAACCGGTGCGCTCGGCGCAGCATTGTGTGCCGGTGTGGGCGTCGGCGCGTGGCGTAATCTCGCCGATGCCGCGCAGCAGGCGGTGCAGATCAATCCCGGCGAGCTGCTGCCGCAAGCGGATCGCGTTGCGTTTCACGATACGCGCTATCGCGTGTTTAAGAAGCTGGAGCTGGCGATGCGTGAGATGTGGCAGGAAGCCGGTTGATTTTACTGGCTTAATTGCCCTCTCGCTGCTAATCATGGCTGTCTTATCTACTTAAGGACATCCGTATGCAGATCAATCAGCTTCCCTTCGGCATCACCATCTGGAACGACATCGCGCCTGAAAAACATCCCGGCGATGCAGGTTTTGCTTTGTGGCGCACCCAACGCTTTGGCGATATTCGGGTCAGGATGGTGGAGTATTCACCCGGTTATCTGGCGGATCACTGGTGCAGCAAAGGCCATATTTTGCTTTGCCTCGAAGGTGAAATGGTGACGGAACTGGAAGATGGTCGCACCTTCACGTTAACGCCGGGCGTGAGTTATCAGGTCGCAGACAATGCAGAAGCGCACCGCTCCTCAACCGTCGGCGGTGCAAAGCTGTTTATTGTTGATTAACAATGCATTAGTTTTATGATCGTACAAAAAATGACAACCTCTGCGCAGTGGTGTACACTTGAGCTATCAAAATGTTCAAATGAACATTGTACAGGAGGTTGTTATGACAACTGCATCCCCATTCAATCACGGCAATGCCGCACGCGTCTTCGACCCGACGCTGATTCAGCACGCTCAGCAATCTTTTATGGATCAAATGGGCTTGCCGCGTAATCCGCTGAAAGCACATCAGTTGATCACCGAAGGTCTGGACGTTGGCATCGTTGAGCGCGCTGCCACGGTGCTGAAAGCAACGCCGCTGGATGTGGCCCAGATGGTCTCGATCGATCGCAATACCTATCGCCGCCGTGAGAAGGCCGGATCGCAACTCTCCGTGGAGCAAGGCGCACGTGTGTATCAGGTGTTCGAAATTCTGGATGCCGTTTTGCAATTATTTGCCGGTGACGTTGACGCTGCCATGTACTGGATGTATCAACCTGCGTTGGCACTGGATGATGCCTTGCCAATGGAGATGCTGAGCACGCCTGCGGGCTGTGATGCGGTGTTAACGCTGATTGGTCGCCTGGAACACGGAGTGATTGTGTAATGACGCAACGGAAGGAACCGGATGCTCCCCATCGATTGTTTTATCGTTTAGTGAAAGAAGAGTATGCCAGCGAGGCATTTAGCGGCGCTGGCGCTGAAAAATGGGGCGGACGCTGGAATCCGCCCGGCATTAAAACGGTTTACCTCAGCAGCTCAAAGGCACTCGCCACGCTGGAACTGGTGGTGCATGCCGGGAAAGCGATGCTGGAGAAGAGCCGCTTTGTGATTTTTACCCTGCCGATCCCTGAGAGCGAAATCATGGCGCTGGACAGCAGTAAGCTGCCCAGCGATTGGCAAAAGTATCAGCAGCAGGAAGAGACGCAAGCGATCGGCGCCGCGTTCCTTGATTTGCAAGGCGGCTTTCCTTTGCTGTTGACGGTACCCAGCATTTTGACCGGTGAAGACAACGCCATTCTCAATCCCGACCATCCCGCTGCCGCCGCCCTGTTTGCACAAGCCACTTCAGCGCCCTTCGCGCTTGATCGTCGGATTAAAGCGTAACGAGAGTTTTCGTAGGGTGCGCATTCATGCGCATCTGGTCACCATAAATGGCGACCCTACGCGATCGATCAACGCATTGGTTTCGCTAAAGCAAAAGCCGCCGTTAAATCGACACGTTGCCAGAATGACTGATCCGCACTGTTGCCGGACAGCGGATAACCGTTTGGCAGCGCGCTTTTCACCATCAGGCTACGAATCTGCGCATCAGACAGCTGCGGCAACGCGGTCTTCAGCAGGATCTCCGCGCCCTGCGGAACTTTAACTGGCGTGTTCTGCACATTGGCTTTCGGCAGGTTGTAGCTCATGGTGAAACGATAGAACTGCTTCATTGCCGGTGAGCGATACGGATCATCCTTGCCATTGCTTCGCGCACACTCGGCCAGCGACATGCCGCACTCTTTCTCCAGCGCGGCACGCAATTGATCGCGCGCTTCACTAAACAGCGCCTGATAGCGCGCATCGTTGAGATAATTTGCCACGTTGCGTTGCGCCACCATGCGCGAACCCATCACATCCAGCGGGTAATGCACACCCAATACCAAACGCGAATAACCGTAGCGCGCGCCGCGTGTTACCAATGCTTCAAAACGTTCCGGCACCATTTCGGCCAGCAACAAAGCATCGGTATAACCGGTATTGGTGTGGCCGCTCGGGAAAGAGCCGCCGTCGGCGGTGTAACGCACGTTGTCTTTTACCACCACATCGTCCGGCACCAGATGAATGCTGTTGCCCTCACGCAGGAACGGTCGCGGATAGTTAAAGTGCTTTTTCGCCGCGCTGGTGCTGACTTCACTGGCTTTAATCAACGCCGCCGCTTTGCCGATCTCACCTTTATCGTAAGCCGCGAGGAAGGCTTTGCCGAGACGCGGGCCGAGCGCATCAGAGAGGAAATAGAGATAGCTGATCGCTTCCGCATCGGCCAGTGCCTGATGACGCACATTTTGCGTGGCGTTCAGGTTGATGTTGGTGACGGTTGCCTGGCTGGCATCAAGCACGCTGGCGGGCAACGCGCTAAAACCCGCAAGCAGCGCAATTCCGGCCTGCTGGTTCTCTTTAGTTTTGAAATTGTAGCCGCTGTTTTTCAGCCACTGCTTGTCAGCTTGTTTCGCGTTCTGTTTTGCTTTTTCCAGTTGCTCGCGCGTCAGCTTGCTGCTGTCGCCTTGCAGCGCCTGACGTTCAGCCTGCAAAGATTGCTGCTCGAGATCGCTATAAGCGGAGGTGGAACCGGTGGAGGTTAAGCCTGCCAGCGCGGCCGCATCGGGCAGTGAAACAGCATGTGCCTGCTGTGCCAGCAGAAGAACCGTTGCAATCAGTGTGAAGCGGGTTTTCATTATTTTCCCCTGTTATCAAAATATTACCTTGCCGGGGAAACACGCTAGCACTCGGTTATGACAGATTTATTTCACTTAACGACACTGACTGGCACAGTTTTGTACGCAAATTTGTGCCAACGAGCCGCAGCCGCCGTTATTGTCGTTTTTGCACTGTGATTGCTGCACATAGCAATTCTGCTGACACGCTGAAACATCGCACTTGGCGGCAATCGGCGTCAGTTGGACCACCGGCGCTTTTCGTTCCGGCTGCCATTGCGGTTGTGCCAGCACGCTGATGCTGAACAGCAAGGCTAAAGCCATTATCCATTTCATGATTGAGTCCTCGCGGGAAGGGTGTAAAGAGTATGGCTGCTGCGGCGCCAATTACCATGCTGAAACAATCGATTCAATCTTTATCTCAAATCGCCCTTCTTTAGTGCATGAAGGTGCGCCACTGTAGTGCAGGACAGCAAAGCCAGATGCTGCTGCGCCAATTTAAAATCAAAGAGATAGCCGCAATTCGGTTTGCCCGCGAATCTGGTACAAAAGTTGCAGTCTCTTATGCATAGCAAAGGAGACGGATATGAAAGCAATTGTGATTGGCGCGGGCATTGGCGGTATGAGTGCTGCGATTGCGCTGGAGAAAGCGGGTTTTGACACTGCGGTGTTTGAAGCAGTGAAAGAGATGAAGCCGGTGGGTGCGGCGATCTCCATCTGGCCCAACGGCGTGAAATGCCTCAATGCGTTGGGCATGAAAGAGCCGCTGCGCGCGCTGGGCGGCAACATGGCGTTTATGGCCTACAACGATGCGCACAGCGGTAGCACGCTTACCCGCTTCAGCATGGAACCACTGGTGCAACAGGTAGGTGAATATCCCTATCCGGTGGCGCGCGCGGAATTGCAGGCGATGCTAATCGATACCTACGGACGTTCGCGCATTAGCTTTGGCAAACGCGTCTCGCAGGTTGAGCAAACTGAACATGGCGTAACCGCCTGGTTTGATGATGGCAGCCAGGCCGAAGGTGATTTCCTGATTGCCGCCGATGGCACGCACTCGGTGATCCGCCACTATGTGCTGGGCGAAAGCGTCGAACGTCGTTACGCCGGTTACGTCAACTGGAACGGCCTGGTGACGATTGATGAAGCGATTGCGCCCGCCGATCAGTGGACCACTTTTGTCGGCGAAGGCAAACGCGTGTCGCTGATGCCGGTCAGCGACAACCGCTTCTACTTCTTCTTTGATGTCCCGCTGCCAAAAGGCTTGTCGGAAGATCGCGCAACGCTGAAAAGTGACCTTAAAGGCTACTTCAGCGGCTGGGCCGAACCTGTGCAGCGCCTGATAGAACGCCTTAATCCGGAAACCACCAATCGCGTGGAAATCCACGATATCGAACCGTTTAGCCGTTTCGTTAAAGGTCGTGTGGCGTTGCTGGGCGATGCAGCACACAGCACCACGCCGGATATCGGGCAAGGCGGTTGTGCGGCGATGGAAGATGCGGTGGTGCTGGCGCAGACGCTGGCGTCACACTCTTTGGGGATTGAGGATGCGCTGTTGCGCTATGAATCCCGTCGCGTGGAGCGCACCAAAGATTTGGTGTTGAAGGCCCGTAAGCGCTGTGATGTTACCCATGCGAAAGATGCGGAAGTCACGGCGGCGTGGTATGCGGATTTGAAAAACGAAACCGGCGAGCGGGTGCTGGCCGGTATGTGCGATACGATTGAAGGCGGTCCGTTCGGTTAAATCAGGTCGCCATGAATGGCGACCCTACGACTCTAATCCACGGTTTTTCAGCATTGGGCCGATTTCCGGCTCTTTGCCGCGCCACGCCAGCCACAGATGCTGCAAATCAGTGCTGTTACCGCGTGACAAAATATGATCGCGGAACTGCTGACCGTTTTCTCGCGTTAATCCCCCGCGTTCGACAAAGGCTTGATAACCATCATCGGCCAGCATCTGCGTCCAGATATAGGCGTAATAACCGGCTGCATAACCGCCGCCCCAGATATGGCGGAAATAGCTGGAGCGATAGCGTGGTGGAACCGCCGCCAGCGCAATGTTTTCGGCGGCCAACGCCTGCAATTCAAAGTGGCTGACGTCCTGCGGATTGTCGTGCGTGGTCAGTGAATGCCACTGCAGATCCAGCAGCGCTGCGGCCAGCAGCTCGGTCATGTCGTAGCCTTTGTTGAACTTCGCGGCGCGCACCATTTTGTCGCGCAGCTCAGCCGGCATCGCCTCCCCGGTTTTGTAGTGGCGCGCGTAATTGGCGAACACCGCTTCGTTGCTGGCCCAATGTTCATTAATCTGCGACGGGAATTCGACAAAGTCGCGCGGTGTGGCGGTACCCGACAAGCTCGGATAGCGTTGCGTGGCGAACAAGCCGTGTAGCGCATGACCAAATTCGTGGAACAACGTGATCACTTCATCCCAGCTCAGCAGCGCTGGCTGGCCTGCCTGCGGCTTGGTGTAGTTGCACACGTTGTAGATTACCGGCTTAGTGCCGAGCAGCGTGGTTTGGTCAACGAAATTACTCATCCACGCGCCGCCGCTTTTGTTATCGCGTTTGAAGAAGTCGGTGTAGAACAGCGCCAGCGGCGTGTCGTCGGCATCGAAAATCTCGTAAACGTTAACGTCCGGATGGTAAACCGGCAGATCGTGGCGCTGGCTAAAACGAATGCCAAATAGCTGGCTGGCCGACCAGAATACGCCCTTTTCCAGCACATTATTCAGCTCAAAGTACGGGCGGATTTGGTTCTCATCCAGCGCGTATTGGGCTTTGCGCACCTTCTCTGCGTAGAAATTCCAGTCCCAGACACGCAGCGGGAAACTGTGATTCTCTTGTTCAATCGCCTGCTGAATATCGGCGGCTTCGCGTTCGGCGCGGGCCCGCGCGGCAGGAACGATATTGCGCATAAAGGCAAAAGCCGCTTCCGGCGTTTTCGCCATCTGATCCTGCATGCTCCATTCGGCATAGGTTTTGAAGCCGAGCAGACTCGCCTGCTGCGCGCGCAGTTGCGCCATGCGTAACACGATGTCGCGCGTGTCGTTATCATCGCCCTGCTCGCTGCGCGTTAGCGCCTGCTGGAACAGCGCTTCACGCGTGGCGCGCACGTCCAGCGCCTGCAGCGCCGGTTGCTGCGTGGTGTTTTGCAGCGCAATCAGCCATTCGCCGTGCAAACCACGCGCTTCGGCCGCCGCTTTGGCGTGCGCCAGCTCTTCCTCGCTTAATCCGGCCAACGCCGCAATATTGCTCACCACATAAGCGCCGGCTTTGGTAGCAGCCAGCAACTTGTTGCCAAAACGGGTGCTGAGGCTTGCCAGCTCCTGATTGCAGGCACGAAGCTGGGTTTTATCCGCGTCGCTGAGGCTGGCGCCAGCCAGCTGAAAATGCTGCCAGGTGACTTCGGCCAGACGCATCGCTTCGGCATCCGGGCACTGCGATCCGCGATGCTGATAAACCGCATCGAGGCGAGCAAACAGTTGGCTGTTCAGGCAGATTTCATCATTGAGCGCGGTCAGCTGCGGGGTAATCAGCTCATCGATTTCCTGCAAACGATCGCTGGTGTTGGCGGAAGTCATGGCGCCAAACACCAGATTTACGCGCTTCAGTAACTGGCCGCTGCGCTCCAGCGCTTCATAGGTGTTGGCAAAGGTTGGCGCGTCAGGATTGCTGGCGATCGCCGCCACTTCGCGCCGTTTCTCTTCAATACCCGCTTCCAGCGCCGGCAGAAAATCCTCTTCCTGAATCTGGTCAAATGGCGGGGTTTGATACGGCAAGGTGCTGGCGGTGAAAAACGGATTGGCTCGTGAATTCATTATCGCTCCTGATAATCAGCAACGTCGCACGGTGGCGGCGGGATGGTTCTATCCTGGCAGTTTCCTCGTCACTCAACAACTTATCGCCTGCTGCTGATAAACGCTGATGATTTCCCCTGCCACCGCGACGGCAATTTCCGCCGGTAATTTGCCCTTCACATCCGCTAAACCAATCGGGCAGCGCAAACGTGCGAGAGAATCTGCCGCAATGCCTTTGCCCTCTAAGCGATAACGAAAACGCTGGGCTTTGGTAGCTGAACCAATCACACCGGCATAGCGAAAATCGCCGCGCCGCAAAATCGCTTCGCTGAGAGCCAGATCGAGCGGATGATCGTGCGTCATTACCACAAAGTAGCTGTCGGGCGCGGCTTCCTTCACGCAGTCAATTGGATCCTCAACCTGGCGCACCGTTACGCCGGGCGGCACGGCGCGAAACTGCGCGGCGCGGCTATCAATCCACGTAATGTGGCACGGCAAAGTGGCAAGCAGATTCACCAGCGCCTGGCCAACGTGGCCTGCGCCGTACACCTGGATTTCCGGCTGCTGCTGCATCAGCGGTTCAAACAGCAAAGTGGCGTGACCGCCGCAGCATTGGCCGAGGCGCGCAGCCAGCGCAAACTCTTCACTGCGCGGTTGAGTGCAGCGCTGCTGCAGCATCTCTCGCGCCTGCGCAATGCATTGATACTCAAGATGACCGCCGCCAATGGTCAGAAAGGTGTCAGTGGCGCTGACCACCATTTTGCTGCCACGATCGCGCGGCACGGAGCCCCGCTCGCTCAGCACGGTGATTAACACGCAGCTTTCACGTTTTTCCCGCAGGCTGTGTAACACGCTGATCCAGTCATGATAAATCATGGTCCGCTCCTGATAAGCGCTGAATCCCCCAGAATACCCGCTCCGGCGTGGCGGGCGCGTCCAGCTGCGGATGGCGACGATAGTTATCGACGCTGGCAACCGCATCCTGCAACGCACACCACACCGCGATGCCCAACATAAACGGTGGTTCGCCGACGGCTTTGGAGTGGAACACCGTGTCCTGCGGGTTTTTGCGGTTCTCTACCAGCGTGACGCGCAAATCGCTCGGTACATCGCTGATCGCTGGGATTTTGTAGCTGGCCGGGCCATCGGTGAGCAATTTGCCCTTGTCGTTCCACACCAGCTCTTCGCAGGTGAGCCAGCCCATGCCCTGCACAAAACCGCCCTCAACCTGGCCGATATCAATCGCCGGATTCAGCGATGCGCCCACGTCATGCAAAATGTCGGCGCGCAGCAAACGATATTCACCGGTCAGCGTATCCACCAGCACTTCACAGCAGGCCGCGCCGTAAGAGAAGTAATAGAACGGCTTGCCGCGTCCGGCGGCGCGATCGTAATGAATGCCCGGCACTTTGTAGAACCCGGTGGCGGAAAGCGGCACCTGATTGAGCCACGCTTGCTGCGCCACCTGGGCGAAGGTGAAGTGTTTCTCGCCGACGCGCACGATGCCGTTGCTGAAATGCACTGCCTCTGCCGTACATTGATGTTGCTGACACAGCATCTCGGTTAAGCGGTCGCGCAGGATTTGCGCCGCATTCTGCGCCGCTTTGCCGTTGAGATCGGCCCCGCTGGACGCCGCAGTTGGCGAGGTGTTGGGCACTTTGCCGGTATCGGTGGCGGTGACCTGAATCTGGCTAATATCAATCTGCAGCACTTCCGCCACAATCTGCGCCACTTTGGTATTTAAGCCCTGACCCATTTCGGTGCCGCCGTGATTGAGCTGCACCGTGCCATCGGTATAAATCAAAATCAGCGCGCCGGCCTGATTGAGGAAACTGGAGGTAAATGAGATGCCGAATTTCACCGGCGTCAGCGCCAATCCGCGTTTCATAAAACGGTTGCTGGCGTTAAACGCACTGATTTCACGGCGGCGCGCGGCGTATTCGCTGCTGGTTTCCAATTGCTCCGTCATCTCGTCCAGCAGATTGTCTTCCACCTGCTGGTGGTAATGGGTGATGTTGCGATCGGTTTTGCCGTAATAGTTATGTTTGCGCAGTTCGAGCGGATCTAATCCGAGTTCGCGTGCGACGTGATCCATGATTTGCTCAATCGCCACCATGCCTTGCGGCCCGCCGAAGCCACGATACGCGGTGTTCGAGGCGGTATGCGTGCGGCAGCGATAGCCGGTAATCAGCGCATCGCCGAGGTAATAGGCGTTATCGGCGTGGAACATCGCGCGATCGACAATCGATCCGCTGAGATCGAGCGAATAACCGCAGTTGCCGGCCAGATCGATCTTCACGCCGCAGAAGCGACCGTCATCATCGACACCGACATCGTAGCGGACAAAAAACGGATGGCGTTTGCCGGTGATCTGCATGTCGTCGCGGCGCGCCAGGCGCATTTTCACCGGTTTACGCAGCTGACGCGCGGCAATGGCACACAAACACGCTACGCCCGCCGCCTGGGTTTCTTTGCCGCCAAAGCCGCCGCCCATGCGCCGCATATCAATGGTGACTTTGTTCATGGTGATGCCCATCACTTCCGCCACCAGCTTCTGCACTTCGGTGGGGTTTTGCGTCGAGGAGAACACCTGCAAGCTGTCATCTTCGCCGGGGATCACCAGCGCCGTCTGGGTTTCCAGATAGAAATGTTCCTGACCGCCAATGTGAAATTCGCCCTGAATACGGCGCGACGCACGCGCCAGCGCGGCTTCGGCATCACCGCGTTGGTGAATATGCGGCTGCTGCACAAAGAAGCGCTGTTCCAGCGCTTCACGCACGTCGAGCACTGCGGGCAGCGCTTCATACTCAACAATTGCCGCTGCGGCACCGGCACGCGCTGCTTCCGGTGAATCAGCCGCCACGGCAATCACGATCTGACCGAAATATTCGATTTTGTCCTGCGCCAGCAGCGGATCGCCGGGTTCCAGCGGACCGACATCATTGAGGCCCGGCACATCTCGCCAGGTTAGCACGCTGACCACGCCCGGCACCGCGTAGCACGGCTGCACATCCAGTTTGGTGATGCGCGCATGCGCGTGCTCGCTTAGTCGTGGACAGAGATGCAGCAATCCCGGCAGATCGGGCTTGTCGTCGATATACAGCGCCTCACCGGAGACATGTTTGTCGGCACTTTCATGTTTGTTGCTGCGCCCCACGCCCGTTTGCATGCCGGTGGCGAACTGGGTTTTCAGCAGCGTCTCGTTCAGTTCCGGACGGTTATGAGACATAGCGCGACACCTCGGTAATGGTCAGCTCGCCAGACGCTTGTGCGTAGTAACGGCGCAACAGATTGCGTGCCACCTGCAGGCGGTAATCGGCGCTGGCGCGGAAGTCGCTCAGCGGCTGAAAATCCTCGCTCAATGCGGCGCAGGCTTTTTCGATGGCGCTGAGATTCAGCGGCTTGCCCAGCAATTGTGCTTCAGCCGCCAGCGCACGCTTCGGCGTGGCGGCCATGCCACCAAAAGCCAGTCGCGCTTCCACAATCACACCTTCCTCGATTTGCAGGTTAATGGCGGCAAACACGGCGGAAATATCATCATCCAGCCGTTTCGCCACCTTCCACGCAGTAAAGCTGGGTGACACCGTCACTTTAGGAATGATGATGCTGCGAATAAATTCCCCCGGCAGCAAGACCGTTTGGCGATAGGCGGTAAAGAATTGATTGAGCGGGACTTCTCGCTGCTTATCGCCCTGCTGCAAAACCAGATGCGCATTCAATGCCAGCAGCATCGGCGCGCAATCACCAATCGGCGATGCGTTACCAATGTTGCCGCCAAGCGTGCCCTGATTACGAATTTGCAACGAGGCAAAACGCTCCAGCATGCTGCTAAACGCCGGAATGTGCTGCGCTAAAAACTGGTAGCAATGATGCAATGAGGCGGCAGCGCCGAGATAGAGATGTGTTTCATCTTCGTGGCAGACCTTCAACTCATCGACCTGCTCCAGCGCAATCAGCAGCGGCAAGCGCTTATATTGCTGGGTAATTTGCAGCGTTAGATCGGTGCCACCGGCCACCAAACGGGCTTCAGGATGTTGCTGATAGAGATCGGCGAGCTGCGCTAGCGTTTTTGGCAGATAGCAGCGGCTGCCCGCGGCTTCGATAATCTGGACTTCTGTGTTGCTGAGCGCCTGTAAACGCTGCACTAGCGTGGGTGCATTGGCGCTGAAGGCATCCGCAACAGGTTGTTCGCATGCCTGCTGCGCCGCATCCATGATCGGACGATAGCCGGTACAGCGACACAAATTGCCCGCCAGCGCCTGTTCCGCCTGATGACGGTTCCAGCCAGCGCTGTTTTTCTGCAGGGTAAATAGCGACATCACAAAACCTGGCGTGCAGTAACCGCACTGTGAACCGTGGCAATCGACCATCGCTTGCTGCACGCTGTGCAGTTCGCGGCCCTGCTTGAGATCTTCCACCGTGATCAGTTGCTTGCCTTGCAGGCTGCTTACCAGCGTCAAACAGCTGTTGACCGCCTGATACTGTATCTCTCCATCCACCACTTTACCGAGCGTGACGGTGCAGGCACCACAGTCGCCAGAGGCGCAGCCCTCTTTGGTGCCGCGACGTTGCTGCTGACCACGCAGATAGTTGAGCACGGTGAGATTGGGATCGAGCTCGCGTTCGGTGACTAAACGATCGTTGAGTAAGAACTGGATCATGCTATTTGCTCCTCACTTTCGCGCTGCCAAACCGGCTTGCCGCTCACCCAGGTTTGCGCGATGTTGCGGTCGTCGCCAAGCGTCATCATCACAAACAGCCGCTCCCAGATATCTTTGCTATTGGCGTTGCGCAGCTTCTGCAGCGGCGACACCGCCGGATCGAGCACGACAAAATCGGCCTCTTTGCCGGGATTGAAGTTGCCGATAACGTTATCGAGGTCGAGCGCGTGTGCACCGCCCAAAGTGGCATGATAGAACGCTTCGCAGGCGCTGAGTTTGTACTGCTGTAGCTGGCCGACTTTGTACGCTTCACCCAGCGTTTGCAGCAGATTAAAGGTGGTACCTGCGCCCACGTCGGTGCCAATGCCCATGCGGACGCCCTGCTGCCAGCAGCGTTTGATGTTGAATAAGCCGCTGCCGAGGAACAAGTTTGACGTTGGGCAGAAGGCAATCGATGAATCGGTGTCATGCAGGCATTGCCACTCTTGATCTTCCAGATGCAAACAGTGCGCAAACACGCTGCGTTTGCCGGTGAGTTGGTGGTGATGATAGACATCAAGATAGCCTGCGCGCTCCGGGAATAACGCTTTTACCCAGGCGATCTCCTGCTGGTTTTCACTTAAGTGCGTGTGCATCCAGACATCAGGAAACTCCTCGCGCAGCTGACGCACTTTTTCCAGCAGTTCGGGTGATGAGGTCGGCGCAAAGCGCGGCGTTAGCGCATAGCTCAGGCGGCCGCGCTGATGCCAGCGCTCAATCAGTTCACGCGTGTGCTGATAGCTCTCTTCCGGCGTTTCGGTCAGGTATTCCGGTGCGTTGCGATCCATCATCACTTTGCCAGCGATAAGCCGCATATCCAGCTGCTGTGCGGCGCTGAACAGGGAATCCACCGACTGCTTATGCACGGTGCCGAACACCAGCGCTGTTGTCGTGCCGTTCGACAACAGCTGATGCAGGAAGAACGCCGACATTTTTGCTGCGTGATCGGGACAGTGATATTGGCTTTCTACCGGGAAAGTGTATTGGTTGAGCCATTCCAGCAGCTGTTCGCCAAAGGCGCCGATCATCTCGGTTTGCGGGTAATGAATATGGGTATCGATAAATCCCGGCACGATCAGTTTGCCGCGCAGATCGGTGACGCGTGTGTGATCGACGCGCCCTTCCGCAATTTGCCAGCTTTCAAGGCTGACCACTTTGCCGTCACGCAGCGTTAATAAGCCATCTTCGAGATAGCGCGCGTTGGCAGCGATGTCGCCTGGCTGCGCGGCCAGAGCGGTGAAATCAAAGAAGCTGGCGCGCAGCAGCGTTTCGGGTGCGTAAGGCATAATGGTTCCTTGGTGCTTTTTTTATTAATGCAGGTGATTGCCTTAAAGATAGTTTGCAAAGCGCATGCCAATGCAAAGAACAAAAAATACTGTTTACTTTCAATATAATAGGTTGCTTTGACGGGTTTTTATGTCAAGCTTGCCAGGCAAACGTGTGCGCAACCGGTTGCCTGGGTTGGCAAACGGTTGCGATTTAACATTGCGGTAAGTTTTACCTGATATGGCGAGTTCATCGCCCGCAAACGTGCGTCTTTGTGGTGCGCTGATGCACTCGCAATGTGCAGGAAAAATCCTGCAACAAGCTGCCTTTGGTTTTCATGAGCATGGGTTTGAGGTTAATGCTAAGGTGTGGCTGATAACCTGAAATCGTTTAAGGAACAGTGAGATGATTATTTTTGTTACTGGCGCAACTGCTGGTTTTGGTCAAAGTATCACCCGCCGCTTCATTGCTACAGGTCATAAAGTGATCGCCAGCGGACGTCGCGCTGAGCGCTTAAAAGAGTTGAAAGATGAGTTGGGCGATAATCTGTATACCGTTCAGCTGGACGTGCGTAATCGTGCCGCCATCGATGAAGTGATTGCCTCCCTGCCCGCTGAATGGCGCAATATTGATGTGCTGGTGAACAATGCTGGCCTGGCGTTGGGTGTAGAACCGGCGCACAAAGCCAATATCGAAGACTGGGAAAATATGATCGACACCAACAACAAAGGGTTGGTGTACATGACGCGTGCGGTGCTGCCTGCCATGGTTGAGCGCAACGTCGGTCATATCGTGAATATCGGTTCGATTGCGGGCAGCTGGCCCTATTTGGGTGGCAACGTGTATGGCGCGACCAAAGCGTTCGTGCGCCAGTTCAGCCTGAATCTGCGTACCGACCTGCACGGCACCGCGCTGCGCGTGACTGATATCGAACCAGGTTTGGTGGGCGGCACCGAGTTTTCTAACGTGCGCTTCAAGGGCGATGACGATAAAGCGGGCCAGGTTTACGAAGGCACCACCGCGTTAACGGCGGAAGACGTGACCGAAGCGGTCTATTGGGTGACGACGCTGCCGAAACACGTCAACATCAATACGCTGGAGATTATGCCGGTAACGCAAACCACCGCAGGATTGAAAGTGCATAAAGGTTAAGGTGATTTTGTAGGGTGCGCATTCATGCGCACCTGGTCGCTTTCAATGCGAACCAGGTCGCCATGAATGGCGACCCTACGATTTAGGTGCGGTCCCAACCCGTCACAATAATCAACATGCCGCTAAAGGCGACCAGCGCGCCAACCCAATCCCATGTACTGAGTTTTACGCCATCCACCACGCGTAGCCAGATCAATGCCGTCAACACGTATACGCCGCCATAGGCCGCATAGACGCGCCCGCTCGCGGCGGGATGCAGCGTCAACAACCAAACAAACAGCGCCAGACTCGCTGCGGCGGGCACCAGCAGCCAGGCCGTCATGCCCTTCTTCAACCATAGCCACGGCAGGAAACAGCCAACAATTTCCGCTATCGCAGTGATAAAAAACAGCAAGGCGGTTTTTACCAGCATAGAAAATATCTCACTAAGCTAAACAAAGCGCTCACCGCTGGTGAGCAAAGAAGCAGCGATGATATACTAGCGCCCATGGTTGTTACAGCCGCGATCCCGGCTGTGCTGGTGTTAACTGAAGGAAATGACGATGAAAAAACTGTTTTCCGCCCTGTTGGCGACCGTGGTGACGTCGAGCCTGTTAATGGCTGCGCCAATTGCGTCGGCTAAAACCGATCGCCTGATCATTGAAGATGGCAGCAGCGCCTCCAGCAATGAAGCCGCTCGCCAGAGTAAAGAGCAGTGGAACGATACTAAAAATTTGCGCAACAAGGTCAATACGCGCGTTGAGAAAGAGTTCGATAAGACGGATAAAGCTTTTGATACCCGCGACTCCTGCGAAAAGAGCTACAACGTTAACGCTTATTGGGAACCGAATACGTTGCGTTGCCTCGACCGCCGCACCGGACGTCCACTTGCACCCTAATCGTTTATCGCTGCTATAGTTTTGACAGGATTTCTGACCAAAGGAGTGAATGATGAAAAAACGTAATGCAGTGCTGCTGATGGCGATGTTGTCGCTGCCAGTTTTGGCGCAGGCTTCTTGTGAGAGTGTCAAAGCGGACATCAGCAAAAAAATCATTAACAACGGCGTCGCCGAATCGGACTTCACGCTGGATATCGTGGCTAATGATCAAGCCGATCAGGCTGGCGGCCAGGTTGTGGGTCATTGCGAGAACGACACACAGAAAATCGTTTACAAGAAAAATGGCCGTGATGGCGACAGCAGCGTGCCAGACGGCGCAGGCAGTTCTCAGGATGCGCCCGCGCAGTAACCTTTCGGGCGGCGCTCTGGCCGCCCTGTTTTTACTCCACTTCCGGCCTTTGCCGCGGCATCATCCACGCCACCCACAGCGTTAACAGCGCAATCAGCAACGACACCACAAACACCCAATGTAATGAGCTGGCGATTTGTCCGGTCCAGTCATGCAATGTCGCTTCCGGTAGCGCCTGGCGACTTTCGTGCGACATGATTTTCTGCATCGGATCGTCCGCCTGCGGCAGACGCAGCGACAAGTTCAGGTTCAGTACCGCGCCCAACAACGCAGTACCAATCGCCGATCCGATCATGCGGCTGAACATGATTGATGCGGTGCAAATGCCGCGAATGTCGTAATGCGCATGGTTCTGCACCGATACCAAAAACGTGGTGCTGGTCATGCCCATGCCGGTACCAATCACAAACGCGGTGAAGCCCGCCTGCATAATCGAGCTATCGCTGCGCAGTAACAGTAGTAACGCGCTGCCAGCAATTAGCAGCAGCGCGCCCAACTGCGCGGTGAAGCGATAGGAGGTGATAAGCATCAACCTGCCGCTTAAGGTGCTCGCCAGCGGCCAGCCAATCGACATCATCGCCAGCGCGCTGCCAGCCTGCAGCGGCGTGCCGCCGGTGATGCCCTGAATCCACGTTGGCAGAAACGCGCTGATGCCCATCATGCTGGCACCGATAATCAGGTTACCGATGTTACCAGCAACGATGAGCCGACTGCGCCAGATTTCCAGCGGGAACAGCGGCGCATCGGCACGCTGTTCATGATGTTTTAAACGCCAGGCGGCGATGACCGCCAGTAGCAGGAACGGCAACAGCCAGAAGCCGAGCACTTCGGCCTGCAACAGCGCGACTAATAATGCCGTCACGCAGATCATTAGCCAGCAGCTGCCGGTGAGATTGAGCGTGGTGGCCTGATTTTGCTCACGCGATGGAAGGAATCGCGCCAGCAGCAGCATGGCAATCGCGCCAATCGGTACGTTGACCCAGAAAATCACCGACCAGCTAAAGTGCTGCACCAGCCACGCGCCGCTTAGTGGGCCAATAATTGCCGCCACGCCCCAGACGCTGGAGAGCCAGCCTTGTACGTTGGCGCGTTCACGCGGCGAATAGACGTCAGCCACAATGGTGGAGGTCAGCGGCATAATTGCGCCGGCACCTAAACCCTGAAAAGCACGAAACAGAATCAGCCACGTCATGCTGTGGGCGAATCCGCACAGAATTGATCCCAGCAGGAACAGCGAAACGCCAATAAACAGCAGCCGTTTTCGGCCCCACATGTCCGCCAGCCGGCCATACAAGGGCACGCTGACGGCTTGTGTCAGTAAATAGATGGAAAATACCCAGCCAAACTGCGAAAAGCCGCCAAGATCGGCAATGATGGTCGGCATCGCGGTGGCCACGATGGTGACTTCAATCGCCGCCATAAACATAGCGAGCATGCAGCCGATGAGAATCCAGTGGCGATGTTCCGTGTTCAATTCTGCAGTTTCAGTCATACGTCTCCCTAATTTCTAACAAGGCTAGCTGAAAATTCACCAGACCAGTTTCCTCTGCGTGCGCCCCATCTGTGACGACGTCACTTATTTCGATGAAAATTTTTTATTGTCGGATGATGCCTTATTCCATGCGGGTTAGATGCGATTTTTGTTTGTTTCTATCTGTCTGATTTTGCCGCAGAAACTGGCGCTTATCGACAAGCATTGCTATAGGTCTAAGCGGTGCTTTCCAGTTATTCACTGAAAAAGCATCTGCTAATAGTCATTTTAACTGCAATTTAACGGGGTGAAGGATTTTCGTATGTGTGCGTTTTTGACACTGCGCCGCCATCCTGGGAATGACATCACCACATCGAACGATTTTTTGAATCAGGGAGACACTGGCTATGCAAAATGCATCGCTCGCCCGCCGCGCTGGGCTGGCTCTGCTCGCGATTGTTGCGGTTATTGCCCTGCTGGTATGGGGGCTGGGGCTGAATACGCTGCGCGACCGCCGGGAAGATTTGATTTATCTCGGGCAGCAGCATCTGTTTTTGGTGTTTTGGTCAATGTTCTTTGCGCTGCTGGTGGGGATTCCCAGCGGGATCCTGCTCAGTCGTCCATTCGCCCGCCGCTGGGCAGAGTACGTGATGCAAATTTTCAACGTGGGTAACACGCTGCCACCGCTGGCGGTATTGGCGCTGGCGATGGTGATTGTCGGTATCGGCGATCGTCCCGCGCTGATTGCTCTGTTCCTCGCCTCGCTGCTGCCGATTGTGCGTAATACTTTTGCCGGTTTAAGCGCGGTACCGCCGTCGCTAATCGAAGCCGCCAACGGTATAGGTATGACGAAGTTTCAGCGTTTGCGTCAGGTGGAAATTCCCAATGCGCTGCCGGTGATTCTGGCAGGCGTGCGCATCGCCACGGCGATTAACGTCGGCACAGCGCCATTGGCGTTCCTGATCGGCGCCAGCAGCTTTGGTGAACTGATCTTCCCCGGCATCTACCTCAACGACTTCCCTACGCTGATCCTCGGCGCCGTGGCAACCGCGCTGGTTGCGCTGGTGCTCGACATGCTGCTTGCAGCATTGGGACGTTATCTCAGCCCGCACTCTGCGGCTTAACACAAGGAGTTTTGTGATGGCCACTGCCAATAAGCTGGCGCGCTGGGTAAAACGTACTGCGCTGGCACTCACCGCGACGCTGGCAATCAGCCAAAGCGCCGCTGCCGCAACACCAATCACCATGGCAACTAAGAGCTTTACCGAGCAGCACATCCTCTCCGCGATGACGGTGATCTGGTTGCAGAAGAAAGGTTTTCAGGTGATCCCCAAAACCAATATCGCCACCACCATCGGTCGTAACGCGATGATCAATAAACAGATTGATATGACGTGGGAATACACCGGCACCTCGCTGATCATCTTTAATCACATCAATAAACCGATGTCGACGGAAGACGCCTATAAAACGGTAAAACAATTGGATGCGAAGTTGGGACTGGTTTGGCTTAATCCGGCACCGATGAACAATACCTACGCGTTTGCTATGCAACGCGATCGTGCGGAGAAAGAAGGCATCAACACCATGTCGCAACTGGTGGCGAAGCTGGAAGAGGTTCGCAAGAACGATCCGGATCATAACTGGAAACTCGGTTTGGACCTGGAGTTCTCAGGCCGCTCCGATGGCCTGAAGCCGTTGCAGAAAGCCTACAACATGCCGCTCGATCGTCCGCAGATTCGCCAGATGGATCCCGGCTTAGTCTACAACGCGATTCGCGATGGCTTTGTTGACGCGGGTTTGATCTACACCACCGATGGCCGGGTGAAAGGTTTTGAACTCAAAGTGTTAGAAGATGATAAGCACTTCTTCCCGAGTTACAACGTCACGCCGGTGGTGCGTCAGGATGTGCTGGAGAGCCATCCAGGCTTGGATACGGCGCTTAATCAACTTTCCGCGTTGATTAATGACGAAGCGATCACCGAGATGAACAAACGTGTCGATATTGATCATCAGTCGCCGCAACAGGTGGCGCGTGATTTCCTTCAATCTAAAAACATGCTGTAAGGAGGCGCTGTGGATACCTTGCATTACATCATGAACAACTGGCACACCTTGATGTCGCTCACCTGGCAACATACCTGGCTGGTGCTGGTCGCGGTGGGTTTCGCCATTATCGTTGGCGTGCCACTGGGCATTTTGATTGTGCGCTTTAAGTGGCTGGCCACGCCGGTGCTCGGCATCGCCACCATTGTGTTAACCATTCCGACCATTGCGTTGTTTGGTTTAATGATTCCGCTGTTTTCAATGATCGGTCAGGGCATTGGCGCCCTTCCCGCGATTACTGCGGTGTTTCTCTACTCGCTGCTGCCGATTGTGCGAAACACCCACACCGCGCTGGAAAATCTGTCTCCCGGACTGCGCGAAGCCGGTCGCGGGATTGGCATGACTTTCTGGCAGCGTCTGCGCTGGGTGGAAATTCCGATGGCGCTGCCGGTGATTTTTGGCGGTATTCGTACGGCGGTGGTGATGAACGTCGGCGTGATGGCGATTGCCGCCGTGATTGGTGCGGGCGGTTTGGGCCTGCAACTGCTCGACGGTATCAGCGGCAGCGATGTGCGCATGCTGATTGCCGGTGCCTTGATGATTTGTTTGCTCGCGATTGTGCTTGATTGGCTGCTGCACCGTTTGCAGTCGGCGCTGACTCCTAAGGGGATTCGATAATGATAAAACTGGAAAACCTGACGAAAACCTTTACGCAAAAGAATGGCACGTCACTCAATGCCGTGGATAACGTCAGCCTGGAAGTGCCTGCCGGGGAAATGTGCGTGCTGCTCGGCCCATCGGGTTGTGGCAAAACCACCACGCTGAAGATGATTAACCGCCTGATTCCCTCTTCAAGCGGCAGGATTTTGATCAATGGTGAAGACACCAGCGGGCAAGATACCGTTACCCTGCGCCGCAATATTGGTTACGTGATCCAGCAGATTGGTCTGTTCCCGAACATGACCATCGAGGAGAACATTACTGTGGTGCCGCGCATGCTGGGCTGGGATAGGAAGCGTTGCCGCGAACGCGCTACGGAATTGATGAGCATGGTGGCGCTCGATCCGACCAGGTTCCTGCATCGCTATCCGCGTGAAATGTCCGGCGGTCAGCAGCAGCGTATTGGCGTGATTCGCGCATTGGCCGCTGATCCACCGGTATTGCTGATGGATGAACCTTTCGGCGCGGTCGACCCGATCAACCGTGAAGTGATTCAGAACGAGTTCCTGGAGATGCAGCGTCAGTTGAAGAAGACCGTGATGCTGGTTAGCCATGATATTGATGAAGCGCTGAAGCTCGGCGACCGCATTGCCGTGTTTGGCCAGGGCAAAATTGTGCAGTGCGCAAGCCCGGATGAGCTGTTAGCCAAACCGGCGAACGACTTTGTGGGTTCTTTTGTCGGGCAGGACCGTACGCTGAAACGTTTGTTGCTGGTGCAGGCTGGCGATGTCACCGATCAGCAGCCGACCATCACCGTGCAGCGTAATACGCCGTTGCAGGACGCTTTCGCTACCATGGACGATAACGATATGCGCTCGGTGACGGTGGTTGATGAAGATGGCAAGCCACTGGGATTTGTGAAGCGTCGTGAAGCGCGCGGATCCACAGGCCGCTGCGAAGAGATGCTGCATACCTTTAAAGTGACCGGCAAAGCGGAAGAGAATCTGCGCGTGGTGCTGTCGAAGTTGTATGAGCACAACACGGTGTGGATGCCGATTGTCGATGAAGAAGGTCGTTATAGCGGTGAGATATCGCAGGATTACATTGCCGATTATCTCAGTTCTGGACGTACGCGCCGTCGTTTGAATCCATAAAACCGCACGATACTTGAAACGCAGGAAGAGGCGGCAGAGGAGTAAAGTGTCCCGCGCCATGGATGGCGCGGGCCAAGCCCCAGGGATGGTTTATGGCGTCTTTACGATCTGCCGCCTCTTCTTGCGTATGCACCCTGCACGTTAATGCGACTCCTCAGCCGTTTTTACTGCTACCGCTTCGTTACGCTCTGAAGGCAGCACGACATTCAAAATAATCGCCAGCATCCCGCCGGTGGTGACTGCGTGACCAAACAGGTTGCTAATCAGCGTGGGGAACTGTTTCAGCACATCAGGTACTGCTTCAACACCTAAGCCGATACCAAACGACACGGCAACAATCAGCATCTCGCGACGGCCAAGTGGCGTTTGCGTCATCACGCGGATACCGGCCGCCACCACGCTACCAAAAATCACGATGGTCGCGCCGCCCAGCACCGGCGGTGGAATCTGCTGCAGCATGGAGCCAATCGCCGGGAACATACCGAGCAGCGCCAACATCACGCCGATCACCATGCCAACGTAACGGCTGGCGACGCCAGTCATCTGGATAACGCCGTTATTTTGCGCAAAGGTGGTGTTGGGAAAGGCTGAGAATACGGCGGCGAGCAAACAGCTGATGCCATCGGCAAAAATACCGCCCTGCATGCGGCGCTCAAACGCTTCGCCTTCAATCGGCTGCTGCGACAACATGCAGTTCGCCGTAAGATCGCCCACCGCTTCAATCACGGCAATCACCGATACCAGGGCGATGGGAATGAAGATGGTCCAGTCAAAGGCAAAACCAAAGCGGAACAGTTCTGGCAGAACCAGCCACGGCGTATCGCCCATTGGCTTGAGGGTGAGATGACCGGTTAACGCTGCGGCGATACAGCCCGCAGCAATGCCGGCAACCACGGCCACCAGCCGCGTCCAGCGATTTTGCGAACGGTTAAGTACGATAATCACCAGCAGCGTCAAGGCGCCGAGCGCCAGATTACCGGGTGCGCCGAAATCGCTGGCGTTATGGCCGCCAGCCCAATCGGTGATGCTGACTTTAATCAGGCTGATGCCGATCAAGGTAATAACGGTGCCGGTAACCACCGGCGTCAACACTTTGCGCAATGGCGCGATGCAGCGGCTGATTAACATCGGAATCATCGCCGCCACCAGGTTGCAGCCAAAGATCATCGCCATGATCTCTTCTGGCGATCCGCCGCGCGCTTTGACCATCAATCCGCCCGACAGAATCACACCAAGAAAGGCAAAACTGGTGCCCTGCAGGCAGATCATGCCGGCACCAATGCCCATAAAGCGACGCGCCTGCAGGAACGTACCCAAGCCGGAAACTAACAGCGACATGCTGATCAGATAAGGGATCCATGCCTGCAATCCCAAAACGGAACCAATAATCAGCGGCGGCGTAATAATGCCGACGACGCTGGCCAGCACATGTTGCAGTGCGGCACAAAATGCAGGCAATGGACCGATGCGGTCATTCAGCCCATACAACAAACCTTTCTCATCTGATTGCGACATACAGGTGCTCCGGCAAGATATTCATCAGAGCAGCTGATGCATGAATCACGCCAGAGAAGAGTGTTCAATAAAATACAGGGAGTAAAAGATTGAATAATAGAGGAATTAATTCGTTAAAAAGGATGGCTGAATCTGAATCATTAGATTCAGCCATTGATCATTTGCGGCACTTTGTTTCATCAGGCCGCAGGCTTTGCACTGTTGTCGTGCGTTAAGTTCTCATCGAGCAACGAAATATCCAGATAACCGCTCAGTTCCCGCTGCTCTGCACGCGGCAGGTAAGGCAACTCGCCTAATAAAGGTGCACCTAGCTTCTCGCTCAAAACATCAATAATTTCAGCGTAATGCGCCAGGCCGGGATTAATACGATTTGCCACCCAACCCGCCAGTTGCAATCCATCCTGCGCAATAGCTTCGGCGGTCAGTAAAGCGTGGCTGATGCAACCTTCCTTAATGCCCACAACCAGCACAACCGGCAAATGCTCCTGACGCACCCAATCGGATAAAGGCTGCAAGTCGTTCATTAAACTACGCCAGCCGCCGGTGCCTTCCACCACCACGCGTGCCGCGCGCGCCTGCAAATCTTTCAGACTGCGAGTGAGTAACGGATAATCAATGCGCTGCGTCGGGCTGGTGCTGATTTCATCCTCTTCCATCGCGATAGGATTAACGGCGGAATAAGTGAGAGTGAGGCCCGAAGCCTGCTGCAACAGCAGTGCATCTTTATTACGTAAGCCTTCGGGTGTGCGCTGCGCGCTTTTGGCAACAGGTTTAAAACCTGCGGCGCAGAGATTAGCCTTGGCAAAGCACTGTAATAACGCGCGAGATACCACGGTTTTACCCACCGCGGTGTCGGTACCGGTGACAAAAAGCGTTTTCACCATTCTCCTCCTTCATTGAAGCGATGTGTAACGTGCGAAGGAGGCAGTTTAAGGAAATGTTTTCTCGGGCAGATTGCGTTAGGACAAACTTAAGGCGAGCTGTAATTATCCCTGCAACAGTTTTACCAATAAGTGGCCGCTATAGAGCGCGTCTTTTATCAGGGCTGCACCGCCAAAAGTACCGGGATCGCTGAAAGCCGTTGGTGTGAGCTGGATTTCACTGCTGTAAGCGGGCAACGCCTGCTGACGAATGGTACTGCTCACCGCAGGGAACAGCACATCGGCGGCTTGATTAAGCGGAGAACCGATAAGAATTTGTTGAGGATTAAAGATGTTTACCATCATCGCCAGCATCCGGCCAATATGATGTCCGACGCCTGCAATCACATCACGCGCCAGACGATCGCCCTGCTGCGCGGCGGCGCATAAGCTCTCAATCGTCAGCGGTGCCTGATGCAATAAACTGTCCGGCTGCGACGGCAAACGCTGGGCGGTGAGAGTAAGCAAGCTTTCGATGCTGGCGACGGTTTCGAGACAACCATTATTGCCGCAATAACACTGCTGGCCGTAAGGATCGATTTGCGTATGCCCAATCTCCACCAGCGTGCGACCATTTTTATGCAGCAGTTGTCCGCCGCTGATCACGCCCGCGCCGACGGTTTCGTCGATCACAATCTGAATCACATGTTGTGCGCCGCTGGAAGCACCAAACAGTGCTTCGGCTAACGTCCAGGCAGAAATATCATGCTGCACGAACACCGGCAAACCGGTGCGTTGCGCCAGCGTTTCTCCCAGCGGCATATCCTGCACGTCGTAACCCGGCATACGATGTACCACGCCAGAAGCCGCGTTGATCAATCCCGG
This sequence comes from Pantoea sp. YR525, assembly GCF_900116775.1. NCBI lineage: Bacteria > Pseudomonadati > Pseudomonadota > Gammaproteobacteria > Enterobacterales > Erwiniaceae > Pantoea > Pantoea sp. YR525. The sequence goes on from NZ_FPBU01000002.1 coordinate 64,535, forward strand.
CAAAGTAATGGCGATGGCGGTCAAACGCTCCAGCTTGCTTTGATGACGAATAAAGAAGTCATTCACCAGATCCAGCAAGGTTTGCAGTAGCGGTTTTTCTGCGCTGGCGTGCAGCGGCAAGCGATCTTCCTGCAGCGCGCGACTGCTGAGATCGCGCAGCGTCAGCGTAATGTATCCGGGCTGAATGCGTACGGCGAGATAGTGCCAGGCAAGCGTATCAAGGATCAAACCAATCGCGGGACGACCGCGACTGCCCGGTTCCTGAAATTCGGTTTCCTGTACCAGATGGGCATCGAGCATTTCACGCACGATTTTGGTAATGCTGGCGGGTGCTAACTGGGCACGTTTAGAAAGCTCAATACGCGAAATCGGGCCGTAAAGGTCAATCAGTCGGTAAACCACACCTGCGTTGGTCTGTTTTATCTGATCAATATGACCAGGTTGACTGTACAGATTCACGCCCTGCTCCCATTATTTTCGCGCTTCTAAATAAACAGCAGCTATGGTGATGCAGATTGACCAGCAGCGTCAAATATTTGATTAGAAATGTGATTTATCGCACATAAAGTTTATGCCCTGCTTCACCCGCTGGTTCAATTCTCCGCGTTTTGGAGCATCAGCGACATCATATTGGTCATTTGTGCCGTCGGTTCTCGCGTCGCCGACCAGACCAGCCAAACTTCAGAAATCGCGTCGCTTTCCTGCAAAGGGATCCACACCACATCGGCCAAACGCGCACGGCGGAACGATGCCGGCAGAATCGACACGCCGAGTCCGGTCGCCACCAAACCCAGTATGGTCATCGCCTCGCCCACTTCCTGAGTAATAAAAGGTTTGATTTGATAACGATGCAGCAGTGCCAGGATCTCACCGTACAACGCGGTGCCGCCTTGCGGATCGAAAAATACAAATGGCTCGTTGGCTAACGCCTGAATGGAAATCGACTCCGCATCGGCCAGCGGATGCGCCCAATGCACTACCGCGCACAGCGGCTCACGCAGTAACACGCGATGCTGCAGATCGCTGGGCAGAGGCGTATTGCGCATCACACCGAGGTCCAGCCGGTCGTCATGAAGTGGCGCAAGCTGCTGGCGCGTGTTGTTCTCCTGCATCTGTATATGCACTTGCGGCCAACGCTGACGGAACTGATACAACGCATCTGAAACCAGACCAGTAAACGGCGCTGACGAGGTAAAGCCAATGCGCAACTCGCCTTCCTGACCGGTATGCACGCGTGCGGCGCGGCGCGATGCCTGTTCAACCTGCAACAAAATGCCACGCGCATCCTGCAAAAACAGCGCGCCAGCGGGCGTGATCTGCACGCTGCGGTTGGTGCGGGTAAACAGCTGCGCGCCAATTTCCTGTTCCAGCTGCTGGATCTGCTGACTCAACGGCGGTTGCGAAATATTCAGGCGCTGCGCGGCACGACCAAAATGCAGCTCTTCGGCGACGGCAATGAAATAGCGTAAATGGCGCAACTCGACATTCATATTTTAAACGTCTCATTTGAGATTATTAATATATTGTACAACCTATTAACGCTTTTCTACAGTAACGCCATAATGGTTCAAACGAGGATGTTCCGTGAGTCGCTCTTCCCAGGCGGTGATACTCGATGAAGACGAGTTGTCCGTAAAGCCTGCTCCAGCTGCAACCCCTTCAGAGTGGATTGAACGCGGATCGCCGCAGTTTATGCGCGTGACGCTAGCGCTGTTCTCCGCCGGTCTTGCCACTTTCGCCTTGCTCTATTGCGTACAGCCCATTCTGCCGGTGCTATCGCAGCAGTTTGGCATTTCTCCGGCGCAAAGCAGTATTTCTCTCTCGCTCTCCACCGGCTTAATGGCGTTGGGATTGCTGTTTACCGGGCCGCTGTCGGATGCAATTGGCCGTAAATCGGTGATGGTTACCGCGCTGTTGCTCGCCGCCATCTGCACCTTGATTTCCGCTACCATGAGCAGCTGGCAAGGCATTTTGCTGATGCGCGCGCTGATTGGCTTATCGCTGAGCGGCGTTGCGGCCGTTGGCATGACCTATCTGAGTGAAGAGATTCATCCACGCGTTATCGCCTTTTCCATGGGGCTGTATATCAGCGGTAACTCGATTGGCGGCATGAGCGGACGTCTGCTTACGGGCGTACTGACCGATTTCTTCTCGTGGCGCGTTGCGGTGGGTGTTATTGGTTGCTTCGCGTTGGCGGGCGCGCTGATGTTCTGGAAAATTCTCCCTGCATCTCGTCATTTCCGCCCGGCGTCGCTGCGCCCGCGCAGTTTATTAATCAACTTCCGTCTGCACTGGCGCGATAAAGGTCTGCCGCTGCTGTTCGCAGAAGGCTTCCTGCTGATGGGCGCGTTCGTCACGCTGTTCAACTACATCGGGTATCGCCTGTTAAGTTCGCCTTGGTCACTGAGCCAGGCGGTGGTCGGATTGCTGTCGGTGGTGTATCTGACTGGTTCATGGAGTTCACCAAAAGCGGGCGCGATGACCAGCCGCTTTGGGCGCGGTCCGGTGATGATCGGTGCAACAGCAATTATGCTGGCGGGATTGCTGCTGACGGCGTTTAACTCGCTGTGGCTGATTTTGCCTGGCATGATGCTGTTCACCGCCGGATTCTTTGCGGCACACTCGGTTGCCAGCGGCTGGATTGGTCCACGTGCGCGCCGTGCTAAAGGCCAGGCATCGTCACTTTATCTCTTCAGTTATTACGTCGGTTCCAGCGTGGCCGGTACCTTGGGCGGCGTGTTCTGGCACAGCTACGGCTGGATGGGCGTAACGCTATTCATTAGCCTGCTATTATTAATGGCTTTGCTGGTCGGCTGGCGTTTGCAGTGCCGGAAACTGTAATACCTTTCATCTGTTAAACGGGGCTAATGCGCCCCGTTCTCATCTCAAGTGTATGCCATACGGCGATCTCACAGTCCCAGATAAAACAAAACGGCTATTCGTCGCTATAATTCATTCCATTCCAACAATAGTTAGACTTTTTTTATTTCACAGCAATGAGGTCGTTAGATGGGACTCTATTATTACGTCGATAAGCACGCCGGCTATAACGACAACCATGTAGTACATGCAACGGGATGCCCGTTTTTACCCACCGATGAGGCACGCCGTTTTCTTGGTACTTTCTACACGCCAAATGCCGCCATCCAGCAAGCACGTAAATTTTATGCCAGCGCGCTGGGCTGCGAGCACTGTTGTCCGGTTGGGGTAAAAAAAAACATGACGACTCAAAATAGTGTGGCACTAAAACACATGGTGAGACTCTGATAATCATGATTTGAGAGTGGTAAGGTGCCCCCGCTGTTTTGTTAAGCACCGCTGAGGCGTTTCATAATAACTATAAATTTAAGTGTAATAATAACTGGACCTTAAGACGTTCATTGCGGCGTCAGGTCCAGTCGCCTCTTCCCTGATTTCATCACTCCTGATTACTCTCGCCTTCATACCAGAAAGCGTAATAACCTCAGGCTATTAACAACGCCTTCCACGATAAAAAATAATCAGTAATAAAAGCCCGACAAACGGTTTCCCTTCGCTCATTAATGCTCCACAATAGCGGCAATTTGTGACTCCGGTCACTTTCTGGGGTGCCTTTTCGCCCTTTCACTCGCCGTCTGACAGATTTGAACTCCATGCAATCTACTACTGTTTCCCGTAAAACGGCCTGGCTACGCGTTGTTCTGCTGGCTGTTGCTGCTTTTGTCTTTAACACCACAGAATTCGTGCCTGTCGGTCTGCTGTCAGATATCGCCGCCAGCTATGACATGAAGACTGCCGATGTTGGCATCATGTTGACCATCTATGCGTGGGTCGTCGCACTATTGTCGCTGCCGTTGATGCTACTGACGCGCAATATTGAGCGTCGCCTGCTGTTGGCCGTGTTGTTCATCGTGTTTGTCGCCAGCCATGTACTCTCGTCTGTGGCATGGGATTTCACCTCGCTGGTGATCTCGCGCATTGGTATTGCCTTAGCGCACGCGGTGTTCTGGTCAATTACTGCTTCGCTGGCCATTCGCGTGGCGCCTGCGGGTAAGAAAACTCAGGCGTTGAGTATGCTGGCAACCGGTACCGCGCTGGCAATGGTGCTGGGCGTGCCGATTGGGCGCATCGTCGGTCAATATCTTGGCTGGCGCACCACCTTCGGCATGATCGGTTTGTCTGCATTAGTGTTGCTGATTTTGCTGATGCGCATCCTGCCGCGTCTGCCGAGTGAACATACCGGTTCACTGAGCAGCGTGCCGATGCTATTCCGTCGTCCGGCGCTGGTAGCAATGTACGTTCTGGTTACCGTGGTGGTGACGGCGCATTACACCGCTTATAGCTACATCGAACCGTTTATGCAGGTGGTCGCTAATGCGGATGACAATTTCACCACCCTGCTTTTACTGCTGTTTGGATCGGCGGGCATTATCGGCAGCGTGCTGTTCAGTACGCTGGGCAATAAATTCCCGTCGGCGATGCTGATCGCCGCGATTGCGATGATCACGCTAAGCATGGGCTTGCTGGTGTTTGCCGCCGTACGTCCCGCTGCAATCACCGTACTGTGCATCGTTTGGGGCATGGCAATGATGATGATTGGTCTGGCGATGCAGGTGCGCGTGCTGGCGCTGGCGCCGGATGCTACCGACGTCGCAATGTCGCTGTTCTCTGGTATCTACAACATCGGTATCGGCGCAGGTGCGCTGCTGGGTAACCAGGTCAGTTTGCATATGCAAATGTCGGACGTCGGTAACGTCGGCGGCATTATTGGCCTTGTTGCACTGTTCTGGTGTATCGCTATCTTCCGCCGCTATCCTCAACTGCGTTCTAACGGATAAGAAAAAAGGCTTCAGAAGGATTATCTTCTGAAGCCTTTTATTCACTTCTTACGGAATGCTTAATCGCACTCCGCTCAATTCTCTTAGTTATAAATTACTGCTGTGCCATTTAGCTTGTTGTTGCCAGAGGTCGAAGTGATGCGGAATGACTTTGCTCCGGCAGCATTGGCCTTTTCCGCTAGCTGATTCTCCAGCGACGTCAGGTTGGTGCTGCCTGAAGCGCTAACCACACCAATTTGTTGTTGATTCATTGGCGCTTTGTTTACCAGGTCTGCAGCCATGCTACCGAACGCGATTGAGGATAATGCTACAGCGGCCAGGGTCAGTTTGATGCTTTTCATAATTTTGCTCTCTTAAACAGATGAATTGGGGTCGGTCGCGATTAAGTTAACAACCGTTAATTAAATGCTACTGCCGAAAGGGTGCGCGCGTCAATCATTTTATTAACGGTCATTATTTTAATCGGAAGTGGCGTGATTATGGGCTTCCCAGCCCTATTCGACTTATCCATTTGGGTGCTTTCGACAGCTAAAAGCACAAACGGACAATGACGAACAGGCTCATTCCGGGCTGCGCTTGCATATTTATTTAATGATCGGTAATTTAATTGGGTGTTTCTAAGCTTTGAGGTGCCCAATGACAGAATTGATCGATGTAGTGAACAGGAAAACGCGCGGTCGCCCGAAAGTGTTTGATCGGAATGATGCCCTGGACAAGGCATTGATGTTGTTCTGGGCGCATGGTTATGAAGGCACGTCCTTGTCCGATTTGGTTAATGCAACCGGCGCGAAAGCCCCAACCCTTTATGCTGAATTTGAGAATAAAGAGGGTTTATTCCGTGCGGCGATGCAGCGATACATTGAAACCTTCAGCGCACAACGCAACGCAGTGCTTAACGATGATGCATCAGACGTGAAAACGGCAATTGAAGCCTATTTTCGGGCAACCGCCGCGTGCTTCACAGAATGTGATAAGCCAGCAGGCTGTTTCTTCATTTGTACTTCGAGCGCGCTCTCTTCCGGCTCGGAAGAAGTGGCGCAGATGCTAGCTCAGCAGCATCATGCACAGGAATCAGCATTAAAAGCATTCCTTGATACCCGGCAGCAGCGCGGCGAATTACCGCAATGTGCCAATAGTGCAACCTTAGCTAGCTATCTGGCGTGCTTACTTCAGGGAATGTCGGTACGTGCTCGAGAAGGAGCTAATCGTGAGGATCTTGACCAGATTGTGGATACGCAGATGGCAATCTGGCCCGCTCTGGCGGGATATTGTGAGTTGAGCACCAAATAAAATTCAGGCCGACTTCCCTGTCGGCCTGAAATTATTGCCTCTATTCGAATACAGAGACGAGCGAGCGTTAAGGCAGGAAAAACATCGGTTTTAATGCCGCACTCACCGGGCTGTTATCCGGATTTGATGGCATTAAATCCTTCATAGATGCCCACCAACGCTGACACACTTCCGTTTTTGCCACTGCTTCCCAGCGCGCTTCAGACTCAATTTCCACGCTGGCAAACAGCAGATTGCGTTCAGCATCCAGCCAGATAGCATAATTGTGCGCGCCATGCGCTTTTAACGTCTCGGCCAGCTCCGGCCAAATTGGCGTATGGCGACGCAGATACTCATCGTGGCAGTGTGCATGCACCTGCATCACAAAGGCTTTACGCAACATCGCTGCGCTCCGCCTGCAGCGCGGCTTGCCACGGCTTAACGTTGAAGCGTTCACCCAGCGCGATCAGTTGCTCAGTGGTGATGCTTTGACGAATGCCACCCATCGACAGCGCTTTCACCACCACTTCGGAAGATTTCTCCGCAGTGTCGATCAGGCCAAAGGTCTCATCGAGGTTTGGACCGGCGCCAAAGATGCCATGGAACGGCCACATCACAATGCTGTGGTTTGCCATCGCGTCTGCTGTTGCTTGGCCGATTCCGTCAGTGCCTGGCACCATCCACGGCAGAATACCGACGCCATCCGGGAACACCACCAGACATTCGGTACTGCCTTCCCACAGCAGGCGTGTAAAGCGTGCGGAATCCAGATCGACCACATAGCTCAGCGCCATAAAGTTGGTGGCGTGACAGTGCATGATCACGCGATCAACGCCGTTTGAGACCTGCTTGCGCACGCTGTGGGACTGGAAGTGAGCTGCCAGTTCAGAGGTTGGCAGGCCACCATTACTTAAACCCCAGTGGATTTTGTATGACAAGCCTTTGTCATCGACCTGCAACAGCGCCAGACAATCGGTCGGGTCGATCTGTACGTTACGGAAAAACTTACCTGATCCGGTGACCAGGAACCAATCATTGGCCAGCGCTGGAGCAGGTTTGGTCAGCTCAATACAGCGCGGCTCAGTATAGAAATCACCGGCGAAATCTTTAACTTCTTCCGGCAGTAAACGTAAGCTGACGTTGCCGCCGTTACGCTCATCCCAACCCTTCAACCACATGTCGCTGGTCGCTTTAACCATTCCCTGAACAAAAGCGGAAGAGAGAATATTTTGCATGGTGTGTCCCTTAACGTTGACGCAGTGTTTGTTGTTCATAATGACGGACTTCGCTCAGCCAGCTGGCATCAGCAGGGACATCGTGGCGCAGACACCAGGCTTCCCACACCGCTTGCCACGGCAACGATTTTTGTTCTTCCAGCATCGCCAGGCGACCGGTGTAATCCCCTTCGTTCTCTAGCTTGCGTAACTGATCGGTAGGTTCCAGCAGTGCGCGTAGCAGTGCTTTTTTGGCATTGCGTGTACCAATTACCCACGCCGCGATGCGGTTGATAGACGCATCAAAGAAGTCGAGACCTATATGCACCTTGTCGAATAGCTTGTGGCGCGCGATCTCGGTGGCGATAGCCTGGGTTTCATCGTCGAGAATCACCACGTGATCACTGTCCCAGCGCACCGGTCGGCTTACGTGCAGCAGCAGACGCGGCACATAAAGCATCGCCGTGGAGATCTTGTCGGAAATTACTTCGGTTGGATGGAAGTGGCCGGCATCGAGAGTTAGTGCGGTCTGGCGGCTGCTGGCATAACCCAGGCAGAATTCATTGGAGCCCACGGTGTAGCTTTCTGCACCGATACCAAACAGTTTGCTCTCTACCGCATCGATGTGATGCGCAGGGTTGAGCTTTTCACTGATTACTTCATCAAGCGCACTTGCCAGGCGTTGACGTGGTGCGAGGCGATCGACGGTGAGATCTTTCATGCCGTCCGGCACCCAGATATTCATGACGGATGCGGTACCCAGTTGCTCACCAAAGTGTGCCGAGATGCGACGGCTAGCCTTGCAGTGGTCGATCCAGAACTGACGAATTCCTTTGTCGGCATGTGACAAGGTAAAGCCATCGGCGCTCAGTGGATGGGAGAAGCAGCTTGGATTAAAGTCGAGACCCAACTTGTGCGTCTTAGCCCATTCCACCCAGTTGCTGAAATGTTTAGGTTCAATCGCATCACGATCAACCGGCTTATCGCTCTCCAGATAGATCGCATGCAGGTTAAGACGCTTGGCACCTGGAATGAGTGACATCGCTTTTTCAACATCAGAACGCAGCTCATCAGCATTACGGGCGCGGCCCGGATAGTTACCGGTAGCCTGAATACCGCCGGTCAGTTCACCGTTCGGATTTTCGAAGCCGCGCACGTCATCGCCTTGCCAGCAGTGCATCGAGACCGGAATGCCATCCAGCTGTGCCATTACCTGTTCCACATCCACACCGATGGCGGCGTAGCGTTGTTTGGCCAGTTCGAAGGCCTGTTCAATCAGCTTAGTCATATGCAAGTTCCTTAGCAGGTTGGCTGAGCGCGGCAAAGCGTGCCTGATGGGCAGCGAAGGCGCTGTTGTTCAACGGTTCAAATTTTTCTAACGGGAAGTTTTGGCTAATGCAGCGGCGTAAATCGCTGACGTCACGCAGTTCGCCTAAGGCAATGAGCTGGCAGCCGACGTTACCGAGCGTTGAGGCTTCAATTGGCCCGGCTAATACCGGCAGTTGGCAGGCATCGGCACACAATTGGTTTAACAGTGGGTTCTGACTGCCACCGCCCACCACATGCAGCTGACGCAGCGGTGCAGCGCGCAATGTGCCGAGTTCGCCAATCACCTGGCGATAGAGCAAGGCCAGACTGTCAAAGATGGTGCGGGCCAGCGCGGCAGGCGTCTGAGGAACGGGCATGTTCTGTTCGGCGCAGGCGTTCTGAATCTCCTGAACCATGCTGTCTGGATTGATAAAACGGCTGTGATTGGGGTTAACCAGCGCACGACAAGCAGGTTCTTTTTCAGCGTCTTTGATCAGCGAGCAGAGATCGGTAATGTGCAACTCGGTGCAGACACGTTGCAGCAGCCACAAACCCATAATGTTTTTCAGAACACGGTAGCCTTCAGCACCACCTTCATTGGTTATGTTGGCATTGAGCGCCGCCGTGCTGACACAAGGCTGCAAGCTCTCAATCCCCATCAGCGACCAGGTTCCCGAGCTGAGATAAGCGGCATCATCCTGCATTAACGGCGTGGCCAAAACCGCACTCGCTGTATCGTGTGTCGCCACCGCGATCACCGGAATGTTGTTGCCGCTGGCGCTGGTCCAATAACCAACGGTATTGCCTGGCGAGGTTGGTTTACCGAACCATTTAGCCGGTACGCCAGCCCAGCCGAGTAAATCGCTGTCCCATTCACCGCTGTGAATATTGAGCAGTTGTGTGGTGGTGGCGTTGGTGTATTCCCAGTTCATCTGGCCCGTAAGGCGATAGTGCAGATAGTCTGGAATCATCAGCGCATGCTGCACTGTTTCCTGCCAATCTGGCTGCTGTTGATGCAGCGCGTGCAGTTGATAGAGCGTGTTGAAAGGCAAGAACTGAATACCGGTGCGCTGATAGATCGCACCTTTGCCGAGATCATTAATGGCCTGAGCCATATGCCCTTCCGTGCGCTTGTCGCGATAGCTTACCGCCTCGCCGACGCGCTCACCGTTGGCATCGAGTAACACCAAATCAACGCCCCAGGTATCGATGCCGATGCTGTCCGGCACAATACCTTCATCATCTAGCTGGGTCAGCCCTAAACGAATCTCCTGCTCCAGTCGATCCAAATCCCAACAATCATAATCTGCACGGCGCACACGCTGATTGGTGAAGCGACGGACTTCGCGCAGGCTGATCTGCTGATTCGCTGAACTCCATTGTGCGAGCATCACGCGCCCGCTCGATGCGCCTAAATCAATGGCAACAATGTTACGCATACTCATGGCGTGTTCTTCCTGTGATGAGATGACTACAGATTAGAAATCTCTGCTTTTTGCCACCTTCCCCTTACTGCCAGTGCGTAATAGTCGCTGGCACGCTAACAAAGAAGTTCGTGAGAAAGCTCACAGAACCACACAAGAAGAGAGATGTGAGCCTTGCCGCATTTCCGTCAATCACTGGTGAGATCTTGAAAAATTAGCCATTTTCCTGCGCTACTAAGTTGAAAATTCAAGGTAAGGTGCGGGGCGCCTGAGTAGACTCGGCAACAGTTGAGCAAATAAAGAGGCGAATCATGACCGTTCTACATAGCGCAGATTTCTTCCCTGAGGGGAATTACGCCATCGCCATTGAGCCGCGCGTTCCGCAGCAGGCATTTCCGGAGCATCATCATGATTTCCATGAGATTGTGTTGGTGGAGCAAGGTTCTGGCATTCATGTGTTTAACGGTCAGCCACAGGCTTTATCCGCAGGATGCGTGTGCTTCGTGCGCGATCACGATCGCCATCTTTATGAGCAAACGGAGAATTTATGTCTGACCAACGTGCTGTATCGCAGTCCGGCGGCATTCCGTTTTCTCTCGGGTTTGCAGGAACTCCTGCCGCGCGAAGAAGAGGACCACTACGCGTCGCACTGGCGCATTAATCACAAGGTAATGGCGCAGGCGCTGCAAATCGTTACGCAGATGAAGCAGCAAGATGCATGGTCGCTGGAGCGTCACGCACGTCAGGAACAACTTTTTCTGCAACTGTTGGTGTTGTTGCGCGAAGCGGCTCACAACGATCAATCACAGGATCAGGAAGCCCGCTTGCATCGGTTGCTCGACTGGCTCAATGAGCACTACAGTGAAGAGATTGTGTGGGATGCCTTAGCCGATCGTTTTTCATTGTCGCTGCGTACCCTGCACCGCCAGATGAAGCAGCAAACCGGCAATACACCGCAGCGTTACCTGAATCGGCTTCGCCTGTTACAGGCGCGGCATTTACTGCGTCATAGCGATATGCGCATAACAGACATTGCCTACCAGTGCGGATTTGGTGACAGCAACCACTTTTCCACGCTGTTCCGGCGAGAATTTGGCTGCGCGCCCAGAGCGGAGCGCCAGCAGATGCTATAACGGGAGCGTTTCCTCATGTCGCTGATTTTAACGCGCGAAGACTATTTTCCGGCCACCAATCTGCCGATTGCTGTGGCCGAGCGCATGCCGCAGCCCTCCTTCCCTCCGCACCGTCATGAATTCAGTGAAATCGTTATCGTCTGGCGCGGCAACGGCCTGCATGTGTTGAACGATCGTCCATGGTTGATAACCTGCGGCGACGTTTTTTACATTCACGATAACGACTGCCACAGCTACGACAGCGTCAACGACCTGGCGCTGGATAACATTCTTTACTGCCGCGATCGATTTCGTCTTGGCCTTGACTGGAGCCAGTTGCTGCCGCCGCAAGAAGAAGATTCGCCGGGCTGCTGGCGTTTGACCACGCGCGGGATGGCGTTAGCACGTGGCGTGATTAGCCAACTTGAGCGCGAGAGCCGCAAAAGTGATTCGCTATCGATTCAACTCTCCGAAGCGCTGTTTTTGCAACTCGCGCTGATTTTGCGTCGTCACGGTTATGCTGCCGATCGGCCCTGGGCATTGCCTGAAGGTGAGCAACTGGATCTGCTGATGTCGGCGCTGCAAGGTGCCATCAGCCGTCCATTCGATTTGGCAGTGTTTTGCCAGCAGAATCAATTAAGCGAGCGTGCGTTAAAGCAGCTGTTTCGCCAGCAAACCGGTATGACCGTGGGACACTATTTGCGGCAGCTCCAGCTGTGCCAGGCTAAGTATCTGCTGCGTACACAGGATTGCTTAATCAGTGAAGTGGCCGCGCGTTGCGGTTTCGATGACAGTAACTACTTTTCCGTGGTGTTTACGCGGGAAACCGGTTTAACGCCGAGTGCGTGGCGGCAGCGCTTCCTGCCGCATCGCGAACTCTCATCTGAGAAAGTTAAAGCCTGACGCGAGGTGTGCGTCAGGCCTTTTATTAGTTTGCTAATCCTAATCCGACAATGTTGGCGGCAATGATAATCACCACACAACCCAGTGACAGTACGCGCACCGGACGTTGCCCCGCTGACTTCCACTCTTTCAGCACCAGGCCAACCAAACCACCGCACAGAACGTAGAGACTCATATGCAGCATCCAGCTGACAAAGTCGTACTGTGCTGGGATTTTGGCGTGGCCCCAGGCGTAGAAGAAGAACTGCAGATACCACATGGTGCCGCCTAGCACGGCAAACGCGATATTGGCCAGCAGCATCGGTTTGGCGACGGAGAAATCACGGCGAACAGAGAGATCGGTTTTTACTGCCAGACGGATAAAGCAATAAGCCAAATTGACTAATGCGCCGCCGCCCATGATCACCACATAGCTTGGCAACGCCACATACAACGGATTGATACCCAGATTGGCTGCGGCTTCATGCATCGGCTTGGCGGCATCCATCGCAAATGACATGCCCGCGGAGAAGATGCCGCACATCACCGCCAGAATCAGCCCTTTCTTCAGATTGAACTCTTCGGCGTTGATGCCCAGCGCCCGCTCTTTTAACAGACCGGCACGTGAAACAATCGCCACACCAATCAACGCAACAAACACGCCGAGCAGCGTCATACGTCCACCGGTTGAGTTAAATAGCTCAACAAAGCGTCCCTGCAGCAGCGGCGTCATCAGGGTTCCCACCACTAAGGTGATACCAATGGCAATCCCGATGCCCATCGACATACCGAGGTAGCGCATGGTCAACCCGTAGTTGATGTTTCCGATGCCCCACATGGCACCAAACAGAAACACCGGCATCAGTTGAGAGAAACTAAAGCTGCCGTAATATGCCCAGAAGTTCGGCAGTAATACCGCACTCACTGCCCAGGGAAGAATCAGCCACGACATTATGCCGCCTACCGACCACATCGTTTCCCAGGACCACTTTTTCACCTGCTTAAATGGAGCATAAAAACAGGCGGCACTGGCGGCACCCACCAGATGCCAGAAAATACCTGCAATGATGGCACTGTTCATTGTTATTCCTTCGTAAGGTTGAGGCCAACAGGAAACCGGCGGTCTCCCGATTACCGGCAGTCTACGGTGGGCAGCTTTTCGTCAGCCTTTGGATGGCTGCCGGAAAGCGGAGGTTGCTGGCAAAATTCGGTGGGTCGTCAACATAAGGATCACAAAATCGCATTTGCAGGTAGATCACGAGGTGTTTTTTATAAGTCGCTTATTATTCAGCATATTTTTCTATTGTGCTGTGTCGATCAGCACAGTTTTTGATTCACTGCCACTGCAACAGTTAACATGGCAGTCACACAAAGCCGCGCACCAGACTTTCCCCGCAGGCGTTTAATCCGTATAACGTTGGGAAAATCATCAGGACGAAGGATTGAGATGAATACCAAGAGATTGCGGCTACTGCTGTCACAATCAGTGAGCCGCGTGATGCTGGATGACATCCGCGCCATCGTGCCAGCGCAGGCGCTTAACGTCTTTATTAACGGATTAGATGAGACGCACTACGCCACGCTGGATTGCGTACAGAGCGAAGAGAATTGCGCCCTGCTGGCGTCGGTGATTGTGGTGTGGCGCCAGTTGGGTCACATTCATGCGATTCATTATCAAAAAGGTGAGCATCTTCGTCAGGTCGATGACGCCACGCAATTCCAGCTGTTCAGTATGATGAAAACCCATCGCGCGATCGTGCAGATCGCTTAACTCTCGGGATGACTATGAAAATCGGACTGCTTTTCCCTATTGCCATCATCATTGCTGGCGTCAGTTTTTTGGCGTGGTTTATTGCCAGCGGCGCGGCGATGCCGGGTTCCTGACATTTATTTAACATACGTTGAATCGCCTCTAACCCGCTGAAAGCGCGGCATTTCGCCAGGAATGCTGCGTCTGTCGTGCTGTTCTTCCCTTCTTTGCCATCCCTCAAGTCGCATTGGCAATAACAAAAAGGTGCCACACCGCGATCTGTTTCACTCTGCACTTCACAAATCTTTAACGAAACCGATCGCGGAGAACCTGCACATGACAACACACCATCAACATTACATTAATGGCGCGTTTGTTGCCGATCAGAACGACAAGTGGATAGAAGTGATTAACCCGGCAACCGAGGCGTTACTGTCGCGCGTGCCAGAAGGCAGCAAACACGATGCCGCGCAGGCCATCGACGCTGCTGAAGTGGCGCAGCCGGGTTGGGAAGCACTTCCTGCCGTGGAACGCGGCAACTGGCTGCGTAAAATTGCCGTTGCTATTCGTCAGCGTGAGCCGGAACTGACCGCCACTATCGTCGCCGAAGGCGGAAAAACCCAGGGGCTGGCGCAAACTGAAGTGCTGTTTACCGCCGATTATCTTGAGTACATGGCCGAGTGGGCACGCCGTTATGATGGCGAGATTGTTAACAGCGATCGTCCTAACGAAAACATCTTCGTGTTCAAGAAAGCCATTGGCGTCACCACCGGCATTCTGCCGTGGAACTTCCCCTTCTTCCTGATTGCGCGTAAAGCCGCGCCCGCGCTAGTAACCGGCAATACCATTGTTATCAAGCCCAGTGAGCTGACACCTAACAATGCGGCGATTTTCGCGCAAATCATCCATGAAATTGGTCTGCCAAAAGGCGTGATCAACTTTGTTTACGGCTATGGCCCGGAGATTGGTCAGGAGCTGGCAGGCAACCCGAAAGTCGGTCTGGTCAGTTTGACCGGAAGCGTCAACGCCGGTATCGCCACTATGGAAGCTGCGGCGAAAAACGTCACCAAAGTATCACTTGAGTTGGGCGGCAAAGCGCCGGCTATCGTGATGGATGATGCTGACCTCGATCTGGCGGTCAAAGCAATCGTCAGCTCCCGTGTGATCAATACCGGACAGGTTTGTAACTGTGCTGAGCGCGTGTACGTGCAGGAAGGCATTTACGACCGCTTTATCAGCGCCCTGACCACCGCCATGCAGCAGGTGAAGTTCGGTAATCCGGCTGAGCAGAATGATATTGATATGGGTCCGCTGATCACGGCGGCCGCGTTGGAGCGCGTTGAGCAGAAAGTGGCGAACGCGGTCGCGGATGGCGGCAAAGTAGTGCTGGGCGGCAAGCGTGCAGGCAGCAAAGGCTTCTATTTTGAGCCAACTATCATCACGGGCGTGCGCCAGGATATGGAGATCATGCAGCAAGAGATTTTTGGTCCGGTGCTGCCAGTGATGACCTTTAAAACTCTTGATGAAGCCGTAGCGCTGGCGAATGACTGTGAATACGGTCTGACTTCATCGATTTTCACCCAGAACCTCAACACTGCAATGGTTGCCCTGCGTAAGTTGAAGTTTGGCGAAACCTACATCAACCGCGAGAATTTCGAGGCGATGCAAGGTTTCCATGCGGGCTGGCGTAAATCGGGCATTGGCGGTGCCGATGGCCGTCACGGTTTGGAAGAGTTTTTGCAGACACACGTGGCGTATTTGCAGTTCTCGTAATGATCCATGTTCAGGTGCGCATCCCTGCGCACCTGAAATCGTTAAGAAACCCGCTTCTGGCTGCGCAGCAGCGCCAGGCCGCTTAACACCGACATCGCCATCAGATAATAGCCGGGCGCCAGGCTGGTACCCGTCGCGCTAATCAGCAGTGTACAAATCAGCGGTGCAAAGCCACCAAACACCGTCACCGCCACGTTATAGCTGATCGCCATGCCACTGGCGCGCGTACCAATCGGGAACAGATCCGCCATCACTGATGGCACCGTTGAGAAATAGATCGACTTCAGCAGCGCCATCCAGCACACCAGCAAAATCAAGGTAGTTGGCGTGGTGTGATCAACCACCAGCTTAAATGCCGGATAGATGGTAACGATCAGCAGAATCAACGATCCCCACATCAGCGGCACGCGCCCTACGCGCTCTGCCCATAACCCCATGATTGGCGTGACCACCGTCAGAATCACGCCCGCCAACAAGGTGGCGGTAAACGCTACGCTGCCTGACAAGTGCAGGTTTTTAGTGGCGTAAGTCGGCACATAGTTGAGCATGTAGTTCACCGCAGTCGAGATCACCATCAGGCCGATTGCTAACAGCATCAACTCCTTCTGGCGGCCAAACAGACCTTTTAGCGGCGCGGCTTCCGGTTTATGCTCAGCAAAGCTCGCTGGTTCATGCACGTGACGTCGGATATAGATCCCCAGCGGACCAATCAGCAGGCCGAAGGCGAACGGAATGCGCCATCCCCAATCCTGAATCTGGCTTTCGCTGAGAATCTGCGTCAATCCAAGGCCAAATGCCGACGCCATCAACGTACTTGCGCCCTGCGTGGCGAACTGCCAGCTGGCGATAAAGGCTTTACGCTCCGGGAAATGCTCAACCAGGAACGCCGTCGAGCTGCCAAATTCACCGCCGGCAGAGAAACCCTGCACCAGACGCGCCAGCAAAATCAACAGCGGCGCCATCAGGCCAATGCTGCTGTAGCTCGGCATAAAGGTAATGACCGCACCGCCGAGCATCATCAGGTTAATCGATAACAGCAGCGCTTTTTTACGTCCGTGACGATCGGCATAGTTGCCCAGCACAATCGCGCCGAGCGGACGAATCAGGAATGACACGCCAAAACTACCAAAGGTCAGCAACATCGAGACCGACGGATCGCTGGTAGGAAAGAAGGCATGCGCAATGTAGCTGGCAAAAAAGCCGTACACAGCGATATCAAACCACTCCAGCGCATTGCCGATACAGGTGGCGAACAGCGTTTTGTGCAGATTGGGTTTAGCCGCGCTCAACGGCATCGCCGTATTCAATGTACTCATTGGCCACCTCCAACGTGCGCACGATGCCGCGCCACCAGTTCTGTTCCCTGCTCACCGAGGTCCCACAGCAGACGCGTCATAATCTGCAAACCTTCGCGGGCAATCGATTTCAACATATGCTCGTTAACGCCATGCTGGCCGCAGGCGGGATACGAATGCGGCACCCACAAGGTGGGCAAACCGAGAATGTCTGAGAACACTTCATTGGGCAGCGAACCGCCGAGGTTAGGCAGCAGCGCTGGTTTTTTACCGCTGGTTTCCGCCATGCTGGTCAGCACCCAATTGACCAGCGGATCGGTGGGATCAAGGCGTGTCGCGGGCGATCCGCGCATAAACTCCACGTCCACATAGTCAAAACCGTGCTGCTGCAGATGGGCGCGCACATGCTGGGCGAGGTTTTCCCAATCGGTACCCACCACAAAACGCAGCTGACAAACCGCCGTAGCACTGCCCGGAATGGCATTCATTGGACGTGCCGGATTGCCGGTGAGGAATGACAACACTTCCAGCGTGTTCCAGCCATACAGGCGTTCGGTCGGCGTCAGTCCAGGCTCGCCCCAGTTCACGTCAATGTCGGGATCGCCCGGCATGCCGCCGACTTCGATATCGCCGAGAATATCGCGCACCTGTGGCGTCAGAGAGTTGGGTTTCAGCGCCTCAACCTGCAACACGCCCTGCGCGTTGACTAGCGAGGCGATGGCGTTGGCCAACTGCGTACCCGGATTGCTCAACAATCCGCCCCAGTTGCCGGAGTGATAGGCGTTGTCTCGCGCGTTAACGCTCAAACGGAAGTTAACCGCGCCGCGCGAGCCCAGGAACAGCGTGGGACGAATCGCGTTGAGGCGCGGACCGTCTGAGGCAATAAACAGATCGGCTTGCAGCAGCTCGCCATGCTTCTTGCACAACTGCGCCAGTCCCGGCGAGCTGATCTCTTCGCCCATCTCAAACAGCATTTTGCAGTTAAAGCCCAGGCTTCCGCCGCGCAACTGATACACCTGCTCCAGCGCCGCCAGATTGACAGAGTGCTGGCCTTTGTTATCGGCGCTGCCGCGCGCATACCAGCGATCGCCCTCTTCAACCATCTGCCACGGCGATAAGCCGTCGCGCCAGTTTTCATCGTCGCCAAACACCACATCGCCGTGACCATAGCTGAGCAAGGTTGGCAGCTGCGGATTTTCAATGCGTACCGCCACGAGGAACGGTCGATTAGCGGCTTCCGGGTTGTCGATGAAGTGCAAAGTAAAGCCCAGTGCAATCAGCTGCGGGCCGATCTCATCCTGCAAATAACGCTGTAGCTCGCTGTCACGATCCTCGCGCTGGCTTTCGGTGCGTTGCGCCACACGACGCGCCAAAATACGTTGAAATTCCCCGCTGTCAAAATAAGCGGTGGCCTGTTGAACCGCCTGTTGTGCTGTCATGTTTGCCCTGTCTTTTATTGATTTGTCGTTAATTCATATTTGCGGAAACGCTGCTTTGCCACAATTATCAATTTATCGAGTAAGATTTGCTTTTATGGCAAAGCTAGCCTGCCCGATTTCGAGGCATGCACCACCATGAGGCACCCGCATGTTAAGCAGTGAAATCCGCTATTTTCTCGCCGTCGCCAATACCGGCTCGCTCAGCGCCGCCAGCGAACAGCTGTTTGTGGCGGTGTCGGCGATCAGCAGGCAAATTCAGCGACTGGAGAATCAGGTTGGCGTGCCGCTGTTTGCACGTCATGCGCGCGGCATGGTGTTGAATGAAGCGGGCGAGATTTTCGCGCATCACGTACGTAAGAACCTGCTGGATATGGAGTACGCGCTGGCGGAGATTAAGGGGCTAAAAGCGGTGCGCCGCACGCTGATCCGCGTGGCCTGCACCGATGGGCTGGCGTTTACGCTGCTACCCCGTTTGATCGCGGATTTCCGCAATGACAATCCGGGCGTGCTGTTTGATGTGAAAGTCGCCAGCACCCAAGGCGTGGCGGAAGCGCTGCGCAACGGCGAGTGTGACGTAGCGCTGCAGTTTAGTCTGCACGCTGAACGCGGCGTCGAAGTGATGGGTTCGTGGCCGGCACCGGTGTTAATCGTTATGCATCAAACGCATCCGCTGGCGACTGCGCCGCAGGTCACGCTCGCAGATCTTAGCCACTATCCGCTGGCCTTGCCGCAGCAAAACACCACCGTACGACAACTGTTTGAGCTTGCCAGCCATATGAACGGCAGCCTGGTTGAGCCAGTGATGACCTGCGATACCTTTTCGATGCTTTTTCAATTTTTGCTGCGTACGCCGCAGGCGGTGACGATTTGCAGCGCCTTCACCGTGCTGCAGGAGGCTGAAACGCACGGTTTGATTTTGCGCTCGGTAGGCATCGATCAGCTGAGCCAGCGCACTTTGCAGCTGCAGACGCAATCAGGGCGACCTCGCAGTGCCGCCCTGAATGTGTTTCTCTCTTTTTTACTGCAACAGCTGGACGCGTTAGAGGAACCGCTGCGCCAGCGCTGGAAGCCGTAACTCAGTTCTTGATATCCACCGGATAGAAGATGTGTTTACCGAACGGATCAACCTGATAACCGCTCACCGACTTGCGTACCGGCTCAAAGATGGTTGAGTGAGCAATCATCACCGCGGGCATTTGGTCATGCATGATCTGCTGCGCTTGCTGATACAGCGCCACGCGTTTGTCGTGATTCTGCTCGGCACGCGCTTCGGTGATGATCTTCTCGAACGGCTGATAACACCATTTCGATGAGTTGGAGCCGCCATTCGCTGAGGTGCAGCTGTAGAGCGGACCGAAGAAGTTATCCGGATCGCCGGTCGCGGTGGTCCAGCCCATCAGCGCCGCCTGATGTTCGCCGCCTTTCACGCGCTTGAGATATTCGCCCCACTCATAGCTGACGATATTGGCTTTGATACCCACTTTGGCCCAGTCCGCCTGAATCATCTCCGCCATTCGTCGCGCATTCGGGTTATACGGTCGCTGAACTGGCATCGCCCACAAGGCGATTTCGGTGCCTGGCTTAATTCCCGCTTCCTGCAGCAGCGCTTTGGCTTTCTGCGGATCGTAGTCGTAATCCTTCAGATCTTTATCCGCACTCCACACGTCCGGTGGCAGGATATTTTTCGCCACCGTGCCGGTGCCCTTAAAAATGGCATCGATGATTGCCTGCTTGTTGATCGCCATCGCCAGCGCCTGACGCACCTTCACGTTATCCAGCGGCGCTTTGGTGGTGTTGAACGACAGGAAACCGGTATTCAGGCCCGATTTCTGTTGCAGCGTTAAATCGGGATTGGTGCGCATCTTCTCCAGATCGGCCGGATTGGGGAACGGCATAATCTGGCATTCGTTTTTCTCCAGCTTGGCGTAACGCACCGAGGCGTCCGGCGTGATGGAGAAGACAATGCGATCGAGTTTCGCCTTGCCCTGCCAATATTCCGGGAAGGCTTTATAGAGAATGCGCGAATCTTTTTGATACTGCACCAGCTCAAACGGTCCGGTGCCAATCGGCTCCATATCGACCTTCTCCGGCGTGCCGGCTTTAAGCATCTGATCGGCGTATTCAGCCGAATGGATCGAGGCAAAATACCACGCCAAATCGGCGAGGAATGGCGCTTCAGCGTGAGCTAAGGTGATGCGCACGGTATTGTCATCGACCTTCTCAATGCTGGTGATCAGCTTGGCCAGCTCAAGGCTTTCGAAGTTGGCGTAGTTACCGCCGGAGACATTGTGGTACGGGTTTTTGGGGTCCATCTGGCGCATAAACGAGAAGATCACGTCGTCGGCGTTGAAATCGCGCGATGGCTTAAACAGTTTGTTGCTCTGGAATTTCACCCCTTTGCGCAGATGGAAGGTGTAGACCTTGCCATCCGGGCTAATATCCCAGCTCTCCGCGAGGCTGGGCACCAGTTCGGTGGTGCCTGGCGTAAAGTCTACCAGGCGGTTGAAAATCGGTACTGCGCTGGCATCGACGCTGGTTCCCGAGGTGTACAACTGCGGGTTGAAGTTCTCTGGTGATCCTTCAGAACAGTAAACCAGCGTTTTTGCCGAAACCCCGCCCGCGACCGCCAAGCCGATTGCCGTGAGAGTGAGATTTGCCATCATTTTTTTCATCATGATCCTCGCTTTTTATTGACTTCCATGAGTCTGCTTCGTTATTTAATGTTCATCTGATTAATAAATAACATGATTTAACCAGCACGCGTACTACAGACGCCGCAATGCTAATAAGGAATTGTGATGACAGACCAACTTGCCAGCCAATTGACCCAGCGTTTCTACCGTTATCTGTCGGTTTCCAGCCAGAGCGATGCCAAATCAACCACGCTGCCGAGTACGCCGTCCCAACATGCGATGGCGGAGTTACTGGCAAAAGAGCTGGGCGAACTGGGATTGCAGGATATCGTGATTGACCAGCACGCCACGGTCACGGCGGTGAAACCCGGCAATCGTCCTGATGCGCCGCGCATCGGTTTTATCACTCATATCGATACCGTGGATGTTGGCCTGTCACCGGACATCCATCCGCAAACGCTCACGTTCACCGGCGAAGATTTGTGCCTTAACAGCACGCAGGACATCTGGCTGCGCGTGGCAGAACATCCGGAAATCAAACCTTATCTTGGTCAGAATATTATCTTCAGCGACGGTACCAGCGTGTTGGGCGCTGATAACAAAGCCGCAGTCACGGTGGTGATGACGCTGCTGGAGAACCTGCGCGGCGATCACGGTGATATCGTGGTGGCGTTTGTGCCCGATGAAGAGATTGGCCTGCGCGGCGCCAAAGCGCTCGATCTGGAGCAGCGCTTCAACGTCGATTTCGCCTGGACTATCGACTGCTGCGAATTGGGTGAAGTGGTGTATGAAAACTTCAATGCCGCCGCCGCTGAGCTGGTGTTCACCGGCGTGCCAGCGCATCCGATGTCGGGCAAAGGCGTATTGGTCAATCCGTTGCTGATGGCGCATGACTTCATCTCCCGCTTTGATCGTTTAAAAACCCCTGAACATACTGAAGGCCGCGAAGGCTATATCTGGTTTAACGATATGAATGCCAACGCCAGCCGCGCGGTGTTAAAAGCCTCGATTCGTGATTTTGATTTGCAGGGCTTTGATGCGAAGAAACAGCAACTGGTGGAAGTGGCCGACGAAATTGCCGCGCGTTATCCCACCGGCCATGTGGCGCTGACGATTAACGACACTTACAGCAATATCAGTAATGCGATTGGTGAGGATCGTCGCGCGATTGATTTGATTTTTGCCGCGCTGCAGCAGGTGGGCGTGGAGCCGAAAGTGATCCCGATGCGCGGCGGCACCGACGGCGCAGCGCTGTCGGCGAAAGGATTACTGACGCCGAACTTCTTCACCGGCGCGCACAATTTCCATTCGCGCTTTGAGTTTTTGCCGGTTCCCTCGTTTGTGAAGTCGTATCAAGTTGCTGAAGCGC
Organism: Pantoea sp. YR525; assembly: GCF_900116775.1. Classification (NCBI taxonomy): domain Bacteria; kingdom Pseudomonadati; phylum Pseudomonadota; class Gammaproteobacteria; order Enterobacterales; family Erwiniaceae; genus Pantoea; species Pantoea sp. YR525. The sequence continues at coordinate 86,820 of NZ_FPBU01000002.1, forward strand.
TGTGTTATTTAGCCGCGAAATAATGCAGAAAGCTCGCGACGACCTCAATCCACCCGTAGGGTCGCCATTCATGGCGACCTGATTGCATTTTTCTTCAGGATTGCCATTCGTGCGGGCGCTGACACATCTGCTGCGTCACGGGCCGTCCTCGCGCCGCTAGCGCGGTGCCTTCGGCTTCCACGTCGTGCCAACGGACCGTTCGCGGATCGGCCGTCCTGGCCGGCCCCGAACTGCCTCACGCATCCATGCGTGAGGCTCCTGGCCCAACGTAAAAGCCTCAGCGCTGCGGATAGCCCTTTTGCCGCAGCAGACGTGCCAGCGCCTTTGGAAAATGTGCCCCTTTCAACAAAACGCACTGAAGCTTCATCCCCGGCCTGCGCAAACACCGTTGGTTAAACCGGCAAGCATTACGCGACCTGTTTTACGTTATTTGCTAGCTGAAACATCAATCCCAGGGAAGAACTTCGCTGCCAGCTTGGTAACGGTGCCATCGGTTTGCACTTTGGTGATTGCCGCATCCAGCTCTTGTTTCAGTTTGGCATCGCCTTTACGCAGGCCAAAACCAATACCGGTACCGAGAATGGTGTCATCTTCCACCGGCTTGCCGACAAAGGCGAAACCTTTACCCTGCGGCTTTTCGAGGAAGCCTGATTGACCCGCAGCAGACATCACCAGCGTACCGTCAAGACGACCCGCAACCATGTCGTTGTAAACCTGGTTCTGATCCTGATAAGAAGTCACCGTAACGCCCTGCGCTTCCCAGTGTTTCTTGGCATAGGTTTCCTGAATCGAACCCTGCAGCACACCGATGTTTTTGCCTTTCAGTGATTCGGCGGTTGGCAGCAGCTTCTCGCCCTCTTTCACGATCAGCATGGTTGGAATGCGGTAGATCGGCTTAGTGAAGTCGATGCTTTTCGCACGCGCTTCGGTGATGTTCATCGCGGAGTTGATGGCATCAAATTTTTTCGCCTGCAGAGCTGGAATCAGCGCATCGAAGCTGCTTTCCACCCACTTACAGTCGAAGTGACCTACCTGACAAATCGCTTTACCCAGTTCGATATCGAAACCTTCCAGTTCGCCCTGCGCGTTGCGGCTCTCAAATGGCGGATACTGCGATTCCAAACCATAGCGTAAGGTTTCCTGCGCCAGCGCGTGCGCCGAGGTCAGCATGCCCAGAGCGACAAACAGTGCGTTCAATTTTTTCATTATATTTACCCCTAAGTTACCCTTTGACCTGGCAGAGCGCTTCTGCACCGGCCTGAAGTGTTGCGTCGTCTTTTGCGAATGACAGGCGAATTAATTTATTGTCAGTGCCGTCCATATAAAACGCCGACAACGGAATGGTGGCCACACCGTGATCGACGATGAGACGTTTTACCATTTCGCTATCACTTTCGTCACTGAAATGTCCGTAGCTGGCCAACATAAAGAACGAACCCGCGCTCGGTAGCAGCTTAAATGGCGAATCCTGCATCAAGGTCAGCAGGCGATCGCGTTTCTCCTGATAGAACGGCGACAGCTGCAGATAGTTCTGCGGATTTTGCAGATAGTGAGCAAATCCGACCTGCATCGGCGTATCGGCGGCGTACATCATGAACTGATGGACTTTAACGATCTCTTCCATCAGCGCTGCCGGTGCCAGCGCATAACCCACACGCCAGCCGGTCACGTGGAAGGTTTTACCAAAGGATGAAACCACCACGCTGCGCTGCGCCAGTTCCGGATGCGTTGCCATGCCGCAGTGCTTACGGCCATCAAACAGAATATGTTCGTAGACTTCGTCAGACAGCACCACGATATCGGTGTTGCGCGTCAACGCGGCTAACTGATCCAGATCCGCAGCTGACAGCACCTGCGCGCTGGGATTGTGCGGCGTATTGATGATGATCATGCGGGTGCGCGGCGTAATAGTGGCGCGCAGTTCGTCCCAGTTGATAGCAAAATCAGGCACCTGCAACTTCAGGCCAATTGGCGTAGCGCCTTGCAGACGCACCACCGGCGCGTAGCTGTCAAAAGCCGGTTCGAAGAAGATCACTTCATCGCCCGCATGCACCAGCGCGGAAATCGCCATGTAAATACCCTGGCTGGCGCTGCCGGTGATCAGCACTTCGCTGCCGGCATCATATTGCTGGCCATACAGCGTGTGCACTTTCTCCGCCAGCGCTTCACGCAGTGACGGCAGTCCGGTCATCGAGGCGTATTGGTTATGACCGTCGTGCATCGCCTTACTCACCAGCTCAACCAGGTGCGGATCGCACGGGAAGTTGGGTGCGCCCTGCGACAGGTTGATGGCTTTATGTTGCGCCGACAGCTGGCCGATGACGCTAAAAATCGTCGTGCCGACATCGGGCTGTTTGGAAGAGATGTTAACACTGCTATTCAGAGTCATCGGTGCCTCGTGAGGTTGCATAACCACGTATCGAAAGTAGATTTCTATTCAACGGCGTGCGGCTTGAGTCGACAAGCGAATTGTTGTCATAATAGCCATGATTAAAAATCATAGCTTGAGGTTGTTATGTCCCGCTCTGCTCTGCCGCTCAATGCCATTTACGCGTTTCTGGTGACCGCACGCCATCTCAACCTGACGCGAGCCGCCAGCGAACTGTGCATCACCCAAGGCGCAGTGAGCCGTAAAATCGCCACGTTAGAAAGCTGGCTGGGATTCGCGCTGTTTACCCGTCACGCTCGCGGCCTGCATCTCACCGAACAGGGCGCAGCGCTGCTGCCGGAACTGCAGCAAGGTTTTGCCATGCTGGTGAATGCCACAGAAAAAGCTAGCCGCAGCAACGCCGCCATTCGCCTGAAAGCACCCACCTGCGCCATGCGCTGGCTGGTGCCGCGTCTGGTGGCGCTGGAACAACAGCGTCCGGATATTCACGTGGCGTTAACCACCACGCTCGATCATGGATCGCAACTGGATAATTTTGACGCGGCGATTGTGTTTGGCCCAACACCCGCCGGATCGATTTGCCTGTTTGAGGAGCGTTTAACGCCGGTGATGGCCAGCAGCGTCACGCCGCCCAGCCAGATTGATGAACTGGCGAAGTTTACTTTTCTTCATCCAACGCAGGATTCACGCGACTGGCAGCTTTGGCTGGCCGGGCTGGATGCCGCGTTGCCAATGGCGCGCAATCAGCATTTCGCCACCATGGATCTGGCGATCAGCGCCGCGATTCAGGGATTTGGCGTCACGGTGGCGGATGTCACCTTAGTGCAGAACGATGTGTTGAATGGCCGATTGATTGCGCCCTTTGCCGCCAGTGTGGCGACTGGCGCAAGCTACAGCCTGTTACAGCGGGCGGAAAAAGATGCGCCACCGTTCCTGCCGGAACTGGTGGCGTGGTTATCTGAGGTTTAGAAAGAGACCCATTCGTCAGAGGCTGGTTTCGGCTGCGCGAGACCGGCGCCTGACAACACCGGACGACGTAGCGCGGTTGGCGAAACCACGGCCTTGTTCACCGGCGCGCTGTCCGACAGACGGAATTTCGCCACCGAAGCTTGCAGCTCCTGCGTTTGACGCTCCAGCGCGCTAGCGGCGGCAGAAACCTCCTCAACCAGCGAGGCGTTCTGCTGGGTAACGCTGTCCATTTCGGTGACGGCGGTGCCGACCTGCGAAATGCCTTTGCTCTGCTCTTCCGACGCAGCGGCGATGTGCTTCATAATCTCATTCACATCCTGCACCGACTTAAGAATGTCGTGCATGGTGCTGCCCGCGCTGCTCACCAGCTCCGAACCTTTTTCCACGCGCTGCACGGAATCTTCAATCAGTGTGGCGATCTCTTTCGCCGCACCGGCGCTGCGCTGTGCCAGATTGCGCACTTCGCTGGCCACCACGGCAAAACCTCGGCCCTGTTCACCGGCGCGTGCGGCTTCCACCGCAGCGTTCAGCGCCAGAATGTTGGTCTGGAAGGCGATGCTGTTAATCACGCTGGTGATTTCCGCGATCTTCTTCGAGCTGCCGGAGATGCCTTGCATGGTGGTAACCACTTCGCCCACCAACTTGCCGCCCTGTTGCGCGGTGCCGGTGGCGGTTTCTGCCAGCGAACTGGCTTGACGCGCGTTGTCGGCGTTGAACTTCACGGTGGCGGTTAACTGCTCCATGCTGGCCGCCGTTTGCTCCAGCGCCGCCGCCTGCTCTTCGGTGCGCGAAGAGAGATCGTTGTTGCCGGAGGAGATCTCCGCCGCGCCGCGATAAATGTTTTCGGTTCCACTGCGAATCGCGCTTACCGCTTCGCGCAGGCTGTCCTGCATGGCACGCAGCAGCGGCACCAGTTTACCGACGCAGTTACGGCCAAAATCTTCTACCGGCTGGCTCAGATCGCCCTGCGCAATAATGGAGAAATGGTTGCGGATGCGTTCCAGCGGTTTCACCAGCATCGCCACCAAATAGCGATCGGTAAACAGCAGAATGAACAAGCCAATCACTACCGCCACCATAATGATCACTTTGGTGATGCTGGTGAGCTTATCGACGGTGACGCGCGTCTCATCCAGCTTGCTGCCTGCGGCTTTATTGAAGGCTTCAGCGCTGGCACCAAATGCACGACTGAGCGGCGGCGTGACATTATTGGCTTGCGCGCGATAGGCTTCAATCGTGCCTTGCTGCGCCAGCGAAACCTGTGGGGCGATACCTTCATCCAGCAGTTTTTGCCAGTTGGCGATGACGCTATTGGCGGTCTCCGCGTCCATTGGACCCGGCGCCATGGTTTTAAACTGCGCCAGCAGATCTTTCATATTGTCGAGCGCTTGCTGTACCGGCGCGAACGCATCAGCACTGACTGCACTGCCTGAAGCACGGCCCTCCATCACACGCGACAAACGCGTAACCACACGAAAATATTGATCGTTTCCTTTGCTCAAAACCGTCATTTGATTGACCAGTTGGCGGTCAATCTCGTTGCCCTCGCCGAGGGCGTTCAGTGAGTGGACGCTAAACAGCCCAACGGCACACCACAGCAGGCAAAACAGCCCAAGAATGGTGAGCAATACGGCGCGGATGGTGAAATTTTTTAAGATACCCATACATAATCCCGTGGTGTGAAACGCGAAGGAGGCCCGATAAAATCGGGCATATTGCGTTTATCGGCATCGGATGGGGAAAATGTAACGGTTTTGAAAGCTAATTAATTGCTTACTGACGCAGGTGAGGAAAAGGCGCTTTGATGATTAATCAGTAAGATAGGCGTGAATTTGTCTTAAGAATTCATTTACCTGCTTAAACCATTAGCAGGCTCATTAAAGCTTAACGTGGCTGCGCATCATCAAACGGAACAAACGCAGCCGTCCACGCATAAAGCGCGCCTTCACCACCGCCTGGGCTTTGCCCTGATCGCCCAATGCCAGCGTCAGATCTTCGCCCGGTCGCCAGGCGGGCCAATCAACCTCGCCCGGTAAGTGCGCGCTGAACTCGCTGGCTTCCCGCGCGAAGCTGACCCAATAGGCGCTGACTGCGCTGGCGAACGCTTTATCCTGCTCGCTGTAGCTGCGTTCCGCCGGCGGCGTTAGCGTATCCAGCGTGTTAAAGACATAAGGAATTTCATTGCCGTGCCAGGTGCCGTGCGGGTAGAGATCGCGCGAGTTTTCGGAGACGTAATCGAACCAGTAACGCCATGCGGGCATGCCGATATTGTGCTGCGCCTGAGCGACCATCAACGGTAACACCGTGAACGCCATATCGCGCGCCACCGCACGTCCCAGCAGCGCATCATCATGAATATCGTACAACCACTTCATCAGGCGATAGCTGACGCGGTTCTTGCTACGCATCTGGCGCAACACCGCCGTGGCATCCACGCCAAAATAGTCCAGCACGCTGGCTTCATCGCTGTTGCTGCCAATCATTAACGGGATGCGATGCTGCTTACCGCTCATAAAGGTGGTTAACATCGGCTTCGGCAGCACCGCATCGCCGCTAATTGGTACCGGGCCGAGCGCCAGCGGGCGTTCTAACGGCCAGAATTGTTCAGCCGGCAGCTCGCGCAGTTGCTCGGCGCTGGCATCTTCGGGTAACGAAAAATGCGCCGCGACCTGCAAACCAATCTGTTGTGCCTGCTTTTGCGGGATGTCGGGCAAGCTGTAGGCGCTTTGTACGATGCCTTTGTGAAACAGGGCTTCAGAGAGCGGCGAGCAGCACAGCGATAACACGCTGCGCGCGCCGGAGGATTCACCAAACAGCGTCACGTTATGACGATCGCCGCCAAAGGCAGGAATGTTGCGCTGAATCCACTGCAAGGCGGCAATTTGATCGAGTAAGGCAAAGTTGTTGATCACGCGCCCGGCGGGATATTGCGCATCCAGCGCGGGATGAGAGAAGAAGCCGAAGTGGCCAAGGCGATAGTTGAGCGTTACGACGACGACGCCTTGCGCCGCCAGCGCTTTGCCGCGATAGGGATCGAGATTGCCCGCGCCGATGGCAAAACCGCCGCCGTGCAACCACACCATCACCGGCAACGGCCGCGATGGCTCAACATCCGGTGTCCAGATATTGAGGTAGAGACAATCTTCACTGAAGTGACCAGGATCGCCACCGCCAGCGGCCACGCAATAGTCACGGTTTTGCCAGCTTGCCGCGCCCCATTCGGTCGCTTCACGCACATCTTGCCACGGCTGAACCGGCTGCGGCGGTCGCCAGCGTAAAGCGCCAGTGGGTGCGGCTGCGTACGGTATTCCTTTGAAGACAAAAAGATCTTCGTCCATCAGGCCTCTGAGTTCACCTTCTGCGGTCATGATCCTCAGACGTCGTTCATTTTTCATCTCGGGTTCCCTGATAATGCATCGTTCCATTATTTGCAGGCCTTGGACGAATGTCCATGTTCTGAAAGCATTTGCAGATTATGCCGAACCGTGGCGCGATTCTTTGAACAACTCCATCAAATATTTTGGCTAACCCCATTGAGACCATTTGTTTTAAGGTTGCAAGTTAACCTGGCGCGACGGAGAAACACCATGTTTGGTGGCATTAACCAGATGTTTAACCGGATGTGCGATCACCCGGACTTCGGCAAACTGCTGTTACGCCTGACTTTTGGCGGATTGCTGCTGTTTCATGGGGCGTTCAAGGTAGTGCATGGCGTGGGCTGGATTGCGCATATGCTCGCCGTCAAAGGGATGCCAGGTTTCATCGCTTACGGTGCTTACATCGGGGAAATTGCGGCACCGGTAATGGTGATCATCGGATTACTGACGCGCCCTGCGGCGTTCATTATTGCGGTGAACATGATTGTTGCGACACTGCTGGTAAAAATGGGCGCTGTCTGGCATCGCACAGATGTCGGTGCCTGGGCGCTGGAGACAGAAGCTCTCTACCTGCTGGGTGCGCTCGCCATTATGTTTTTGGGTGCCGGGAAGTTCACGCTGGTGCGTGACTCGCGCTTGCAATAACGAGAAGAAAAGCAGCCGGTCTGCTGAATTTCAGACCGGCTGTAAATTTTCTCCTTACGCTACGCCACAGCGTTCAAGACTGCGCTGCTGCATCTGTTGATATAACGCCATCTCATCCTGAACCGCTGTCCCTAACGCAGTTTCAAAATCCGCCCGGCTGGCGTTACCTGCGCTGCGCGTTTGCGCCACATCGCCCAGATTCGACTGAAAAATCCCCGCTGCGCTCACCGGCAGGAAATCCTCGTAAACGATAGGTTCGGCGCTCAATCGCCCTTCTGCCAGCAACTGCGTCACGCTTTCGCCCGCGCGTGGCGGCAGATGCTCGCCTTTGTCAGTCAGGCGATAGCGGAACCACGCCAATTGCTGTTCGCGCAAGGTCTCTTCGTCATCGGGGAAGTCACCAAACACTGCGCTGAGATGTTGCTGGTGATGTTGGTTATCGCTGCCGGTACCGGCTTCGGCTAGCAGACGATCGTAAAGTTCTCGCCCTTTCGGCGTGAGCGCTGCGCCGCGCTGTTCAATCTCACCAAAGCGCGCGGTATGCGTGCCCGGCGTGCCATCGTTAAAGTGCACCGCTTCTTCCAGGGCTTTGAAGCTGGTCTGGCGCAGCAGAATCGGCACCTTGCGCTGCGGCGGGCCCTCAATCAAGGTTTTGGGATCGATACCGCGCGAAGGCATCAGCGATTGCACGCGGTCAATGTCCAGCGTGCGCGGTGTCAAATGGTTGATGTGGCAACCGCGGAAACACACCACATCGGCAATCAGACGATGCTGCTGGCTCAACGCGCGATAAGTGGCGCTGTCTACAGTGGTATGCGCATGCCAGCGGAAAGTTTCCAGCGCTTCCTGCACGAAAATCGCCGCATCCGCTGCGTTTAAGCCGCCCTGCTGCTGATGTTTGGTAATCAAAGCACGGCAACCCGGCGTAAAGATATCCCGCGCGGCGAGAATCGCAGCGGCCTTCTCGCGCAGCGCCGCATCATCAATCAGTTCGAGACGCAGCAGCGAGGTGAACACGCGGAACGGATTATGACGCAACGCGCGGTCGCTGACCGGACGAAACGCCGTGGAGTGCACAGGCACACCGGCTTGCGACAGGTCGTAATATCCCACCGCTTCCATGCCCATCACGGCAAACATCTGGCGCAACGTGCTGAGTTCTTCAGCTTTGCCGACGCGAATCGCACCGTGACGCTCGACGCTGAGTCGGCTCAGTTCATCGGCGGCTGACAGACGGTTTTTTAACTCAGGATTGGCTTCCAGCGTACGTTCATTAACGGCGGTGACCAACTGCGTCAGCGTGCCGTATTGCGGCACTTCCTGCTGATACATGGCCGACATTGCCTGAGAGAACAGCGTGCGGATGGCATCGCTGCTGAGAAAGTTTGGCATCATCATCACCTTGGGCTTACGGGTTGTTGCTACTGTAGATCAACCTTTTAGCGGCGGGTAACAATTTCGTGGAACTGTGATCGCCTTGTCACTCAGTGAGGTTTGACTGGTCACCAAAGCGACATTTCAGCACCAGCATGATGGTGGTTAATACCGCAGGAATCGCCAGCAGCAGGAAGATCTGACTGAACGTCCAGCCGAGCGTTAACAACTCGGCACCCACAAACGCGCTGATGATGGCGCCGATGCGGCCAACGCCATGCATCCAGCTGGAGCCGGTGGCTCGAGCGTGTGTTGGATAATAACTGGCGGAGAGCGCATTCATGCCGGTGTTGGCACCGTTAAAACAGAAGCCGCTGCAGAAAGCGATGGCGCTCATTAAGCCAACCTGCGCAGGAGAAAAACCCAGCGCCACAATGGCAATGCCGCCGCAGAAATAGATCACCGCCAGCGCCAGATTGGCGTTGATGCGATCCATCAACCAACCAGCAAACAACGAACCAATGGTTCCACCAGCCTGATACATCGCCGTGACAATCGCCGCTTCCGTCACCGACATGCCAAGCGTGCTGATCAGCGAAGGCATCCAGCTGCCTATCAGATAAACGAGGAACAGGCCCATAAAGTAGCCGCCCCACAACATCAAACTGCCAAACAGATAGCGGCGCGACACCACTGTCGCTACGGAACCTTTACGCGCGGTCGGCAGCTCAGTGCTTTGGTAATGGCTTCCCGGCTGTACGGTGCCGGGCAGCATACGTTCGAGGATGGCGTGAATATGTGCGGCAGGCGCACGACGGCTAATCAGAAATCGTACCGATTCCGGTAAGCCGCGCACTAAAAAGGGCAGCACCAGCAGCGGCAGCACGCCACCCATCAGCATAACGGAGTGCCAGTCATAACGTGGCAACAGCCACGAAGCGGCAAAACCACCGGTTGCGGCACCAAAGGTAAAGCCGCAGAACACCACGGTAATAATGAAGGAGCGACGACGTTCGGGCGCGTATTCCGCCACCAAAGTGCCAACGTTAGGCATGGCGGCGCCAAGCCCTAAACCGGTGAGAAAGCGGAACAGCATCATCTGTTCGATGTTCTGCGCCATCGCCGTGGCCAGCGTCCACAGGCCGAAAAACAGTACGCTGATCAAGATCATCACGCGGCGACCATAGCGATCGGCCAGCGGTCCAGCGACCATCGCACCTAATGCCAGACCAATCAACGCCGCGCTGATCACCAGGCCGAGTTGATGATTAGTTACGCCCCAACTGGCTTTCAGCGTGGGCGCAATAAATCCCATTAGCGCAATGTCCATGCCGTCCAGCGCCACTACCACGAAGCACAGCGCGATTAAGCGCTTCTGCCAGCTGCTAAGCGCACTCTTATTGATAAGCTGGCGAACGTCTACTGCTTCAACGCTGGTCACGTTACGACTCCTGCACTTTTACCGTTTAGGGCATCAGTTTTAGTAAAAAAAACGGCGCTTATCATAGCTCATCGTTAACAATATCGGGCACTGTTTTTGGATGTAATTGAGAATTATTCAACTTTTACCGAATTATGTTGTTGATTTTACGTGACCTGAATATTCGGCAAAAAGTGTCATTTGCAGCATTACGCTTAAATTCAGCAGGTTAGGCATAAAGGTTGTGTCGCGGCATTTTTGTTAATATAAATTTGCAGGCAAGTTAACATAATTAACGTTTCCTCATTGCTGCTTCTCGTCATAACTCATTATGTTGGGCGTATGGACAAAAATATCCTTTTCAATCAGCGCATTCGCTTGCGTCATTTACATACCTTTGTGGCGGTAGCGCAGCAAGGCACGCTCGGTCGTGCCGCTGAAACGCTCAATCTGAGCCAGCCTGCTTTGTCGAAAACACTGAATGAGCTGGAAGAGCTGGCCGGCGCGCGGCTGTTTGAACGCGGACGGCTCGGCGCGCAGCTCACCACGCTGGGCGAACAGTTTTTGATTCATGCAGTGAAAGTGCTGGATGCGCTCAATCATGCGGGTCAAAGCTTCAACGCACAGCAGCCTGGCCGGCCGGTGGTGATTCGACTCGGTGCGCTGACTACCGCGGCGATGGGCATGCTGCCGCAAATTCTCGATCGCTTCCATGAACAGCAACCCAATACTACGGTGCAGGTCGCAACGTTGCACAATAACGTGCTGTTGGCCGGTTTACGTGCTGGTGAGTTTGATGTTGGCATTGGTCGGATGGCGGATAGCGACATGATGGCCGGGCTGACCTATGAATTGCTGTTTCTGGAATCACTCAAACTGGTGGTGCGCCCGGATCATCCACTGTTAAGCGAGAACGTTATGCTGTCGCGCGCGATGCAATGGCCAGTGGTGATTTCGCCGGAAGGCACCGCACCGCGTCGTATTGCGCAGCATATGCTGAATGAGCAAGGTTGTACCTTGCCAGCAAACTGCGTCGAAACCTCATCGACATCCCTGGCGCGCCAGCTGGCGCTGCGTTACGACTATGTGTGGTTTGTGCCTTCCGGCGCCATTAAAGAAGATTTAAATCACGATGCGTTGTGCGCGCTACCGATTGCCTCGCCGGGGCCAGGCGAACCGGTTGGCATTATTACGCGCAGCGGCAGCCCGCTAAGCCTGAGCGCCGAAGTGTTGATGGCGACCATCCGCAAATTCCACAGCTAACGACTGTGTTTGGCATGACGTTCACGGTTCTCGAGGCGCGCCTGTTCGGTTTTACGTAAACCGACATAGAGCGCGCCCGCCCCACCATCTTTCGGCTGCGCCGTGCAAAAGGTCTGCACTTCTGCAAACTCCTTCAACCATCGCGCCACATAGCTGCGCACAATATTGGCGTGCGACTCATCGTCACGCCCTTTGCCATGAATGATCAGCAGATTGCGCAATCCATGTTTGTTGGCTTGTTGCATAAAGCTGAATAGCGCCTGACGACAGGTTTCAACCGGTTGACGCAGCAGATTAAGGCTGGCTTCGGGCGGATATTTGCCCAGCCGCAGCTTATCCAGCACGCCTTGCTGTACGCCCTCAACCTTAAACTCCAGTGGTGTTGTCAGCGGAACGATGTCGAGAAAGCCACGGGTGAGGAAATTTTCCTGCTCGTCACTTTCCTGCGGCGCGCGCGGCGCTTTAGGCGAAGGGGCGCGTAGCCATTGGGTGTTAGCGCAGTTTTTTAATGGTGTCACATCACCCATGGCATCGCGGAAAAGGTCTTCATCATCAAGGTTCATGGTGTTTCCTCTCGCCTGGTATTTACCTGAGCGTCCAATTCGACGCCAAAGCAAAAGAGTAGCAAAGGATTATTGGCAAAACATCTGTCACTTTTTGCGCTGTATTAAGCTGTGTCTAACTGTAAACCTGGCAACAAAACGTTCCAGATCAATAAATGCCCTTTAGCCAGACCAGCGCAAACCCTGTAATACCTGACATTTGTGGGGTTTTAAGGGCATTTACTGCTCGGATGAGTTCCCTTCGCTTAGAAAAATGTTAAAATTGACCGCAGTCAATAATCATCGAGCGTAACTATATGATCCAGGAAAAACGCAGCATTCGACGTATTCAGTCTGGCGGTTGTGCCATCCATTGTCAGGATTGCAGTATCAGCCAATTGTGTATTCCCTTCACGCTGAACGAGCACGAACTGGATCAGCTGGATAACATCATTGAGCGCAAAAAGCCGATTCAGAAAGGCCAGACGCTGTTCAAAGCCGGTGATGAACTGAAATCGCTTTACGCAATCCGCTCCGGCACCATCAAAAGCTACACCATCACTGAACAAGGCGACGAGCAAATTACTGGCTTTCATCTGGCAGGCGATTTGGTCGGTTTTGACGCCATTGTCGGTGCAAAACATCCAAGCTTTGCGCAAGCGCTGGAAACCGCGATGGTGTGCGAAATCCCGTTTGAAACCCTCGACGATCTCTCCGGTAAAATGCCGGCGCTGCGTCAGCAAATGATGCGTTTGATGAGCGGTGAAATCAAAGGCGATCAGGATATGATTCTGCTGCTGTCGAAGAAAAATGCCGAAGAGCGTCTGGCGGCGTTTGTCTGGAATCTGTCGCGCCGTTTCGGACAGCGCGGTTTCTCACAGCGTGAATTCCGTCTGACCATGACGCGCGGCGACATTGGTAACTATTTGGGACTAACCGTAGAAACCATCAGCCGTCTGCTGGGTCGCTTCCAGAAAAGTGGCATGCTGGCCGTTAAAGGCAAATATATCACCATCGAGAACCACGCTTTGCTGGCAGAATTAGCTGGCCAGACCGAACAAGCCGCGTGATTCTGTGCCGGGTTAATAAAAGTTATTTTATTGATCCGGCAACAACTTTTCCGCTTCTGCCCTGTCCAAACTTAGGCTATCTTTAATCCAACTTGCTTTGGTTTTAGGAGATCGGCCTATGTCCCGGTACCAAAATATTCTGGTGGCTATTGATGCCCAGCAGGACGATCAGCCCGCGCTGCGTCGTGCGGTTTATCTCAATCAACGTATCGGCGGAAAAATCAAAGCTTTCCTGCCTATTTACGACTTCTCATATGAAATGACCACGCTGCTGTCGCCCGACGAGCGCTCAAATATGCGCAAAGGGGTGATTAGCCAACGTACCGAATGGATCCGCCAACAGGCCCAGGCATATATTGAGGCTGGCGTTGAAATTGAAATCAAAGTGGTTTGGCATAACCGTCCGTATGAAGCCATCATTCAGGAAATTATGGCGCATCAGCATGATTTAGTGCTGAAAATGGCGCACCAGCACGATCGCCTGGAAGCGGTGATATTTACTCCGACGGATTGGCATCTGCTGCGTAAATGCCCTTGCCCGGTGTGGATGGTGAAAGATCAGGCATGGCCTGAAGGCGGCAAAGCGGTGGTGGCGGTGAATCTGGCCAGCGAAGAGCCGCATCACGATGAGCTTAATCAGAAGTTGATTCGTGAAACCACACTGCTTGCCGAGATGGTGAATCACACCGAAGTGCATTTGGTCGGTGCTTATCCCATCACGCCAATCAACATTGCTATCGAACTGCCGGACTTTGATCCGAGCGTTTATAACGACGCAATTCGCGGCCAGCATTTAGTGGCAATGAAAGCGCTGCGACAAAAATTCTCGATCGGTGAAGAGTTCACTCATGTGGCGAAAGGTTTGCCCGAGGAAGTGATTCCGGATATCGCTTCGCATCTGGATGCTGGCATTGTGGTGCTCGGCACCATCGGCCGTACCGGTTTGTCAGCTGCGTTCCTGGGTAACACCGCGGAACAAGTGATCGATCATCTGCGCTGTGATTTGCTGGCAATCAAGCCAGACGATTTCAAATCGCCGATTGATTACGATGACGAAGAAGATGAAGACGATTGATTAAAAAAAGGGCGGCTCGCAATGGCCGCCCTTTCTATATTTACTCAGGGCGGTGAGTCACATCACCGCCCTTCTTTTTTACAGCGCGCGCAGAATACCTTCCACGCTCGCTTTCGCATCACCAAACAGCATCTGCGTATTGTCTTTAAAGAACAGCGGATTCTGTACGCCCGCGTATCCAGTGCTCATCGAGCGTTTAAACACAATCACGTTCTGCGCTTTCCACACTTCCAGCACTGGCATGCCAGCGATTGGACTGCGCGGATCTTCTAGTGCGGCTGGGTTAACGGTGTCATTCGCGCCGATTACCAACACGGTATCGGTATCGCTGAAGTCATCGTTAATCTCGTCCATTTCCAGCACCACATCGTAAGGTACTTTCGCTTCCGCCAGCAGTACGTTCATGTGGCCCGGCAGACGACCAGCAACCGGGTGAATACCAAAGCGAACCTTGATACCGCGTGCGCGCAGCTTTTCGGTAATCTCAGCCACCGGATACTGCGCCTGCGCCACCGCCATGCCATAACCCGGCGTGATCACTACAGAAGAAGAGGCTTTCAGCATCTCTGCTGTCTCTTCTGCGGTAATTTCACGGTGCTCGCCAACTTCATCACTTTCGCCGCCCACACTTACGTCGGTACCAAAACCACCGGCGATTACGCTGATAAAGGAGCGGTTCATCGCTTTACACATGATGTAAGAGAGGATGGCACCAGAAGAACCGACTAGCGCACCGGTAACGATCAGCAAGTCATTGCTCAGCATGAAGCCCGCCGCCGCCGCTGCCCAACCGGAGTAAGAGTTCAGCATCGAAACCACAACCGGCATATCCGCACCGCCGATCGACGCCACCAGATGCCAGCCAAACACCAGCGCAATGATGGTCATCAGCAGCAGCGCAAACACCTGCGCGCCAGTGCTATCGGTTTGCACGAACCACAGCATCAGCAGGAAGGAAACCACCAGCGCCGCAAGGTTCATCTTATGACGATGCGGCAGCATCAGCGCTGAAGAGGAGATCTTGCCGCGCAGTTTGCCAAACGCCACCAGTGAACCGGTGAAGGTCACCGCACCGATGAAGATGCCGAGGAACACTTCGGTCAGATGGATATTTTCCATCACCGGCGCGAGGCCCGGCGCGTGATCGATGTAGCTGTTGAAGCCCACTAACACCGCCGCCAAACCTACAAAGCTGTGCAGAATGGCAACCAGCTCCGGCATTTCGGTCATTTCGACTTTCTTCGCCAGACGCAAGCCAATCGCACCACCAATCACCATCGCCACCAGAATCCAGGCAACGTTACCGGTGTTCGGGCCAAAAATGGTGGCCAGCAGCGCAATGGCCATGCCGCTCATGCCAAAAATATTACCCTGCTTCGAGGTCTCGTGTTTCGAGAGACCGGCAAGGCTGCAAATAAACAGAATCGCGGCAACAATATATGCTGCAGTAACTAATCCGCCAGACATGTTGCTACCCCTTAATTCTTACGAAACATTTTCAGCATGCGCTGGGTGACGGTGAAACCACCGAAGATATTGATGCTGGCGATCAGCACGGCGATAAACGACAGAATCGTTACCCAACCGCCGTGGCCCATCTGCAGCACCGCACCCACCACAATAATGCCGGAAATGGCGTTGGTGACGGCCATCAACGGCGTGTGCAATGCGTGACTCACGTTCCACACCACGTAATAGCCGACCACGCAAGAGAGCGCGAAGACGGTAAAGTGCGACAGGAAGTCCGCTGGCGCCACGTTGGCCAGGCAGGCAAACAGCACCACCGCCAACGCCAGCAGCAGATACTTGCGCCACGGTGAAACCGGCTTGGCTTCAGCCTTCGGCAGCGGCTGGGCGGCTGGTTGCGCTTTCGGCGCGGCGGAAACCTGAATCGGCGGCGCAGGCCATGTCACTTCGCCATCACGAATCACCGTCACGCCACGCACTACGACGTCTTCGAAATCAACGGTGATTTCGCCGTTTTTCTCTTTGCACAGCAGTTTCAGCAGGTTGACAAGGTTGGTACCGTAAAGCTGTGAGGATTGCGTAGGCAGGCGGCTTGGCAGATCGGTGTAACCGATAATCTTCACGCCGTTGGGGGTTAAGGTCACCTGATCGGCAACCGTCAATTCGCAGTTACCGCCGGTTTGCGCGGCCAGATCGACGATCACGCTGCCTGGCTTCATGCTGGCAACCATCTCAGCAGTAATCAGCTTCGGTGCCGGACGGCCTGGAATCAGCGCGGTGGTGACAATAATGTCGACTTCTTTCGCCTGCGCGGCAAACAGCTCCATCTCCGCCTTAATAAAGGCTTCAGACATCACTTTGGCATAACCATCGCCACTGCCCGCTTCTTCTTCAAAGTCCAGCTCAAGGAACTCGGCGCCCATACTCTGCACCTGCTCTTTCACTTCCGGACGCGTATCGAACGCACGCACGATGGCACCCAAACTGCCTGCCGCACCAATAGCTGCTAATCCCGCCACGCCCGCACCAATCACCATCACTTTGGCTGGCGGTACTTTACCGGCAGCGGTGATTTGACCGGTGAAGAAGCGGCCGAATTCATGCGCGGCTTCAACGATGGCACGATAGCCCGCGATGTTCGCCATTGAGCTCAACGCATCCAGCGCCTGGGCACGTGAAATACGCGGCACCGAATCCATCGCCATCACGGTGACGTTGCGTGCTGCCAGTTTCTCAAGCAGCGCTGGATTCTGTGCAGGCCAGATAAAGCTCACCAGCGTGCTACCGGCGCGCGTCAGTTCGATCTCCTGATCGTCAGGCGCATTCACTTTTAACACGATGTCTGACTGCCAGACGTCGTGAGTGTTGGTGATTGTGGCGCCGACGGCGATAAAGCTTTCATCATCAAAGCTGGCGCGAAGTCCTGCGCTCTGTTCAACGGTGACGCTAAATCCCAGTTTGATCAGCTGCTCAACGGTCTTTGGCGTGGCGGCCACGCGCGACTCATTGGCTAACCGTTCTTTGGGTATCCCAATTAACATACTGTTTCCTTTCAACAATTAAAGGATGAGGTTCTGTAAGTGGCAAAAAGCTCAAAAGCCGAAACAGTGTTTCAGCTTTTTATGAGCAAAATGCACAATGTAACAAAGTCTTTATAACCTACTGAAAATATGAAGAGTGATCCACAGCGATAACGCCTACTTATGACATTCACACAAATATTCAGACGCAAAGATTGAATGCCACGTTTTGCCACTGCATTTGGTGTTTATTAAAAAATATTCTGCTGCGCAAAATCGTGTCATGTCGAATTAAGTATTATTAAAAACCTTTATTTAACAATGCGATAACTATTATGGCACTAAGTGTTACCAGAATAAGTGGTTATCTGTGCAAAAAAGAGCCGTAACAGAAGTCAATGACAGGTCGATGAATAAATGGCAGAGATTGTCAATGTTATGCGCTTAAATTGGCTGAGACAGGCCGATTATTACATGCAATAATCAGCGGCTAATCTGTTATACATCAAGAGTCCAGCACGTTTTCGTACTCATTTTGCGTAAGGCGAAGGATCATTTTTATGAAGCTGAAGAACACCATTCTGGCGTCAACCTTGTTATCACTGCTGGCGGCAAATGCGTTTGCTGCTAAAGAGTTAACGCCAGAGCAAGCGGCCGCGTTGAAACCATTCGAACGTATTAATATCAGCGGCCGTTTCAATGCCATTGGCGATGCAACTGATGCCATCTCCAAACAAGCCGATGCCAAAGGCGCTGACTCTTTCTATGTTCAGGGTATTAATGATAGCAACGGCAACGGCGGTAACTGGCGCGTAACGGCTGATTTGTATAAAGCCAACGCACCAAAAGCGGACGACTCCACTAAATACCGCACCTTCTCCGGCGTGAAAGAGCTGCCGAAAGCAGAAGCGTATCGCCTTGAGCCTTACGATACCGTATCGGTTAATGGTTTCTTCTCAAGCCAGCCAGATGTTAATGAAGCGATTGCCAAGGCAGCCAAAAATAAAGGTGCGGCATCCTTCTTTATCGTGCGTCAGGTTGATGCTAACAACGGCGGCAACCAATACGTGACCGCTTATGTTTACAAGGCAGATGCGCCAGAACGTAAAGTTCAGAACACCTCTGATTCAATCCCAGCGGATTCTGAAGCCGGTAAAGCAGCTCTGGCTGCTGGCGGTGCGGCGGCAGCGAAAGTGGCTATTCCAGGCGTGGCCTCTTCTGAGACGCCAAGCCGTAACGTAGGTCGTTTCTTCGAAACGCAAAGCTCAACCGGTCAACGTTACACGGTAAAAACCGCCGATGGCCGCAGCGTGCAGGAAGTGAATGCGATTACTGCTGCGCAGATGCAGCCGTTTGATACCATCACCTTCTCAGATCACTTCGGTACCCCAACCGAAATCTCTGAAGCGGTTGGTAAACGTGCCGTAGAAAAAGGCGCTAAGTACTATCACATCACGCGTCAATGGCAGAACCAGAGCGGCGGTAACCTGACCGTCACTGCAGATCTGTTCAAGTAATTCCGATTAAGGGCGGCGTCCGTCGCCCTTTTCAAAATCTCCTTCATACTAACTGCATAATCTGTGCGCAGATTTGCATAGTCTTGCATTGCCTTCCCCCTTTGTACTCCGTAAAATCTGCCGCCTGTTTTTAGGGGATTCCGTTTCAAAGTTGGCTAACTGCCACGCGACACTCCAGCGGAATCGCCACCACCCAGCATACTCTGCTGCTTAGGATGGGCGTTTTGGATAAAAAATTAGGTCTTAGTGCGCTCACCGCGTTGGTACTCAGCTCAATGCTGGGCGCTGGCGTGTTCAGCCTGCCGCAAAATATGGCGGCAGTTGCCGGCCCGGCGGCGCTGCTGATCGGCTGGCTGATCACCGGCGTTGGCATCATCTTCCTGTCGCTTGCCATGCTGTTACTGACGCGACTAAAGCCGGAGTTGGATGGCGGCATCTTTACCTATGCGCGCGCCGGCTTTGGTGAGCTGATGGGCTTCTGCTCGGCGTGGGGATATTGGCTTTGTGCGGTAATCGCCAACGTCTCTTATCTGGTGATTGTCTTCTCGGCGCTGAGCTTCTTTACCGACACACCGGATCGCGTGGTGTTTGGCGATGGCAATACGTGGCAGGCAATGCTTGGCGCGTCGGTGCTGCTGTGGCTGGTGCATTGCCTGGTACTGCGCGGCGTGCAAACCGCGGCCAGCATTAATTTGCTGGCAACGCTGGGCAAGCTGGTGCCGCTGCTGCTGTTTGTCGTCCTGGCGTTGCTGGCGTTCAACTACGATCGCTTCCGCTTTGATTTCAGCGGTGTCGAACTCGGTCAGCCGCTGTGGCAGCAAGTGAAGCAAACCATGCTGATCACCTTATGGGTGTTTATTGGTGTAGAAGGCGCGGTGGTGGTTTCCGCGCGTGCGCGTAATAAGCAGGATGTCGGACGCGCTACGCTGATGGCGGTGCTGGCCGCGCTGCTGGTCTATTTGCTGGTTACGCTGCTGTCGTTAGGCGTGATTCCGCGAGCCGAACTGGCACAGATGCGCAATCCTTCCATGGCCGGTTTGATGAAGCATCTGCTGGGTCATTGGGGCGATGCGGTGATTGCGGTCGGATTGATTATTTCGGTGTGCGGCGCCTATCTGAGCTGGACGATTATGGCCGCTGAAGTGCCGTTCCTTGCCGCGCAGCAAGGTGCCTTCCCGCGCAGCATCGCGCGCCAGAATCGCCACAACTCTCCTTCTGCCTCGTTATGGCTGACCAACGGCAGCGTACAGGTTTGCCTGATCTTGATCGCCTTAACCGGCGCGGATTACAACACGCTGCTGACCATCGCCTCAGAAATGATTTTGGTGCCCTATCTGCTGGTCGGACTGTATCTGATTAAGGTGGTGCGCGGGCAGAACAAACCCTGGGCGATGTTTACCGGCATCGGCGCCAGCGCGTACGGCATTTGGTTGCTGTATGCGTCAGGTCCCTTGCATCTGCTGCTTTCAGTGGTGCTTTATGCGCCCGGATTGCTGCTGTTCCTGTACGCACGACGCGGCGGCCGTGGCGACAAGATGTTGTCACAGCTGGAGCGCATTGCGATTGTGTTGTTGATGGCGGCGTCACTGCCCGCGTTGTGGCAGCTAACGAATTAGTGCGGCTGAACGGGAATGGAAACACACAGCAGGTCATCCTGCTGTGTCAGATTGAGCGGTTTACGGTATTCCTGATGAATAGCGTCAAGCTGCTCGGCTGACAGCGGATATGGCAGCTGAATATCAAAGCGGCTGATGTGCTGTTGCTCGGCCAACGTGATAAGGCGCGCGATATTAATCTCGTCGCTCACCTGCGTTGAAATGATTTGTAATGCTAATTCTTTCAGATGATCGTCGCTGGCCTGAAGGTTGTGCGCCGATTTACGCGTCACCATGCCAAAAATAGGCATCACGCCATAAATGGCATCGACAAAACTCCAGCGTTTTTTGCAGGAAGCGGAGAGAAAATCACTGTAATTGAAGCAGATGCGATCACTGTATCCGGCTGAAGCCAGCTCTTTATCAGACACTCTCGCACTCCTCCTGTTTTTCGTTACGGTTCCGAACCTTGCGCTACAACGCGCCGCTAATGATGGCACATTTCACGGTATACATACCAGTAACGCAGGGATATTTCGTGCGGTAACGTAGAGCTCAGGACCAGGAAAAGCTATGCTGCTGGCATTCTCATCCGTCACAGTGAATTATGAACAAAATCGTCTATGTGGAAGATGAGCCAGAAGTAGGCGAATTGATCGCCGCTTACCTTGGCCGCCACGATATTGAAGTTATTGTTGAAACGCGCGGTGACCGCGCTGAAGCCACAATCGCCCTACACGATCCCGATTTAGTGATGCTGGATATCATGTTACCCGGCAAGGATGGCATGACATTGTGCCGCGATCTGCGTGCCAGCTGGCAAGGTCCGATTGTCTTGCTCACCTCACTCGACAGCGACATGAACCATATTCTGTCACTGGAAATGGGCGCTAACGATTACATCCTCAAAACCACGCCGCCGGCGGTGTTGCTGGCGCGCCTGCGTTTGCATCTGCGTCAGGCGCACGTCGGTCAGCCGGAAGTGACGCCCGCCATTCAAAGTTCGCAGCGCGTGCTGCGATTCGGTTCACTGACCATCGATTCGCTCAATCGTCAGGTGACGCTGTTCGAGGAAAATATTGTACTGTCCACCGCCGATTTCGATCTGCTGTGGGAACTGGCGAATCACGCCGGGCAAATCCTCAATCGCGATGCGCTGCTGAAAACCCTGCGCGGCGTAACCTACGATGGCATGGATCGCAGCATCGACGTGGCGATTTCTCGCCTGCGCAAAAAACTGTACGACAGCGCCACCGAGCCGTTCCGCATTAAAACCATCCGTAACAAAGGCTATCTGTTCGCGCCGCAGGCCTGGGATACCCGTTCCGCATGAGAAAGCTCTTTATTCAGTTCTATTTGCTGCTGTTCGTCTGTTTTCTGGTGATGACGTTGCTGGTTGGGCTGGTGTACAAGTTCACCGCCGAACGCGCCGGACGCCAGTCAATGAACGATTTGATGGCCAGTTCGCTGTTTTTGATGCGCAGCGAACTGCGCGAGATCCCGCCGCGCGACTGGAGCAAAACCATTCGCAGCCTCGATCTCGATCTGTCGTTTGATCTGAATATTGAGCCAATGAGCAAATATCAGCTGGGTGACGCGGACATGAAGCGCCTGCGCGCTGGCGAAATCGTGGCGATTGACGATCAGTACACCTTCTTACAGCATATTCCGCGCAGCCATTATGTGCTTTCCGTTGGCCCGATCCCTTACCTTTTCTACCTGCACCAGATGCGCATTCTGGATATCGCGCTGCTGGCGTTTATCGGTATGTCGCTGGCGCTGCCGGTGTTTATCTGGCTACGTCCACACTGGCAAGAGATGCAGCGGCTGGAGAAAGCCGCCGAACGTTTTGGTCGCGGCGAACTCGACGTGCGCACCCATTTTGAAAGCACCTCCAGCCTGCACAGTCTTGGCGTGGCGTTTAATCAGATGGCGGAGAACATCAACACGCTGGTTGCCAGTAAGAAACAGCTGATTGACGGCATCGCGCACGAGTTGCGTACGCCGCTGGTGCGGCTGCGTTACCGGCTGGAGATGAGCGATAACCTCACCGATGCGGAATCCGCCGCGCTGAACCGCGATGTGGGTCAGCTGGAGAGTTTGATTGAGGAGTTGCTGACGTATGCACGCCTCGATCGTCCGCGCGTTGATCTCCATCTGCAATCTTTCGATCTGGCGCAATGGCTGCGTGTGCATATCGAAGATGTGCAAACCATGAATCCGCAGACGCAGATTGCGCTGGATATCCCGCAGCTGGAGAACGTCGGCAGCGCCGATACGCGCCTGATGGAGCGCGTGCTGGATAATCTGGTGAACAATGCCCTGCGCTATGCGCAACAGCGTTTACGCGTCAGCTTATGGTTTGATGGCGCGCTGGGCTGTTTGCAGGTGGAAGACGACGGTCCGGGCATTCCGCAGGAAGAGCGCGCCCGCGTGTTTGAACCTTTTGTCCGCCTCGATCCGAGCCGCGATCGCGCCACCGGCGGCTGTGGTTTGGGTCTGGCGATCGTCCACTCTATTGCGCTGGCGATGCAGGGAAATGTCTCGATTGAGAGCAGTCCGCTCGGCGGCGCCAGCGTTCGCTTTTGCTGGCCGGTTGATCTACCCTTGCGGGACATTGCGCCACGCTTACCGTCATAAGGAGCTTTTTACGTGACTTCAGCTTATCAAGAACTTAGCCGCACTTTTCAGCGTCTCTCCCGCTTTGGCCATTTAGGTGCCATTGCCGGTGTCGATATGCAAACCACCATGCCGCCGGGCGGCAGCCAGGCACGCGGTGAAGCGATGGCCGAACTGAGCGTGTTCATGCACGAAGTGCTGACCGATAAACGCCTCGGCGGACTGTTTGATGCCGCGCAGCAGGAATCTCTGAATGATGTCGAGCAGGTTAACCTGAGCGAGATGCAGCGTGCCTGGCAGCAAGCCACGCTGCTGCCTGCGTCACTGGTGGAAGCCAAGTCGCTGGCCGGTTCGCGCTGTGAGCACGCCTGGCGTCAGCAGCGTCCAGCGAACGACTGGCAAGGTTTCTCCGCCAATCTGAAAGAAGTGGTGAAGCTGAGCCGTGAAGAGGCGCAGTTGCGTGCCGATGCGCTCGGCGTATCGCGCTACGATGCGCTGCTGGATGTGTTTGAGCCGGGCATGACCAGCGCGCAGCTGGATCAAACCTTTGGCGATTTGAAAAGCTGGCTGCCCGATCTGTTGCAAAAAGCAGTGGCGAAGCAGCAGCAAACGCCGATCGCGCAACCGGTGGGTCCGTTTGCCATCGAATCGCAGAAACAGCTCGGCCTGAGCGTAATGAAAACGCTGGGCTTTGATTTCAATCACGGCCGGTTAGATGTGAGTGCGCATCCATTCTGCGGCGGCGTACCGGAAGATGTGCGCATTACCACGCGTTACAACGAGAACGACTTCCTCAGCGCCATGATGGGCGTGATCCATGAAACCGGCCATGCGCGTTACGAGCAGAATTTGCCAAAACAGTGGCGCGGTCAGCCGGTGGCGCAGGCGCGTTCTACCGCGATTCATGAATCTCAAAGCCTGTTTATGGAGATGCAGCTGGGGCGCAGTAAAGCCTTCCTGCAGCATATACATCCGCAGGTGGTGGCGCTGATGGGCGATCAGCCTGCGCTGGAGTTAAACAACTTCATTCGTCAGACGCAGCGCGTGAAGCCGGGCTTTATTCGCGTCGACGCCGACGAGTTGAGCTATCCGGCGCACGTGATTTTACGTTACGAGATCGAGCGCGCGCTGATTGAGGGCGAGATTGAAGTTGAAGATATCCCGGCGCTGTGGGACGAGAAGATGCAGCAATCATTAGGCATTGATACGCGCGGTAATTATCGCGATGGCTGCATGCAGGATATTCACTGGACCGACGGCGCGTTTGGCTATTTCCCAACCTACACATTGGGCGCGATGTACGCGGCCCAGCTGTTCCAGGCGGTGAAGCATGCGATTCCGCAGGTCGAGACGCTTATCCAGCAAGGTGACTTGCAGCCGGTGTTTGACTGGCTCCAGCAGAACATCTGGCAGCACGGTAGCCGTTTCCCGACGCAGCAGCTGCTGATCAATGCCACCGGCGAAGCGCTGAATCCGCACTATTTCCGCCAGCACCTTGAACAACGTTATCTGTCTGAGTAAACTGCGCGGCGGCCCATGCGGCCGCCCTTTTCACTTCCTTTACGCCGCTTTGTACAATCCGTTACACGCCGATACCAATGCCTCACGGAAAGCCTGAATTGTTTTTCATATAGTGTTTTCACCGGCCCCGCAGTGGGCTACACATGAAAAAATAGTTCGAGGATTTTGCAATGAAAAAATTATTTGCACTGGTGATCGCCGCTGCTATGGGTATGTCTTCTGTTGCTTTCGCTGCTGAAACAACTGCTGCTCCAGCCGCTGCTGCAACCACAACTGCTGCGCCAGTTAAACACAAAATGGCTCACCACAAAAAACCAGCTGCTCAGAAAGCGCAGGCTGCTAAGAAACACAAGAAAGTAGAGAAGAAAGCGCCAGCTGCACAGAAAGCTCAGGCCGCTAAAAAGCATCACAAAAAAGCAACCAAGCCAGCTGCACAGAAAGCCCAGGCTGCTAAAAAGCACCACAAAAAAGCAACTAAGCCAGCTGCACAGAAAGCCCAGGCTGCTAAAAAGCACCACAAAGCAACCAAGCCAGCTGCACAGAAAGCTCAGGCTGCTAAAAAGCACCACAAAAAAGTAACCAAACCCGCTGCGCAGAAAGCTCAGGCAGCTAAAAAACATCACAAAGTGAAAAAAGCAGCTAAATAAGATTCGCTTAGCGCCAACACCGTATTGATGATTGAAAACACCCGGTTATGCCGGGTGTTTATTTACTGGAGTAGCGAAAAATGGTGCGTCGCTATCGCTTCGAAATTATTCTGATTGTGATGATCCTCTGTGGCATAGTTGCAGCCAGCTTTTTTATCTAGTCGTTGTAGCGTGCTGATTACTCCAATATTTCTCCCTTTTTCACCGCTCACCGACTATAGTTATCGCTCAAGCGTGATGACAACAACTTCTACTTATTCTCGCCATTGAGAGAACTATGCGCCTGGCTATCCTGTTACTTGTTGGTCTTTTCAGTTTTAACCACACAGCACATGCCGATGATGAAGATGGGCCAAGCCCGGAAGACATCAAAACATTGTTCTTTGGCAAAGATCACCGCCAGGCGATTAGCGACGTGAGCGCCGCGCCCTGGGATGCCATCGGTCAGTTAGAGACCGAAAGCGGTAACCTCTGCACTGCTACCTTGATTTCTGCCCATCTGGCGTTGACCGCCGGACACTGTTTATTGGCTCCGCCCGGCAAATTTGATAAGCCAGTGGCGCTGCGTTTTATGGCCAGCAGCAAAGGCTGGCGTTACGAGATTCATGATATTGATGCGCGCGTTGAACCCTCTTTAGCGCGCCGGTTGCAGGCGGACGGCGAAGGCTGGATCGTGCCGCCGGGCGCCGCGCCCTACGATTATGGGCTGGTTATCTTGCATAACCCGCCATCCGGCATTGTGCCGATTCCGTTGTTTGAGGGTTCGCGTGGCGATTTAACTGCCGCCTTGAAAACTACCCAACGCAAAGTAACGCAAGCCGGTTATCCGGCCGATCATCTTGATACGCTCTATTCGCACAGCGATTGTCTGGTGACCGGTTGGGCACAACGCGCGGTGCTGTCGCACCAGTGCGATACCTTGCCGGGCGACAGCGGTTCGCCGCTGCTGTTGAAGAACGGTGATGAGTGGCAGTTGATTGCGGTGCAGAGTTCAGCGCCCGCGCCGGCCGATCGTTATCGTGCCGATAACCGCGCGATTGCGGTGCCGTCCTTTAAAGATAAGCTGGAAGAGTTAGCTCAGTAATTCGGCGCTCTCAGGCAAAAAGGCGGGGCCGCTACGTAAAGTCGTCGTGGACCCATCCTGGGGCCTCTGCCGCCGCATCCATGCGGCGGAAGCTTTACTCCGCGGCCCCGCCTTTCCGCCTTCTTCGATAGTTGTGCGATGTTAAAACCGCACTGTTTCGTAGCGGCGCGATTTATCGCGCAATCCCACAATTAACTCAACTGCTCCATCGCCTGCAGAATACGCTTATCCGAAATCGGATAAGGCGTGCCCAGTTGCTGCGCGAAATAACTAATTCGCAGCTCTTCCAGCATCCAGCGAATCGCCTGTACTTCGGCATCATCCTGACGTTGCGGCGGCAATTTATTCCGCCACGTCTGCCAGGCCTGCTCCACCGCTTGCACTTTCAGCATGCGCGCACGATCGCTGTGTGGATCCACCGGCAGCTTCTCGAGGCGGCGTTCAATACCTTGCAGATAGCGCAGCGTATCACCAAGTCGCGACCAGCCATTGCCGGTGACGAAGCCGCGATACACCAGGCCATTAAGCTGCGCTTTGATATCGCCTAACGCCAGCGCCAGCGACATATCCACGCGACCCTTAAGGAACTTGTTGATATTGAACACGCAGGTCAGAATCTGTTCGACCTGCTTGGCGATGGTGACCACGGTTTCATTCAAATCAGCACGCACTTTGTCGCGCAGCTGTTCGAAGTTCTCCTGTTGCCATGCCGGACCGCCGGCATCCGCCATCAGCTTATCCACGCCGCAGGCGATGCAGTCATCGATCAGTTCCAGCACTTTGCCGTACGGATTGAAGTACAAACCAAGTTTGGCTTTATTCGGCAGCTTCTCGTGCAGATACTTGGTCGGCGACGGAATGTTGAGCAGCAGCAGGCGACGCTGGCCGCGCCACATCATTTTCTGCTGTTCCACTTCGTTATCGAACAGGCGAATCGCTACGCTGTCCTTTTCATCCACCAGCGCCGGCCAGGCTTTGACCTGATAGCTGCCGCGCTTCTGCTCGTAGCTTTGCGGCAAATCGCCAAAGCTCCAGATGTGCAAACCGCTCTGTTCGAGGCCATCGTCTGCCACTTTCGACAGCGTTTCCTGCACTTTGCCTTTCAGCAGCAGCCGCAGCTGATGCAGATTTTTGCCTTCCTGCAGCTTACGGTTGTGCTCGTCTACCACGCGGAAAGTCATTTTCAGGTGATCGGGCACCTGATCCCACTGCCAGGCTTCACGGTCAATGGTGACGCCGGTCATGCGGCGAAATTCGCGTTCCAGCGCATCCAGCAACGGCAGTTCCATTGCGGTGACGCGACCAAGAAACGCTTCGGCGTAATTGGGCGCCGGCACCAGATTGCGGCGCACCGGCTTGGGCAGCGATTTGATCAGCGCGATGACCAGTTCGCGACGCACGCCAGGAATCTGCCACTCGAAACCGGTCTCTTCGATTTGATTCAGCAGCGGCAGCGGAATATGCACTGTCACGCCATCGGCATCCGCGCCCGGTTCAAACTGATAGCTCAACTTGAGTTTCAGGTTGCCCTGATGCCAGAAGTTGGGGTAATCGAGCTTGCTGACTTTGTCCGCGCCATCTTTGATCAGCATCTGCTTATCAAAACTCAGCAGGTCCGGATTCTCTTTACTGGCTTGCTTCCACCATGCATCGAAATGGCGCGCTGAGACCACGTCGCTGCCGATGCGGCGATCGTAGAAAGCGAACAGCGTTTCGTCATCGACCAGAATGTCGCGACGACGCGATTTGTGTTCCAGATCTTCAATTTCGTTACGCAGTTTCAGGTTATTGCGAAAGAACGCGTGACGCGTCTGCCAATCGCCCTCCACCAGCGCGTGACGGATAAACAGCTCGCGGCTCAGTTGAGGATCGATGCGGCTGTAATTGACCTTACGCGCCTGCACAATCGCCAGGCCGTAAAGCGTCACTTTTTCTGTCGCCATCACCGCGCCCTGCGCTTTTTCCCAGTGTGGTTCGCTATAGCTGCGTTTAATCAGATGCTGCGCCAGCGGTTCGATCCATTCCGGATCGATACGTGCGGCAACGCGCCCCCACAAACGGCTGGTTTCCACTAGCTCCGCCACCATGGTCCACTTCGGCGGCTTCTTAAACAGGCCGGAACCTGGGAAGATGGAGAAGCGCGCGTTGCGAGCGCCGGTAAACTCCTGTTTCTCGTTATCTTTCTGCCCAATGTGCGACAGCAAGCCGGTAAGCAAAGCGCAGTGCACCTCACGATAAGGCGCAGGTTCGCTGTTGACCGGCATACCTTGTTCCCGCACCACCTGACGCAGTTGGGTGTAGATATCCTGCCATTCACGTACGCGCAGATAGTTAAGGAATTCAGTTTTACACAGGCGGCGGAAGTGATTGCTGGAGAGCGCTTTTTGCTGCTCCTGCAGGTAATTCCACAGATTCACGAAGGCGAGGAAATCGGACTCTTTATCCTCAAAACGACGATGTTTTTCGTCAGATGCCTGCTTTTTATCAGCGGGACGCTCGCGCGGATCCTGAATCGATAGCGCAGCGGTGATGATCATCGCTTCGCGCACGCAGCCAAACTTTTGCGCTTCCAGCACCATACGCGCCATACGCGGATCGACCGGCAATTGGGCGAGCTGGCGACCCGAAGGTGTCAGCTTGTAGGTTTCGTCTTCACTCAGCGTGATAGCACCGAGCTCTTCCAGCAGGCGCACGCCATCCTGAATATTGCGCTTGTCCGGCGCTTCGACAAACGGGAAGGCAGCAATATCGCCCAGCCCCAGCGCCGTCATCTGTAAAATGACCGAGGCGAGATTGGTGCGCAGAATTTCGGGATCGGTAAATTCCGGGCGGCTGAGGAAATCGTCCTCGGAATAAAGGCGAATACAGATACCTTCCGAAACGCGTCCGCAGCGCCCTTTACGTTGATTGGCGGACGCCTGCGAAATCGGCTCAATCGGCAGGCGCTGCACTTTGGTACGGAAGCTGTAGCGGCTGATACGTGCGGTGCCGGGATCGATAACGTATTTGATGCCGGGCACGGTCAGCGAGGTTTCTGCCACGTTGGTCGCCAGCACGATGCGGCGTCCACTGTGCGACTGGAACACGCGGTTTTGCTCGGCGTTCGACAGGCGTGCATACAGCGGCAGAATCTCGGTGTGTGCAATATCGCGCTTCATCAACGCATCGGCGGTATCGCGGATTTCGCGCTCGCCGCTCATAAAGATCAGGATATCGCCACGACTCTCTTGTCCCAGCTCATCGACCGCATCAAAAATCGCCTGCAGCTGATCGCGATCGGTGTCGTCAGCGTCCTCGACCATCGGACGATAACGCACTTCCACCGGATAAGTACGCCCGGAAACTTCAATCACCGGCGCATTGTGGAAATGGCGTGAGAAGCGTTGCGGATCGATAGTGGCTGACGTGATGATGACTTTTAAGTCGGGACGACGCGGCAACAATTCGCGCAGATAACCAAGCAGGAAATCGATGTTCAAACTGCGTTCGTGCGCTTCATCGATAATGATGGTGTCGTACTGCAGCAACAGGCGATCCTGCTGGATTTCCGCCAGCAGGATACCGTCGGTCATCAGCTTAACCTGGGTGGTTTCGCTCACCTGATCGTTGAAGCGCACCTTGTAACCGATGGTGCCGCCGAGCGAGGTTTCCAGCTCATCGGCAATGCGGTTCGCCACGGTTCGCGCCGCCAGACGACGCGGCTGCGTGTGACCAATCAGCCCTTTTACTCCGCGTCCCAGCGCCAGGCAGATTTTCGGCAGCTGCGTGGTTTTACCCGATCCGGTTTCACCCGCAACGATCACCACCTGATGCTGACTGATCGCATCGGCAATGTCCTGCTGCTTCTGACTGACCGGCAGGTTGTCCGGGAAAGTGATGCGTGGTGTCGCCGCCGTGCGCTGCGCAAGGCGCTGCTCCGCCGCGACAAATTCCGGCTCCAGTTCAGCCACAATGCCCTGCTGCGCCGCAGGATTTTTCACCTTCGCAGCGCCCAGCAATCGACGTCGCAGACGTTGACTGTCGCGCAGCGTCAGATTATCGAGCCGCGGCCAAAGGGAGGCTAAAGGTGAAGAGTCGGATGATGACATAGCGATGCGTACCTGTTGTTGCAGCGGGCAGATGATTTCCCGGCGGATTCAAGCAATTAATGGTCGGCATCATAGCACAATTTGGAACACCTGCCTGAACGGGACGTGCGAGGTTATTCAATTATTTCGAACATAGATCTCGAAATATTGCGCTTTTACCTCGCGGGCTAACTCCGTACAGTGTAAAGCATTGAGCGGTAAGCCAACCGCGTAACGCACAGGAAAATACCATGAGCAAAGTTTTAGTTCTGAAATCAAGCATCCTCGCTGGTTACTCTCAGTCAAATCAACTGGCTGACTTCTATGCTGACGAAGCACGCGCTAAAGGTGATTCGGTTACCGTGCGTGATTTAGCCGCGCAGCCGATTCCGGTGCTGGATGGTGAGCTGGTTGGCGCACTGCGTCCATCCGACGCGCCGTTGTCTCCACGTCAGCAGGAAGCGCTGTCTCTCTCCGATGAGCTGATTGCTGAACTGCAAGCCCATGACACCGTGGTTATCGCCGCGCCAATGTACAACTTCAACATTCCAACTCAGTTGAAAAACTACTTCGACCTGATTGCCCGCGCTGGCGTGACTTTCCGTTACACCGAAGCAGGCCCGGAAGGTCTGGTAACCGGTAAACGTGCGGTGATCCTCTCCAGCCGTGGCGGCATCCATAAAGATACGGCCAGCGACCTGCTGACTCCATACGTGAAACTGTTCCTCGGCTTCATCGGTATCACTGATGTGAACTTCGTGTTCGCAGAAGGCATCGCTTATGGTCCAGAAGTGGCGACCAAAGCGGCTAACGATGCAAAAGACGCCATCAAGCAAATTGTTGCTGCGTAATCATTTTTCACTATGATGCATGCCCGTCAGGCTTATCTGACGGGCATTTTTTTGCTGTTGTTTTCTAAGCGCTTAAAGCTCCATACTGCACTTCTTTGCCAGCCCCTGAATGGTCGATTTCAGCACAGCGAAAGGAGATGAAGTGATACACCACAATCAATATGGTCAGCCCATCGGTTTTGCATTACCCGACTGGCAGCCCGCCACCTTCCCGCCCGCCGTTATTCTCACTGGCCGTTTTTGCCATCTCGCACCGCTTCAACTCAGTCACGCACCCGCTCTGTTTGCCGCCTTTTCACTGGCAGCCGACGATCGCGACTGGACATGGCTCGGCGCATCGC
This sequence comes from Pantoea sp. YR525, assembly GCF_900116775.1. Taxonomy (NCBI): domain Bacteria; kingdom Pseudomonadati; phylum Pseudomonadota; class Gammaproteobacteria; order Enterobacterales; family Erwiniaceae; genus Pantoea; species Pantoea sp. YR525. The sequence goes on from NZ_FPBU01000002.1 coordinate 118,173, forward strand.
AGCCGCAATCGTTAGCTGAGATGACCGACTGGATCGCTAACAAAATCGGCGACAGTGGATTGGTCAGTTATGCGGTGATCGATCAGGTTAAGCAGCAAGCGGTTGGCGCGGTCTGTTTCGCCAATATCGAGATGCAGAATGGCGCGATTGAGATTGGTCATGTCACCTGGTCGCCGCTGATGCAGCGCAACGTGTTGGGCAGTGAAGCAATATATCTGCTGTTGCAGCAGGCTTTCGCACTCGGTTATCGCCGCGTGGCGTGGCGTTGTGATTCTCTGAATCTGGCTTCACGACGCGCAGCAGAGCGCATCGGCTTTACCTTTGAAGGCTGTTTTCGTCAGGCGATGACGCGCAAACAGCGCAATCGCGATACCGATTGGTTATCGATCATTGATAGCGAATGGCCAGCGATTCAGCAGGCCTTACGCGAATGGCTGGCGGCGGAGAATATGGATCAGCACGGCCGCGAAACGCAAAAACTGCGCAGCTTTTTCCCGGCGGATTGACGTTGTCTATACTGACTAGCTTTTATCTACGCAATTGCAGAGGTACTCATGTCCAACGTATTTATTATTGGCGGCGCAGGCAAGATTGGCCGTCGTCTGGCATCACTGCTGGCCGCAAACGGGCACGTTGCGCGCCCGCTGTTTCGCAAAGCGGAACAGGAGCAGCCTTTGCGTAAACTGGGTGCTGAGCCGGTTAACGGCGATTTAACCGCGCTGGACGCAAAATCCCTGGCCGCGCTAATGGCGGGCAGCGATGCGGTGGTGTTTACCGCTGGTGCCGGCGGCAAAGGCGGTGAAGAGATGACGAACGCCATTGATGGTGAAGGATTAACCACCGCCGTTGCTGCCGCTCAGCAGGCTGGCATCTCGCGCTTTTTGCTGGTCTCGGCGTTTCCCGAAGCTGGCAGAAACAAAAACCTCTCCGCCACCTTCGAGAACTACATGCGCGTGAAGAAAGCAGCCGATGTCGAGCTGGCGCAAAGCGATCTGGATTGGGTAATTTTACGCCCCGGCACGCTGACGGATGAGAAAGGTCAAGGCATGGTGCGTGCCGGTTTGGCCATCCCGTATGGCGACATTCCTCGCGATGACGTAGCGGCGACGCTGGCTGAACTCATCGCACAACCGGCTATCAGCCGCGTGATCGTTGAGTTGACTGGCGGAGAAATGCCGGTGCGCGAAGCCGTCAAGCAACTGGCCTCGCGCTAGCGCTTTCAACTCTCGGTTTCATCCAATGAGCGCAAATGATCCTTTTTATTCAGCGTCATCAGCGCCGGAATACTGATCGCAGCCGTCACCATGATGTACCAGGCGGGGATATCCAGATTCCCCGTTTGCTTAATCAGGGAGGTAATGATCAGTCCGGCGCAACCCGAGAAAACCGCGTTAGAGAGTGAATAAGCCAGGCCCAGCCCGGTATAGCGAACGCGCGTGGGGAACATTTCAGCTAACATTGCCGGGCCTGGTCCTGCCAGCAACCCGACAATGCCACCCGCAACAAACACCACCAGCGCCTTGACCAGCAGCGTTGAAGAGTCGGCCTGCAATACTTTCAGTAACGGCAATGCCAGCACCAGCAACAAGCATGCCGCGAGAACCATCACGCTGCGGCGTCCAATTTTATCGCTAAGAATGCCTGCTGGGATAATGGTCGCAGCAAACCCTAGGTTAGAAATCACCGCAATCAACAGCGCCTGGTTGAAGCCGGTATGCAGCGAAGATTGCAGATAGGTTGGCATGATCACCAGATAAGTATAACCCGCCGCTGACCACACCATCACGCGGCTGATCGCCAGCAAGATAATCCTGAGCGTTGCGGCAAAACTGGCGCTCACCGCCGCTGGCTGCTGCGCATTTTTCGTTTGTTGCTGACGCACGAAATTGGGCGTTTCTTCCATGCTGTAGCGCAGCCACAGCGCCACAATCCCCATCGGCAAGGCGAGGAAGAAAGGAATGCGCCAGCCCCAACTGTGCATCTCATCTGCACTCAGCACCGCCGACAGCAATGCGACAATGCCAGCGCCCGCCAGCAGGCCCAACGCCACGGTGAATGACTGCCATGCACCGTAACGTCCACGCTGCCCTTTGGGGGCAAATTCCGTCATCAGTGACACTGCACCGCCGTATTCACCTCCGGCAAACAAGCCCTGCAGAATACGCAGCCCGGTAATGATCAGCGGTGCCGCCACGCCAATGCTGGCATAGGTGGGAATAACGCCGATCGCAGTCGTCACCAGCGTCATCATGATCAAGACAAAAATCAGCGTAGGCTTGCGCCCAATACGATCGCCCATGCGGCCAAAAAATATCGCGCCCAAAGGACGGAAGAAAAAGGCGATGGCGAAGGAGGCGTAGGTCAGAATAATGCCGGTCAGCTCGGCTTCACCCTGCAGGCGAAAGAAGTTCTGCGCGATCACCGTCGCGAGGAAGCCATACACCGCAAACTCGTACCATTCAATGAAATTGCCCACTGAACCGGCGATTAAGGCGCGTTTCTGTGCATCCGTTGTAGTTTGAGGCTTCTGCATTCGGCTATCTCTTTTCCATTCGTGAATGAACAGAATGCGTCATGTTGCTGTGTGGTCAAGGACATCATGTTATTTATCCTGATCAACCGGCGTCAGCCACTGCTACGCTGTTGCTGCTTCCAGCTTTTAACGCCACCCACATCCCCAGCAGCCCCGCGCCCGCTAATCCCCACATCACCCATTGAAAACCTGCCGTTTCGCCGCCGGTTTGATAAATCTGCGTGGCAATCGCCAGGCCCAGCGCACCGCCGAGATTATGCAGCGTCCATGAAATGCCAATGCCCTGCGCGTGCCGGGACGCAGGTAACGCGCCGAGCGCAGCCGCAACGGAAGGCCCGAGGATAGCGCCCCAGCCTGCGCCCATCAGCACAAACGCGGTGATGATCGGTACTAACGATGCGCTGTTGATGCTCAGCAGCAGTGCGGAAGCCGTGAGCAAGGCAAATCCCGCCGCCATCACCGGCCAACTGCTGTAACGGTCGGCAAGACGGCCTGCAAAGGGAGATATCAGCGCCATCACCAGCGTCACCGGCAGCAGCATCAGACCGAGCTGGGCGGCGTTGAAATGAAAGAGCGTCAGTAGCCTAAACGGCAGCAACATAAAGGCGGAGCAATAGAAAATCGCCAGCAGCACCGACAGTAAACAGGCGGCTGCAAAGCCGCTGTTTCGCAGCATGCGGAAGTCGATCACCGGGTGTGGCGTACGCCTTTCAATCATGACAAATGCCAGCAAAAACAGCAGCGATAACCCCAGCGCCAAAACGGCATGCCAGCTCAGCAGGCCCCAATGTGTGACGTGACTTGTCCAGATCAGCAGTGGGATCAGTGCGGCGGTCATCAGCAGCCAACCAGGCAAATCCAGCCGCGTTTCGCGATGTCTGATGGATGCCGCGATGCTGCCGCGGCAAAAAACAAAGCTCAGCAGGATGAGCGGCACATTAAGCAGAAAAACCGCGCGCCAGCCGAGCCAACTTACCAGCACGCCGCCAGCAACCGGCCCCAACGCCAGCCCCAATCCGTTAGCGGCAAACAGCAACCCTAGCGCGCCACCGCGTTTTGCTTCTGGCATCGCCTCAACCAGAATGCTGGCGCTGACGGTATACAACACTGCGCATCCCACGCCCTGTAGCAAGCGGCAGAGATTGAGCACCATCAAATCCGATGCCAATCCCGCCCCTAACGACGTTGCGCCGAAGAGCAGCATTCCGGCATATAAAATTCGCCGTGCGCCGAAGCGTTCCGCCAACCTGGCCGACATCACCATGCAGCAGCACAGCGCCATAACGAAGAGCGTCATCGCCCACTGCACCCTGGCGAGATCGCTGTGAAAGTGGTGCTGAATCGCCGGCAATGCGGTATTGACGATAGTGAAATCAATACAGCCGAGAAAGCTGGCCAGACAGATACCGATTTGTAGGCGGATTAAGGTTGCCAGAGAAGTTGTCATGCGAGGATCCTGATGCGTAAATCGCTAGCCTGACACGAATTAAATTCTCCAGTTACGCTAATTTTTCGCCATACTGACGAATTAAAATCGCCAGAGAAGATCGTATCATGATTAACACCGACAGGCTGAACAGCATCCGGGCCTTTGTGCAGGCCGCGCAGGCGGGAGGATTTAGTCTGGCTGCTGAGCAACTGGGCTTGTCGCGCTCCACGGTAGGGAAAGCCGTTGCCCGACTCGAATCGCGCCTGCAGGTGAAATTGTTCCAGCGGACCACTCGTTCACTGTCGCTCACCAGCGAAGGCGAACGCTTTTATCACGACTGTCTGCAGATCCTTGCCAGCCTCGACGCGGCGGAAAATCGCCTGATGGCACACGCCAGTGAAGCCACAGGCCAGCTGCGCGTTGCGGCTCCGCCTTTGCTGGGCGAAAAATGGGTGATGCCGGTGTTGCTTCCTCTGACTCAGAGATGGCAAGGACTGGCGCTAGATGTGCGGCTTTCAACCCAGCGCGTTGACCTTGCTGCAGAAGGCGTCGATCTCGCCATCCGCATCGGCGCGCCCGGAAACCACGCCGATCTCACCGCGCGACTGATCGGCCAGCAGCCGCTGCTGTTGTGCGCTGCGCCTGCACTATTAAAAACCGCTACACCGCCGATTCGGCTGGAAGAGTTAGCCCATTTTCCGCATCTGACATTACTGGAACAGGGACGTTCTCAACCGTGGCTGCTTAAAAACTCCCAGGAGGAGAACGTTTACTGGCAGCCAGACGAGCGGTTGCGCTTCAGCAGTATGAGTGCGGTTTACGCCGCAACGCTGGAGGGTTATGGCATCGCGCAACTGCCACGCTGGCTGGTCAGTCGGGATATTGAGGACAAAAAACTGATTGAGGTATTGCCGGAGACGCGCAGCAACAGCCTGCCGATTTATGCTGTGTGGTTGAAAACCGCCGCGATGCCGCAGCGGTTAAGATGTGCGATTGATGCGCTAAAAGAAGCCTTTGCCCGGCAGCCACTGTAAAAATCAAGTCGATTTATTTACGCAGCCACTGCCCATTGATGCCGCGCACATACTCGCCGCTACCCGCGCGATTCACCAGCTTCTCGCCGGCAATGCGCGCCACTTCGCTGGCGCTCAGGTTATTTTGCTGTGCCACACGCTGATACTGCTGCAGGCGGCCATCGTTGATGCGCTTGACCAGCGCCAGCGTTTCTTCGTCCTGCTGACGCGCCGCCACATAGCCGCTGAGCGTTTCGCCCACGCGCCCTTGTTGACGCGCCTCATCCAGCGTGAGCGCCCAGGCAGAAGGCATCAGCAGCAGCGCCGCAAGCAGCGCGATCCCCTTGCGTTTCATCATGCTTCTCCTCAAAAGAGTCCGCTCTGATTCTTCAGCAGCGCTTCCACATCTTTATCCACCTTGATGTGAATCTCATGCTCAATTTTGACGTTCATATTGATGGTAATCGGCTCTTTTGGCGCCGCAACTTCAATGCGCGGCACGCAGCCGATCAGTGGCAGCCAGGCTGCCAGCACCAGTAATGCCCTGAGGCTCATGGTTGGGGATCCTTCTTCGAGGGTAAGGTGGCATTTTGCTCCACCCAGGATTGCAAATTATCGCCAAAGCGCAGGCTGCGCCACAGCTGGAACAGATTTTCCTGATGCCGGTAGTTCAGATTAACGGTCTGACGGCGGTTGCTGAACTGACTAACGCCTTTCACTTCCGATTGCATGATCAGATTGCCGAAGTTATCCAGATCGATAGTTGCCCATGAACGCGAGATCTCCATATAGCGCAGCCAATCCAGCGCCGCGCCAGCCGCAAAGTTATTGCTGACAATGGCATCCGCCATATCTTTATCCAGCCGGAAGGTCAGCGGACCGCTGTTGGCGATCCAGCCCTTTTCAATCAGCCATTGCGGATTGTTTATCCACAGCGGCAACTCGCCATTGACCTTGCCGGACATGGCAAATTGCTTGGGTTTAATCGCGCTGACCAGCTTGCTGAGATTGATCTCTTTCAGCGAGACGCGCGCCGCTTCATGCTGCGGCATACGCAGCTCGGGCATGCTGACGTGTCCGCCTAACAGATCAAGATTGACGTTGCTAAGCGTTAACGGCTGGCGCTCCTGCCACGGATAGTGACCTTGCAAATCAGCGGTGATGTTTTGCAGCGAGAACTGATTTTTCACTTCGGCGATACGCAGTGAAACCGGTCCGCGCCGTCCAAGCTGCCATTGATGATCCTTCAGGCGGAACGGCAGCGAGAAATCGATGCCGTTGATTTCACTGTCCGGCATCCACAGGCTGCCGTTTTTCACCGTCCAGTGACCGCCCGCTTCAAAGCCCTGCTCGCTGGCCGCCGAAAATGCTACCTGCGCGCGCAGTTCGCCCGACTGAATACGCATCTTCAAATCACTGCTGAGCAGCGGCTGGAACACCGTCAATGATTGCGCTGGCCACCAGGCTTCGCCACGCAGACGTTCGCCGTCCCAGCGGCCATGTACGCGCACCGGGCCAATATCCTCAGCCGTCAGCTGACCGCGCCAGATAAACTGGCTGGGATCGCTGCCTTTGGCTTCAAAATTGAGTTCTGATGGCGGCAGCCAGCCGCCGTAGCTGAACTGGGTTTGACCCGACTTTAGCGTGAAGCCGCCGTTAAACGCCGGATGATCCGGATCACGCTGCCAGCGCACCGGCGCGTTGAGCGTCAGGCGCGGTTTAGCCACTTGCACCATGCCGTACGCCAGCTGATCGAAACCGGTATTCAGCGTGTCGAGGCTGATCAAGGTGTCCTGCCAGCTGCCGGTGCCCTTCACGTCCCATTTGGCGGTGAGCGGCTCGATCTGACCGTCACCCCAATAACGCCAGTTCCACACGCCGCTGTCCGGCCAGAAATCGCTGGCGCGCCCATCGAGATGCAACCTGAAGCGACCAAAGCTGGGATCGTGTGCCTTAAGGATCGCCTGCAGGCGACCATTAATGCCGCGCGACGCCACCGTTACGCCCGCCAACGGCCAGCGCGCTTCATCCACTTCCAGCGTTGAGAGCAAGCGCCCGCGCAAACGCAGCAGCGCGCCCTGCTTCAGGCTCAACTGCGGATCGGTGAGCACGCCGTGCAGCAAGCCGGGCATGCTGCCAAACAGCTGCAGATCGGCGAATTTGCTCTCACCGGTCAACTGGAACGGCAAAGCGCTGTCGACCATGCTCAGTTTGCCGGGGCCGACGCTCAATACCAGATTGCCTTTGCCGCCGCGCCCTTGCGTCAGCAGATTGAATCGCCCGCTGACCAGCGTGTTTTCCAGCCCTTGCTGCCAGTTTTCCAGCGTCACTGCCATGCCGCCCGATAGCGGCTGATCGGCCTGTGGCCAGCGCCATTGGCCTTGCGTAATACGAATCTGCCGCTCGTCAACCTGCCACGGCAGCTGCAGCAGCGGCTGATCGTCATCCTGCTGTTTCACCGTCAATGTGCCTTGCTGTTGCTGCCAGTTAAGCGCCAGCGCCAGCGGCTGCGGCCACTGCACAACATTGAGGTCGGCACTGAGTTCGCCCGCCACCGGCAAGCCATCGGCAAAGGTTGGCAAGGTGACATCGCCATGCAGATTGAGCGGTTTGGGCAGTAGAGGATGACTGAACTGCAGCTGGGCAATCTGCAGCAACTGGCCTTGCAAACGCGCATCCACATTGAGGTTGTCGCCCTGATAATGCAGCTGCTGCACATCTTTATCTAAGGTGAGATCAAAACGACCGGCATATTGCTGCCACGGCAGAATGGTGATTTTTTGCAGATGCACATCGGCGCCAGGCAACATCTTCTGCCAGTCGGCCAGGCTGCGCGGCGCACCGCTGGCTTCGCTGTGCGGCAGCGATTGCAGGCAGTCGCTGTTAAGTTGCACTTCACCGGCGCTGAGCTGCCAGCGCTTTTGCTGCCAGCCGAGCGCCGCATCGCTGACGTTTGCCAGTTCACAATCGCCCGCCAGATAACGCACCGCCGGGAAATGCAGCGCACCTTGCTGCCAGCGCGGCGTGCCGTTGAGTTCTACGCGGGTATTTTCGGGCAGCCAGATACCGGCCAGACGCGGCAACCATTGCGTGAGCGTCAGCAGCAATCCCAATAGCAGCAGTATCAGCGCCAGCAGCGCAGCAAGTGTTCGGCGAAGGCCACGCGTCATGGCAGTTAACGTTCCTGTTCTTTACACAATCCTGACGAGGAGCCAAATGATGGCATGTTACGTCCGGCAAATGAAGGTGTTAGCGACATAGTCTGGCTGAAGAACAGCAAAATGACGCGGAAAACGTTATCCTGTTGTGATACCGACGTTGCATTTTTCAGGAGCGAAACAATGAAAGTTGCGGTTTACAGCACCAAGCATTACGACCAGAAATACCTTGAACACGTCAACGGCAGCTACGGATTTGAGCTGCAGTTTTTTGACTTCCTGCTGACACCGGCGACAGCAAAAAACGCTGCGGGCTGTGATGCGGTGTGTATTTTCGTCAACGATGATGCCAGCAAAGAGGTGCTGGAAGAGTTGGCGGCGCTGGGCGTGAAGCACATTGCGCTGCGCTGTGCCGGTTTCAATAACGTCGATCTCGCGGCGGCGAAAGCGCTGGGCTTAAACGTAGTGCGCGTTCCGGCGTATTCACCGGAAGCGGTGGCCGAACATGCGGTTGGCCTGATGATGACGCTGAATCGTCGCATTCATCGCGCCTATCAACGCACGCGCGATGCCAACTTCTCGCTGGATGGTTTAACCGGCTTCAACATGCACAACAAAACTGCGGGCGTGGTCGGGACCGGCAAGATTGGTATCGCAGCGATGAGAATCCTCAAAGGATTTGGCATGCGCCTGCTGGCGTTCGATCCCTATCCAAGCCAGGCGGCGCTGGAGCTGGGTGCGGAGTATGTTGATCTCAAAACGCTGTTCGCTGAAGCCGATGTGATTACATTGCACTGCCCGCTTACGCCGGAAAATCACCATCTGCTTAACGCGCAGGCGTTCAGCCAAATGAAAGATGGCGTGATGATCATCAACACCAGCCGTGGCGGTTTGATTGATTCACAGGCAGCCATTGACGCTCTTAAACAGCAGAAGATTGGTTCGTTGGGGATGGATGTATACGAAAACGAGCGCGATCTGTTCTTTGAAGATAAATCGAATGACGTGATTCAGGATGATGTGTTCCGTCGTCTGTCGGCCTGTCACAACGTGCTGTTCACCGGCCATCAGGCTTTCCTGACTGCCGAAGCATTGACAGCGATTTCAGAAACCACGCTCAGCAACTTGCAGCAGTTGGAACGCGGCGAAACCAGCCCGAATCAGGTCACTGCTTAATCCTTCTGCGCCTGCCTTAGCGGGCGCAGCTTCCACCCATCAGCGCCTGCTCGTCACAGCGACGACCATTAGCCAACTGGCACATACCGATGCGTGAGCCGTCTAACTGACGCGAAAACGCCAGCGATCCCCCGGCATTACTACAATTCACTTCAGCCATTGATGACATCACAACGCGCGGTTGTACGTGGGCGGCAGTAGCTTGTTGTGGCGGTTCGTTGTCACTGTTGCTGCTGCAGGCAGAAAGGAACAAGGTAGCGCCAGCCAGCAGGAAGAGAGCGGCTTTCATCGATGGGGCTCCGGGGATTGAGCGAAAAAGTCGCACCAGAATATGTCAGGTGCGGTGAGGGATCGATAGGCGACACAGCTTTTTACAAAATTTAATTTCATTGTTTACAAGCAGAATTATCCTGTTTGAGATATTTCCGCCCTTTTCACCCGGCGGATTGTTTGTTTATCAACCACTAAGGAGAGAACGATGTTGACGGATATGCTGATCCGCATCGCGCTGGCCGGGATTCTCGGCGGACTGATTGGCCTGGAACGGCAGCTGCGCGCCAAAGAGGCCGGTTTGCGCACCCATATTCTGGTCGGTATCGGCAGCGCGATGTTTATGCTGGTATCGAAATATGGCTTTGCCGATATGCTAGTCAGCGATCATGTGGCGCTCGATCCCAGCCGTATTGCGGCGCAGGTGGTGAGCGGCATGGGCTTTCTCGGCGCTGGCACCATCATTATTCAGAAGCAAGTGGTGAAAGGTCTCACCACCGCCGCCGGTTTATGGGTTACTGCGGCGATTGGTCTGGTGATAGGTAGCGGTATGTATGAAATCGGTATTTACGGCACCGTGCTGGCGCTGGTGGTGCTGGAGACGTTCCGTCGCATCAGTCACTGGCTGATTGGCCGTCATCATACGCTGTTGGTGCATCTCAAACCGAAAAGCGTGCCGCTGGTGTTGCTGGTGCTACAACGCGAAAATGTGCGCTACGGCCATATCGCCGTGGTGAACCGTGATGAAGAGATTGGCCTGTGCGAATTAAGCGTAGAGGTGACATTGTCACGACGCACGCCGATGCACAACATCTACGATAAGGTGATGGAAATCAAAGGCGTTCAGTCGCTGGAGATGATGTAAAAATCATCAATGTTAGATTTCGGTGCGCTACCATCTCGCAAGCACACAGATGCAAAAGTCGCGTCTGAGCCCTTTGCTAAACTGAACTGATAACCCCCGTAAATTTTGCGGGTTTCTCAGCGTAGCAAAGGACGATTTATGATTACCGTCGACGGTAACGGTGCAGTGGCTTCGGTCGCCTTCCGCACCAGCGAAGTGATTGCCATTTATCCCATCACGCCCAGCTCGACCATGGCCGAGCTGGCGGATAGTTGGTCAGGCGAAGGCCGCCGTAATATCTGGGGCGATGTGCCGCGCGTGGTTGAGATGCAATCGGAAGGCGGCGCGATCGCCACCGTGCACGGCGCGCTGCAAACCGGCGCACTCTCAACTACATTCACCTCGTCGCAGGGATTGCTGTTGATGATCCCGACGCTCTACAAACTGGCGGGCCAGCTGACGCCGTTTGTTTTGCACGTCGCGGCGCGTACCGTGGCGACGCACGCGCTGTCGATTTTTGGCGATCACTCCGATGTTATGGCGGTGCGACAAACCGGCTACGCGCAGCTCTGCGCCTCGAGCGTGCAGGAAGCGCAGGATTTTGCTCTCATTGCACAAATCGCCTCACTGAATAGCCGCATCCCTTTTATCCACTTCTTCGACGGCTTCCGCACCTCACACGAGATCAACAAGATCGTGCCGATCAGCGATGAAACTTTGCAGGCGCTGATGCCAGCCAAGGCGATTAACGCCCATCGTGCCCGCGCGTTAACGCCGGATCGCCCGACGATTCGCGGCACATCCGCCAATCCCGATACCTATTTCCAGTCACGCGAAGCTACCAACCGCTGGTACGACGCTTGTACCCAGCACGTTGAGGCTGCAATGAGCGCGTTTAGCGAAAATACCGGCCGCCACTATCAGCCGTTTGAGTTTTACGGCCATCCGCAGGCCGAGCGCGTAATTGTGATGATGGGCTCCGGCTGCGGCACCGCCGAAGAAGCGATTGATGAGATGCTGCAGCGCGGCGAGAAAGTTGGGCTGGTGAAAGTACGCCTCTATCGCCCATTTTCGGCAGCGCATTTGCTGCAAAAGATCCCCGCTTCCGCCCAACGTATTGCGGTGCTTGATCGCACTAAGGAGCCCGGCGCGCTCGGCGAACCGCTGTTCCTGGATGTGATGACCTCGCTAGCTGAAGCTTACAGCCGTGGCGAGCGCGCTTCGCTGCCGAAGGTGATCGGCGGTCGCTATGGTTTGTCGTCGAAAGAGTTCGCACCCGATGCGGTGCTGGCTGTGTTTCGTGCCTTGTTACGCGATCAACCGCCGGCGCGTTTTACCGTCGGCATTTACGACGACGTCACCCATCTTTCGCTGCCGCTGGAAGCCAATATCGTGCCAAATCGCGCACGGCTCGAAGCGCTGTTTTATGGTTTGGGCAGCGACGGCAGCGTCAGCGCCAGCAAAAATAACCTGAAGATAATCGGCAACGCCACGCCGTGGCACGTGCAGGGTTATTTCGTCTACGACTCGAAGAAAGCTGGTGGCCTGACGGTTTCCCATCTGCGCGTCAGTGAATATCCGATTCAATCCGCCTATCTGATTCAGCAAGCGGACTTCATTGGCTGCCATCAGCTGCAGTTTATCGATAAGTATTCCATGCTCGATCAGCTTAAGCCGGGCGGGATTTTTCTGCTCAATACGCCTTACAGCGCTGAGGACGTGTGGTCGCGCCTGCCGCAGGAAGTGCAGAGCCAGCTCAACGATAAACAGGCGCGATTCTATGTGATCAACGCGGCGCGTATCGCCCGCGAATGCCAACTGGGCGCGCGCATCAACACCGTGATGCAGATGGCCTTTTTCCAGCTGACCCAGATTTTGCCGGGCGATAGCGCGTTAACTGAACTGCAAAACGCCATTGCGCGCAGCTACAGCAGCAAAGGTGAAGAGCTGGTGCAGCGCAATTGGCAAGCACTGGCATTGTCACAACAAGCGCTGCAGCCAGTGCCGCTGCAGCCGGTTGACGATCGCAGTCCGCATCGCCCGCCGGTGGTATCTGATAGCGCACCCGATTTTGTCAAAACCGTCACTGCGGCGATGCTGGCCGGCCTTGGCGATAAACTGCCGGTTTCGGCGCTACCGCCGGATGGCACCTGGCCGGTCGGCACCACACAGTGGGAAAAGCGTAATATCGCCGAAGCCGTGCCGATCTGGCAGCCCGATCTCTGTACCCAGTGCAATCATTGCGTTGCCGCCTGCCCACACTCGGCGATTCGCGCCAAAGTGGTTGATCCTGCAGCGCTAGCAGATGCGCCAGCTTCGCTCGCTTCACTGGATGTAAAATCGCGCGATATGCGCGGACAGAAATACGTGTTGCAAGTGGCACCGGAAGATTGCACCGGCTGTAACCTGTGCGTAGAAGTGTGCCCGGCCAGCGATCGCCAGCATCCGGAAATCAAAGCCATCAACATGAAATCACGCCTCGAACATGTTGAGACGGAAAAGGCCAATTATGATGCCTTCCTCGCGCTGCCTGAGATCACCGCCGAGCAGCTGGAACGTATTGATATCCGCACCTCGCAGCTGATTACGCCGCTGTTTGAATATTCCGGTGCTTGCTCGGGCTGCGGCGAAACGCCCTATATCAAACTGCTGACGCAGCTGTATGGCGATCGCCTGCTAATTGCCAATGCCACCGGCTGCTCCTCCATTTATGGCGGCAATCTGCCTTCTACGCCTTACACCACCAATGCCGAAGGTCGCGGCCCCGCGTGGGCGAATTCGCTGTTTGAAGATAATGCCGAATTTGGCCTGGGCTTTCGCTTGAGTGTTGATCAGCAGAAACAGCGCGCGCTCAGATTACTGGCTCAATGCGCGGCGCAGTTACCGGCGGAATTGGTTGACGCACTAAAAGGTGACAATGTCACGATATCGCAACGACGCGAGCAAATTGAACAGCTGCGCGCCCTGCTTGCTGCGTCATCGCAACCGGAAGCTAAAGCGTTAAACGAAGCAGCCGATGCGCTGGTAGAGAAATCGGTCTGGCTGATTGGTGGCGATGGCTGGGCGTACGACATTGGTTACGGCGGACTCGATCATGTAATGAGCCTGAGCGAGAACGTCAACGTGCTGGTGCTGGATACACAGTGCTACTCGAATACCGGCGGGCAGGCATCAAAGGCGACGCCGCTTGGCGCGGTGACCAAGTTCGGCGAACAAGGCAAGCGCAAGGCGCGGAAGGATCTCGGCATGTCGACGCTGCTGTACGGGCATGTGTATGTGGCGCAGATTTCACTGGGCGCACAGCTCAATCAAACGGTGAAAGCGATTCAGGAAGCGGAAGCCTGGCCGGGACCGTCGCTGATCATCGCTTACAGCCCGTGTGAAGAGCATGGCTACGATCTGGCTTATAGCCACGAGCAGATGCGCCTGCTGACCACCAGCGGATTCTGGCCGCTGTATCGCTTTGATCCACGACGCACCGAGCAAGGCAAAGCCGCGCTGGCGCTGGATTCGCGTCCGCCAACCTCCGAACTGGAACAGGCATTAATGAACGAGCAGCGTTTCCGCCAGTTGCAAACCCAGCGGCCTGAAGAAGCGTCGCAGTTGTGGGGCGATGCAACGGAAGCCGCCAGTCAGCGTTATCAGCGGCTGGCGGAGTTAGCAGGGAAAACGGATAAAAGCGAGTAGAGGAAAAAGCCCGACGCTTAAGCAGTAAATTGTATGTGTATGAAGGTGCGCATGAATGCGCACCCTACGAAAACCTCGCCAAACCACTGTAGGGTCGCCATTCATGGCGACCGATTAACGCATAACTGACGAGCACTACGGCGCGATGGCCGGGCGTTTCTTTGCAGGGTTAACGTTGATGGATTAACAAGGCTTGAGCTGAACGATTGCCATCTCCACCGCCCGATTCGGTGAACCGGTGAGTTCACGATAGCGCAGCTGCAGATTGCGCAACTCGCTGGCTAACACCTCTTTTTCGGTTGCTGCGCCACGCTGTGCCAGCTCCAGATAACATTGCCCCACCAGCCGACACGCCTCTTCAAAAACCATATCGTACGTTTGCATTTGCCACTCCTCACCTTAAGAAAGTAAAAAAAGCACTTCGGCCATCCTGTCAGGCCCAGATGAGGTAAATATTTGCCCAGATCAATAAATACCCAGATTGTTCTGGCAAAGTGTGCGCTTTTGTCTCAAGCGCATTGAGTTATCATCAGAAAAGAGATCACTTCAGGCTAGCATTCGCGCCCGCAATCCGTACCATACGCAGTCATGTTTATAGGGTTTATTGCCGCTGAAGATTGCTTCAGCCGCTAACGGCCCTCGCCTTCACTCTCAAGCGTGAAAATAATGTCAGAAAATCAAGAAGTAACAAAAAAAGAGCAATACAACCTCAACAAACTGCAGAAGCGTTTACGTCGCAACGTGGGCGAAGCCATTGCTGACTTCAACATGATTGAAGAAGGCGATCGCATCATGGTTTGTCTGTCTGGTGGTAAAGACAGCTACACCATGCTGGAAATCCTGCGTAATTTGCAGCAGAGCGCGCCGGTTAACTTCTCGCTGGTGGCGGTAAATCTCGACCAGAAACAGCCTGGTTTCCCAGAGCATATTTTGCCTGCATATCTGGAACAACAGGGCGTTGAATACCACATCGTTAACGAAGACACTTATTCCATCGTTAAAGATAAAATTCCTGAAGGTAAAACCACCTGCTCGCTCTGTTCGCGTCTGCGCCGCGGTATTCTGTATCGCACTGCCACCGAGTTGGGTTGTACCAAGATCGCCTTAGGCCACCACCGCGACGATATCCTGCAGACCATGTTCCTCAACATGTTCTACGGCGGCAAGATGAAAGGCATGCCACCAAAACTGATGAGCGATGACGGTAAACATATCGTGATTCGTCCGCTGGCTTATTGCCGCGAGAAAGACATCATTCGTTTTGCCGAAGCGCGCCAGTTCCCGATCATTCCTTGCAACCTGTGCGGTTCGCAGCCGAATCTGCAACGTCAGGTGGTTGCCGACATGCTACGCGACTGGGATAAACGTTATCCGGGCCGTATCGAAACCATGTTCACCGCGATGCAGAATGTGGTGCCATCACATATGGCCGACATTAATCTGTTCGATTTCAAAGGCATCAAACACGGTGATGCCGTGGTAGATGGCGGTGATTTGGCGTTTGATCGCGAAAGCTTGCCGGTGCAGCCTGCGGGCTGGCAGCCAGAAGAGGACGATGCGCCCAATCTCAGCGTGCGTCTTGATGTGCTGGAAATTAAATAATCGGTTTTGCTGTGAAAAAGGCGCGTCGCTTCGGCTACGCGCCTTTTTTATTAGCGGTGCGGTGGTGGATCCTGGATCGGTGGAAATTCGGGATCGTACGGAGGTTGTGCGGGTGGTATCGGCTGCGGTTGTGGAATCGGTTCGGGAATCGGTGGTGGATCGGTAGGAATTGGTTCGCTGGCAATAATCGCTTGCATGCCCTTCTCCTTGTCACTGAATGTCCTTTAAGCATAGGAAAGGATGAGTATTCAAGCCAAGCGGGCAAAAAAAAGCCGGCGGATAGGCCGGCGTCGTACGAATCAAATGTGCTATGCAGTAATTCAAAAAAGGAAGTAAGACAATATGGAGCGCAACGCCCATCGCTTGACGTTGCATTCACCTGCGGGAAAGAGTTTGCCCCGATTGCCCTGGCGGGATATTGATATCGATCAGGTTTATTCCGCTTTTCTGCCTTACAACCATTTCCGCCGTTTCAGCCATATCGCCACGCCGCCCACCATCGCCAGCAGCAGCACGCAGAACGCGGTGAAACCCAGCGCCCAATTGCCGCCGGGAATGCCGCCGAGGTTGACGCCGAATAAACCGGTAAGAAACGTGGCCGGCAGGAAGATCATCGCCATCAACGACATAGTATAAGTGCGGCGGTTCATCGATTCCGCAAGAATTGACGCCACTTCATCCGCCAGAATTGAGGTTCGCGCCACGCCCGCATTGAGATCGTCCAGTCCACGTCCGAGACGATCGGCTACCTCTTGCATGCGGCGGCGGTCGTCGTCATTCATCCACGCCATCTTTTCGATAGCCAGGCGCGCATAGACATCGCGCTGCGGTGCCATATAACGACGCATCACAATCAGCTGCTTACGCAGCAGCGCCAAATCGCCGCGCGCAGGCACTTCCTGATTCATCAACGCATCTTCCAGTTCGATAATTTTATCGTGCATCTCTTCGATAAATTCACTGGCGTGATCGGTTAACGCATCGCACACATCCACCAGCCAGCTGCCGCCATCAACCGGACCATTACCGTTTTGCAGATCGGTCAGCACGGCATCAATGGCGTACACCTTGCGACGGCGCGTCGAGACAATCAGCTTGTCGTTGATAAACACGCGCATTGCCACCAGCTGATCCGGACGCGAATCGGCATTATGGTTCACGCTACGCAGCACAATCATGAAGCCGTCGCCAAGGCGTGTCACGCGCGGACGCATGCTGTCGCCCGCCAGCGCGTCACGCACTGAATCGGGGATTAGCGGCGTGTTTTGCAGCCATTCCGCACTTTGCCGTTGGGTGTAATTGAGGTGCAGCCAGCAGGGACGTTCGCAGTTGATGACATCTTTATCTTCGATGGGGATCATGCCGCCTGCGCCATCCAGCTGACAGGACACAATGGCATCGGATACTTGTAACGCTTTTCCTTCAATGACGTTCACGAACTCGCCTCACTATCAAAATCAATACGATACAGTCTAGCGTGGCGCAGACCAGTTGCAATCATCAGGCTGTGAGCAAAGATGACAGGCGGTCACATTCATTTGTAGGGTCGCCATAAATGGCGATCGATTAGACTCAGTGCTTCTCAATCCACAGCTCGCGGCTGTAAGCCACGTCTTCAGGATTGGTGATCGGATATCCTTTCAACCACGGCTTGATCAAGCGGCCGTTAGTGTATTGATAGATCGGTGCGATCGGTGCCTGATCGGCAATGATCTGCTCGGCTTTGTTGTAATCGGTGTTACGCGCCGCCACGCTGGTTTCAGTGCTGGCTTTGGTAATCACCGCATCGTAATCGGCACTGCGGAAACGCGCGATATTGCCGCTGTGCGTCGAGGTCAGCAGGCTGAGGAAGGTTGAAGGCTCATTATAATCGCCGATCCATGAGGCGCGGATCACATCGAAATTGCCGCTGTTACGGCTGTCGATATAGGTTTTCCACTCCTGATTCTGCAACGTGACATCCACGCCGAGATTTTTCTTCCACATTGAAGCCACCGCGATAGCAATTTTTTGATGGCTTTCCGAGGTGTTGTAGAGCAGCGTCAAATGCAGCGGTTTGCCGGGTCCATAACCTGCCGCCGTCAGCAACGCTTTGGCCTGCGCGTTCAGCTCCTGTTGGCTATGTTGCTGCAGATAGCTTTTCATCGGGGTGAAACCGGCGGTAACGTCCGGTGTAAAGTGCCAGGCCGGTTTCTCGCCGGTGCCCAATACTTTCTCCGCGATAATGCGACGATCGATGCTCCATGACAGCGCCTTACGCACCCGTACATCGGCGGTTGGCCCTTTCTCGGTATTGAATGCGTAGTAATAGGTGCCAAGCTGATCCGGCGTATACACCTGGCCCGGCAACTCTTTCTTCAGCAGCGCGTACATGTTTTTCGGGAAGGATTCGGTGATATCAATATCATTGGCGCGATAACGCTTGGTGGCGCTGGACTCTTCATTAATCGGGATAAAGGTGACTTTGGTCAGCACCGATTTTTTGTCATCCCAATAGTTGGCGTTGCGCACCAGCACGATTTTTTCGTTTACTACGCGATCCTGCAGCTGATAAGCGCCATTGCCGACCAGCTTGCCCGGTGACGTCCAGCTATCACCCTCTTTTTCAATCACTTTCTGCGATACCGGATACATCGCGGCATTAGCAACCATACTCGGGAACCACGGCACAGGACGTGACAATGTCACCTTGAGGTGTGTTGCATCGGTCGCCGTCACGCCCAGTTTATCGGCGCTCATCTGTCCTTTAGTGATCGCTTCCGCGTTTTCAATGCCGCTCAGCGCAGCAAACCAGGCAAACGGCGAACTGTTCTTCGGTTCCACTAAACGTTGCCAGCTATAGACAAAATCCTGCGCGGTCACCGGCTCGCCATTCGACCAGCGCGCATCGTTGCGCAGGGTAAAGATCCAGGTTTTGTTATCGTTGCTGCTCCAGCTTTGCGCCACGCCGGGAACGATCTTTCCGTGGGCATCCTGATTGGTCAGCCCTTCAAACAGATCGCGCATCACCTGAATTTCCGGCAGGCCAACCGCCTTCATCGGATCGAGTGAAGCGGGCTCATCTTTGATATGGCGAACGATTTCCTGGGTGCTGGCCAGCTGTGCGCCCGACGGCACGTTGGCGGCGAATGCGGGTGAGATTGCACTGGCTACAATTAACGCAGTCAGCGTCTTGCGGAACGTTAGTTTCATCACCACTCCTTTACGCGAAAAAAATGGCGACCGCGAAGAGATTGTGTCGCCAGCAACGTTTGGCATTTTATCGCAAATTGCTGATTGATATATAGCTATTTCCCCGCAGGCTATTTACCGTTATGTTGAGGCTGGATTCCCGGTCACATTTTTTACCTTAAGCGCCAGAAGGTTTTTGGCGGTGTTGGAAGTATTTCAGAGAGGAACGTCATGTCGTCATACCATCCACGTCCGCTGCGCGGCAAGCTGGACGCTGTCTGGCAACAATACGGGCAATCGGTGCTGGGCGCGCCGCTGCTGTGGTTTCCGGCACCCGCCGCCGATGCCGAAAGTGGGCTGATTATTGCTGGCACGCACGGCGATGAGAATGCCGCGATTGCCACTTTATCCGGTGCGATGCGCACCTTGCCGGAGGCGCTGCGGCGTCATCACGTTGTTCTGGCCGTCAATCCCGACGGTTGTCAGTTGGGGCTGCGCGCCAACGCCAACGGCGTCGATCTCAACCGTAACTTCCCTGCCGCTAACTGGCAGAATGGCGACACGGTGTATCGCTGGAACAGCGAAGCGGACGAACGCGATGTGGTGCTTTCAACCGGATCAGGTCCCTCTTCCGAACCGGAAACCCGCGCGCTGTGCCAGCTGATTCATCAGATTAAACCGCGCTGGGTGGTTTCGTGGCATGAACCGCTGGCCTGCATTGACGATCCGCACCACAGCGATTTAGCAAAGTGGCTGGCGCAGCAGACCGCGCTGCCGGTGGTGAGTAGCGTGGGTTATGCCACGCCGGGTTCGTTTGGCAGCTGGTGCGACGATCTCGGCCTGTTATGCATTACCGCCGAGATGCCGCCGATTTCAGTCGACGAAGCCACCGAAGTCTATCTGGAAGCGATGATCAATCTGCTGCGCTGGCAGCCAGCGGCTTGAGTACGCCGTGAGAGAAGTGTAGCGACGGTTCAACATCGGCCGCAAGCCAGGTTGGACCGTCGAGATCCGCGAAGGTCGCCTGCGCCGTCAGCGGTAATGCCGCACGAATCGCCCGCGAGGTGCAGAGCATGCAGCCAAGCATAATGGTGAATCCCTGTTGCTGCGCCGCCTCTGCCAGCGCCAGTGCTTCGGTTAATCCCCCGGTTTTATCCAGCTTGATATTCACCATCTCATAACGCCCTTTCAGCTGCGCCAGGCTTTCACGCGTGTGACAGCTTTCATCCGCGCAGATCGGCAGCGGATGGATAAAGTTGCCCAGCGCGCTGTCTTCTGCTGCGGGCAGCGGCTGTTCCAGCATAGCGACGTTGAGATCGGCCAGTAGCTGACAGCGCGCCGCCAGGCCTTCGGCATGCCAGGATTCATTGGCATCAACAATCAAGGTGGCATCCGGTACCGCGCTGCGTATTGCCACCAAACGTTCGCTAATCAGATGATCGTCCATTTTGATTTTCAATAAACGCGCGCCATGCTGCCACAATGCCTGCGCGCTACTGGCCATCGCATCTGGCGTATCGATGCTGATGCTGTGCGCGGTGACAATCTCATCGGCCAGTTGCACAGCACACAATTGCACCAGACTTTTGCCCTGCTGCTGTCGCGCCAGATCCCACAGTGCGCAGTCGATGGCGTTACGTGCCGCGCCCGCCGGTAACGCCTGTTGCAGCGCTTCTCGCGTCATGCCGCTTTGCAACGCGCTCAGCTGCGAGGCGATCTGCTTGAGTACCGATTCCTCGCTTTCACCGTAGCGCGCGTACGGCGTGGCTTCCCCGACGCCTTTAACGCCATCCTGCTCGATCTCTACCACCACAACATGCGCCTCAGTGCGGCTGCCGCGTGAAATAACAAACGGCGAATGTAACGGCCAGGCTTCCGGATAACTCTTCACTGTTCTCATTATTTCTCCTTAAATCCGTCGCTTAAATGCGAGCCGGCTCGATTATCGGCAGGAAATGCGCTCGTAAACCCTTAAAAATTATGTCATAAACACACGCTATATCTTAAAAGTCAGATATTTCATCGTTAAAAAAAGGAAATCACATGTCTCAGACTGTTCACTTTCAGGGCAATCCGGTGCCGGTTGCAGGCCAGTTCCCACAAGTTGGCGAGCAAGCTAAACCTTTCAGCCTGGTCGCCAAAGATCTTGCTGACGTATCCCTGGCTAATTATGCAGGCAAACGCAAAGTTCTGAACATTTTCCCAAGTATTGATACTGGCGTGTGTGCGGCATCGGTGCGTAAGTTTAACGAGCGTTCAGGTGAAGCGGACAACACGGTCGTGCTGTGCATCTCTTCCGACCTGCCTTTCGCTCAGTCACGCTTCTGCGGCGCAGAGAACGTCAGCAACGTAATCACGCTATCTTCCCTGCGTGGCGCTGAGTTCAAAGAAAACTATGGCGTGGCGATTGCGGATGGCCCGCTGAAAGGCCTGACCGCGCGTGCCGTGGTGGTGCTGGATGAAAACGATAAAGTGATTTACAGCGAGCTGGTGAATGAAATCACCGAAGAGCCAAACTACGATGCGGCACTGGCTGCGCTGAAGTAACGTTAGTTCGCTGTTAATGTGAAACAGAAAGCACCGAATGATTAATTCTTCGGTGCTTTTTTTATGCCCGCCTTCAACTCAGTTCCCTTTTTAACCCGTTGATTTATCGTGATACGTAGCACTTCTTCCTGCCTTGTTGCATTTTTGCTGTGATTCTTGTTACCCGTATCACATTAATCAAAAAACATAAAACCCGTAACAGATCCCGCAATTGTTCCCATCCGCTTCGCTACCTATAACTAACCGTCAATTGCCCTTAAGCGATTCAAAGACAGGCGGGAATCTTTATGCAAGCAAGCTTATCCATTAAAGAAAAAATCAGTTACGGCCTCGGTGATATGGCCAGCCATATCGCCATCGATAACGTCATTATTTTTCTCACCTTTTATTACACCGATGTGGTGGGCCTGCCCGCGATCTTTGTCGGCACGCTGTTTTTACTGGCGCGCGTTGCCGATGCGGTGATCGATCCCGCAATGGGGATGGTGGCTGACCGCACCCGTTCACGTTGGGGCAAATTTCGTCCCTGGTTATTGATGCTGGCAGTACCGTTCGGCGTCAGTTGTATGCTGATTTATGCGGTGCCGGAAAGCCTGTCGCTCACCGGAAAGATGATCTACGCCGCCGTGACCTACAGCTTGATGATGCTGATGTACACCGCCATCAATATTCCTTACTGCTCGATGGGGGCGATTATCACCGCCGATGATAATCAGCGCATCTCCCTGCAATCATGGCGTTTCTTCCTGGCTACGCTAGGTGGCGCGATGTCCACTTTCCTGATGATCCCGCTCGCCACCTGGCTGGGCGGCGGTAACAAACTGGACGGTTACTTCGCGGCGATGTCGATTATGGCGACGCTGGCAACCTTGCTGTTCTTTATCTGCTTCCTCAACACCCGCGAACGTATCAATGCGCCCGCCAACCACGGCAATTTTCTCGCCGATCTGCGCGATTTGCTGCGGAACGATCAGTGGCGTGTGGTCGCATTGCTGGTGTTCTGCAATATCTCGTTCGGCGTCGTGCGGCTTGGCGCGATGATGTACTACGTCACCTATTTTCTGGGTAACGCCAGTCTCTTCATGTGGCTGCTGGCCGCGCATATCGTCGGCAAAAGCGTCGGTAGCGTGCTGGCAAAACTGCTGACGCGCCGCCTAAACAAAATCACCGCTTTTACCCTCAGCGCCATCACTGCCGGTGTGTTGAGTATCAGCATCGTGTTCCTGCCGGGATCGCTGGCGCTGTTAGTCGGCATGACGTTCATCGTTTCCAGCTTCTATCAGGTCACCACCACGCTGATGTGGGTGATGATGGCCGATGTGGTGGATTACGGTGAATATCGTCAGGGCAAGCGCCTCGATGGCACCGTCTTCTCCACGCTGCTCGCCGTATTGAAAATGGGCATGGCGATCAGCGGCGCGATTGTTGGCTGGACGCTGGGTCTGAGCGGTTACGTTGCTCAGGCACCGCATCAGCAGCCTGCCGCGATGATGGCCATCGTCGCACTGTTTTCAGTGGTTCCCGGCCTGCTGTCGCTGTTGAGCGCGCTGGCGATGCGCGGCTACAAACTTAACGATGCCACCATGCGCACCATCAATCAGAACAAAGTGTCAGCCCAACCGGCTGCAACGGCTTCCACCCTTTTACAACCACAGGAGTTGTCATGAGTGAATTACGCGCCGAATCCCAGCGTATTATCTGGACATTTGACCGTCAGACGCTGGTTATCGAACCCTGGGGCGCGCATAGCCTGCGAGTACGAGCCACCTGTCAGCCTGAACTGATCGACCATGACTGGGCGTTGTTAGCGCCTACGGCTTGCGAGGTGGAGATCCACCAGGAGCATGAATCCCTGAGCCTGCGTAACGGCAATATCACCGCTACATTGAACATCCGCGGCCAGCTGGCTTTTTACAATCAACATGGAGAACTGCTGCTGGAGGAGTTCTGGCGTCAGCGCAGCACTGTGGGCATCGGCGCCAGCGAAAAGAGTCAGGACAAATACATCAGCGCCCTTAAGCTGGATGCGCGCGCCTTTCGACCGATTCCGGGAGGGAAATATCAGCTCAGCGTGCGCTTTGAAGCGCGTGCGGAGGAGAAAATTTATGGCATGGGCCAGTATCAACAGGATTGCCTCGATCTAAAAGGCTGCACGCTGGAATTGGCACAGCGCAACTCGCAGGCCAGCGTGCCGTTTATGGTATCCAACCTCGGCTACGGCTTGCTGTGGCATAACCCGGCCATCGGCGAAGTGACTTTTGGTAAAAACGGCACGCGCTGGCAGGCCGAAGTAACCGATCAGATGGATTACTGGATCACCGCAGGCGATACACCAGCTGAGATCGTGCGTCAGTATGGCCGCGCCACCGGCACAGCACCGATGATGCCCAGCTTTGCAACCGGCTTCTGGCAATGCAAACTGCGCTATCGCACTCAGCAGGAAGTGCTGGAGGTGGCGCGCGAATATCGCCGCCTGCAGTTGCCGCTCTCGGTAATTGTCATCGACTTTTTCCACTGGCCAAATCAGGGAACCTGGTGTTTCGATGCGCGCGATTGGCCGGATCCGCGAGCCATGGTGCAGGAGCTCAAAGAGATGGGCATCGAAACTATGGTTTCGGTGTGGCCCACGGTGGATAGCCGCAGTGATAACTATCGTCTGATGAAATCCAAAGGCTTGCTGGTCAACAGCGAACGCGGCGTATCCGTGAACCTCGATTTCATGGGCAACACCACCTTTTTTGACGCCACGCATCCCGCCGCACGTGAGTTCGTCTGGCAGGAAGTTAAGCGCAACTATTATGACCACGGCATCCGCACCTTCTGGCTCGATGAAGCGGAACCGGAATATCGCGCGTACGATTTTGATAACTACCGCTATCATCTCGGTCCGGTTCAGGAAGTGGGCAATATCTATCCGCAGCTGTTTGCCCGCGGATTTTATGAAGGTCTGCAACAACAAGGTGAGAGCGAGATCGTCAACCTGGTGCGCTGTGCCTGGGCGGGCAGCCAGCGTTATGGCGTGCTTGCCTGGTCGGGCGACGTTCACTCCTCGTTCCATGCCTTGCGCAACCAGTTCACTGCCGGGCTGAACATGGCAATGGCGGGAATTCCGTGGTGGACCACCGACATCGGCGGTTTTCAGGGCGGAAATATTCATGACCCGGCGTTTCATGAACTGCTAATCCGTTGGTTCCAGTGGGCGGTGTTCTGTCCGGTGATGCGTCTGCATGGTTACCGCGAGCCACAGATTGCACCTGAGGAAGCCTGGCGTGATGGTATTGCGCAGTGTAACAGCGGCTCACCAAACGAGGTTTGGAGCTACGGTGAGGAGAATTACGCGCTGATGAAAAGTTGCCTGCTGCAACGTGAGCAGATTCGTCCCTATATTGATGGCCTGATGCGCGAAGCGCATGAGCTCGGCGATCCAGTTATGCGCCCGCTGTTCTATCACTACCCGCAGCAGCCCGAGAGCTGGCAAGTGGAAGATCAGTATCTGCTGGGCCGTGACCTGCTGATAGCGCCGGTGCTGCACGCCGGGCAGCGTGAACGTGAAGTGTGGTTACCTGCTGGTGAGCAATGGATTGCGCGTAACGGCGAGTGCTATCAAGGCGGACAACGCATTAGCGTCGCCGCGCCATTGAGTGAGATTCCGGTGTTTATGAGGGAAGGAAGTCAGGTAGATATTCGCGCACCCGACTAAAACCCAGCTAAATAAACGTAGGGTCGCCATTCATGGCGGCCAATGGCAAAGACATCCGCCTGCCAAGGTTGATGCACGTTTGCGGACCAGGTCGCCATGAATGGCGACCCTACGGGCGGAACGACGTTACGGGATGTACGTGCTTTATTACTCGCTCTCGTTTCGCTTCTGCCCTAACCCATATTCACGCAGCTTATTGGCAATGGCGGTATGCGAGACGCCGAGGCGTTTCGCCAGTTTGCGCGTGCTGGGATAAGAGAGATAAAGACGCGTCAGCACCGAACGTTCGAAGCGGCTGGTGATGTCGTCCAGCGAACCTTCCATCGCCTCTTCACCCAATGACACATCCAGCGCCTGCTCTGGCAACACAATATCTTGTGGTCCCAGCTCATAACCTTCCAGCTGCGTCAGCGCACGGTACAGCGCATTCTTCAGCTGGCGCACGTTACCCGGCCAGTTGTAGCGCGTCAGGAACGGCGTCAGCTGCGATGAAAGACGCGGACGCGGCAAGCCTTGTTCGTCGGCGAAACGGGCGACAAACATTTCGGTCAGCGGCAGAATATCCAGCGGACGTTCACGCAGCGGCGGCAGATTGAGCGTTAGCACATTCAGGCGATAAAACAGGTCCTCACGGAACTCACCGCGCTGCACCAGCTCAATTAAATTCTTCTGCGTGGCGCAAATCACGCGTACATCAACGTGCACTTCATGCTCTTCGCCCACGCGGCGGAACGTGCCGTCGTTGAGAAAACGCAGCAGTTTGGTCTGCATGCGTGGCGACATTTCGCCAATCTCATCCAGCAATACCGAGCCGCCGTTAGCCTGCTCGAAGAAGCCTTTTTTGCCTTCCAGGGCATTGGGATAAGCACCGGCGGCGTGACCAAACAGCTCGCTCTCGGCCACATCATCCGGCAGTGAGGCGCAGTTCAGCGCCAGGAACGGTTTTTTGCCGCGTGCGCTGCGTAAATGACAGGCGCGCGCCAGCATATCTTTGCCGGTACCGGTATCGCCCACGATCAACAGCGGCGCATCGTGCATCGCCAGCTTGCGCGCCTGATCGATCACCTGACGCATTTTTGGCGTAACCGCCACGATGTGATCGAACTCCGACTCATCGGTGACGGTGAGATTCTGCAGCTGTCGGCCCATACGCGCCGTTGATTTCAGAGTGATCATCGCGCCAACCGGCAGATCGCTCTGGCCCTCTTCTTCAGCCAGATAAATCGGCCGCGCTTCCATCAGGAAATCGCGTCCCTGAATCACCACATGCTGCGCCTGCGCGTCAACACGTTCATTCTCCAGCCAGCGCTGGAAATTAAAGCCGGTGATTAAGGTGCCAACGTTTTGGTTGCGCAGCTTCTGTTCATCAAGGGTGAACAGATTTTGTGCCGCCGGATTGGCCAGCTCGACTTTGCATTTCAGATCGATGGATAACACCGGTTCCGGCATCGCCACCAGCAGCGCGCTCAATGCGCGATGCTCACGCTCGGAGGGCATAAACGAAACGGTACGCACATCTGTCACGCCAGGTGTACGGCGTATTTCCGCCATCAGATTGCTGAAGGGTTCAAACTCCAGCGCGGTGAAATTGAGGTAAATGCGACCGAGTGGCGCAATTTCGATGCCGCGCAGGTCGATATTGCGGGCAACCAGCAGGTCGAGCAACTCGCGCGCCAGACCGATTCGGTCCTGGCAGAAAACTTCCAAACGCATTGCGATGAGCCTTAGTCAGGTTTTGATTTTAGTGATAATACGCTAACTTGCAGCGCCTCAGAAGAGGCCTGTCAGGAAAAGTTGACAGCCAGAGGCAGGTGATAGAGGGAAGTGTAGCGGAGCGACCAACAAAAATCCCGCCGAATATGCGTGGTAACACAGATAATTTCACCTTTCACGCTAGGTGCAGCGTGAAAGGTAAGCAAGTGCTGATTATTTAGCAGCCTGCCCTGCTTTATCCCCACTTTTTACCAGGGATTCTTTCAGTTGGCCAATTAACTCGCGACGGAAATCACCGAGACGTGGTTTGTCATCTTCCAGCCATGGCAATGGACGACACAATTCCATCGCTTTAATGCCGAGGCGCGCGGTGAGCAAACCGGCACCGATCCCTTGCGCAGCGCGGGTTGACAGGCGCGCAGCAAGATCCTGCGACATCCAATCCATCCCGACTTCACGCACCAGTTCGGAAGCGCCGGCAAACGCCATGTTGAGCAGTACTAAGCGGAACAAGCGGATGCGGCTAAAGTAACCCAGCTCAATGCCATAAATCGCTGCGATGCGATTCACCAGCCGCAGATTGCGCCAGGCGATAAACGCCATATCCACCAAAGCCAGCGGGCTGACGGCAATCATCAGCGTCGATTCGGCGGCGTGACGGCTGATTTCCCGGCGAGCCTGACGATCCAGCACCGGCTGCACCAGTTGGGCATACAAGGTGACGATTTCACGATCGTTGTGAGTTTCATGCAGCGCCGCATGCCAGCGCTGCAGTGCAGGATGCGCCTGATCGAGCTGAGCTTGCTGCGCCAGCTTTTCACAGAACGCGCGACCTTTCCCCACGCCGTGACTGTGCAGCAACTCGCGGCCAATATCGCGCTCTTCAGCCCGCTGACGCAGACGATATAAACGCCGCCATTCGCCAATCAGTGCGCCCGCACCTGCGGCGACAATCAATGTGCCGGCCACGCCGGTGCCGAGGGTAAACCAGTCGCGCACCATCCACGCATCGTGCAGCGTTTGCGCGCCCTGCGCCACCACGCTGACGCCGAAAATGGCCAGGCCAGCGCCCACCATTTTGCGCCACAGGCTGCGTTTTGGCCGCAGCGCGGCTTCCACCACTTTTTCGCCTTCGCCCTCTTCCAGTGGCTCGGCTTCTGCCGTGGCGAGAAAGGCCTTCTCGCTATCCGCGCTAAAGGTTTGGGCGGCGCGCAGTGGTTTTTCCGCTTCAACTGTCAGCGGACGGGCAAAATCAATGCGTCCTTTTAAAGGTGTTTCGTCGCTCATCGCAATTTATCTCCCAGTAAAAATTCCAGTGCGGCATCCATGCGAATGTGCGGCAGCGGACGATCGACATCCAGCTGCTGCGGTCGGAACTGTTCAAACTGAAATCCCTGCTGTTGCCAGAAATTGTGGCCCGGCAAACGCGGCGGCACTTCGCCGGGATAGAACGTCAGGGCTTCATTATCGGCAAGACGATGACCGCGCAATGCCGGTAACTTCTCGCCGCGATGATCAACCAGCCCACTTTCCGTCGCCTGCACCGAGGCCAAACCGAGGCAATCCATGTTGATGCCTTCGAACGCCGCGTTCTGCCACGCGTCCTGCACCAACTGCTGCAACAGCGACACCATATTGGCATGCTGATCGGAAGTCACATGATCGGCCTTAGTGGCAGCAAACAACAGCTTATCGATGACCGGAGAAAACAGGCGGCGAAACAGCGTGCGCTGACCGTAATGGAAACTCTGCATCAGTTGCGTCAACGCGAGGCGCATATCGTTGAACGCTTGCGGACCGCTGTTCAGTGGTTGCAAACAATCGACCAGCACGATTTGGCGATCGAAGCGCAAGAAATGATTTTTATAGAATCCTTTCACCACGTGCTGGCAGTAATAGTTAAAACGCTGCTGCAGCATAGCGAAGTTACTGCCCGCTGGCGCCTGCGCCAGCTTGCTAAGCTGCATCTCATCGACCTGCGGCCACGGGAAGAACTGCAGCGCCGGCGCGCCAGCCATATCCCCCGGCAACACAAAGCGGCCCGGCTGGATAAAGTGCAAGCCTTCGCTTTTGCATTGGTGCAGGTAATCGGTCCAGGCTGCGGCAATCGCTGCCAGACGATTTTCATCGGCGGGTGCAAAAGGATCGAGATCGGCGCACAGGCTGCGCCATTGCGCTGACCATTCGGCGCGATCGCCCTGCAACAAGCCCACCATCTGACGTGACCAGCTAAGATAATCCTGCGCCAACATCGGCAGATCCAACAGCCATTCGCCGGGATAATCGACGATTTCGAGGTAGAGCGTGGCGGTATCTTTGAAATGGCGCAGCAACGATTCATCCGGACGATAGCGCAGCGCCAGGCGCATTTCGCTTACGCCACGCGTGGGCGTCGGCCACATCGGCGGCGTGCCGTACAGCTGCGCCAGACCTTCATCGTAGGTGAAACGCGGCGTGCCGAGTTCGCGCTGCGGTACGCGCTTGACGCCCAGCAGGCGATCTTCGCGCACCACGGAAAACAGCGGCAAACGTGCGCCGCTGTGGACATTTAGAAGCTGGTTAACCAGCGAAGTGATAAACGCGGTTTTGCCGCTGCGGCTCAAACCGGTTACAGCCAGGCGAAGATGGCGGTCAACACCGCGGTTCATCAACGCCACGAATTCATTTTGCAGTCTTTTCATCGTTCTCCCTGATGAATCGTGCCGATAAGCGTTTAAACGCTTTGCTCAGCAACGGTTCCAGGGCGGCCGCCAGCAACAGGCGCAGCGGACGGCGCGCCACCGATTTCACTGCCCAGCCAGCGATCCCGCCGGGCCCGTAAGTTACTGCGCTAATAATGATAAATTTCCCCGCCGACATCAACGCAGGTGTCGCGCGACGGCGCAGAGCAGTAAAACGTTGAGTTTGCATAGAGCCTCTTATCACAAAAGAAGAAGTGGGCCCGAAAGCCCGGGAATTTAAATCTGGCGGAAGCGGCTGCGTACGCTGAACGTTTCAGAGGTCACGTAGCGTTCCACCTCGCGCACCTTGCGTTCATCGCTTTGCAGCGTTGTTTCCAGCTCGTCGAGCAGTTCACGTGCGCTGGGTGCCCGTTCAGATGAGGCATCAACGGGTTTCTCGTCCAGCACAAAGCCCAGAATAAAATAGGCGACGATGGTGAACATAAACAGCCCAAGGAACAGCGACAGAACCACAATCACACGCAGCAAGCGCACCGGGATATCGAGGTACTCAGCAATACCCGCACACACGCCGCGCACTTTGCCTTGCTGCGGAATGCGCCACAGTTTACGGCCATTCATCATGGTTGCCTCCAGTTTGGATGTTCGGCATCCAAAATGGCTTCCAGCGCTTCCACACGCTCACGCATGCGGCGCGCATCCTGAGTAATTTGTTGCAAACGCTGCAGGTCACTCGACGATAAATCGGCGCCGCCGTTGCGTTTGTTGCTGTAATGCAGCCATAACCAGATTGGTGCGACAAACAGCACGAAAATCGTTAAGGGTATGGCTAAAAAAAGTGCGCTCATTGACTCTCCTTAATCACTAACACCATTTTTAACTCGGGCCCGCAATCAGGCCCGTGGCGATCACTCAGGGCGATTCATTTTGGCTTTCAGCGCGGCCAGCTGCTGGCTGATTTCATCATCGGCTTTCAGCTCGGCAAACTCCTGATCCAGACCTTTTGGCTTACCAAAACGCTGGCTTTCAGCTTCTGCTTCCATGTGATCGATGCGACGTTCAAAGGATTCGAAACGCGCCATTGCATCATCAATCTTGCCGCTGTCGAGCTGACGACGCACATCACGTGATGACGATGCCGCCTGATGACGCAGCGTTAATGCCTGCTGACGTGCACGGGTTTCAGTGAGTTTTTTCTCCAGCTCACCAATCTCACCTTTCATGCGGTCCAGCGTCTCTTCAACCTGGGTAGATTCCTGCTGCAGCGCAGCAATCAAATCGGTCAGCTTCTGCTTCTCAATTAAAGCAGCACGCGCCAGATCTTCTTTACCTTTGTTGATCGCCAGCTCCGCTTTTTCCTGCCATTCGGCCTGCTGAATTTCAGCTTGCTCACTGCGACGCAGCAGCTGTTTCTTTTCTGCCAGCGCGCGGGCTGAGGTTGAACGGACTTCTACCAGCGTGTCTTCCATTTCCTGAATCATCAGGCGTACCAGTTTCTGCGGATCTTCGG
The DNA here is from genome assembly GCF_900116775.1 of Pantoea sp. YR525. NCBI lineage: Bacteria > Pseudomonadati > Pseudomonadota > Gammaproteobacteria > Enterobacterales > Erwiniaceae > Pantoea > Pantoea sp. YR525. Next base: position 149,207 of record NZ_FPBU01000002.1, read on the forward strand.
CGCGCTCCAGCAGAGAGTTGATGTTAGCGTTCACGATGTCGGCGAAACGAGAAAAAATACCCATAATGATGTTCCTCAAATTTTGTATGTAGGTGCGCGAGGCGCTCATCACTAATACAATTCGCGTGCCAACTTTTAATTTATTGATTTTACGACATTTGTTTATTTTACATCCGCCAGAACATCCCTTAAGGTAGTGAAATTGATTAATCAGTGGCGAATTTCATCATGTCGAATAGTTCTGACAACCTTTTGGGTGAATCGAATAACTTTCTTGAAGTACTGGAACAGGTTTCGCGCCTGGCACCGCTGGAAAAACCGGTGCTGGTGATTGGCGAACGCGGGACAGGGAAAGAGCTGATCGCCAGCCGCCTGCATTATCTGTCGAACCGTTGGGAAGGCCCGTTTGTTTCGCTGAACTGCGCCGCGCTAAATGAAAACCTGCTCGATTCCGAACTGTTCGGCCATGAAGCCGGCGCATTTACCGGGGCGCAAAAACGCCATCTGGGACGCTTCGAACGCGCCGATGGCGGCACGCTGTTTCTCGATGAACTCGCCACCGCACCGATGCTGGTGCAGGAGAAATTGCTGCGCGTGATTGAATATGGCCAGCTAGAGCGCGTGGGCGGTAATCAATCTTTGCAGGTCAATGTGCGGCTGGTGTGCGCCACCAACGAAGATCTGCCCGCGCTTGCCGCCGCCGGAAAATTCCGCGCCGACCTGCTCGATCGCCTCGCATTTGATGTGGTGCAGCTGCCGCCGCTGCGTGAACGCCGCAGTGACATTCTGGTGATGGCTAACCATTTCGCTATTCAAATGTGCCGCGAGCTAGGCTTGCCACTATTTCCCGGCTTCAGCGATCGTGCCCAACTGACGCTACTGAATCACAGCTGGCCCGGCAACGTACGTGAACTGAAAAACGTGGTCGAGCGTTCGGTCTATCGCCATCACAGCGCCGACGAGGAGCTGGATAACATCATCATCAACCCGTTTGCACCACGCACTCCGCCCGCCGACGTCACAGCCGAACCGGCCTCATCTGCTTTGCCTTCCCTGCCGCTGGATTTACGTCAGTGGCAAAATCAGCAGGAACGCGAGATGGTTGAAGCGAGTTTGCAGCAGGCCAAATACAACCAGCGCCGCGCCGCCGAGTTGTTGCGTGTGACGTATCATCAGTTGCGGGCCATGATGAAGAAGCACGGGATTCAGGCCCGCGGCGAGGATTAGCCAGGTCGCCATTAATGGCGACCCTACGTTTTATCGCACAGGTGTGTGGCGCTTTTCCCAAAAGCTTTTGCGCTGATGCAAGGCGGCAAGTGCGATAATCCCCGGGAGCATACACCAGTATGTGACCGGGGTTAGCGTGCGCAGCCAACGCAGCAGCGGCGTAAAAGATGACGGGAAAAACGTCACACAAAAAAAGCCCGCGAGACGCGGGCAACTAATACTGGAAGCAATGTGAGCAATGTCGTGCTCTTCTTCGGTAGAGCCACCGTCGAAGCGCAGAAGAATAATAATCATTCTTATTATCATCTGTAAACCCCTAATTGAGAATATTTCTCATTTCCACACAGAGATTGTGATTACCTCATCGCCACTTTGGCGAAAAACACAGCAGAAGCGTCGCGAATTTGGGGAGTACGTGACGTTTAAGATACACTCACGCTATTGCCTCAGAATCGTTGAGTTCTATGCCAAAATTATTCCCCTCTCTGCTGCTTGGTCTCAGCATGATGAGCGCGTCAGCGTGGGCCGCGCCAACGGACAACATCCGCAATAGCGGCTTTGTCTATTGCGTTAACGGCACGGTTAATACCTTCAACCCACAAATGGTCAGCAGCGGCTTAGTCGTTGATACGCTGGCGGCGCAGCTGTATGACCGGCTGCTGGACGTGGATCCTTATACTTATCGGTTAATCCCCGACCTCGCCCAGAGCTGGGAAGTGCGGGATAACGGCGCAACCTACCGTTTCCACCTGCGCAAAGATGTCGCCTTCCAGCACACCAACTGGTTTAAACCGACGCGTAAAATGAACGCCGACGATGTGGTGTTCAGCTTTGCGCGCATGTTTGATCGCAAACATCCGTGGCATAACGTCAACGGCGGCAGCTATCCCTACTTTGACAGCCTGCAGTTTGCCGATTCAGTGCAGAGCGTGAAAAAGCTCGATAGCGATACGGTTGAAATCCGCCTCAACAGCCCGGACGCCTCATTCCTGTGGCACATCGCGACGCATTACGCGCCGATTTTGTCGCAGGAGTACGCCAATAATCTCAGCGCCAAAGGCCAGCAGGAACAGTTGGATCGCGAACCGGTCGGCACCGGCCCGTTCCAACTGAGCGAATACCGCACTGGACAATATCTGCGCCTGGCGCGCAATCCGCAGTACTGGAAAGGCGTGCCGCGTCTGCAACAGGTGGTGATTGATTTGGGCGTTGGCGGCACCGGACGTTTGTCCAAACTGCTGACCGGCGAATGCGATGTACTGGCCTATCCCGCCGCCAGCCAGCTGAGCATTTTGCGCGACGATCCGCGTCTGCGCATGACGCTGCGTCCTGGTATGAACATCGCGTATCTGGCATTCAACACCCGCAAGCCGCCGCTCGATCGCCCGGAAGTTCGCCATGCCTTGGCGCTGGCGATCAACAACGAACGCCTGATGGAGTCGATCTATTACGGCACCGCCGAAACTGCGGCTTCCATTTTGCCACGTGCCTCCTGGGCTTATGACAACGATGCGCGCGTCACCGAATACAACCCGGCCAAAGCGCGTGAAGAGTTGAAAGCGCTGGGGCTGGAAGATCTGCATTTACGTCTGGTTGTGCCCTCTTCCTCGCAGTCGTGGAATCCCAGCCCGCTGAAAACCGCCGAGCTGTTGCAGGCGGATTTGGCGCAGATTGGCGTGCGCGTCACCATCGCGCCGGTGGAAGGTCGTTTCCAGGAAGCGCAGTTGATGGAGATGAATCACGATCTCACGCTTACCGGCTGGGCAACCGACAGTAACGATCCCGACAGTTTCTTCCGTCCGCTATTAAGCTGCGCGGCGATCCGTTCGCAGACCAACTACGCACACTGGTGCTCGCCCGCCTTTGATGAGGCGTTGCAGCACGCGCTATTGTCCCAGCAGCTGTCGGCGCGCATTGATAGCTACGACAAGGCGCAGCAGATTTTGGCGCAAGAGCTGCCGGTGCTGCCGCTGGCCTCGTCGCTGCGTTTGCAAGCCTATCGGCATGACATCAAAGGTTTGGTGTTAAGCCCGTTTGGTAACGCCTCTTTCGCCGGCGTTTACCGCGATGAGAGCAGCGAGGAGTAAGCATGATTATCTATATTCTGCGTCGCGTGGTGCTGCTGCTGATCACCCTGTTTTTGCTGTCGCTGGTGAGCTTTAGCCTGAGCTACTTCACGCCAAACGCCCCGCTTGAAGGTGCTTCGCTGTTTGATGCGTGGTGGTTCTGGTTTAAGGGCTTACTGCAGTTTGATTTCGGCGTCTCCAGCACCAACGGCCAACCGATTGATCTTCAGCTGCGCGAAGTGTTCCCCGCCACGCTGGAGCTGTGCGTGATGGCGTTTATTCTGGCGCTGCTGGTGGGCATTCCGCTGGGAATTTGCGCCGGCGTGATGCGCAAAAAATGGCAGGATAAAGCCATCAGCGCGCTGGCGTTGCTCGGCTTCTCGATGCCGGTGTTTTGGCTGGCGCTGCTGTTTACGCTGTTCTTCTCATTAACGCTCGGCTGGTTGCCGGTTTCCGGGCGTTTCGACCTGCTCTATCCGGTGCAAAACGTTACCGGCTTTGCGCTGATTGATGCCTGGCTGAGCCCATCGCCATGGCGGCATGAAATGCTGATCAGCGCATTGACGCACATGATTCTGCCGGTCGTAGTGTTGGCGGTTGCACCAGCCACTGAGATGATTCGCTTGCTGCGCAGCAGCACCAGCGATGTCATGGACAAGAACTACGTTAAAGCCGCCGCCACGCGCGGCCTGTCACGCTTCACAGTGATCCGCCGCCACGTGCTGCACAATGCGCTGCCGCCGGTGATTCCGCGCCTTGGCCTGCAATTTTCCACCATGTTGACGTTGGCGATGATCACCGAAGTGGTGTTCAACTGGCCGGGAATTGGCCGCTGGTTAATTAACGCCATTCGCCAGCAGGATTACGCGGCAATTTCCGCTGGCGTGATGGTGGTGGGCGGTCTGGTGATTCTGGTCAGCGTGTTGTCCGATATTCTGGGTGCAGCACTTAACCCGCTGAAACATAAGGAATGGTATGCCCTTAGATAATGTCTACGACGAGAAGCGGCTGCCCAGCACGCTGCGTCGCAGCTGGCAGCGTTTATATCGCGATACCAGCGGCATGGTCGGCTTGTACGGCTTTGGCCTGCTGCTGTTCCTATGCCTGTTTGGCGGCCTGCTGGCGCCGTATGGCATCGATCAGCAATTCCTCGGTTATCAGCTGCTGCCGCCGTCGTGGTCACGCTATGGCGATGTCTCCTTCTTCCTCGGCACCGACGATTTAGGTCGCGATGTGCTGAGCCGCCTGCTGAGCGGCGTAGCGCCTACCGTGGGTTCAGCGATTTTGGTAACGGTGCTGGCGGCGATTTGTGCGCTGGTGCTTGGCGTGTTTGCCGGTATTACGCATGGCGTGCGCTCGGCGGTGATGAATCATGTGTTGGATACCTTGCTGTCGATTCCCTCGCTGCTGCTGGCAATTATCGTGGTGGCGTTTCTCGGCCCGCGCCTGGAACACGCGATGCTGGCGGTGTTTCTCGCGCTGATCCCACGTCTGGTGCGCGAGATCTATACTGCTGTGCATGATGAAATGGAAAAAGAGTATGTGGTGGCGCTGCGTCTCGATGGCGCGCGCAACCTGAATATCTTGTGGAATGCGGTGCTGCCTAACGTGCTACCGCTGCTGGTGAGCGAATTTACCCGCTCGCTGTCGATGGCGATTCTCGACATCGCCGCACTCGGTTTCCTCGATCTTGGCGCGCAGCTGCCGTCACCCGAATGGGGTGCGATGCTCGGTGACGCGCTGGAGCTGATCTACGTTGCACCCTGGACGGTGATGCTGCCGGGCGTGGCGCTGATGGTCAGCGTATTGATCGTTAACCTGCTGGGCGACGGCATTCGTCGCGCAGTAGAAGCGGGAGTAGAATAATGCCGCTACTGGATATCCGTAACCTGACCATTGAATTTATGACCGCTGACGGTCCGGTCAAAGCGGTCGATCGCATCAACCTGACGCTCACCGAAGGCGAAATCCGTGGGCTGGTCGGCGAGTCAGGTTCAGGTAAAAGCCTGATCGCTAAAGCGATTTGTGGCGTCACCAAAGACAACTGGCGCGTCACCGCCGATCGTATGGTGTTTGATGATATTGATCTGCTGCGCCTGTCACCGCGCGAACGCCGCCGGATTGTTGGCCATAACGTGTCGATGATTTTCCAGGAGCCGCAATCCTGTCTTGATCCGTCGGAAAGTATTGGTCGCCAGTTGATGCAGGCGATTCCTCGCTGGACGCATAAAGGTCGCTGGTTTAAACGGCTGTGGTTCTGGCGAAAAGTGCGCGCCATTGAGCTGCTGCACCGCGTCGGTATCAAAGATCATAAAGACATCATGCGCAGTTTCCCGTACGAACTCACCGATGGCGAATGCCAGAAAGTGATGATCGCCATCGCGCTGGCCAATCAGCCGCGTTTGCTGATTGCCGATGAACCGACCAATGCGATGGAGCCGACCACGCAGGCGCAGATTTTCCGCCTGTTGAGTCGCCTCAACCAGAATAACAACACCACCATTTTGCTGATCAGCCACGATCTGCGCACCATGAGCCACTGGGCCGACCGCATCAATGTGATGTATTGCGGGCAAACAGTGGAAAGTGCGCAAAGCGAAGATTTGATGGAGTCGCCGCATCATCCTTACACTCAGGCGCTGATCCGTGCGATGCCCGATTTCGGTAGCGCGCTGCCGCACAAAAGCCGCCTGAACACACTGTCTGGCGCGATTCCTTCGCTGGAACATTTGCCGATTGGCTGTCGTTTGGGGCCGCGTTGCCCGTATGCGCAGCGTAAGTGCATCGAAACGCCGCGTCTGACCGGCAATAAAGCGCATCTGTTTGCCTGCCACTTCCCACTGAATATGGAGAGCCAGTAAACATGGAAACGCTGCTGGAAGTGCGCAACCTGAGTAAAACCTACCGCTATCGCACCGGCCTGTTTCGTCGTCAGCACGTTGAGGCGGTGAAAGGCGTCAGTTTTACCCTGCGTGAGAAACAGACGCTGGCGGTGATTGGTGAAAACGGTTCGGGGAAATCGACGCTGGCGAAGATGCTCAGCGGCATGGTCGAGCCGAGCGAAGGCGAAATGCTGATTGACGATCACCCGCTGGAGTACGGCGATTACGGCTATCGCAGCCAGCGCATTCGCATGATTTTTCAGGATCCTTCAACCTCGCTCAATCCGCGTCAGCGCATCAGCCAGATTCTCGATTTCCCGCTGCGCCTGAATACCGAACTGGATGATGAGGCGCGTGAAAAACGCATTATTGCCACGCTGCGTCAGGTCGGTTTGCTGCGCGACCACGCTGGTTACTATCCGCACATGCTGGCGCCCGGCCAGAAGCAGCGTCTGGCGCTGGCGCGTGCGCTGATTCTGCAGCCGAAAGTCATCGTCGCCGATGAAGCCCTCGCCTCGCTGGATATGACCATGCGTTCGCAGTTGGTGAACCTGATGCTGGAACTGCAGGAGAAGCACGGCATCGCCTATATTTACGTTACCCAGCATCTCGGCATGATGAAGCACATCAGCGATCAGGTGCTGGTGATGCATCAGGGCGAAGTGGTTGAGCGCGGCGGCACCGCCGATGTCCTGGCCTCGCCGCTGCACGATCTCACCAAACGCCTGATCACCAGCCACTTTGGTGAAGCCTTAACCGCCGAAGCCTGGCGCCGCGAGCGTTAAGGCGCGGAAAACGCGGTGCGATTTACCGCATTTATACAGACGTGCTAGACTTCGCACGAGATTAACGTCGGTCGCCTAATTTTCAACCATCGCGACCGCCAACAACAATGACCAAAAGGATTACAGCTATGGGTTTTCTTTCCGGTAAGCGCATTCTGATTACTGGCGTTGCCAGTAAACTCTCAATCGCCTACGGTATTGCGCAGGCGATGCACAAACAGGGCGCAGAACTGGCTTTCACCTACCAGAACGACAAACTGAAAAGTCGTGTGGAAGAGTTTGCTAAAGATCTGGGTTCAGACATTGTTCTGCCATGCGATGTGGCTGAAGACGAGAGCATCACTGCGCTGTTCACCGAACTGGCAAAAACCTGGCCGAAATTTGACGGTTTCGTTCACTCCATCGGTTTCGCACCTGGCGATCAGCTGGATGGCGACTACGTGAATGCCGTTACCCGTGAAGGCTTCAAAATCGCTCACGACATCAGCGCGTACAGCTTTGTGGCGATGGCGAAAGAGTGCCGTGCGATGCTGAACCCGAATTCTGCCCTGCTGACCTTGTCTTACCTGGGTGCAGAGCGCGCCATCCCGAACTACAACGTGATGGGTCTGGCGAAAGCGTCTCTGGAAGCCAACGTGCGCTATATGGCGAACGCGATGGGTCCAGAAGGCACGCGTGTTAACGCCGTTTCTGCCGGTCCAATCCGTACGCTGGCTGCATCAGGCATCAAAGATTTCCGTAAGATGCTGGCGCACTGCGAAGCGGTTACCCCGATTCGTCGTACCGTTACCATCGAAGACGTGGGTAACTCAGCGGCATTCCTGTGCTCTGATCTGGCGGGTGGTATCACCGGTGAAGTGGTACACGTTGATGGCGGCTTCAGCATTGCCGCAATGAACGAGCTGGAACTGAAATAAGATTTACGTAGGGTCGCCATTCATGGCGACCTCTTCTCCAAAAAATCCCCTCTTATACTCGTAAGCTATTAATTATTCCCCATCATTCTTTTGCCGTGGACAGCCCTTCAGCGACGATAAGCTAGCCCTTTGTTGCATGCCTGCTTTTCAGATTCGCACGCTATGCAGCAAGTCCGTTTTTAGCGCAAGGAATGACCATGGAACAACGCCGTTCTCCCGGCCATGACCACTGGTTTTATGAAAGCCAGACTCGCCCGAATAGCACCGCCACTGCGCCGCTGGTGCCCGAAGCCGCCTATATCGACGATCGTTTCTTACTCGGTTTGCAACAGGAAGCGACCGCGTTACAGCCGCTGCTGTCGCATTTTCAGCCTGCTTTATTGGCCGCGCGCGATCTCAGCCAGATTCTGTTTCCCGATACGCTTGCTATCAGTTTGACCCACACCTTAACGCTGTACGATCGCCTCAGCACCGCGCTGACGGTAGCGCAGGTCGCCGGCGTGCAGCGCCTGTGCAATCACTACTCCGCTCGGCTAAATCCGTTGCCCGGCCCGGACTCGTCACGCGAAAGTAATAATCGCCTGACGCAAATCACACAGTATGCGCGGCAGCTGGCTATGCAGCCGGAACTTATCACCGCCAACAGCATCAGCGCGCTGGACGCGGTGGGTTTAACCGAACCGGATATTGTCACGCTCAATCAACTGGTGGGATATGTCAGCTATCAGTCGCGCGTGGTGGCCGCGCTGCAGGCGATGATGGGCTTGCCGGTGCGCTGGATTCCGGGCGTTTCACCGCCGCCAGATGCCAGCGCAGCGCTGTTTGCCCGCAACGACAGCTGGCAGCACGCGCTGAAACCGGTTGAACTGCGCTACGCCAGCGCCGATCAGCTGGCGGCGGTGACTTTCTGTCAAGGCATTGACGGATTGGATGATGCCATTTGGTTGCTGGTGCATGATGCGCAAGCGCTGTATGGCTTCGCCACCCTAAAACAACGGCTGAGTGAACATTTTGCCGAGGATGAAGCGCTGGCGCTGGCGGTCAGCGCGCGGGTGCTGGGTTGTCGACGTCAGTTTGATCGTGTTTCTGAGGAATGGCGAGCCGCGCTGGTGCAGGATGTCGAAAGCGCTGGCAAAGCTTCGCCGGTGATTTTACTCAGCGCCCAGCTCACTCGCCTGCCCGACCGCTTCAGCGCTGCGCATCTGCAACCGCTGCTGAACGCGGGCTGGGGCAGCGAACGCATCTTCACCTTGTTACAAGCGGTAGCCTTTGCCAGCTGGCAGGATCGCGTGCTGATGGCGCTCGGCGAAACCCGTTAATCGGGCAGATGCCGCCGCGCTTCATCAAAGAAATGCTGAGCCAGCGGCGATGCTCTGCCCGGCTCGGCAATCACTAACGCCGCCTGCCTGCCCATCGGCGCCATCTCAATCGGCCGCCGCGCCAGATTCTGCATCAGCTCCGGCAACAGATGCCCGCATGGCGACACCATCACGCCGAGGCCAACCTGCGCACTTTGCAGCAGCTGCATGATCGACGCGCTCTCAACAATCACGCGCGGTATCAAGCCGGTTTCGCGCAGTTGCCCATCGAGATAACGACGAAAATAGCGCGTCGGCTCCGCCAGACACAGCGGCTGGCTGGCAAGCGTGGTGAGCGAGATGCTCTCTTGCTCCAGCAGCACCGGGAAATGCGCCGGATTAAACAGCGCTTCGACGCCCGGATCTTTTAACAGCGCGGTTTGGAAATGCAGCTCGCGCAGCGACGTCAGTTCAAAAAAGCCGATACCGCCATCCACAGTGTGGCTGTTGAGCGCTTCCAGTAGCTGATCGGCGCTCATCGCAGCAACGCGATAGTCGAGCTGCGGATAACGCGCTTCCACCGCTTTCAACAATGCAGGTAGCGCCACGCTGCATTGCGGCATGACGCCAAGCCGCAACGTACCGTTGACACCATGCTTGAGCGACTCCACTTCCAGCTTTAATCCCTGATACACCGAGACAATTTCCCGCGCCCAGGTCAGCACGCGCTCGCCTTCCGGCGTGAAGCCATCGAAATTGTTACTGCGGTTGATCAGCGACAGCCCTAATTCGCGCTCAAGGTTTTTCAGACGCATCGACAGCGTCGGCTGGCTGACAAAGCTGGCTTCTGCCGCACGGCCAAAGTGGCGCTCGCGTTCCAGATTACAAAGATAGATGAGTTGTTTGATGTCCATGGAAAGCAGAATTGGCTGGAAAACGGCAGTGTATCATGGCGGTTGCCGCTGCGCTGAGCCCACGCGCAGCGACCATTGCGTTACGCCACGCCCAAGGCACTTTTTACGTCGTTGGCGATCTTTTCGACCTGCGGGCCGTAAATTACCTGCACGTCGTGTTCGCTGACGCGATTGATGCCGTTCGCGCCGGTGGTCAGTAAGGTTTGATCAACCACTTCATTCATCTGTTTAACCCGCACGCGCAGCCGGGTGAAACAGCAATCGACGTCCTCTATATTGGCTTCACCGCCCAGCCCGCTAATGATCACTTTGGTGCGCTCATCCGCCGCAACTTGTTCGGGCTTGTGCTCCTCATCGGATTCGCGCCCCGGCGTTTCTATTCGCATCCGCGTAATCACAAAGCGGAAGCCGTAGTAGTAAATCGGCACATAAATCACGCCGAGGACAATCGTCCACCACCAATGCGTTTTACTGCCGCCGAGAATGCCAAACACCACCAGATCGATCGCGCCGCCCTGCACGTTACCAATCATCAAATGCAGCATCGACATCAACATAAATGACAGGCCGGTTAACAGCGCATGCAGGATATACAGCACCGGCGAAACAAAAATGAAACAGAACTCCAGCGGTTCGGTGATGCCGGTGGTAAAGGAGGTCAGCGCACCGGCCAGCACCAGCGCTTTGACGCGCTGCTTATGTTCGGGGCGCGCGGTGTGGTAAATCGCCAGCGCGGCGGCCGGTAAGCCAAACATCATTACCGGTATTTTGCCCTGCGCGAGGAACTGCGTGGCGCCGCGCACTGTATCGTCCGGGATAGCGCCGGGATGCGTCAGAGATGTGTTAAAGATATTGAGCGCGCCAACGATGCTTTGCCCATCCACCGTTGCCATGCCGCCAATCGGCGTGAAGCGCACAGTTTCGTTGAGGATATGGTGCAAGCCGGTGGGAATCAGCAGACGTTCGCTGGTGCCGAGCAGAAAGGCGCCGTATTGCCCGCTCTTACCAATCATCAGGCCAACCCACGCGATGCCTGCGCCGATGGTCGGCCAAATCAACGCCAGCAGCACGCCCACCAGCGGCAGCACCACCACGGTAACGATTGGCACAAAGCGGCGTCCGCCAAAGAAGCTGATCGCCGTCGGCAGTTGCTGGGTGTAGAAGCGGTTGTGCAGCACCACGGTAATCAATCCGGCAATCACGCCGCCCAGCACGCTCATGTTGTAAGTAAAGATGCCGAGCATGTCGATGTATTCGGCGGACGTCATCATCGCAGCGGTTTGGTCCATGCCCGCTTTCTGTAGCGCTTCTGGCGTGGTGGTGGCGGCCGTCAATCCTTTCGACGCCAGCGTGGAGTTGATACCGACGTTCATGGCGATATAACCAATCACAGCGGCAAAGGCGGCGGTGGGTTTCTCCGCTTTCGCCAGCCCGATGGCGCTGGCCACCGCAAAGAACAGCGGCAGATTGGCGAACAGCGCGCCCGCCACTTTACGAATAAATCCGATGATCAGTTGCGGCACCTGTAGATTGGCGAAGGCATCGCCGGTAATCGCCGGGTTTTGCATTGCGGCGGCCAGGCCAAGAAAGATCCCTGCGGCAGCGATCACCGAGATGGGCATCATTAAGGCTTTACCGAAGGCGTGAATTTGGCTTGCCAGATTCTTCATGCGCGTGCCCTTTTCAGAATGGAAAGAGCAATTATTAGCCAGTTATCTCAGCAGCACGTAACCGCCGCCCCTGAACAGCCGGGAAAGTTTGACTTAGGTCACGCTTTACGCCCGATTCGCGATAAACGCCGCCTATCGCACCATTAAACCAATCAATTAGACAACTTTTAAGGAGAGTCGCACACTTCCCGCTAACAGAAGACATATTCTGATAACAACTCATAAACAAATAAGCCTGCAACTATGAAATTTAAACGTAAGATTCAACCCTATCGCGCTGCTGCGGGCGGCTGGGGTTCATTGGAAGCCACCACCCGTTTCGTCCTTGATAGTAAAGCTGCCCTAAAAAACCTGCGTAACCTGATGCGCATGAACAAAGCACGCGGTTTCGACTGCCCAGGTTGCGCCTGGGGCGATGACAACAAAAGCACCTTTAGCTTTTGTGAAAACGGGGCAAAAGCGGTGACGTGGGAAGCCACGCGTCGTGTGGTAGAGCCGGAATTTTTTGCTCAGCACAGCGTCAGCACTCTTTATCAGCAAAGCGATTACTTCCTTGAGTATCAGGGACGCTTAACCCATCCAATGCGCTACAACAGCGCCACCGACCATTACGAACCGATCAGCTGGGACGATGCGTTAGCCTTGATTGCTCGTCACCTGCAGGCGATGGATCATCCGAATCAGATGGAGCTTTACACCTCCGGCCGCGCCAGCAACGAAGCCTCGTGGCTTTATCAACTGTTTGGCCGCGTAATGGGCACCAATAACTTCCCCGATTGCTCCAACATGTGCCATGAAGCCAGCGGCACCGGCCTGAAGCGCAGCATCGGCGTCGGTAAAGGCACCATTCGTCTGGACGATTTTGATCACGCCGACGCGATTTTCGTGCTGGGTCAGAATCCGGGCACCAATCATCCGCGCATGCTGCACAGCCTGCGTCACGCCGCCGATCACGGTGCGAAGATCGTCACCTTTAACACGCTGCGCGAACGCGGCCTTGAGCGTTTTGCCGATCCGCAAAAGCCGCTGGAAATTGTCACGTCGATGGCGGGTACCATTAGTTCTGCCTATTACCAGCCTAATCTAGGCGGCGATATGGCGGCGGTGCGCGGCATGGTAAAAGCCCTGCTCGAGCTACAGCGTGCACGCTTGGCAGCCGGTGAAAAAGGCATTTTCGAACAGGCGTTTATTGATGCTAATACGCATGGTTTAGATGACTATCTCGCTGCAGTGGATAACACGCGCTGGGACGATATTGTGCGCCAATCCGGTCTGAGCGAAGTGCAGATCCGTGAAGCAGCGGCGATTTATCAAAGTGCTGAACGCGTGATTGTTACCTGGGCGATGGGCATTACGCAGCATAAACACTCGGTGGATACCGTCCGCGAGATCACCAACCTGCAGCTGCTGTTTGGTCAGTTGGGCAAGAAAGGTGCAGGCCTGTGTCCGGTGCGCGGCCACAGCAATGTGCAAGGCAATCGCACCATGGGCATTGATGAGAAACCGGGCAAGCCGTTCCTTGATGCACTCGGCGCGCACTTTGATTTCGAGCCACCGCGCGAGCACGGCCACAACACCGTTGAAGCGCTGAACGCGATGCTGCGTGACGAAGTGAAAGTGCTGATTGCGCTGGGCGGCAACCTCGCGGCGGCCGCACCGGATTCACCGGTCACTGAAGAAGCGTTACAGCATTGCGGTTTAACCGTGCACATCAGCACCAAACTCAATCGCAGCCATTTGGTGCCGGGCCATGAAGGGCTGATTCTGCCAACGTTGGGCCGTACCGAACGCGATCGCCAGGCCAGCGGTAATCAGTACATCACCGTTGAAGACTCGTTCAGCATGGTGCACGCCTCAGAAGGCGTCGGCATTCCATTGGCGGAAACGCAGCGTTCTGAAACCGCGATAGTGGCCGGCATTGCTCATGCGACGCTAGGCAGCGATAAAATCGACTGGCTGGCGATGGCAGGCAATTACGAACTGATTCGCGATCACATCGCCGCCACCATTCCCGGCTTTGCTGATTTCAATAATAAGTGCGACATTCCCGGTGGCTTTTACCTCGGTAGCGCAGCAGCCGAGCTGCGCTTCAATACGCCAAGTAAACGTGCAGAGTTCAGCGCTGCCGCCCTACCGACTTCGCTGTTCCCGCAGTTAGGTGATGTCGCGGTGCCGTTCACGCTGCAAACTCTGCGTTCACACGATCAGTACAACACCACGATTTACGGCCTCGATGACCGTTATCGCGGCGTGTACGGTCAGCGCGAAGTGGTGTTTATCCATCCGGACGATATGGCGTCGCTGGGCTTTGCTGAAGGCCAACTAGTGGATATCGAGACGCTGTGGAATGACGGTTTAACCCGTCGCGTCAGCGGTTTCAAACTGGTGCCGTATAACATTCCGCGCGGCAACCTTGCGGCTTATTATCCGGAAACTAACCCGCTGGTGCCGCTCTCAAGCTTTGGCGACGGCAGCGGCACGCCGACCTCAAAATCGGTGCCGGTGAAGCTGGCATTAACCGCCGCCGTAGCGTCACAACGCATCGCCTGACCAAAGCGTTATCAGAAGGTAAAAAGCCGCGTAAAGCGGCTTTTTAGCCTGTTTTGGCCTTGCCGCGCGGACCCGATTCGCGTAAAACTGTCAGCCGCTCTTAGGCCACGAAACTATATAAATTATGTTCCAGGATAATCCGCTGCTCGCGCAGCTTAAAGAGAAGCTTCACGCGCAGACTCCGCGCGTCGAAGGTGTTGTTAAAGGTACGGAAAAAGGCTTTGGCTTCCTCGAAGTTGATGCCCAGAAAAGCTACTTCATTCCGCCACCGCAGATGAAGAAAGTGATGCACGGCGACCGTATTTCTGCCGTGATCCACACCGATAAAGACCGCGAGAGTGCCGAGCCGGAAACCCTGGTTGAGCCGTTCCTGACCCGCTTTGTCGGCCGCGTGCAGAAGAAAGACGATCGCCTGTCAATTGTGCCGGATCATCCGCTGCTGAAAGATGCGATTCAGTGCCGCGCCGAACGTGGCGTGACCCACGATTTCCAGACCGGCGATTGGGCGGTGGCAGAGATGCGTCGTCACCCGCTGAAAGGCGATCGCGGTTTTTATGCCGAACTGACCGAATTCATTGTCACTGCGGACGATCACCTCGCGCCGTGGTGGGTAACCTTGTCGCGCCACAACCTTGAACGTCAGGCTCCAGACGTCGGTTTTGGTGAGATGCTCGACGAAAATCTGCAGCGTGAAGATCTGACCGCGCTGAACTTCGTTACCATCGACAGCGCCAGCACCCAGGATATGGATGATGCGCTGTACGTGGAAGAAGCCGCCGACGGCAATCTGATCCTGACCATCGCCATCGCCGATCCGACCGCTTACGTGGCGGAAGGCAGCGAGCTGGATAAGCTGGCGTCGAAACGCGCGTTCACCAACTATCTGCCGGGCTTTAACATCCCGATGCTGCCGCGCGAACTCTCTGACGACGTCTGTTCTCTGCGTCCGAATGAGCGTCGTCCGGCGCTGGCGTGCCGCGTCACCGTATTGAAAGATGGCAGCCTGGCCGATGACGTGCATTTCTTTGCCGCGTGGATCGAGTCCAAAGCCAAACTGGTTTATGACCAGGTTTCTGATTGGCTGGAAAACAGCGGCAGCTGGCAGCCAGAGAACGACGCCATCGCCCAGCAGATTCGCCTGCTGCACCAGGTTTGCCTGGCGCGCAGCGAGTGGCGTCAAACCCACGCGCTGGTGTTTAAAGATCGCCCGGACTATCGCTTTGTGTTGGGCGAGAAAGGCGAAGTGCTGGATATCATCTCCGAGCCACGCCGCATTGCTAACCGCATCGTTGAAGAGTCGATGATTCTGGCAAACGTCTGTGCCGCGAAAGTGCTGCAGGAGAAGCTGGGCTTCGGTATCTACAACCTGCACACCGGTTTCGATCTGGCCAACGCTGAGCAGGCCGCTGGCGTGCTGGCGGGTCATGGCATCACCGTGGATCCGCAGGCGATTACCACGCTGGAAGGCTTCCGCCAGCTGCGTCGTGAACTCGATGCGCAGCCAACCCAATATCTCGACAGCCGCATTCGTCGCTTCCAGTCGTTTGCCGAAGTTGGCACCGAACCGGGCCCGCACTTTGGTCTTGGCCTCGACGCATACGCGACCTGGACTTCGCCAATTCGTAAGTTCGGCGACATGATCAACCATCGCTTGCTGAAAGCGATTGTGCGCGGCGAAAGCACCTCTCGTCCGCAGGATGAGCTGACGACCATCATGAGCGAACGTCGTCGCCTGAACCGCATGGCCGAGCGCGATGTTGGTGACTGGTTGTACGCACGCTTCCTCGCGCCGTTTGCCGGCACCGATCGCAAGTTCAGCGCCGAGATCATCGATGTATCTCGCGGCGGCATGCGTGTTCGTCTGCAGGAGAATGGCGCGGTGGCCTTCATTCCTGCGCCGTTCATCCACGCGGTGCGTGATGAGCTGGTGTGCTCACAAGAAAGCGGCACCGTGCAGGTGAAAGGTGAAGTCGCTTACCGTGTAACGGACATCATTGACGTGACCATCGCCGAAGTGCGTATGGAAACCCGCAGCGTGGTCGCACGTCCGGCCGCCTGAGCATGAAAACTGGCGGGATAACAGCCGTTATCCCGCATTTCTCTCCGCCCGCTTTAGCAAATGTTAAATTTGCATTCCGCTTCACATTTCTAACGCCTGTGCCTGTCGTTAACAATTCATTACATTACTTTTAACTTGTTGTATTCGATCGCTTCTTTTCCCGGTCCCTACAAGGAGTTAACTCATGAACAACGTCAAAACCAGTCTCATCTGGTTAGCGGTGGCGTTAATTGGCGCAGGCGCATTTGCTATGCTGGCCCTCAGCCGTGGCGAACACGTCAACGCGGTCTGGCTGGTGATTGCCTCCGTCGCCTGCTACAGCATTGCCTATCGCTTTTACAGCCTGTTTATCGCTAAGCGCATCTTCGAACTGGACGATCGTCGTCGCACGCCGGCGGAGCGCTTAAGTGATGGCCTTGATTATGTGCCCACCAATAAATGGGTGCTGTTCGGCCACCATTTTGCGGCGATTGCCGGTGCCGGCCCGCTGGTCGGTCCGATCCTCGCGGCGCAAATGGGCTTCCTGCCTGGCACCATCTGGATTCTGGTTGGCGTGATGTTTGCCGGTGCGGTGCAGGATTTCCTGATTCTGTTTATCTCTACGCGCCGTGATGGCCGCTCACTCGGTGAGATGGCGCGCCAGGAACTCGGTTCATTCGCTGGCGTTGTCACCATGCTCGGCGCGCTGGGCGTGATGATCATCATCCTCTCCGCGCTGGCCTTGGTGGTAGTGAAGGCGCTGGCCAACAGTCCGTGGGGCTTGTTCACCATTGCCGCGACCATTCCGATTGCGCTGTTTATGGGCGTGTATATGCGTTTCCTGCGTCCGGGCAAAATCGCGGAAGTGTCGATCATTGGTTTCGTGCTGATGATGGCGGCGATTATCTACGGCGGTAACGTGGCAGCCGATCCCTATTGGGGCCCGCTGTTCACGCTGAAAGGCACGGAGCTGACGTGGGTGCTGGTGATCTACGGCTTTGTCGCCTCTTCGCTGCCGGTGTGGCTACTGCTGGCGCCGCGCGATTATCTCTCTACCTTCCTGAAAATCGGCGTAATCATTGGTTTGGCCATTGGCATCGTGTTTGCTATGCCCGAGATGAAAATGCCTGCGGTGACCAAATTTATTGATGGCACCGGGCCGGTATTCTCCGGCGCGCTGTTCCCGTTCCTGTTTATCACTATCGCATGTGGTGCCATTTCCGGTTTCCATGCGTTGGTTTCAAGCGGTACCACACCAAAACTGGTGGAGCGCGAAAGCCATATCCGCTTTATCGGCTACGGCGCGATGCTGATGGAATCCTTCGTGGCGATCATGGCGCTGATTTGCGCCTCGGTGCTTGATCCGGGCGTTTACTTTGCTATGAACTCGCCTGCCGCGCTGATTGGCACCACGGTGGAAAATGCGTCGCAGGTGATTAACGGCTGGGGCTTCGTGGTAACGCCAGAAATGCTGAGCGGCATTGCGCGTGACGTCGGCGAAAGCACCATTCTTTCCCGTGCCGGTGGCGCACCCACCTTTGCGGTCGGCATGGCGCACATCATCACCGAAGTGTTTAACAGCCGCGCCATGATGGCGTTTTGGTATCACTTTGCCATCTTGTTTGAAGCGCTGTTTATCCTCACCGCGGTGGATGCAGGTACCCGCGCCTGCCGCTTTATGGTGCAGGATTTGGTGGGCACCGTGGTGCCATCGATGGCGAATAACCGTTCATGGTTGGGCAACATGGCGGGAACCACCGTTGCGGTAGCGGGCTGGGGCTTCTTCGTGTATCAGGGCGTGGTCGATCCGCTCGGCGGCATTAACACGTTGTGGCCGCTGTTTGGTATCGGCAACCAGATGCTGGCGTCGATGGCGCTAATTCTCGGCACCGTGGTGCTGTTCAAAATGAAGAAGCAGCGTTATGCGTGGGTGACGATTTTGCCGACCGCCTGGCTGTTTATTACCTCGATGACTGCTGGCTGGCAGAAGATTTTCCACGAGAAGCCATCGATTGGTTTCCTCGCGCAGGCCAACAAGTTCCGCAAAGGCATTGATGACGGCATTGTCATCGCCCCGGCGAAAACCGTCGCTGACATGCAAACCATCGTCTTCAGCAATCAAATTAACGCGGCCCTGTGCGCCTTCTTCATGCTGGTGGCGGTGACCATGCTGGTTTCAGCCTTCTTTGTGATTCGTCGGGCGCTCAACAGCAGCGTGCCGACTACCCATGAATCCGAGATCTCACTGCGTAAAGAGGTGCGAAATGTCTGAGTCCATTTATCACTGGAGAAAACCCACCGGTGCGTGGCAGATTCAGCAGTGCTTACCAATCGCACCCGCTGCGGCTAGGCAAAATCTGACGCGCTGGCAACGCATCTGGCAGGGATTACAGCAAAGTTTTCGTTTAATGGTCGGCGTTCATGACTATCAAACTTATCTGAAGCATATGCGCGAACATCATCCAACTATCGCCCCCATGGATGAACGCGCTTTTCACCGTCACTGCCTCGATGCCCGCTTTCCCAGCCAGGCCGGAAAACTGGGTAAGTGCCCTTGCTAACCAGGATCAGCCCCGCTTGTCGGGGCTTTTTCGTGCCATTCTTTAATAAAAACAAAAATATATTTGGATTGCATCTTGTGCTGGCGCAGGAGGTTGAATACTGTTGCTAAAATAATGAGATACCGCCCGCTGAGCATTCCCCCGGAGGAAGTTTCCATGACCGATGAACAAGGGCAAACATTGCTATACACCTTGTTTGGCACCACCAGCCCTCATTGGCGTTTAACTTCAGATAGTGATGCTCTGCATTTTGCCGAAGATGAGAACGCGAACACCAATATGGCGGTTCCGCTGACTCCCGCACAAGCCAGTTTATTACGTGCGATGACGGTCATTACCTCAAGTATTAACCTCACGCTGTCGCTGCACGGCGAACCCGTTCCGATGCATTTTGTCGGTCGTAAAGTCAATCAATCGACCTGGGCAGGCACCTCTTCAGCCTGGGGCGACACCTCGGCTGTCGCGCGTGATTTGACACTGGGATTATCGTTCGCCGAGCAAGTGGTTTCTGAGGCGAATTCAGTGATCGTGATTCTCGATCAGCGCGGCAATATTCAGCGTTTCAATCGTTTGAGTGAAGAGTACACCGGGCTGAAAGAGCAGGAAGTGATTGGCCGCAACGTTTTCCAGCTGTTTATGACCAAGCAGGAAGCGCAGGCATCACGCCGCAATATCGCCGGATTCTTCCGTGAAGGCAGTTCTTACGAAGTTGAACGCTGGATTAAAACCCGTAAAGGTCAGCGACTGTTTCTGTTTCGTAATAAGTTCGTTCACAGCGGTAGCGGAAAAAATGAAATTTTCCTCATCTGTTCCGGAACCGACATAACTGAAGAGCGCCGCGCTCAGGAACGCCTGCGCGTGCTGGCCAATACCGATACCGTGACCGGCTTGCCCAATCGCAACGCGATTCATCAGCAGATTAGTCTGGCACTGGAGCTGGCGAATGGCAGTCAAACCGGTGTGGTTTACCTCGATTTAGACAATTTTAAGAAGGTGAACGACGCTTACGGCCATATGTTTGGCGATCAGTTGCTGCAAGCGGTGTCGCTGGCCATCCTCAGCTGCCTTGGCAAAGATCAGACGCTGGCGCGCCTCGGCGGCGATGAGTTTGTGGTGCTGGCGGAACACACTAGCCAGGCGGCGCTGGAAGCGATGGCATCGCGCATCCTTGAGCGGCTGCGTCAGCCGTTCCGCATTGGCTTGATTGAAGTCTACAGCGGCTGCTCAATTGGTATCGCCCTCGCCCCGCTGCATGGTGAAGATCGTGAAAGCCTGATTCGTAACGCCGATACCGCGATGTATCACGCCAAAGAGAACGGTCGCGGCAAGTTTTGCGTGTTCGCTAACGAGATGAATCAGCGCGTGTTTGAGTATTTGTGGCTCGATACCAACCTGCGCAAAGCGCTCGAACTGGATCATTTAGTGGTGCATTACCAGCCGAAACTCAATGCCGAAGGTGATGTGCTGAGCGCCGAAGCGCTGGTGCGCTGGAATTCTCCGGAGCGCGGTTTAGTGCCGCCGGGCGATTTCATCTCCTACGCCGAAGAGTCCGGTTTGATTGTGCCTTTGGGCCGCTGGGTGATGCTGAATGTGTTACAGCAGATCATCAAGTGGCGTAGCGAAGGCATCTATCTGCGTGTCGCGGTGAACGTTTCGGCTAAACAGCTGATTGACCAAAGTATTTATACCGACCTGAAACATGCTTTGAATGAGGCCGGTTTGACCGACTGTCCGATTGATATCGAACTGACGGAAAGCTGTTTGATTGAGAATGAAGCGGGCGCACTGATGCTGATGAAGCAGTTTCAGGAACTGGGGGCGCAAGTTCATCTTGATGATTTTGGTACCGGTTACTCCTCACTTTCCCAGTTGGCGCGCGTCCCTATTGACGCCATTAAACTGGATCAGAGTTTTGTGCGTAATATCAATAAGCAACCTGTTGCGCAGTCGCTGGTCCGTGCGATTGTCGCCGTTGCCAAAGCCTTGAAGCTGCAGGTGATTGCCGAAGGCATTGAAACTAAAGCCGAAGAAAAGTTTGTTATGGCCAATGGTGTCGATGGGCGTCAGGGTTATTATTATGCAAAACCAATGCCCGCAGAAGAGCTCGGGCATTGGCTGGCTAAGCATCCTGCCCGCGTCTAAAGCTGGTTTGCGAGATTAGCCGGCTTTGCGCAAGGATGCGCTATGACGGTTCTGCAGTTGTACCAGTCGTTCCATGTAAGCAATGTCTTTCGGTTCCAGTGTGAAGGCATAATCAACCCAGTCCTCGGTGATATCCATCAGCTCGGCGCGTGATAATTGCAATACGCGCTGACGCGCTTTCAGCATCGCACGCACGCCGTTAAGCTTTGGACGCAACGTATCGATAAAGGTCCGTGTGGTGCGATAACCATCGCCCGGCTGGAACACTTTGTCGACCAGACCACGTGTTTCATACCATTCCGCGCTGTGTGACTCTCCTTCCATAATCAGCTCTTCAGCCAGCTTCATGCCAGAGCGACGCGCCACTAACGAGTAGCCGCCCATGCCAGGGAACAAGTTGAACGCGATCTCCGGGAAGCCCATGCGCGCGCTGTTCTGCGCCAGAATGAAGTGATGCGCCAGCGCCGCCTCAAAGCCGCCACCGAGCGCACTGCCCTCAATCATCGCCAGCGTGACCGCACCGGTATCGAAACCCCGCGCTGCGGAGTGGATGCAGTCAACACAGGCACGTGCATAAGCGCGCAGTGCTTCACGACGATTATTGCGAATGCACTCGACGAAGAAACGCAAATCGCCCCCGGCGTTGAACATCTGTGGCACTAACGATCCCGTCACCCAGAAATCAATCGGCAGACCGGAACGCTGAGCGGAATAGCTCAGGTTCATGATCTCCTCAATTAATTCGTGGTTGAAACTCGGACGGGGTTGCGCACGCAGCATCATCCACATGGTACGTCGGCCCTCTTCATAGTAGGCGGCGAGCTGTGTGGTTTGTCCAACTTCGGTGAACAGTCTGCATGTCGGTTGGTTAATTACTGTCATTGTCTCATCCTCTGTTTATGTTTATGTAGTGCGTTAAACGCCACATCAGCGTAATCCAGAGTGAGGCCAGACCAAATGAGAGATTGATTTATAAAGCAAAATCCAGAGATATCCCCGACCAGCGGCCGGGGAAGCATTAGCGGGCTTACTTGATGGCTGCGCGTTGCCCCACGGCAACATGAGAACGCTTAACACGTCGTGAATAAACAGCCGTAATGATTGGCACAATGACAGAAGTAACGATGACTGATGTGGCAACTAACGCCGTGGCAGCCGGTGCGACCGGTTTAAACTGTGGCAGCATCTCGGCAATCAACACCGGCGTAGCCACCGCTGCACCGGCGGTGCTGGATGCCGCAATCCCCGCTGTACCATCTCCACCGCCAATCAGGCGATCGGCAATGATCAGCGGAATGCCGGTCACAATGATCACTGCGACGCCGAGCATGATTCCCAGCAGGCCGGTTTGCGCGATTACGGTCAAATCAATGGTGTTGCCCAATGCGAAGGCAAAGAACGGAATCAGCGTGTGTACCGCTTTGCCAAAGAACTCGCGCAGTTCGGGATCGAGATTACCGAGCGCGAATCCAACGATAAACGGCAGCACAGCGCCAACGAAGACATGTGGCTCGAATGAGGCGATGCCAGCGGTGCCGAGGATCACCATCGTCATCAGCGGCCCCGACTCCAGCGACATCAAGACAAACGCACCGGCTTCTTCTTTCGAACCGTATTGCTGCATGATGGATGCGTATAAGCCGCCGTTGGTCATATCCATCGCCGCCACTAACGCCAGCGTGGAGAGTCCGGCAAACATGCCCACTTCCACGCCGTTTTCTGGCATCACACGTGAAGCAATCGCCGCGACTACCCACGCCACCGCAATCTTGGTGAGCACCAGCGTGCCTGATTTACGCAGCACCGTGCCGGTGGCGCTGAGTTTGATGGATGCGCCCATGCAGAAGAACCATACTGCAAGGATCGGTACGGTGCCGGTCATCAACCCATTGGTGAACGAACCAAAGTATTTACCTGCGCCCGGAGAGAACGTATGGCATAACGCGCCCAAAAACAGCGGTATCAGCATCATGCCGCCAGGAATCTTATCGATTGCACGTTTGATATGCATAAGGGTGTCACCTTAACTGAGCCAGAGGGAGGTGTTTTTATGAATTGCCAGATGGCATGGCGAGCAAGATAACGATTGGCTGAAAGGAAAAGAGTGATCGCAAATGCATTTATGAAACGCTGTTTTATTTTTATTGGTTGATCATTTTGTATTTATGATGCGCATCGCCATACCAGATGATTTGAAGCTAAATGAGAGGTGCTGGCAGGATTAATGCTGAGGGGGTTTGCTCTAGTTATGGTGCGGGCGCTGACACATCTGCTGCGTCACGGGCCGTCCTCGCGCCGCTAGCGCGGTGCCTTCGGCTTCCACGTCGTGCCAACGGACCGTTCGCGGATCGGCCGTCCTGGCCGGCCCCGAACTGCCTCGCGCATCCATGCGCGAGGCTCCTGGCCCAACGTAAAAGCCTCAGCGCTGCGAATGGCCCTTTTGCCGCAGCAGACGTGCCAGCGCCTTTCGCATATGTGTCGTTTTCAGCAACATGTACTGAAGGTACGGAGAAGGCATCGATGTTTCTGAATCAACTTCAATTCTGCCCATACCACGCATTTTTACCGTGCTTACGCAGATAGTGCAGATCAAGCAGCGTTTGCGATATCGGCGGTAACTCAGTGCGCAGCTGCTCGGTATGCAGCGCCATGTAGGCGACTTCTTCTAATACCACCGCACTGTGTACCGCAGCATGCGCATCTTTGCCCCAGGCAAAGGGACCGTGGGAATTGACCAGCACGGCGGGAATCGCTGTTGGCTCAGTTGCGCGCTGCGCAAAAGTTTCAATGATCACCTGCCCGGTGTTCCACTCGTATTCCTGCTCAATTTCTTCACGCTTCATTTGCCGTGTACAAGGAATGGTACCGTAGAAATCATCGGCGTGCGTGGTACCCAACGCGATGATTTCGCGTCCAGCCTGCGCCCAAATGGTGGCGTGCCGCGAGTGCGTATGCACGATGCCGCCGATCTCTGGCCAGGCGAGATAGAGCGCGCGGTGCGTAGCGGTATCCGATGACGGGCGCATTTTACCTTCAATCACCTCACCGCTGGCGAGATCGACAACCACCATATCGTCGCGCTGCATCTGTTCGTACTTCACGCCCGACGGCTTAATCACCAATAAACCGCGATCGCGGTCCACCGCACTGACATTGCCCCAGGTGAAAGTGACCAGGTTGTAACGGGGTAAATCGAGGTTGGCTTCCAGCACCTGCTGCTTTAACGCTTCCAGCATCTTTTTTCTCCTGCTAACTGTGATAGCTGAATTGTGCGGAGCAGTGAGGAAAAGCGTTATGGAAGGAATGGCTGTAAAAGCTGCGGAAAGTGGCTATGACGAGAAATCTGTGGCTTGGAAGGGGTTTCGAACAACAAACAAGATGTGGATTGCAGACTTGTAGTTTAGGACCGTTTTACCCTGCCGAGTGCGCCGTAACATCTATAATTAGAAAGTTACCTCGGTGATAACAATCAAGGAGAAGTTAATGACTACAACAATGAAACGTCTTACTGCTGCCGTATTGGCAACAACTTTAGTTGTCGCGCTGAGCGGCTGTTCAAACTGGTCCAAACGCGACCGTAATACCGCAATCGGTGCGGGTGCCGGTGCCATTGGTGGTTCAGTACTGACCAACGGCAGCGGACTCGGTACGGTTGGCGGCGCAGCTGTCGGCGGCATCATCGGCCACCAGATCAGCAAATAAAATATAATTATCAGGCTACGCAGCGCATCTACCTAACAACGGGCCACCTAATAAGTGGCCCGAACTGTTTCAACCGCCAGCCAGTTTGACTTTCATGCCTTTGGCTTCCAGCAGCGTTTTAATCAGATCGCGTTTGTCGCCCTGAATCTCAATCACGCCCTCTTTAACTGCCCCGCCACAACCACACTTTTTCTTAAGTTCAGCGGCCAGTTTTTCGAGTGCGCCATCATCCAGATCGATGCCGGTGACCAGACACACGCCCTTCCCTTTGCGTCCGCTGGTTTGGCGCTGGATACGCACGATACCATCGCCTTTCGGCCGCGGCGCTTTCTCTTCTTCATGGGTGATTCGGCCGCTGTCGGTCGAATAGACCAATCGATTGTCCTGAGCCATTAAGCCTCCTGTAAACTTTGCAGGATTTGCTGCAGTGTGGCGGCCGGATCGGCGGATTGGGTGATCGGACGCCCGATGACCATATAATCCACACCAGCGAGTTTAGCCTGCTGCGGCGTCATGATACGGCGCTGATCGCCCGCATCGCTGCCAGCCGGACGAATACCTGGGGTAACCAGCGCGAAATCCTGACCAATTACCTGCTTAAAGTGCACGGCTTCCTGCGCCGAACAAACCACGCCGTGCAGGCCGCAATCGCGGGTCAAACGCGCCAGTCGTTCAGCCTGCTCAGCTGGAGATAAGGTAATGCCCAAACCTTTCAGATCGTCTTCATCCATGCTGGTCAACACGGTTACTGCAATCAGCAGCGGTGCATCTTTACCAAATGGCACCAGCGCTTCACGTGCCGCGTTCATCATGCGAGCGCCACCGCTGGCGTGCACGTTCACCATCCATACGCCGAGATCGGCCGCTGCCGCGACTGCATGTGCGGTGGTGTTTGGGATGTCATGGAACTTGAGATCGAGGAACACTTCAAAACCACGTTCCTGCAGCGTTTTCACCAGCGATGGACCAAACAGCGTGAACATCTCTTTGCCCACTTTCAGGCGACACTGGCTTGGATCGATGCGATCTACAAACTGCAGCGCGCTGTTGAGATCATGATAGTCGAGTGCCACCAGAATAGGTGAAGTGGTTACAGGCATAACGTTTCCTCAGTAACAGGCACCCGCAGGCGCGATGGACAAACGGCAAGCATTCTACCTGCGCAGGCCGGTGCCGACAATCACGCTGCCGCCAGAACTTGCCTGTTTGACCGCTTGCTGCACGATGCTGAGGTAGTATCAGTATTAAACATTAAAGTATGTTGTAACTAATGAGCTTTAAATAGAAAAAACATACGGCCATTTATTGGCCGTCAAGTCCACGAATAGGTTTTACGGAAGACCAGGCGCGGCAAGATGGGCAATGCCAGTAAAGTGCATGTGCAGTGAAGCCGCATTTCTGGCAACGATATCGCGGCTTAGTACGGATTTGCTCGCCGACCATATCGCGCAGCACCATCAAGCTCTCTTTCGCGCGTCCGTCTTCCGCTTCGTGTAAGTGGAAGTCCATTAAACGATGGAACACGCGCATGGTGGGATGGCGTTGTAGCTGGCGATTGATATACAGCTGCGCCGCTTCGGGGCCCTGCTGCTGCTCGAGAATATCGGAGAGATAAAGCTCTGCTGCGGCGCCGGTATTTTCATCGACACAGCGTTGTAAGAATTGCGCCCAGTTTTCAGGTTGGTTCAGGCGCTGATAGCAGGTTTCCAGCATCGGTAAGGTTTCACTCACCAGCTCTTTATCCTGCTCGAGTACGCGCTGCAGTCGGCTGGCGGCTTTCGCATACTCGCCCTGCTCCATCAAAATGCGGCCCATCATGATAGAGACGCGCGCACTTTGATGATCGGCTGACTCGCCCTTCTTCAACAAACTCATCGCCCGATCAAGGTCGTCGCTGCTTAATGCCTGCAACGCCAGCTCACAGTAGAAATGGGCAATTTCGCCTTTCTGTTTGTCTTTGCCGAGCTTAACCAGCTTTTCCGCCACTTCGATGGCTTTTTGCCAGTCGCTGGTTGCCTGATGAATCAACAGCAATTGCTGGAGCGCACCAATGCGGAAATCGGTCTCTTCCACCAGTTGCCCGAACATATCTTCGGCACGATCGTACAATCCCGCCGCCATGTAATCACGGCCGAGTTGCTGGATCGCCAGTAAGCGCTGCTCGTAGCTGAGCGACGCACTTTCCATCAGGGATTGGTGAATGCGAATGGCGCGATCAACTTCACCACGCGAACGGAACAGGTTGCCGAGCGTCAGATGTGCTTCAACCGTGCCGCTGTCCTCTTTCAACATGTCGAGAAAGAGATCAACCGCTTTGTCCTGTTGATTGGAGAGCAGGAAGTTTACCCCTGTCACATAATCACGCGACAGGCGGTTCGCTTCCTGTTGCTTATCCTGATGTGCACTGCGGCGGCCCATATACCAGCCATACGCCGCAGCAACAGGAAGAAGCAAAAACAGCAATTCAAGCATCGAAAATTAATCCCGACGGCTGGCAGTTGGTGATGTGGTCACTGCGGTTGATTGTTCATTCTGTGCCTGCATACGTTTAAGTTTACGCTGTGCATTGGCCAGTGAAACCCGTAAGCGTAACCAGAACAGGCCACAAATTGCCCATCCCAGCAGGAATCCAGCGCCAAACAAGCTGGCGAGCAGTGTTGAAATGCGGAATTCGCCCTGCGCTAGCAGATAGTTAAAGGTGATGACTTGGTCGTTGTGCGCTCCGAGCGTGACGGAGATGATGAAAATGACCAATACCACGAGAAAAATAAGCAAATATTTCACAATGCGTCCTGTCGAGAGGTTATCCAATAGAAGTATGCCAAAAAACCGCCGTCGATGCTGCTTATCCCCACATCTGATAGCGCTTTTTTCTGCAAGCACAATCAATCATATGGGGACGAATAGCGTAATTACAATCCATCATCACGTTGCGCGATCTCACGATGCTCTTCTGGCGGGATGGTGAGCGGGCCGCAGAAACGCTGCGCAAGTAAAGTGGCAACGGTGACCAACAACCAGGATATCAGCGTTGCCATCACTAAATCACGCGGCCAGTGCATGCCTAACACTAAACGGCTGCCCATCACCGCGGTCGCCCAAACAAATAATACGGCAACCGTGGCGAAATGGCGGCGCGGCCACAATAACCCGATCGCCAATAACGCCCAGCTGGCGGCAAACATGGTGTGCCCGGAAGGAAACGCATAACCGGTTTCAAACGCCCAGTGATTCTTCAACCATTGCGGCAGCTGGGTATCGTTGGCCAGCAAAGTTGCGACCATTTCGCCACGCTGCTGACGATGCAGCTGATAAAACTCATCACCGTTAATGCCATGACTTTTTTCCAGCCAGATGACATACGGGCGCGGCTCCTGCACCTGCTCTTTGATTGTGGATTTGGTGTACTGACCGGCAAGAATTGCGCCGTTCATAATAAGGATGAGCAGAATCGCGGGTTTAAGCCGAAAGCGTAAACACCACAACACCCAGGCGCTGAGGATGATACTGGTGAGAATGCCCCACGGATTGGTGACGGTTTCTGTCATCCAAAACAGCACGCGAAGTAGATTGCCACTTTCCCCTGGTTGCCATTGCCAGTTGGATATCCATACGCCCAACGGCATGAGCAACAATAAAAACGCCCCTAAAGTGGTGCGCTGAATGATTTTTAACATTCGCTTCCTTTTAGATCCGCATTACTACGCGCGATTAGCATAACTTTAGCTGAAAAAAGAATAACATACCCATTGCGACTTGGATAATTGTGCTTTATCACTACAATCACTCTGACCGATTAACGGCAGCCGTTCGGGTTGTGGCACAATAGTGTAAGTTTCATCGGGCCATATGGCCCTTGCGTTATCATGATGATAGCGCATCCTCTGAAGGTTCTGGAGAGTCACATGCAGCTTAAACGGGTAGCAGAAGCCAAACTGCCCACGCCATGGGGAGATTTCCTGATGGTTGGTTTTGAAGAACTGGCAACCGGCCACGACCATGTCGCGCTGGTTTATGGTGATATTAGCGATCACAATCCGGTGCTGGCGCGCGTCCATTCCGAATGTTTAACTGGCGATGCCCTGTTCAGCTTGCGCTGCGACTGTGGTTTCCAGCTGGAAGCCGCGTTAACGGCGATTGCGGAAGAAGGTCGTGGCATTCTGATGTATCACCGTCAGGAAGGACGTAACATCGGTTTGCTGAATAAAATTCGTGCTTATGCGTTGCAGGATAAAGGTTACGACACTGTCGAAGCCAACCATCAGCTCGGTTTCGCCGCTGATGAGCGCGACTTCACGCTGTGTGCGGATATGTTCAAACTGTTGGGCGTCAATGAAGTGCGCTTGCTAACGAACAATCCGCGCAAAGTTGAGATCCTGACCGAAGCCGGTATCAATATCGTTGAACGCGTGCCGCTGGTTGTCGGGCGTAACCCGAAAAACGCGCACTATCTTGATACGAAAGCCGAGAAAATGGGTCATTTGCTACCGAAGTCTTAAGCAGATTTTAGAGCAGATAAAAAAAGCCGGGAATTCCCGGCTTTTTCTTTTAGTTCAGCATATTGCGTATCACATAATGCAAAATACCGTCGTTCTGGTAGTAGGTTAGTTCGTTACCCGTATCGATACGGCAGCGCGTTTCCAGCGTCTCTTTGCTGCCATCCGCGCGCGTCAGCGTGACGTTTACAGTGCCTCCCGGTTTCAGCTGTGACAGGTTCGCCACATCAATAAACTCTTCACCGGTGAGCTGCAGCGTTTTACGCGTCACGCCAGCCGGAAACTCGAGCGGCAGAATCCCCATACCAATCAGGTTAGAGCGGTGAATACGCTCAAAGGATTCGGAAATAACTACGCGCACGCCTTGTAAGCGCGGCCCTTTTGCTGCCCAGTCACGACTGGAGCCTGAACCGTACTCTTTACCGGCAATCACGGCTAACGGTACGCCTTCCTGCTGATACTTCATTGCCGCGTCGTAAATCGCCAACTGCTCATTAGTCGGGAAGTGTTTGGTATAACCGCCCTCCACACCCGGCACCATTTCGTTACGAATACGGATATTAGCGAAAGTGCCGCGCATCATCACTTCGTGGTTACCACGACGCGAACCGTAAGAGTTGAAATCGGTGCGCTCGACGCCATGCGACAGCAAATAGCGTCCGGCTGGACTTTCCGCTTTGATGCTACCCGCCGGAGAAATGTGGTCGGTGGTGACGGAATCACCCAGCATCGCCAGAATGCGCGCGCCTTTGATGTCCTGTACCGGCTTCGGCGTTTTCTCCATGTCATCGAAGAATGGCGACAGGCGGATGTATGTAGAATCGCCATCCCAATCATAGGTTGCCGCTTCGCTGACTTTGATTTGCTGCCACTCCGGCGTGCCGTCAAACACCTCGGCATACTCTTTGTGGAACATATCGCTGGTAACTTTCTGCACCGCTTCCGCAATTTCTTCCGGTGAAGGCCAGATATCCTTGAGGAAGACATCATTGCCCTGTCGATCTTGGCCGATCGGATCAGATTGCAGATTGATCTTCATGTTACCCGCTAAGGCATAAGCCACCACCAACGGCGGCGAAGCCAGCCAGTTGGTTTTAATCAGCGGGTGAATGCGGCCCTCAAAGTTACGGTTACCCGAAAGCACGGCAGCAACCGTGAGATCGCCCTCTTTAATCGCGCTTTCTATCGCATCGGGTAACGGACCGGAGTTGCCGATACAAGTGGTACAACCGTAACCGACCAAATTGAACCCTAATTCGTCCAGATAAGGCGTGAGTTGGGCCACAGCGAGATAGTCAGAAACCACTTTAGAACCAGGCGCCAGCGAAGCTTTAACCCACGGCTTGCGCATCAGGCCGCGTTCCACGGCTTTCTTCGCCAGCAAACCGGCAGCCATCAGCACGCTAGGATTCGAGGTATTAGTACAAG
Organism: Pantoea sp. YR525; assembly: GCF_900116775.1. NCBI lineage: Bacteria > Pseudomonadati > Pseudomonadota > Gammaproteobacteria > Enterobacterales > Erwiniaceae > Pantoea > Pantoea sp. YR525. Next base: position 179,883 of record NZ_FPBU01000002.1, read on the forward strand.
AGGTAATCGCCGAGATCACTACCGCACCGTCATCCAGCTGATAGCTTTCTCCGGTTTCGCTATCACGATAGCTAACCGTTTTATGCGGCTTTTGCGCCTGATTGACTTCAAGTTCGTTGCTGGCATCAAAGGCTGTAGGAACATCGCCCAGCGATACGCGATCCTGCGGGCGTTTTGGTCCGGCAAGGCTGGATTCAACATCACCCATGTCCAGCGCTAAAGAGCTGGTGAACACCGGTTCATCGCCCGCATTGCGCCACATACCTTGTTGCTTAGCATAAGCCTCAACCAGTTCAACTTGCTCAGCATCGCGGCCGGTTAGCGTCATGTAGCTTAAGGTAACATCATCAACCGGGAAGAAGCCGCAGGTCGCACCATATTCCGGTGCCATGTTGGCGATGGTGGCGCGGTCGGCCAGCGGCAAGTCCGCTAATCCATCACCGTAAAACTCAACGAATTTACCTACCACGCCGTGTTTACGCAGCATTTGGGTGACGGTTAACACTAAATCCGTTGCGGTAATACCGGGACGCAGTTTACCGGTGAGTTTGAAACCGACTACGTCAGGAATCAGCATCGAAACCGGCTGGCCAAGCATCGCCGCTTCAGCCTCAATTCCGCCGACCCCCCAACCCAATACGCCGAGCGCATTGATCATGGTGGTGTGCGAATCGGTGCCCACCAGCGTATCGGGATAAGCAATCTCTTGCCCATTCAGCGTCTCATGCCAGACAGATTTACCGAGATATTCCAGATTGACCTGATGACAAATCCCGGTGCCCGGCGGTACGACGCGGAATCGATTGAAGGCTTTTTGCCCCCAGCGCAGGAAGACGTAGCGCTCATGGTTGCGCTCCATTTCCAGATGCACATTTTCACCAAAGGCTTTGTCATCACCGAAATGGTCTACGGTGACAGAGTGGTCGATGACCAGATCTACCGGGGATAAGGGATTGACTTTGGCGACATCGCCGCCGAGGCGTTTCACCGCTTCGCGCATGGCGGCTAAATCCACCACCGCCGGCACGCCGGTAAAATCTTGCATTAATACACGCGCTGGACGATAAGCAATCTCACGATCGGCGTGAGCATCTTTTTGCCAGGCGACCAACGCTTCAATATCTTCTAGCGTGACAGAATCACCATCCTGCCAACGCAATAGGTTTTCCAGCAGGACTTTCATTGACTTGGGCAAACGATCAATATTGCCCAATTGCTGAGCTGCTTTGGGCAAGCTGTAGTAATGATATTTTTTTGCCCGAACATCCAGCGTGTCCTGACTCTGCTCGCGTAACGTTAACGACATAGCGCCTCCATGTAAGTGAATCTCTTTTTAAACCTCAGTGACTGCAAGGTTTAACTTAAAGATAGACCACATTACCGTTAACGTTTTGATAACAACACGAATTGACACATAAAAGCACAATGAAAAATGCCCCGACGTTTGTCAGGGCATTTATATAATTCAGTTTAATTTGAGTTAGAGCTTAAATCATCGCCCAAAAGGCGGCAGCCCAAAAAGCCAGGGAAAAGGTATATACGCTCACCCAGGATAATGTCGTTGTATTGATGTTCATAATTCACTCCCTCCCGGATTCCGGGCAAAAAAAGTCCACCGTCTTCAGCGTTGTACTGATGACACCGTTTTTTTAATGCTGAGTGTTAAAGGACGGGCTTTTAACTTGCCCACCGGATAATCCGGCAAAAAGAGGGACTAAATGTCTAAATATGGAACAGAACGCATACCGCGTTATTTGGACTTCATATCCATGAAGGATTCAATAAAGTTGCGCTGATTCTCACTGAGTTCCCACGAAACAGGAATGGTCACTTGTGGTTCAGTGGATACAACGTCTTTCACTTTGCACGCAGGCGTTTGCGGCTGACGCGCAGAAACCGGATGCTTACGACTGAGTGTATTTGCCCACATGGCTTAACCCCACATACGCCAAATCATTAACGCCACCACTACCCAGAACAGTGCTGAAGCAGCGAAGACAGTCATCCAAGCTTTGCGACGGGTGTTGCCAGTACGCTCAACTTTGGTGCTTTTAGTCCGGAAGCCCGGCTGTACAGTTATTCTCGTATTCATAGTTTTTGATAATCACTCTCAATAAAACGATTGATGACAACGATTAAGATTTAGGACGAATCCTAAACTTGTTAAGACCGAAAATCCAGTTATTTTTATTGAGCACAACGATTAACGCTATTTATCAAAACACAAAAGATTGATGAGATAAATTTAATTGCCAACATAACTATTAATTAAATCGTTACATTGTAAATTTGGGTTAACAGCAAATTAGATCCAATCTAAATTTGAGTTTAATTTACCAACCCAATAAAAAAGCCCTTCTCCATCAACTCTTAACTAGAGTATGGGAATATTCCTGGCGAGCTGCAAAGTAGCATCGTAAAAATTGTGTACTGATTCGCATTTAATAGATAACAATGAAAAAACATGTGACCCATGTTTCATTTACATAAAAATAATGATTTTTTTTGAAGTACTCGTGGCGCTAAGCGCTAAGGGATTCCGAAGGTGCCCACTGGACACCTTGGCAAAAGAATGAGTTAGGAATTTACTTGAAGGGTAATTTGATGTCGCGGAACATCGCTTCAATGTCTTCATTGGAGCGCAGTGCGACCGCCGCATCCACCACATCACGTGTGAGGTGCGGTGCAAAACGTTGAATAAAATCATACATATAGCTGCGCAGGAAGGTGCTACGTCTAAAGCCAATCTTGGTCGTACTATTCGTAAAGATTTCTGATGCTTCAATGCGCACCAAATCGGGGTCTGCAATCGGGTCCACCGCCATGCTGGCAATCACGCCAACGCCCAAGCCTAAACGCACATAGGTCTTAATTACGTCAGCATCTGTCGCAGTAAAGACGATGCGTGGTGTTAATCCTGCGCGATTGAACGCGGTATCCAGCTCTGAACGGCCGGTAAAGCCGAAGGTGTAGGTCACGAGCGGGAAATCCGCCAGCTCTTCGATCGTCACATTCGATTTACCTGCCAGCGGATGGTCGGGCGTCACGACGATGGCGCGATTCCAGTGATAGCACGGCAGCATGATCAAATCGTCATACAGATGCAGCGCTTCAGTGGCAATGGCAAAGTCCGCATTACCCTTTGAAACCGCCTCAGCTATTTGTGTGGGCGATCCCTGATGCATATGTAATGAGACGCGTGGATAACGTTCGATAAAACCTTTAATAACGCCAGGCAGCGCATAACGCGCTTGCGTGTGCGTGGTCGCTACATATAACGAACCTTTATCCGGCCAGGTATGTTCACCGGCAACCGATTTAATCGCGTCAACTTTGGAGAGCACTTCACGCGCAATCCGAATAATCTCTTCGCCTGCAGGCGTTACTTGCGTCAGATGCTTACCACTGCGCGCAAATATCTGCACGCCCAGCTCATCTTCTAACATACGGACTTGCTTACTGATGCCTGGCTGCGAGGTATATAAGCCTTCGGCGGTCGATGAGACATTAAGATTGTGATTTACCACTTCGACGATGTAACGCAACTGCTGCAATTTCATAGTTATATCTTCCTGGTAGCGACAGAGGTGCATTCCCGGCAGGCGTGTTTCCGCCTTGATTGCAGTGAGGGAGGGAAAGCGAGTCAGCGAAACGAAAAGAGTTCTATAACTACTATATCAGTTAAAGGAAGAATGTAGAACGAATAGCTATAAGGATAAGAGAAAGGCCAGCGCATGCTGGCCTTGTGGGGAATTACTTCTTCGCTTCCTGCCATTTGCCGTCAATATAGAACATTGACCAGCCAGTGGCTTTGCCATCCTTTTCGGAAGAGACATATTGTTGTTTAGTTTTGCGACTGAAACGCACCATCGTCTTATTCCCTTCCGGATCGGCGGCTGGCGCTTCTGACAGATATTTCAGCTTCTCTGGCAGACGGTCGGCAAAGCGTTGCAGCTCTTCCACCAGCGGCGCGCGCGTTTCACGTGATTTCGGGAAGGTATTCGCGGCAAGGAACACGCCTGCGGCACCATCACGCAACACAAAGTAAGCATCCGATTTTTCACACTGCAGTTCTGGCAGCGGCACCGGATCTTCTTTCGGCGGCGCAACATCACCATTACGCAGAATCTTACGGGTGTTTTTGCACTCGTCGTTGGTACAGGCCATGTACTTACCGAAACGCCCCATTTTCAGGTGCATCTCAGAACCACATTTCTCGCACTCTACAATCGGACCATCGTAGCCCTTGATGCGGAATTCGCCCTGCTCGATCTCGTAGCCGTCGCACTCTGGATTATTACCGCAGACGTGCAGCTTGCGCTGGTTATCGATCAGATAGCTGTCCATCGCGGTGCCACACTTCTGGCAACGACGACGGGCGCGCAGCGCGTTGGTTTCAGCATCATCGCCTTCCAGCACGTTGAGCACTTCATTTTCCGGGATCAGGTTGATGGTCTGCTTGCAGCGCTCTTTCGGCGGCAACGCATAACCCGAGCAACCAAGGAACACGCCGGTACTGGCGGTGCGAATTCCCATCGGACGGCTACAGGTTGGACAGTCAATCGACGTCAACACCATCTGGTTAGGCTGCATGCCGCCCTCTTCCGGATCTTTCTCAGCATCATCTAACTGCTGGCTAAAATCACTAAAGAAGGAGTCGAGCACTGCTTTCCATTCGGCTTCATTATTCGCCACCTGATCGAGACTATTTTCCATACGCGCAGTGAAGTCATAGTTCATCAGCTCGCGGAAATTAGACTCAAGACGATCGGTAACAATTTCACCCATTTTTTCAGCGTAGAAACGGCGGTTCTCAACACGCACGTAACCACGATCCTGAATGGTAGAGATAATCGAGGCGTAAGTAGATGGACGACCAATGCCGCGTTTTTCCAGCTCACGGACCAGTGACGCCTCGCTGAAGCGCGCTGGCGGTTTAGTGAAGTGCTGGCTTGGCATCAGCTCTTTAAGATCCAGCATGTCGCCAACATCAACTGGCGGCAGCGTCAGATCTTCATCATTTTTACGCAGCGCAGGCATCACGCGCGTCCAGCCATCGAAACGCAGCGTACGGCCTTTGGCTTTCAATTTAAATTCAGCCGCGCCCACGGTCAGCGTGGTGGAGTCATACTGAGCCGGTACCATCTGGCAAGCAACGAACTGGCGCCAAATCAGCTGGTAGAGTTTTTGCGCGTCAGCTTCCATATCTTTGAGTTGCTCAGCGACGATATTCACATCAGAAGGACGAATCGCTTCGTGCGCTTCCTGTGAATTCTCTTTGCTGGCATAAGTATTTGGCGCTTCTGGCAGATACTTTTTACCGAAGCTGCTCTCAACATAGCCACGCGCCATCGCCACGGCATCCTGGCTCAGGTTGGTGGAGTCGGTACGCATATAGGTGATGTGGCCCGCTTCATACAAGCGCTGCGCCATCATCATGGTCTTCTTCACGCCGAAGCCCAAACGCGTACTCGCCGCCTGTTGCAGCGTTGAGGTAATAAATGGTGCAGAAGGCTTGCTGCTGGTCGGTTTGTCTTCACGATCCAGCACTTCGTAACGCGCTTTCTGCAAAATCGCTACCGCCGCGTGAGTTTGCTCACGATTAACCGGGCGGAACGCTTTGTCATTCTGATGCGTAACCTGCATGGCCAGATCGGCGCCTTTCGGCGTGGCGAAATCAGCATCGATTTCCCAATACTCTTCTGGCACGAAGGCTTTGATTTCGTGCTCGCGCTCAACCACCAAGCGCACAGCAACCGACTGAACGCGACCAGCTGACAGGCCGCGAGCAATTTTCTTCCACAGCAGTGGCGATACCATGTAACCCACCACGCGATCCATAAAGCGGCGCGCTTGCTGTGCGTTGACACGTTCAATATTGAGCTCGCCCGGCTTGTCGAACGCCTGACGAATCGCATTCTTGGTAATTTCGTTAAACACCACGCGGCTAAAGCGCTTATCGTCCCCACCGATCACTTCCCGCAGGTGCCAGGCAATGGCTTCCCCTTCGCGGTCAAGGTCGGTTGCGAGATAGATGTGGTCTGCATCGGCAGCCAGGTTTTTCAGCTCGGCGACAACTTTCTCTTTGCCCGGCAGAATTTGATAATCCGCTTCCCAACCATGCCATGGATCAACGCCCATGCGGTTTACGAGTGCGGCTTTCTCATCCTTTTTTACCTTTTTTCCAGGTTTCGCTTTTTCCCCGTCGGCACTTTTACGGGCAGTTGAACCGCTGGTCGGCAAATCACGGATATGACCGACACTGGATTTCACCACGTAGTCATTACCGAGGTATTTATTGATTGTTTTGGCCTTTGCCGGGGACTCAACGATTACGAGTGATTTACCCATATGTACCTTTACCTAAATGAAACGTCCTGATAAACGGGAGAGAATTGGAGGTCCCAAAACCCAATGGGTTCAATATTGCTGCCAGCATTTCGCATTTCAAGGCAGCAGGGATAATCTCAGGTCAGATTGCGTCGACTTCTGCAACTTTATGATTAGGAGCGAGTTTTCCATCTGACAGAACCACACATCCGGGTGTGATCTCCCTGAAAGCTGAATCGCCCACACTCTACCTGATAAAATCCGTTACGCAACTTAATTAGCATTCTGCCTAATTTTGCGCCAGTTTTATGACGCAATGCTGATTTGCTGAACGCGATAGCTCGCAAGTAATATAGAAGGAGAAAAATGGCTGTCAAAAAAGAGGTGAAAAATGTCAGTGCCAACAGAATCTATTTCACGCCACGCGTTACTGGAAATAGCCAATCAGATGATCACGCAGCACGACAATTATTTTGTCGGATTAGAAGCTAATGACGTGATTCAGCAAGGTGAGATTTTGGTGTTTCGCGGTCCCTATTTTCTCGATGATCAAGGCTTGCCCACCGCCAAAACCACCACGGTATTTAATGTGTTTAAACACCTCGCGGTCGAACTCTCCTCTCAATATCATCTGGCATAAAAAAGCCCGGCAATTGCCGGGCTCGGTTACAACAGCGGCTTCTCGCCACGCTGCCATATTTTCAGAATCAACCGCTCTGCCGCCAGACTGGCGCTGTTAGTAAAGCGATCCATCATTTTACGCTTACGTGCATAGTGCACGCCTAACACGGTGAAGCGATCCATATGCTTGATAATCAACGCATCACTGGTGCCGATTTCATCGACCAGACCTAAATCCAGCGCCTGACGGCCATACCAATGCTCGCCGGTCGCCACTTTATTCAGATCAAGCGACGGACGCATCTGCTGTACGAAATCCTTAAATAGCTGATGCGTTTCATTGAGATCTTCCTGGAATTTCTCGCGCCCTTCGTCGGTGTTTTCACCAAACAGCGTTAAGGTACGTTTGTATTGACCGGCGGTATGCAGTTCGACGTCAATATCGTTACGCTTTAACAGGCGGTTGAAGTTAGGGATCTGCGCGACCACGCCAATCGAACCAATAATAGAAAACGGTGCCGCCACAATACGATCGGCCACGCAAGCCATCATGTAACCGCCGCTGGCAGCGACTTTATCCACTACAGCTGTCAATTGCAGGCCGGCATCACGCAGACGTTGCAGCTGCGAAGCCGCCAAACCGTAGCCGTGTACCACGCCACCTGGGCTTTCCAGACGCAGCAGCACTTCATCGCCCGGCAGCGCAACTGCCAGCACTGCGGAGATCTCTTCACGCAATGAGGTGACTTCACTCGCGTCCATGCTGCCTTTGAACTCCAGCACATACAGCGTGGGTTTCAGCGTCTCGCTCACGCCCGCTTTGGCATTGCGTTTATCGGCTTTCGCCTTTTGCTTCTCTTCTTTCTTATGCTGCTTGAGCCACACTTTTTGCGCCTGTGGCTTCATTTTGGCGAGCTGCAGATCTTCCTTCATCTCACGATAGTCATCATCAAGATGCGTCAAACGCAGCTGGCCGCTGCTGTGACGTTTACGCAGCGCGGCATTAAGCACAATCAGAACAATAGCTGCGATCGCCACCACCACGGTGACGGCCTTAGCCAGAAATAATCCGTAACTGGAGAAAAAATCCATTCTGCCGCCTTATTAAACAGTAAATTACAACAGCTTCAAGTTTACCCGCTTTACGCGCTGTCGTCGCCTGAAATGCCCGCAGGCGGCACAGAATGCGAGGCTAAGCGATTGCACCGCGCGGCAAATTCAGGCATAAAGCCAAAAACCTCCTGACCCGAGCAAAGGATATCGCTGTGCATTATCAACCGAAAAGCGATCTGCTGGAAAATCGCATCATTCTCGTCACCGGCGCTTCCGACGGCATTGGCCGTGAAGCAGCGTTGACCTATGCGCGCTACGGCGCGCGCGTCATCCTGCTGGGACGCAACGCCGACTCGCTGCAGAAAACTGAGCAAGCCATCAACCAGTTAAACAAGCAGCCTGCGTCTTCTTTGTTACTGGATCTGGCTAAAGCCACGCCAGAAAGCTGCCAGCAGCTGGCCGATCAGGTCGCTGCTCTGGTGCCGCGTCTGGATGGCGTGCTGCACAACGCCGGCATTCTGGGCGAGATTGTGCCGCTGGAAGAACTCGATCCGCAGATCTGGCGTGACGTGATGCAGATTAACCTTGATGCCACCTTCTATTTAACCCAGGCATTACTGCCGCTGCTGCTGCAATCAGATGCCGGATCGCTGGTGTTTACCACCTCCAGCGTAGGCCGCACCGGACGTGCCGGCTGGGGCGCGTATGCGGTTTCGAAGTTTGCCACTGAAGGCATGATGCAGGTACTGGCCGACGAGTATAAAAACCGTCATCTGCGAGTGAACTGCATCAATCCTGGCGGCACGCGCACCAAAATGCGCGCCAGCGCCTTCCCGGAAGAGGATGCCAATTTACTCAAAACCCCGGCTGATTTGATGCCGCTCTACCTCTATTTAATGGGCGATGACAGTCGTCGTAAAACCGGTACCAGCTTCGATGCGCAGCCGGGACGTAAAGCGGGGCCAGCAACCGCATGAGCGATCGCCATCAGCAACGCCAGCAACGCCTTAAAGAGCAGGTCGATGCCCGTATCGCCGCCGCCACCGAGACGCGCGGCATTTTGATGGTGTTCACCGGTAACGGCAAAGGCAAAACCACCGCCGCTTTCGGCACCGCGTTGCGCGCCTGCGGGCACGGCAAAAAAGTGGCGGCGGTTCAGTTTATTAAAGGCGAATGGCCAAACGGTGAACGCAACTTGCTGGAGCAGCACGGCGTCGAATTTCAGGTGATGTCCACGGGATTTACCTGGGATACGCAGAACCGCGAGACAGATACCGCCGCCTGCCAGTTGGTGTGGCAGCAGGCGCGTCGCATGTTGGCTGATGACAGCGTCGATCTGGTGATCCTGGATGAAATCACTTACATGGTGAGCATGGATTATCTGGATTTAAATGAGTTGGTCGATGTGCTGAACCAGCGCCCTGCACAGCAAAGCGTGATCGTTACTGGTCGCGGCTGTCATCGTACGTTACTGGATTTGGCGGATACCGTGACGGAAATGCGTCCGGTGAAGCATGCGTTCGATGCGGGAATTCAGGCACAGCAAGGAATAGACTGGTAAAACGCTGACGCCGCAAATTACGGCGTCAGGTTTCGCATCAGGAACCGCGTTTGGTGTTATTACGACGCGGATTGTTGCTCACCACACCGTGACGTTTTACCGCACGACGGATTTGGTTAGCCTTGGTGCGACGACGATCCTTTTCGACGGCAACTTTAGTCACCGTCTCTTCCGGCATACTGACTAACGTACGCAGATAGTTGACCGCCGGTAATTCCATCTCGATCCAGCCGCCGCGTGGCAGGCCTTTCGGCAACTGGATATCACCGTAACGCACACGCATCAGTCGGCTAACCTGCACGCCGACCGCTTCCCACAGACGACGCACTTCGCGGTTACGTCCTTCGGTCAGCGTCACGTTGTACCATTGGTTAATGCCTTCGCCACCAGCAAACTTAATGGTCTTGAACGATGCCGGGCCATCTTCCAGCTGCACGCCTTTGCTCAGCTGACGGATTTTATCGTCATCCACTTCGCCAAACACGCGAACCGCGTATTCACGCTCAACTTCACGGCTTGGGTGCATCAGACGGTTAGCCAGTTCACCATCAGTGGTGAACAGCATTAAACCGCAGGTATTCACATCCAGACGACCGACGGCAATCCAGCGTGAACCACGCAGACGCGGCAGACGATCAAACACGGTTGGACGCCCTTCCGGGTCGTTACGCGTGCAGAGTTCACCTTCCGGTTTGTAATATGCCAGTACGCGGCACACTTCGGTCGCCGACTCAGCGATGGACACCAGATGACCATCAATACGGATTTTCAGGGATTTATCACTTTCAACACGATCGCCAAGCGTCGCCAGTTTGCCGTCAACGCTGACGCGTCCGGCTGAAATCATGGTTTCGATTTCGCGACGCGAACCGTGACCGGCGCGCGCTAATACTTTCTGTAATTTTTCGCTCATGGAGCCTCGTTGTCGCCTTCCCAGGCGTCGTGGTAAGAAGAGGTACGATACAGGGATTACCAATTCCCATATCAGAATCTGTTACCGCTCTGCATCGCTGTTGCAATCTCAGACGGCCCGCGATTTTACACTAACGCAAGTTTTGTTAACACCTTTTCCTTTGCTGCCGATAACAGAGGGTCCGTTAAAAACGGCTTAATTAGCACCACGACAATAAACATTCAGCTGACTGATAGATCGATCTCCTTTTCGTCATCAGCATTCACACCAAGTCACTGAAATATTGTCATTTGCCCCTCACCTCTCTCACCTGAATCAGCCCCCAACTTAAGCCACCTGATACATTAGCGCTTCGCAAGACTGCGAGGGCAGTATTGCGCGCCACGCTTAAGGATAATCACAAACTTTAAATCTAATAAAAAAAGACAAAACAGCATAAAAAACTATTTAATGGCGTTAAATAAGCCCTTTTCTGGTAATAAATGTAAATTGATAGTTTATTGGCACTACAGGTTGGATTAAGTCTGTATTTTTGTATTTTTTGATTAATATTAAATTTGATGAATTGTTCTGAAGAAAAAACTGTGTAAAATTTAAGCCTGAAATCCAGTGAGTCGTCATAATAACATAGCTTTTATTTACTATTTATATTCGTTCAACTAACAAACCATTAACGAACACTGTGTAATTTCACTGATATTATAAACCGGCGCGCGCGGGATTTGACGCGTTTATTCATTTACGGAATGAATTTAATTTGCATGTCGAAAGTCTTCACCAGGGATTTTACGGACATGCTTTAATGAAGATCACTGCCATGAAAACCTCTCTGCTTTGGCCTGCGCTTGCTGCGCTGGCACTGAGCGGTTGTTCCGTGGGCCACACTGAGTACAGTCGTACTGCGATGCAACACGTTGATATGAGCGTGACAGGCATCCCGACTGTGCTGGGTTTGGGTATCCTCGGCACAACCATTCCTTTGACGCCAGAATACAGTCTGACGGCGGCGCACGTGGCAAAAACCGCCGTGCAACGTGTGAAGGCTTATCATCCCTATTGCGACGTCGCGATTATTTATCATAAGAACAGCCCAGAAACGCTGGCTAAATTCCGCAGCGGTGCGATTGGTGAACCGATTAAAATGTACGGCTATAGCTTTATTTCCGCTATGCCAGTGGAATCGAGCGGCGTTAATTTAGCGCGCACCGCAATTACCAATAAATGGAATAAAAAGCCCTGCATGGCGATGGCATCAAATGCTGGGGTTGTGCAAGGAATGTCGGGTGGCGCGGTATATAATGCTGACCAAACTATCGGCGGCGTGATTGTCGGTTACAGCCATGAAATATCTAACGTGCGCAGCAAGAAAGTCATTTTAAAAGATGTCTCGCTGTATATTCCGTACGGGGATTTCAAAAATTGGCTGGAATCCAATATTGGTCAGACGCAGAACGCCACGCCTGACCATGCATAATTACTCGAACGGGCGCGTGTCACCGACGCCTTCGCGTACCACTACTGGCGCATCGCTGGTGAGATCGATCACCGTGGTCGGCTGCTGTCCCAGCGTACCGCCATCGATGATCAGATCCACCAGCTTGCCAATGCTGTACTGAATCTCTTCCGGATCGGATTCGGTAAAATCGTTGCCCGGCAGCATCAGCGAAGTCGACATCATCGGTTCGTTGAGGCGCTCCAATATTGCCAGCGCTACCGGATTGGACGGCACGCGCAGACCGATGGTTTTACGTTTGTCATTCATCAAACGACGCGGCACTTCTTTGGTCGCCTTCAAAATGAAGGTGTAATTGCCCGGCGTATTATTTTTTAGGATGCGAAACGCGGAGTTATCCACCTGCGCGTAAGTCGACAGCTCCGACAAATCACGACACATCAGCGTGAAGTTGTGATTGCCATCCAATTGGCGAATGCGACAAATGCGCTCCATGGCATTTTTCTCTTCCAGACGACAACCCAGCGCATAGCCAGAATCGGTTGGATAAACAATCACGCTGCCTTTATTCAGATAATCAACGGCCTGATTCACCAGGCGCGGCTGCGGATTGTCGGGATGAATGTGAAAATATTGACTCATAAAAACCTCATATCACCTGTCTGCAACAGCAATGCTGGGCGCCAACTCGGGGAAGCGTTCCCAAACCGGCTCCACGCCGCCCGGTAACCATAACTTGCGTCCCAGTTCTATCCACGGACAAGGTTGGTGGAAATCTGATCCCTGCGACCCGGCTAACTGATGGTCACGCGCATAGGTTGCCAGCTGCGTGCGCTCGTTTGGCGCTTGCTGACACTGCGCGACTTCCATGGCATCGCCGCCCACGTCGGCAAAATGCGCAATCAGCCGCTTTAACCATTTAGCCGACAAACCATAACGACCGGGATGCGCCAAAACGGCATAGCCGCCAGAATGATGAATAGCATCAATGGCTTGTTTAATTGTACACCATTGCGGAGGCACGTAGCCGGTTTTCCCGCGCGCCAGATAATTCTTGAACACCTGTGCCATATTATCGGCTTTGCCAATCTCCACCAGATAACGCGCAAAATGGCCACGCGTAATCAAGCCACCTTGCGCCAGACGTTGGGCTCCGGCCAGCGCATCAGGAATACGCGCGCGCTCAAGGCGTTCGGCAATTTGCTGTGCACGATCCACACGTGTCTGATGCTGTTGCGCGAGGAATTCAGTCAGCGCGGGATGCTGGCAATCGACATTCAGCCCCACAATGTGGATTTCGTGGTTTTCCCATAAGGTTGACGCTTCTAAACCGGCTAGCACGCGGATCGGCAGATCCTGTTGCACCACTGCCGCCTGCGCTTCTGCCACGCCCGCCACCGTGTCGTGATCGGTGATCGCCAGCACGCCGACTTTCATCTCAACCGCACGCTGCACCAGCGCGGTCGGCGTTAATAAGCCGTCAGAAGCCAGCGAATGGCTGTGTAAATCATAAAGGGGAAAACGTGCGATGTCCGACAAGATAACTCCAGCAACTGCATAAACCGGCAGGCATGATAACGATTTTGTCCCTGGCTGAAAAAGGGTATTGACATTTTTCGCCCGAACCAGTTAACTAGTACACAAGTTCACACGTAACGGGTATTTAATCATGACTATTTTCGGTACGCTTTTAAATGGTTGGTGGCGCGAAGATCCCTTTATCGGGCGACATCGTCGTGCACAACTCGCGTAACCGCAGTGCAGATTGATACCTAAGCCCGCCACCGAGCGGGCTTTTTTTTGAGCGAAATTCAGAGAATCCATTATGGCTATTGCGAAACCTACATTGAAGTTGATAACCGGTACCGCGCCCTACCGCGAAGATCCGGCCGCAGTGTTTCATCAATTATGCGGCGCACGTCCAGCAACTCTGCTGCTTGAATCCGCTGATATCGACAGCAAACAAAACCTGAAAAGCCTGTTAATCGTCGATAGCGCGCTGCGCGTCAGCGCGCTGGGCAACATCGTCACCATCAAAGCGCTGTCGGAAAATGGTCGCGCCATCTTGCCACTGCTGGACGAAGCGCTGCCACCTGAAGTGCGCATCGATGTGCGCCCCGATGGCCGCGAGCTGCATTTCACTCAGCCGCAAGGTATGCAGGACGAAGATTCCCGCCTGAAAGCCCTTTCGGTTTTTGATGCGCTGCGCCTGATTCCGCAATTGGTGAACAGCCCGGAAGAAGAGCGTGAAGCGATGTTGCTCGGTGGATTGTTCGCTTATGACTTAGTCGCGGGTTTCGAAGATCTGCCAGAGCTGCGCAACGAACAGCGTTGCCCGGATTACTGCTTCTACCTGGCCGAAACCTTACTGGTGATCGACCACCAGCAACGCACGGCGCGTCTGCAGGCCAGCTTGTTCAGCCCATCGACCAGCGAGTTCCAGCGCCTGCAAGGCCGCATAGAACAACTGCGCGGGCAAATGACGCAAGCTGCGCCCGCATTGCCGGTCCAGCGCGTCGAGCAAATGACGCTGAGCACCAGTCAAAGCGACGAAGAGTATTGCAACGTGGTGCGTGAGATGCAGGAAGCGATTCGCATCGGCGAAATCTTCCAGGTTGTCCCTTCACGTCGCTTCTCGCTGCCGTGCCCTTCTCCACTGGCCGCTTACGACACGCTGAAAAACAGCAACCCAAGTCCTTATATGTTCTTTATGCAGGACCAGGATTTCGCGCTGTTTGGCGCCTCGCCAGAAAGCTCACTGAAATATGACGCGACCTCGCGCCAGATTGAGATCTACCCGATTGCCGGAACCCGTCCTCGTGGCCGCCATGCTGATGGCTCGCTGGATCGCGATCTCGATAGCCGCATCGAACTGGAAATGCGCACCGACCATAAAGAGATGGCCGAACACCTGATGCTGGTGGATTTGGCGCGTAACGATTTGGCGCGCATCTGCGTGCCGGGCAGCCGCTACGTAGCTGACCTGACCAAAGTGGACCGTTACTCGTTCGTGATGCATCTGGTGTCACGCGTGGTCGGCACGCTGCGCGCAGACCTCGACGTCCTGCACGCATACCGCGCCTGCATGAACATGGGCACGCTGAGTGGCGCACCTAAAGTGCGTGCGATGCAGCTGATAGCCGGAAAAGAAGGCACACGTCGCGGCAGCTACGGCGGCGCAGTCGGCTATTTCACCGCTAACGGCGATCTGGATACCTGCATCGTTATCCGCTCTGCGTGGGTCGAAGACGGCGTCGCCACCGTGCAAGCCGGCGCTGGTGTGGTGCTGGATTCACAGCCACAGGCAGAAGCGGACGAGAGCCGCAACAAAGCGCGCGCGGTATTGCGTGCCATCGCAACAGCCCATCACTGCAAGGAGATTTTCTGATGGCCGATATCCTGCTGCTCGATAACATCGACTCCTTTACTTACAACCTCGTTGACCAGCTGCGTACCTTCGGCCACAACGTGATGATTTACCGCAACATCGTGCCCGCAGAAGTGCTGATTGAACGCCTGCAGCAGATGGAGAATCCGATTCTGATGCTGTCGCCGGGTCCGGGCGCGCCGAAAGATGCCGGTTGCATGCCAGATTTGCTGCAAGCGCTGCGCGGTCGTCTGCCGATTATCGGCATTTGCCTCGGTCATCAGGCGATTGTTGAAGCTTACGGCGGACATGTCGGCCAGGCCGGCGAGATCCTGCACGGCAAAGCCTCTTCTATTACCCACGATGGCGAAGGCATGTTCGCGGGCCTGAGCAATCCGCTGCCGGTGGCACGTTATCACTCGCTGGTCGGCAGCAATACGCCAGCCGAATTGACCGTTAACGCCAGCTACAACGGCATGGTGATGGCCGTGCGCCACGATGCCGACCGTGTGTGTGGCTTCCAGTTCCACCCCGAATCCATTCTCACCACTCAGGGCGCGCGCTTGTTAGAACAGACGTTGGCCTGGGCGCTGGCGAAGTAATAGGGAGATTATGATGCAAACTATTTTGGAAAAACTTTATCAGTCCGAGACGCTGAGCCAGGGTGAAAGCCACCAGCTATTTAGCGCGATTATCACCGGTCAGCTGGAGCCGACGCAGTTAGCCGCCGCGCTGATCGCCATGAAAGTCCGTGGCGAACGTCCGGAAGAGATCGCTGGTGCCGCTTCCGCGTTGCTGGCCGATGCGAAACCGTTCCCTCGTCCGGATTACACCTTTGCCGATATCGTGGGTACCGGCGGTGACGGCAGCAACAGCATCAATATTTCTACCGCCAGCGCCTTTGTCGCGGCAACTTGTGGCCTGAAAGTGGCGAAGCACGGCAATCGCAGCGTCTCAAGCAAATCTGGATCGTCCGATCTGCTGGCGGCTTTTGGCATCAATCTGGATATGCCTGCTGAGCAGGCACGCCAGGCGCTGGACGATCTCAACGTCTGCTTCCTGTTTGCCCCGCAGTATCACAGCGGTTTTCGTCACGCGATGCCGGTACGTCAGCAGTTAAAAACCCGTACGATCTTTAATGTGCTGGGGCCGCTGATCAATCCAGCGCGTCCACCGCTGGCGGTGATTGGCGTTTACAGCCCAGAGCTGGTGCTACCGATCGCTCAAACGCTGAAAGTGCTCGGCTATCAACGTGCCGCGGTGGTACATGGCGGTGGCATGGATGAAGTGGCGCTGCACAGCCCAACGCAGGTCGCTGAGCTGCGTGATGGCGAAATCACCGGCTATCAGCTGACGCCAGAAGACTTCGGTTTTGGCTTCCATGATAAAGACGCGTTGGCAGGCGGCACGCCGGAAGAAAACCGTGACATTCTGACCCGTTTACTCCAGGGTAAAGGCCAGCCCGCCCATGAGCAGGCGGTTGCGGTGAACGTCGCAATGTTACTGAAAGTGTTCGGAAATGAAGATTTGCGCGACAACGCACAACGCGCCATCGCTGCCATTCGCAGCGGACAGGCCTACGAGCGCGTTGTCGCTCTGGCAGCGAGAGGATGAGATGAGTATTAAGGGCACTGTTTTAGAGAAAATCGTACAAGATAAAGCCGTCTGGGTTGAAGCGCGCAAAGCACAGCAGCCGCTGGCCACCTTCCAGAACGATTTGCAGCCTGCGGAACGTCATTTTTACGATGCACTGCGTGGCTCACGCACCGTATTCATCCTGGAATGCAAAAAAGCCTCGCCTTCCAAAGGGCTGATTCGCGAGGATTTCGATCCCGCGACTATTGCTGGCGTTTACCGTCACCACGCTTCAGCGGTATCGGTGTTAACCGATGAAAAATACTTCCAGGGCGATTTTGCGTTCCTGCCGATTGTCAGCGCCGCCATCACGCAACCGGTGTTGTGCAAAGACTTCATCATCGATCCGTACCAGATCTATCTGGCGCGCCATTATCAAGCCGATGCCATCCTGCTGATGTTGTCGGTGCTGGATGATGAGCAATATCATCAGCTCGCCGCCGTGGCGCACAGCCTGAAAATGGGCGTGCTGACCGAAGTGAGTAATGAAGAAGAGATGGAACGTGCCATCGCGCTGGAAGCCAAAGTCGTCGGCATTAATAACCGCGACCTGCGCGACCTGTCGATCGACCTGAACCGCACACGTCAGTTAGCGCCGCGTCTCGGACATGGCGTCACCGTCATCAGCGAATCCGGCATCCACAATTACGCGCAGGTACGTGAATTAAGCCACTTCGCTAACGGCTTCCTGATTGGCTCCGCGCTGATGGAAGAAGCGGATCTCACCGCTGGCGTTCGTCGCGTGTTGCTTGGCGATAACAAAGTCTGTGGCCTGACCCGCGCTGAAGATGCGCGTGCAGCGCAGGAAGCTGGCGCCATTTACGGTGGCTTGATCTTCGCTGAAGGCTCGCCGCGTAAAATCAGCATTGAGCAGGCGCAGTTGGTTCAGGCTGCTGCCCCGCTAAAGTATGTTGGCGTGTTCCGCAACAACGCTTTAAGTGACATTGTCACGCTTGCGGAGACGTTAAAACTGGCCGCAGTACAATTGCACGGCGATGAAGATCAGGCGTTTGTCGCACAACTGCGTCAGGCGCTACCAGCAGACACTAAAATCTGGAAAGCGTTGAGCATCAAAGATCACTTACCTGCGCGCGACTGGCCGCATGTCGATCGCTACGTGTTCGATAACGGCCAGGGTGGCACCGGCCAGCGTTTCGATTGGTCACTGCTGCAAGGCCAGGATCTCAGCAACGTATTACTGGCCGGTGGCCTCAGCGCTGACAACTGCGTTGAAGCCGCACAGCTGGGCTGTGCCGGCCTCGATTTCAACTCCGGCGTAGAATCTGCGCCAGGCATTAAAGATGCCAGCAAAGTCGCGGCGGTATTCCGCACGCTGCGCGCCTATTAATTTCGCTTGCCCGCCATCGCGCGGGCCGAATAAGGAAGATGAAAAAATGACCACGTTATTGAATCCCTATTTTGGCGAGTTTGGCGGCCAATATGTGCCGCAAATCCTGATGCCAGCTTTGCGCCAGCTGGAAAATGCGTTTGTTGAAGCGCAGCGCGATCCCGAGTTTCAGGCCGAGTTTACTGACCTGCTGAAAAACTACGCTGGACGCCCAACGGCTTTGACGCTGTGTAGCAACCTGACCAAAGGCACCAAAACCCGCCTCTATCTGAAGCGTGAGGATTTGCTACACGGTGGCGCGCACAAAACCAATCAGGTGCTGGGTCAGGCGCTGTTGGCCAAGCGTATGGGCAAAAACGAGATTATCGCGGAAACTGGCGCCGGTCAGCATGGTGTCGCATCAGCGTTAGCCTGTGCCCTGCTGGGTATGAAGTGCCGCATCTATATGGGCGCGAAAGATGTTGAACGTCAGTCGCCAAACGTATTCCGTATGCGTTTGATGGGCGCGGAAGTGATTCCAGTGCATAGCGGTTCAGCTACGCTGAAAGATGCCTGTAACGAGGCGCTGCGCGACTGGTCTGGCAGCTATGAAACCGCTCACTACATGCTCGGCACCGCCGCAGGTCCGCACCCGTTCCCAACTATCGTACGTGAATTCCAGCGCATGATTGGTGAAGAGACCAAAGCTCAGATTCTGGAGCGCGAAGGTCGTCTGCCCGATGCGGTGTTAGCCTGCGTGGGCGGTGGTTCGAACGCTATCGGCATGTTCGCTGACTTCATCGAAGAAGAAAGCGTTGGCCTGATCGGCGTTGAACCTGCAGGACACGGTATCGAAACCGGTGAACACGGTGCGCCGCTTAAGCACGGTCGCGTCGGGATCTACTTCGGTATGAAAGCGCCGATGATGCAGACCGAAGAGGGTCAGATTGAAGAATCCTACTCCATCTCTGCGGGTCTGGACTTCCCATCGGTGGGACCTCAGCATGCGCATCTGAACAGTATCGGCCGCGCGGAATATGTTTCGATCACCGATGATGAAGCGCTCAGCGCCTTCAAAGAGCTGTGCCGTGCTGAAGGGATTATTCCTGCACTCGAATCCTCACACGCGCTGGCACATGCGCTGAAAATGATCCGCGAGAATCCGGAAAAAGAGCAGCTGCTGGTAGTTAACCTTTCCGGACGCGGCGATAAAGACATCTTCACCGTTCACGATATTTTGAAAGCCAAGGGAGAGATCTGATGGAACGTTATAATCAGCTGTTTCAACGTCTGTCGGCGCAGAAAGAAGGCGCGTTCGTCCCCTTCGTTACCCTCGGCGATCCTTCACCTGAACTGTCGCTGAAAATTATCGATACTTTGGTGGAAGGCGGTGCGGACGCGTTAGAGCTCGGTATTCCGTTCTCGGATCCGCTGGCTGATGGCCCAACTATTCAGGGCGCGACGCTGCGTGCCTTTGCTTCCGGCACCACCGTGGCGCAGTGTTTTGAAATTCTGGCGACCGTGCGTCAGAAATATCCCGACCTGCCGATTGGCTTGCTGATGTACGCTAATCTGGTGTTCAGCAAAGGTATCGATAACTTTTATGCGCAGTGTGAAGCGGTGGGCGTCGATTCCGTGCTGGTTGCTGATGTGCCGCTGGAAGAGTCTGCGCCGTTCCGTCAGGCTGCCATGCGCCACAATGTGGCACCGATCTTTATCTGTCCGCCAAATGCCGACGATGAACTGCTGCGCGAGATTGCTGCGCACGGTCGCGGATATACCTATCTGCTGTCACGCGCAGGCGTCACCGGTTCAGAAAATCGAGCCAGCCTGCCGCTGCATCACCTGATCGAAAAACTGCGAGAGTTTAACGCTGCGCCACCGCTGCAGGGCTTTGGTATCTCTGAGCCTGGCCAGGTGAAAGAAGCGATCGCTGCGGGTGCGGCGGGCGCCATTTCCGGTTCGGCGATTGTGAAAATCATTGAGCGTAACCAGAATGATCCGGCAACGCTGCTCAGCGAGCTGAAAGCTTTTGTGAGTAGCCTGAAAGCGGCCACTCGCTAAATCCTTCAGGGCCTTATTCCCGCGCGGATAAGGCCTTTTTACCGTCATAAACCAACCCCCCTGCTCATTTTCTCGGCCACTCTCAGCTTTTCATACCCGGCTAAAACTGGGATTGGATCAATAAGTGGCAAAAATTCCCTATTTCTCACTTTTTCGCACGTGCCGATTTGCCGATTTCGCATCGCCAGACCACAATTAACTGCGCCGCCCCATTGCGGCGAAACATCATCTAAGACAGGGAGATAACCAATGAATTTTTTTAAAGTCGTTGCAGGATTTATGATGGCTGCGGTAATGGCGCTGGCTCTTAGCGCGTGTGCCCCCACAGCAACCAAAGAAGGCACTGGCGGTTACATCGACGATACCGTGGTAACAACCAAAGTTAAGGCTCAGTTGTTGAATGACGAGTCGCTGAAATCGACCGAAATCAATGTTGAAACCTTTAAGGGTAAAGTTCAGCTGAGCGGTTTTGTCAGCTCACCGCAGATGGCTAATCGCGCTGTTGCCGTAACGCGTAGCGTGGCAGGCGTGAAGTCTGTGGTTAACAATATGCAGATCAAATAACACAACGGGCGACCTTCTGGTCGCCCGCTTCATTTCTGCTTGCCGATTAGAAACGATATCCCGCACCAAAGAAGAACACCCACGGATCGATACGCGTGTTGATGTTTTGCTGCTCACCACCGGCTTTGAATTTCACTTCGGTATCAATGTCCATGTACCACAACGATGCGTTCAGCATCCAGTCGCGGTTGATTTGATAATCCAGACCAACTTGTCCGGCCATGCCCCACGAGTCTTTCACGCTCAGGTCGCTTAAGCCGGCATCCTGTCCAGTCTGATTGAATTTGGCATCATAGAAGGTGGTGTAGTTAATACCGACGCCCACATACGGGCGGACTTTGCTTTTGCTATCAAAGAAATAGTACTGCGCCATTAAGGTTGGCGGCAGCTGGCGCACGGTGGCCAGATTTCCGGTGGCGCCCAGTCCAACCTTATGACGAAACGGTGTGGCGGCCAGTAGCTCAACGCCGATGTTATCCGTCGCCATATAGGTAAAAGTTAAACCCAGTTGCGTATCGTTGCTGACGTTAAAGCCGCCCATACCCAGCACATTGTCAGAGCCTTCGGTCGGACGGACGGTGGCGCTACCTGCGCGCATAAAGAAATCACCGGCTTCATGAGCCAGAGCCAGTTGCGGAATTGCCAGCGCCATCAGCAGTGCGCATTTTGCCAGTTTCATAATCACTCCTTTGCCAAAAAAGATGGGTCTCGATGTTGAATGCGGCACAACATTTACCCCTTTTTTGGTAAAAGATCATCTGCATCAATCTAAATTAATCACTTAAAAAACAATGGATTGATTCAGATCAATTTTGGCCTTACACCGCGTAATAAAAGTCCGCTTGCGAAAATTTTTCGCCGTGATTATTTTACCTTTCCCCTGTGTGATTTTGGTTCGATGCCTTAGAGGTGGCGGGCGATCAGATGAGCGATTTACTAAACCCTTGTGTAACCTGTGGCGCATGCTGCGCGCATTTCCGTGTTTCTTTTTACTGGGCCGAAGCCGATGATGGCGCCGGTGCCGTTCCCGTTGAATTAACCGAGCCGTTAGGCCTGTTTATGCGCAATATGCGCGGCACCAACCAACACCAACCGCGCTGTGTTGCGTTAGAGGGAGAGGTCGGCGGCTGCGTCTCCTGCGGCATTTATCAGCAGCGTCCGTCACCTTGTCGGGAGTTTTCGATGTCCGGCGAGAACGGTGAACTGAACGAAGCCTGCGATCGCGCCCGTGCTCGCTATGGTCTTCCTGCGCTTTTTCACCCTTCTTTACCTGTTATGACAGAAAGTTATCCCAATGCGGGTGCCAGCACGCCAGTAGAACATGTACAATCGCCGGGTTAATTAATCCGGTTCTTTCAAGGAGTTTACATGTCTATCACGGCAAGCTCGTTATACCGTGACACAGGAAATTTTTTGCGCCATCAGTTGGTTACTATTTTACTGCTGGCGCTGCTGACCTCGTTCATTACTGTGATCGTCGGCCACGCGTTAACACCAGGTGAAGACCAGCTCTCATTGTTGAGCCAGTCAGATGACAGCGCATCCTCGCTGTTTGAGCTGGTACAAAATATGTCTCCGGACCAGCAGCGTATTTTGCTGCGCGCTTCCGCTGCAGGCACGTTTGCTGCATTAATTGGTAATACGCTGCTGCTGGGTGGCATGCTATTCCTGATCCCAATGGTGTCGGGCGGACAACGCGTGAGCGCACTGCGTGCTATTGGTGCGTCTGCGCCGATCTTGCCAAAGCTGCTGCTGCAAACCTTCCTGATCACCTTGCTGGTACAGCTGGGCTTTATGGTGCTGATGGTGCCGGGCGTGATTCTGGCCATCCTGTTTTCACTGGCGCCAGTGATTCTCGCCAATGAGAAGCTCGGCGTGATCGGCGCGATGCGCGCCAGCATGCGTCTCGCATGGAAGAATATTAAGGTTATCGCACCGGCCATTGTGCTGTGGCTGCTGGCCAAAATTGTGCTGATGTTCTTCTTTTCATCGCTGACCGTGCTGCCCGCCAACATCGCCTCCGTGGTGTTGAACGCGCTGGGTAATCTGGTCTCCGCTGTACTGATCATCTATCTGTACCGGCTGTATATGCTGTTACGTTAATCGTTATGGCGCTCACCCGGGCGCCATAATTGAACGCTCCTGCCCTAATTGGAAACGCTATGAAGCAGTTACTCGATTTTCTTCCCCTGGTGGTTTTCTTCATCTTCTACAAGCTGTACGACATCTTTGTCGCCTCCGGCGCACTGATTGTTGCCACCGGTCTGGCGCTGGTCGTCAGTTGGGTGCTTTACCGCAAGCTGGAAAAGATGACCATTTTTACTTTTGTGCTGGTTGCGGTATTCGGCACGCTGACGCTGGTGTTCCATAACGATGAATTTATCAAATGGAAAGTCACGGTGATCTATTCGCTGTTTGCCGTCGCGCTGCTCTACAGCCAGTGGTTTATGAAGCAACCGCTGATCCAAACCATGCTGGGTAAAGAGTTGCAATTGCCGTCAGGCGTGTGGCGAAATCTCAACATTGCCTGGGCAATCTTCTTCCTTGCCTGCGGCTTAGCGAATATTTATGTTGCGTTTTGGTTATCGCAGGAATTTTGGGTTAACTTTAAAGTGTTCGGTCTGACCGGCCTGACCCTACTCTTTACCCTGTTAAGCGGCGTGTATATCTGGCGACAGATGCCGCAACAAGAACAAAAATAATGCCACTCCGCCCGACAACGTCGGGCTTCTCTTCACCTGCAGAAGAACTGAGCAATGGACGAAAAACATAAGTCGCCGCAAGGCGAGATGGTGTTGCGTACCCTGGCAATGCCAGCCGATACCAATGCCAACGGTGATATCTTTGGTGGTTGGTTGATGTCGCAGATGGATATGGGCGGCGCAATCAAGGCAAAAGAGATTGCTGAAGGACGTGTTGTTACCGTGCGCGTGGATGGAATGACGTTCCTTAAACCCGTAGCGGTTGGCGATGTGGTGAGCTGCTACGCACGCTGCATCCGCACCGGCAACAGTTCCATGACCATTAACGTCGAAGTGTGGATCAAGAAAGTGTCGTCCGAACCCATTGGCCAGACTTACTGCGCAACTGAAGCGGTGTTTGTCTACGTCGCCGTCGACAATACCGGGCAATCTCGCCCACTGCCGCCCGGCAGAAGCAATTTAAGCGATCTATAACACTAAAAAAGCGGTCATCTGACCGCTTTCTTTTTGCCTATCAAACAGCAGTACTTATTCGATATTGGCGCCGCCGTTGATGCGGAACACGATATTCATGGTCAGATTCTTGCCAGGACGACCCGGCTGATAACGCCATTTCTTCATCGCCTGCTTCACTTCGCGCTCAAACATGTTGCGCGGTTCAGCCGATAAAATCTGAACGTTATCGACACGACCGTCACTATCAACATCAAACTGCACGCGTACACGTCCCTCAACGCGCAGCGCGAACGCACGCGCCGGATAGGCTGGTTTGCTGACGTTCATCGCTTTCGGGCCATCAGAGATGCTTGGCGTTGCGGTTGGATTGGCTTTCGGCGCAGTGGTTGGACGCGTCTGCGTGGTTGGCGCGTCCTGCTTCACCGGATTTTCCTGCGGCTTCACTTCCTGACGCGGTTTCGGCTCAACCTTTTTTTCCACCTTTGGCTTCGGTTTAGGTTTTGGCTTCGGCTTAGGTTCCGGTTTAGGAATCGGCACCGGCTCAACCTTCGGCGGCTCTGGTGCTACTTCAGGTTCCGGCTCAGGCTCGGGAGGTGGTGGCGTAACCTGGGCAGGTGCAGGTTCGGGTTGCACTTCAGGCGCCACCAGCGAAACGCTGATAGGCTGCGACGCTTTTGGAACTTCAATGACCTGATGAAACGATGCATAGAGAATGCCAGCGATCAACGAACCGTGAAGTACCACGGATAAAATTACAGCAATGGGGGTACGTGTAGGTAAAGGCGTAGTCAACGTGGTCATATCATTCATGTTCATTGAGTGAAGCGCAGATTTTAAATGCAAATAGCAATCAGTTTCAATAAGCGATGTAAATGTGGCTGCAGAAAGGCCTTTTTTAACCCTGATTGCGCTGAATGACAGCGTATTTATCTTTCGTTTGCACTCTGATTAACGATCACTTAACGTGTCACGCAATTTCGGCAAGTCTAACGGGAGTATCCCATCGTGCTTTACGTCATTTATGCGGAAGATACCGCTGATTCACTGGAAAAACGCAACTCGGTACGTCCCGCGCATCTTGCTCGTTTACAGCTGTTGCAAGATGAAGGTCGTCTGATTGCTGCGGGTCCGCTGCCAGCGGTTGACAGCAACGATCCAGGCCCGGCCGGTTTCAGCGGTTCCGTGATCATCGCCGAATTCTCTTCACTTGAAGTCGCGGAATCATGGGCCAAGGACGATCCCTACATTGCCGCAGGCGTGTATGAGAAAGTCGCGGTCAAACCGTTCAAACGCGTTTTCTAATCTATGTGGCAGTCAGTTTTACTGCTGGTGATAGCTTTCGCTCTCATCGGCAGGGCACTTTGGCTATGGCGTCAGCAAGGCTGGCGCAACGCTCGGCAGCACATTGTGATGTTAATTGTGCTGGCAGCGGCAGTAGAGATGGTCAATGTCATTCGGGTGCTACGCGGCGCATAGTGGCCGCGTAAGCCCATCAGACCATTTGCGAGATAAACAGGATGGAGCGGCGATGCTGCTGCGCCACCTGATGACGAATGGTGTGGATGCGTTTATAACGACGCGACTGCCCTTCCAGCCAGCGAGAACGACGACGGTGTACCTGACGTAACATTCTCCAGCGCGCCACTTCATTTTTGCTGCGTCTCATCACATCCTCTCAGACAGGCTAAACTCGGCAGGCATTATAAAGATCTGTTGGGAAATGCCAAATCGAAAGCTTCATCGAAACGTCATTCACGATTAAAGGTTTCACTACCTGTGATCAGCACGTAAACTTTGCACAACAAAGCGCGAACAGGATGTCCACTTAATGACCACATTTTATACCCTCATCAGTTGGTTGCTGCTGTTTGGTTACTGGCTGCTGATTGCGGGTGTCACGCTACGTATTCTGATGAAACGCCGCGCAGTCACCTCTGCAATGGCCTGGCTGCTGATCATCTACATTCTGCCGCTGGTGGGTATAATCGCCTATCTCTCCTTTGGTGAGTTGCATTTAGGTAAACGGCGTGCCGAACGCGCACGCACCATGTGGCCCTCTACCGCCAAATGGCTCAACGACCTCAAACAGTGTCGGCATATCTTTGCCACCGAACACAGCGACGTGGCGCGTTCCCTGTTTGATTTGTGCCGCCATCGTCAGGGCATTGCGGGCGTGAAAGGCAACCAGTTGCAGCTGCTGACCAGCTCCGACGACGTGATGCACGCGCTGATTCGCGATATCCAGCTGGCGCGTCACAACATCGAGATGGTGTTCTATATCTGGCATCCCGGCGGGCTGGCTGATGAAGTGGCGGAATCGTTGATGGCCGCGTCGCGTCGCGGTGTGCATTGCCGCTTGATGCTGGATTCAGCGGGCAGCGTCACCTTCTTCCGCAGTCCGTGGGTCAATATGATGCGCAACGCTGGCATCGACGTGGTTGAAGCGTTGCAGGTAAGCTTGCTGCGTGTGTTCCTGCGCCGCATGGACTTACGTCAGCATCGCAAAGTGGTGCTGATCGATAACTACATCGCGTATACCGGCAGCATGAACCTGGTCGATCCACGCTTCTTTAAGCAGGAAGCGGGCGTGGGCCAGTGGATTGATCTGATGGCGCGCATGGAAGGTCCAGTGGCAACCACCATGGGCATTGTGTATGCCTGCGACTGGGAGATTGAAACCGGTAAACGCATTCTGCCGCCCGCGCCAGATGCCAACGTAATGCCCTTCGAACAGGAGAGCGGTCATACCATTCAGGTAATCGCTTCTGGCCCTGGTTTCCCGGAAGATATGATCCATCAGGCATTGCTCACGGCGGTTTACTCCGCGCGCGAGCAGCTGATCATGACCACGCCCTACTTTGTGCCAAGCGATGACCTGCTGCACGCCATCTGTACTGCGGCGTTACGCGGGGTGGAAGTGAGCATCATTGTGCCGCGCCACAATGATTCGTTGCTGGTAGGCTGGGCAAGCCGCGCCTTCTTTACCGAGTTGCTGGAAGCGGGCGTAAAAATTTACCAGTTTGAAGATGGCCTGTTGCATACCAAAAGTGTGCTGGTGGATGGGCAGCTGAGTTTGGTCGGCACTGTTAATCTGGATATGCGCAGCCTGTGGCTTAATTTTGAGATCACATTGGTGGTTGATGATGATGGTTTTGGCAGCGATCTCGCTACCGTGCAGGACGATTACATCGCCCGCTCACGCTTACTGGATGGCGCTCGCTGGGCTAAACGTGCCTGGTGGCAACGCATCGTTGAACGACTGTTTTACTTCTTTAGTCCTTTACTGTAAAACGAGCGAAAATATTACCGCCTCAGGGCAAGCAGGAATGACCATGGATTTAAATAATCGCCTTACTGAAGATGAAACGCTGGAACAGGCTTACGATATTTTTCTTGAGCTGGCTGGCGACAATCTCGATCCCGCTGACATTATTCTGTTCAATCTGCAGTTTGAAGAGCGCGGTGGCGCGGAACTGTTCGATCCTGCGGAAGACTGGCAGGAACATGTTGATTTCGATCTCAACCCAGACTTCTTCGCAGAAGTGGTGATTGGCCTGGGTGAAGCTGATGGCGAGCCGATCACTGATGTGTTCGCACGCGTCCTGCTGTGCCGCGAGAAAGATCACAAACTCTGCCACATTCTTTGGCGCGAGTAAGCGACAGATAAAAAAACGCCGGGCAATCGCCCGGCGTTTTCATTTACAGCGGATCGACTTTTAGACAAGACACCGCATGACGGAAACTGCCTTCCAGCAGCGGTCGGGTTTTCGCGCATTCTGGTCCGGCAATCGGGCAACGCGTGCGGAATACGCAACCGGATGGCGGATTGATCGGTGATGGCAGCTCCCCTTCCAGCAGCTGGATTTCCTTGTTCTTCTCCAGATCCGGATCGGGAATCGGCACTGCTGACATCAGCGCGCGGGTGTACGGATGCTGCGGATTGTTGTACACCGCATCGTAAGTACCCAGCTCGACCGCATGACCGAGATACATCACCAGCACGCGATCGGAGATGTGTTTTACCACCGCCAAATCGTGCGCGATGAAGATCAGTGACAACCCCATTTCTCGCTGCAACTTCTGCAACAGATTGACGACCTGCGCCTGAATCGACACGTCGAGCGCCGATACCGGTTCATCACAGATAATCAGTTTAGGTTCAAGGATTAGCGCACGCGCAATACCAATACGCTGACACTGACCGCCCGAAAACTCATGCGGATAGCGGTTGATGAGGTTAGGTAGCAACCCAACCTTCATCATCATGCTTTTGACCTTATCCTTCACTTCCTGACGCGGCATCTTCGGATAATAGGTGCGCAGTGGTTCGGCAATGATATCGCCAATGGTCATGCGCGGATTAAGCGATGCCAACGGATCCTGGAAGATCATCTGGATATCGCTGCGCGCCTGACGCCACTGCTCCTGGCTTTGCCCCAGCAAATCGCGTCCTAACCAGGCGACGCGCCCTTCCGTAGCTTTCACCAGGCCGATGATGGCGCGGGCCAGCGTCGATTTACCGCAACCCGACTCACCAACGACACCCAACGTTTCACCTTCGTAGAGTCGCAGGCTGACGCCGTCGACCGCTTTCAGCGTGTGCGGTGCCTGCCAGAACCACTGTTTGCCATCCTTAATCTCGAAATGCACCTTAAGGTCGGCGATCTCCAGCAGGACTTTTTTCTCTTCGACTAAGGTGCTCATACTAATTCCTCCACCGGCTTGAAGCAGGCACGCAAGCGCCCTTCAGCAAAAGGCTCCAGCGGCGGTGCCTTGGAGCAAATGTCCATGGCGTAAGCGCAGCGAGGCTGGAACGGACAGCCTTGCGGCAGGCGCAGCAAGTTTGGCGGGTTGCCTGGAATGGTGGTCAGCGACTCGCCCTCTTCAGCGTCCAGACGTGGCACCGCACTCAGCAAGCCAATCGAGTACGGATGTGCTGGATGATAAAACACATCGCGGGCACGTCCATACTCCATGGTACGACCGGCGTACATCACCAGCACTTTGTCACAGATACCCGCTACCACGCCGAGATCGTGGGTAATCATCACAATCGCGGTATTAAACTCGCGCTTCAGCTCATTCAGCAGTGTCATGATCTGCGCCTGCACGGTGACGTCGAGTGCTGTGGTCGGCTCATCGGCAATCAGCAGCTTAGGTCGACACAGCAGCGCCATCGCAATCATCACACGCTGGCGCATACCGCCAGAGAATTCATGTGGGAACATCTTCATGCGCTTACGCGCTTCCGGCATTTTCACGGCGTCCAGCATGCGTACCGACTCTTCAAACGCCTGGGCGCTGTTCATGCCTTTATGCAGCTTCAGCACTTCCATTAACTGCTCGCCAACGCGCATATACGGATTCAGCGACGTCATCGGGTCCTGGAAGATCATCGCGATCTGCTCAGCACGCAGTTTGTTCAGTTTGTTTTCTGGCAGATTGAGAATCTCTGCGCCGTTGAATTTTGCTGATCCGCCAATGCGCCCATTTTTCGCCAGCAACCCCATCAAGGCAAACGCGGTTTGCGATTTCCCGGAGCCGGATTCGCCAACAATGCCCAGCGTTTCACCCGCATGCAGTGAAAAGTTGAGGTCGTTCACAGCGGTGACATCGCCATCGTGGGTGCTGAAGGTGACGCGCAGATCTTTTACATCCAGCAGCAGGTTATTGTTTCCCGCACGTGCAGCCATGGCTGGCTGAAATTCATGAATGGTCATCGGGAAACTCCTTAACGATCTTTCGGGTCGAGGGCATCACGCAAGCCATCGCCGATAAAGTTAAAACAGAACAGCGTGACCACGAGGAAACCTGCCGGGAACATCAGCAACCACGGCGAGACTTCCATCGAATTGGCGCCATCACTCAGCAACGCGCCCCAACTACTCAGCGGTTCCTGCGTGCCGAGGCCAAGGAAGCTGAGGAAGGATTCGAACAGGATCATGCTCGGCACCAGCAGCGAGGCATACACCACCACCACGCCCAACACGTTCGGCACAATGTGGCGCAATACGATTTTGAAGGTGCTGACACCGCCGACCTGAGCCGCTTCGATGAACTCTTTGCGCTTCAAGCCCAGGGTCTGCCCGCGCACGATACGCGCCATGTCCAGCCACGACACCATGCCGATCGCCACAAAGATCAGCAGGATATTGCGACCAAAGAAGGTGACTAGCAGGATGACGAAGAACATGAATGGGAAGGAGTTGAGGATCTCCAGAATACGCATCATCACCGAGTCGATTTTACCGCCCAGATAACCCGCCAGTGAGCCATACAGCGTGCCCACCAGCACCGCGATCAGCGCGGAAGCGATGCCAACCATCAGCGAGATACGGCCACCAATCGCAACGCGCACCAGCAGATCACGGCCAGAGGAATCAGTGCCAAACCAGTGACCGGAAACGGTATCCGGCGCGGCAGACATCATCGCCCAGTCGGTATCGTCATATTTAAATTGCGACAACATCGGGGCGAACACCACGAACAGCGTGATCACCAGCAGCACCAGCAGGCTTATAAAGGCCGCGCGGTTGTGAATAAAGCGGCGACGCGCATCCTGCCAGAGGCTGCGCCCTTCGACTTCCAGTTTTTCACTGAAGGCATCCAGAGCTTCGCTGTTTTTCTTACTTAACATCATGGGCGAGCTCCACAATCAGTAACGGATTTTCGGATCGATCACGGCGTACAGCACATCAACGATCGCGTTAAACAGGATGGTCAGCACGCCAACCAGAATGGTCAGGCTCATCACCAGCGAGTAGTCACGGTTCAATGCCCCGTTGACGAACAACTGGCCGATGCCCGGCAAACCATAGATGGATTCAATCACCATGGAACCGGTGATGATGCCGACAAACGCCGGTCCCATATAGGAAAGCACCGGTAACATAGCGGGCTTCAGCGCGTGACGCAGCACGATACGGCGCAACGGCAGGCCTTTGGCGCGCGCGGTGCGGATGAAGTTTGAGTGCATCACTTCAATCATCGAACCACGGGTAATACGCGCGATGCTGGCGATATAGGCCAGCGACAGCGCCACCATCGGCAGCAACATGTAATTCCATTGGCCGCCGTTCCAGCCGCCGCCTGGCAGCCAGCGTAAGGTAATCGCAAATACCAGCACCAGTAACGGTGCTACGACAAAGCTGGGGATCACCACGCCGGTCATCGCGACCCCCATCACGGCATAATCCCACAAGCTGTTCTGCTTCAGGGCGGCGATCACGCCAGCCGTTACGCCCAGCACCACGGCGAGGAAGAATGCCGCCAGACCGAGTTTGGCTGATACCGGGAAGGCGTGGCCGACCAGATAATTGACCGAGTAATCTTTGTATTTAAACGAGGGACCAAAGTCGCCATGTGCCAACTGCACCAGATAGCTCAGGTACTGTTTACCAATCGGATCGTTGAGATGGTACTTCGCTTCAATATTCGCCATCACTTCTGGCGACAGAACACGTTCGCCGGTAAATGGACTGCCGGGTGCCAGTCGCATCATAAAGAATGAGATGGTGATGAGGATAAACAGCGTCGGGATGGCTTCAAGAAGCCGACGCAGGATGAATTTTAACATTGCCGTACCTACCAGGCTGTTGCTTCACAAAGTAAAAAGGCGGTGCCGCAGCACCGCCACTGTCGATAGCCTGAGTGCTATTAATGTTTAATGATATACAGGTTTTTATCGACGGTTTTATCCAGCGGATCGTTGCCGGTGTAACCGCCCACGTAAGGTTTCACCAAACGCGCATTGACGTAGTAGTAAACCGGCACGATGGTGCTGTCTTTATCCAGAATCTGCTCAGCTTTCTGATAATCCGCTACGCGCGCTTTATCGTCTGTGGCTTTAACCGCATCGTGGATAACTTTATCGAAGTCAGCGCTCTTATAGTGCGAGGTGTTACTGCTGCTGTCAGACAGCATGATGTTCAGGAATGAAGTCGGTTCGTTGTAATCTGCGCACCATGCCGCGCGAGAGACATCAAAGTTGCCCTGATGACGCGTATCCAGGAAGGTTTTCCACTCCTGGTTCTCCAGCTTGATGTTAACGCCGATGTTTTTCTTCCAGATAGAAGAGGCAGCGATCGCCAGTTTCTTGTGCAGATCGGAGGTGTTGTACAGCAGATTGAAGGTCAGCGGTTTATCCGCAGTGTAACCCGCTTCAGCCAGCAGCTTTTTCGCTTCTTCGTTACGCTTGTTCTGATCCCACTTGAACCAATCCGGCGGCAGCAGTTCCATGCCATCGGTGGCTGGCGGGGTGAAGCTGTAAGCCGGTTGCTGACCTTGTGCCAGAACCTTGTTTACCATGATGTCGCGATCCAGACCGAGTTTCAGCGCGGTACGGACGCGTGGATCGGTGAATGGTGCTTTCTGGTTATTGATTTCGTAGTAATAGGTGCACAGATATGGCTTCACCATCAACTCTTTGCCGTTATCACGCTGCAGTTTTTTGAACAGCTCGATTGGCATGTTGTTGTAAGTGATATCACTGCCGTTCTCAGAGAAGTAACGGTTAACGTCGCTGACTTCGGAGTTAATTGGCAGGAAGGTGACTTTGTTCAGAACGGTATGCTCGTTATCCCAATACTGCGTATTACGCACGAGAGTTACGCGTTCGTTGATCACGTGTGATTCAAGTTTGAATGCGCCGTTGCCGACCCAGTTCTGCGGTTGGGTCCACTGATCGCCAAATTTGTCGATAGCAGGCTTATACACCGGAGACATCACTGAGTTGATCAGCAGCTTATAAAAGTACGGTACTGGCTCGCTCAGCGTCACTTCCAGCGTGTGATCGTCGATGGCTTTTACACCCAGTTCGGAAGTTGGCTTTTTACCGGCAATGATGTCGTCAACATTGACGATGTGGCCGTATTGCGGATAGCTGGCGTATGGCGATGCCGTTTTCGGATCGACCAGACGCTGCCAGCTATAAACGAAATCTTGTGCGGTGACTGGTTCACCGTTGGACCATTTGGCGTTCTTGCGCAGGTGGAAAGTCCAGACTTTGAAATCTTTGTTTTCCCAGCTTTCCGCCACGCCCGGTACCGGTTTGCCATCGCTGTCGCTGGTAATCAAACCTTCATACAGGTCACGCGCGATGTTGTCTTCCGGAACACCTTCAATCTTGTGTGGATCCAGCGACTGTACTTCATCGCCGTTACCGCGAACCAGTTCCTGTTTTGCTGCCAATTCAACGCCTGCTGGCACTGTTGCTGCCAGCGCGGCATTCCCTGCCAGCGCGCCGATTGCTGCTAATACGCCCGCTGCAATCAGGCTTTTTTTTGTGATGTTGTTCATTATTACGCTCCAGTTTTATTATCTTTACCGGGTCGATTTAACGCCCGGCGTACCCCGTTTCCAGGTGATCTTCGCGTGTCTGAACGAAGACCCTAATCACCCTTCAGGGTTTACCACGGTAAAGTGCCGCCCGACTGTAGCGCCGGATCGGCCCATTACTCAATGTTTCTTTATGTAATAGTATTTCAACGCCAGCATGTCCTGCGGATCCTTACCGGTAAAACCGCCCACCCACGGTTTGACCAACCGCACGCTAACGCGGTAGTAGACAGGTACGATTGGCGAATCTTTATCGAGTTGCGCTTCAGCCTGCTGATAAAGAGCGGCGCGCTTTGCTTCATCTGAGGTGGTTAATGTTTGCTTCATTAACTGGTCAAACGCCGGACTTTGGTAAAACGCGGTGTTGATTGATGAACCGCTCAACAGCATATTCAGGAAGGTCGAGGGCTCGTTGTAATCTGCGCACCATGTCGCGCGTACTACGTCATACTGCGCCTGATGACGTGCCTCCAGCAGCGTTTTCCACTCCTGATTCTGTAATGTCACCACCGCACCCAAATTTTTCTGCCACATCGAGGCCGCAGCAATCGCCTGTCGCTTGTTTTGTTCCGAGGTGTTGTACAGCAGCGTAAAACGCAGCGGGTTTTGCTGATTAAAGCCGGCCTCGGCTAATAACTGTTTGGCGCTGGCATTACGCTCGGACTGCGTTTGTTGCGCCCAGGTCGGTGGGGAAAGCGTGATACCGTGGGTAAACGGCGGCGTCAAACCGTAGGCAGGAATCTGCCCCTGTCCCATGATCTTCTGCGCAATGATGTCGCGATCAAGGGTTAACTTCAGCGCTGCACGTACTCGTGCGTCATCGAATGGCGCTTTTTTGTTGTTGATTTCGTAGTAGAAGGTGCACAGCAGCGGACTGATTTTGACCTCATTGCCGAGATCCTGCTGTAACTTTTTAAACAGTTCCGGCGGCACCGCACTGTTGGTCATATCGGTGCCACCGCTGCGATAGCGGTTGATATCACTGTTCTCTGAAGAGAGAGGCAAGAACAAGCCCTCTTCAATCACCGTGTGTGCATTATCCCAATACTGCGGGTTGCGTTTCACCACGATTTTTTCATTCACCACCCAGTCCGACAGCGTAAAAGCGCCATTGCCAACATAGTGTTGCGGCTGCGTCCACTGCTCGCCCCACTGCTCTATCGCCGGACGATAGACGGGTTTCATCGCACTGTGAGCCAGCATGGCAACAAAATAGGGAACGGGTTCAGAAAGGGTAACTTGTAGATGACGATCGTCGAGGGCTTTAACGCCGAGTTCAGCTGGCGCGGCTTTGCCAGACAAGATGGCATCAACGTTGGCGACATGGGCCGCCTGTAAATAGCTGGCGTAAGGCGAGGCCGTTTTGGGATCGGCCAGGCGCTGCCAACTGTAGACGAAATCCTGGGCGGTAACGGGCTGGCCGTTACTCCAGCGCGCATCGTCACGCAGCGTGAAAGTCCAGATGCGCCCCTCTTCGCTTTTCCATTGCTTAGCGACACCGGGGACGAGTTGACCGTTATTATCGGTTTCAACCAGACCTTCCAGCAAATTACGCATGACATTGGATTCCGGCACGCCTTCCGCTTTCTGCGGATCGAGCGTTGCCACTTCGCTGCCATTATTAATCACGATCCGCTGTAATTCGGATAATTGAGTGCCTGCGGGAATTTGTGCTGCCTGGCTTAAGGCCATTGCGCCTGTGAGACATAAGGCAAGCACTGAACGTACGGCCGTTTTCGCTACCATGCATTTCATCAACAAATATCAACCTTAATCATAAGCCTGATAGCCTGTAAGCAAGAAGCGTACACATTTGTCGCTATCAGATAAAAAATTTGTGATGTGCCGAAAATTATCAGAACCGATGCCCGCACGCCAAAGCTAAACTGCAAAAATGTTAGCAGATTCTCTTTTATCACGTTCAGCCAGGTAGGAAAAGTGTTAATTATTGGGATGAAAAATCATTTAACGCACTGATTTACACCAACATAATATCGTTATTGCATAAAGTTTATTCATTATTGTTATTAAGTTATAGCTTTTACGAATACAACTGAAAAATCATCATTTCACAACATAATGATTTCATCACTCAGCCAATGACTTTCCCGTAATGCTAACAAGAAAGAATTATACAGAGTATTTATCTGTGATAATTATCACAATTTAATGTGAACTGCTGGATACTTTTATCAGGATTAGTAGTAAAAGTGATGCGGAGGTTAATGCGTTAAGAAGGATGAATGAAATTACCAAAATGGTGCAATTACGTTTAACGTTGCACCATTGTGGATCGCGTTGCTGGTTAAGATTAAAAATTAAGTGCTTTTAATTGAGTAATCCGGGGAAGATTGATTTCATGCCGGTGACAATAAATTCTATGCCCAATGCCATTAACAACAATCCCATGATACGAGTGATAACGTTGATCCCGGTTTGGCCAAGTACTCGCACCATTAATGGTGCTGCGCGAAACAGTAGCCAACAGCAAAACGCGAAAATTGCAATCGCGATACTAAAGCCAATTAGGTTCTGCCAGCTGTGATAACGCGTACTCCAGACGATGGTTGAACTGATTGCGCCGGGACCGGCCATCAACGGTAAAGCCAGCGGTACCACGCCAATACTTTCACGAATGGCGCTCTCTGACTTCTCCTGCTTGTTCTGCTTATCCTCACCCAGTTTTCCGCTGATCATCGACATCGCGATGGTGACGACCAGAATCCCGCCGGCAATACGGAACGAATCTATCGAAATACCAAACAGATGCAGGATGCCATCACCAAGGAAAAGTGACGTCCACAGGATAATGGCGACGGCCAGGTTCGCGGTGAGGTTGGTTTTGTTGCGCTCAACCACAGCCTGATAGCTGGTCATGCTGATAAAGACCGGGATGATACCTACCGGATTTACCAGGGCAAACAAACCGACAAAAAACTTAATGTAGCCGGATAGATCAAGTAGCACGGGGTTCAAAGTGGGCTCCGGTAAAGTCTGAGTAGAAAAACGCGCTTAATGTAGTGCATAAGCCGGGCTGAAAACCAGAGGTGCCAACAGAAATTTATGCTACCGGCAAAGCTTTAAGTCAGTTCTTTCAACTACTGTTAACGTTGGGTTATCGCAATGAAGCCAGCAGGTACCGCAGATGTGGCACATCACGCTAACTTTACTTGCAAAAGTTAGTGCTGAAAGGTGTCAGCTTGGAACAGGATTGATCTGCATCAAAATTTACCTACCCCATCAGGGGTAATCTTACCCCGTCGAAACAACTTCCTGACGTTTAGTATCTTGACCAGGAAACCCTTTTAGTAAGCAAAGGCAAAACAGTTGCCAACCTGACCGAAATATAAGCATAGCGTGACTATACTTCTGGATTCAGGCTTGTTTACTAAAAGAGTTTAACTTCCTTCAGGAGAGCACTATGGCCGTTACTAATGTTGCCGAACTTAATGCACTGGTTGAACGTGTAAAAAAGGCACAGCGTGAGTACGCTAATTTCAGTCAGGAACAAGTTGATGCCATCTTCCGCGCTGCCGCACTTGCTGCTGCAGACGCACGAATTCCTCTCGCCAAGCTGGCCGTTGCCGAATCAGGCATGGGTATTGTTGAAGACAAAGTGATCAAGAACCACTTTGCTTCTGAATACATCTACAACGCTTACAAAGATGAAAAGACCTGCGGTATCCTCGCCACTGATGACACCTTCGGCACCATTACCATTGCTGAACCGATTGGCCTGATCTGCGGTATCGTTCCAACCACAAACCCAACTTCTACGGCTATTTTCAAAGCGCTGATTAGCCTGAAAACCCGTAACGGCATTATCTTCTCGCCACATCCACGTGCGAAAGATGCAACCAATAAAGCCGCAGACATTGTGCTGCAGGCAGCGATTGCGGCAGGTGCGCCTAAAGATATTATCGGCTGGATCGATACCCCTTCTGTCGAGCTTTCTAATCAGTTAATGCATCACCCTGATATCAACCTGATCCTTGCAACCGGCGGTCCGGGCATGGTGAAAGCCGCCTACAGTTCCGGTAAACCGGCAATTGGTGTGGGTGCGGGTAACACGCCAGTCGTGATTGATGAAACAGCGGATATCAAACGCGCTGTGGCTTCTATCCTGATGTCGAAAACCTTCGATAACGGTGTGATTTGTGCTTCTGAACAATCCGTGATTGTGGTTGATTCGGCTTATGACGCGGTTCGTGAGCGTTTTGCCAGCCACGGCGGCTATCTGCTGCAAGGTAAAGAGCTGAAAGCCATTCAGGACATCATTCTGAAGAATGGCGCGTTGAATGCGGCGATTGTAGGCCAGCCAGCGACAAAGATTGCTGAATTGGCGGGAATTAGCGTGCCTGCAACTACCAAGATTCTGATCGGCGAAGTGAAGCTGGTTGATGAGTCTGAGCCATTCGCACATGAAAAACTCTCTCCAACTTTAGCAATGTACCGCGCGAAGGATTACCATGACGCGGTCGATAAAGCCGAGAAACTGGTAACGATGGGCGGTATCGGCCACACCTCATGCCTGTATACCGACCAGGATAACCAAATCGAACGCGTGCACTACTTCGGCGACAAAATGAAGACCGCGCGTATTCTGATTAATACGCCGGCGTCACAAGGCGGTATCGGTGACCTGTACAACTTCAAGCTGGCTCCGTCACTGACGCTGGGCTGTGGTTCATGGGGCGGTAACTCCATTTCTGAAAACGTGGGACCAAAACATCTCATCAACAAGAAAACCGTGGCCAAGCGAGCTGAGAATATGTTGTGGCATAAACTTCCGAAGTCTATTTACTTCCGTCGTGGCTCACTGCCGATTGCTCTGGAAGAAGTGGCAACTGACGGTGCCAAACGCGCCTTTATCGTTACCGACCGCTTCCTGTTCAATAACGGCTATGCCGACCAGGTGACTCGCGTACTGAAATCACACGGTATCGAAACCGAAGTCTTCTTCGAAGTTGAAGCTGACCCAACGCTGAGCATCGTTCGTAAAGGTGCAGAGCAGATGAACAGCTTTAAA
Organism: Pantoea sp. YR525; assembly: GCF_900116775.1. Taxonomy (NCBI): domain Bacteria; kingdom Pseudomonadati; phylum Pseudomonadota; class Gammaproteobacteria; order Enterobacterales; family Erwiniaceae; genus Pantoea; species Pantoea sp. YR525. Next base: position 218,294 of record NZ_FPBU01000002.1, read on the forward strand.
CCTGATGTGATTATTGCACTCGGCGGTGGTTCACCGATGGATGCAGCAAAAATCATGTGGGTGATGTACGAGCATCCTGAAACGCATTTCGAAGAGCTGGCCCTGCGCTTTATGGACATCCGTAAACGCATCTATAAGTTCCCGAAAATGGGCGTCAAAGCGCGCATGGTTGCCATCACGACCACTTCCGGTACTGGTTCTGAAGTCACACCATTTGCCGTGGTGACGGACGATGCAACCGGCCAGAAATACCCATTAGCGGATTATGCTCTGACACCAGACATGGCGATTGTTGACGCCAACCTGGTGATGGATATGCCGCGTTCACTCTGCGCCTTCGGTGGTCTGGATGCGGTAACGCACTCACTTGAAGCCTACGTTTCCGTATTAGCGAACGAGTATTCTGACGGCCAGGCTTTGCAAGCACTGAAACTGCTGAAGGAAAACTTGCCTGCCAGCTATCGCGATGGTGCGAAAAATCCAGTGGCTCGCGAACGTGTTCACAATGCGGCGACTATCGCGGGGATTGCGTTTGCTAACGCCTTCCTGGGTGTATGTCACTCAATGGCGCATAAACTGGGTTCTGAGTTCCACATTCCTCACGGTCTGGCAAACGCCCTGCTGATTTCAAACGTCATTCGCTACAACGCCAATGACAACCCGACCAAGCAGACGGCTTTCAGCCAGTACGATCGTCCACAAGCACGTCGTCGTTATGCTGAGATCGCCGACCATCTGGGACTTTCCGCTGCTGGCGACCGTACCGCGCAGAAAATTGAAAAACTGCTCGCCTGGCTTGAAGAGATGAAAACGCAGTTGGGCATCCCAACCTCTATCCGCGAAGCGGGTGTGCAAGAGGCGGACTTCCTTGCGAAAGTGGATAAACTGGCTGAGGATGCATTCGATGACCAATGTACCGGTGCGAACCCACGCTATCCGCTGATTGCTGAGTTAAAACAAATCATGCTGGATACCTTCTACGGCCGTGAATTCTCTGAGTCACTGAATGAGAAAGCTGAAGAAGTTAAAGCTGAAGTAAAAGTTGATAAGAAAACGAAGAAAGCGTAAAGCGCTTTAAACAAAAAACCCGCTACGGCGGGTTTTTTTATGGCTTGCTGATGAGTTAGGCCTGGGGCGATTGTGATCCATATATCGCCTGAAGTGAACCTTCATCAATCGCCTGCTTATAATGTTTACGGCAGACCGATATATAGCGCTCATTGCCACCAATCACCACCTGCTCGCCTTCGCTAAAGGGTTTACCCTTCGCATCTAGACGAAGGACCATGCTGGCTTTTCTGCCACAGTGACAGATGGTTTTAAGCTCAACCAGCTTATCCGCCCATGCCAGCAAATATTGGCTGCCCACAAATAGCTCTCCACGGAAATCCGTGCGCAAGCCATAGCAAAGGACTGGAATATCCAGATTGTCGACAACATCAGATAACGCTTTCACCTGTTCGCGCGTGAGGAACTGGCTTTCATCGACTAACACACAATGCACGGGTTGTTTCGCATGCTCTGTCGCTATTTCCTCATCGAGCCTTGTCTCATCGTTATATAAAAATGCAGGAGACGAAAGACCGATGCGTGAACTGACTTTGCCTGCACCAAAGCGGTTATCGATCTCGGCGGTATAAACCAGCGATCGCATCCCGCGCTCGTGGTAATTATAAGAAGATTGCAGCAAAGCCGTTGATTTACCCGCATTCATCGCAGAGTAATAAAAATAAAGTTGAGCCATTAGAAAATCTCATCGTAGCCTATATCTGTTGCGCCGCAGTTTACCATAAAGCTGTATACCTGTAGCGATGCATTATTTTTATCATTTGCTCAAATTAACATCACCATCAAGATGGATATCACAGCGCCCAAAAAAGAGAGCACGTTTTGACAAAGTAGCGATTAAGCCGATATTTTATTCGTTTTAATTAAAGCCGAAGCGTCAGGATTAGCGTGGGCTAAGCGTTCAGCCTACTAAGCCAGTTAAAAAAGATTGCCAGATAAGTAAATATATTCTGAATAGCGTTATAAAATCGCACTCCTTTTTTATTTTTACGTTTTGCTTTTAAATCCGGCTATTGCAGTTATTTTTTTGCACCACTATTATGAGTCGGCAGAACAACCTCCATTTATTATATTTTGAGATTAGGACAATGAGCGAAGCACTTAAAATTCTTAATAATATCCGTACATTGCGCGCACAGGCTCGGGAATGCTCTCTGGAAACATTGGAAGAGATGCTGGAAAAACTCGAAGTTGTGGTCAATGAGCGTCGTGAAGATGATACTCATGCACAAGCGGAAAATGCAGAGCGCACACGCAAGCTTGAACAATATCGCGAGATGCTGATTGCCGATGGCATCGACCCAAATGAGCTATTGCAGGCATTATCTGAAACAAAAGTTCCGGGTAAAGCCAAGCGTGCTGCGCGCCCCGCTAAATATTCTTACGTTGATGAAAACGGTGAAAACCGCACCTGGACTGGCCAGGGCCGCACGCCTGCTGTGATTAAAAAAGCAATTGAAGAACAAGGTAAACAACTGGACGATTTCCTACTGTAATCATTCCAGCGCTCAGAATTGTAATTAGTTCACCACTAATTCACTTTGACCAGGTAAGAAAAAGGAAGCCAATGGCTTCCTTTTTTCATGCTTAATTATTGTTGATAGAAGCGGCGATACCAATCAACAAAATGCTGCACACCCTGCTCAACGCTAGTTTGAGGACGGAAATTGATCGCCTGATACAGAGGTTGTGTATCAGCGCTGGTACCCAGCACGTCGCCGGGTTGCATCGGCAGCATATTTTTCTTCGCTTCAATGCCCAATGCCTTTTCCAGCGACTCAATATAGGTCATTAAGCTGGTCGGCTGGCTATTGCCGATGTTGTAAACGCGATAAGGTGCCGAACTGCTTGCAGGCGAACCAGCTTCAACTGTCCAGCTATCATCCGATTGAGGAATTACATCCTGCAAACGTACGATCGCTTCTGCAATGTCATCAATATAAGTGAAGTCACGCGTCATTTGTCCGTTGTTATAAACGTCAATTTGTTCACCCGCTAACATCGCGCGGGTAAATTTGAACAGCGCCATATCCGGACGGCCCCACGGACCATAAACGGTGAAAAAACGTAATCCTGTAGTGGGCAATTGATAAAGATGTGAATAGGTATGCGACATCAATTCGTTAGCTTTTTTAGTGGCCGCATAGAGTGAAACCGGATGGTCAACGGAATCGTCCGTTGAAAAAGGCATTTTGCGATTCAGGCCATAAACTGAACTGGATGAGGCATACAAAAGGTGGCCGATTTTATGATGGCGGCAGCCTTCAAGAATATTGAGATGACCGATTAAATTTGCTTCGGCATAAGCATGGGGATTTTCGATCGAATAACGTACGCCAGCCTGAGCGCCCAAATGAATAACGCGTTCAAACGCATGCTCAGCGAATAAAGAAGAAATGGCCTGGCGATCCGCCAGGTCCATTTTTACGAAAATAAAATCAGAATGTTGTGTGTTCTGGTCTAAACGGGCCTGCTTAAGGCTGACATCATAATAGTCATTCAGGTTATCGATACCGACAACCTGGTGACCAGCGGCCAGCAAGCGCTGACTGACGTGAAATCCAATAAAACCTGCCGCGCCGGTGACCAGAAACTTCATACATCCCTCATTATTCTACGATTTTAATTGATGCTCCGCGGCCGATTGCATAGTACGTGAAACCGCGCTTGCTGATACGCTCTGGATCATACAGGTTACGACCATCAAAAATCACGGGTTCTTTTAACGCACTTTTGATGACGTCAAAATCTGGTGCACGGAAGTTTTGCCATTCAGTACAGATAACTAAGCCATCCGCACCCTGCAGCGCTGCTTCTTTGGTGCCCATCAACTTCAGATCGTTACGATGACCATAAACGCGTTGCGCTTCGTCCATCGCTTCTGGGTCAAACGCCTGAACCGTTGCACCGGCTTCCCACAGTGTTTCCATCAGCACGCGGCTGGAGGCTTCACGCATGTCGTCAGTGTTCGGTTTGAACGCCAATCCCCACAAAGCAAAGGTTTTGCCGCGCAGATCGTCGCCAAAATGACGCTTAATAAAGGTTGGCAGCTTGTTCTTCTGCGAATCGTTAACGTCTTCAACCGCCTGCAACAGACGCGGAGTGTAACCAATTGACTCAGCAGTACGAATCAGTGCCTGCACGTCTTTCGGGAAACAAGAACCGCCATAGCCGCAGCCAGGATAGATGAAGTGATAACCGATACGTGAATCTGAACCGATACCCTGGCGAACCTTCTCAACGTCGGCTCCCAGACGTTCTGCCAGGTTAGAGATCTCGTTCATGAAGCTGATTTTGGTTGCCAGCATGCAGTTAGCCGCATATTTGGTCAGCTCTGCACTGCGGATATCCATCAAAATCATACGATCATGATTACGGTTGAACGGCTCATACAGCTCGCGTAGCAGCTCAACCACTTCATCATTATCGGTACCGACAACGATACGCTCAGGACGCATACAGTCATTAACTGCTGCACCTTCCTTGAGGAACTCCGGGTTTGAAACCACGTCAAAGGCGATGTTCACATCACGCTTTTGCAAAGTTTCAGTCATCACCGCACGAACGCGATCCGCTGTACCTACTGGTACAGTTGATTTGTCGATAACAACTTTGTGATCGTTCATGTGCTGCGCGATTGTGCGCGCAACAGCTGTCACATATTTCAGATCGGCAGAACCGTCTTCATCCGGTGGCGTACCCACGGCGATAAACTGCATCACGCCATGATTAACGCCCTCTTCCGCATTCGTGCTGAACTTCAGGCGACCCGACTCGTAATTGGACATAACGAGTGGCGTCAGGCCCGGTTCAAAGATCGGAATATTGCCTTTTTTTAAGTTCTCGACTTTCTTTTCGTCGACATCAATACAGAGAACGTCATGTCCGACTTCGGCCAACACCGCAGCCTGAACCAGACCGACATAGCCGATACCAAATACAGTGACTTTCATTGAATTATCCTGTGTTTATTGAGTTACTTTTTGTTGCCTACCGCGCCTTCGAGCCACTGAGTGAAATCTTTACCCAGGACTGGATGGCGAACGCCGTACTCAACAAACGCTTGCATGTAACCCAGTTTGTTACCGCAGTCATGGCTAACACCGTTTAGGTGATACGCTTCAACGGTCTCTTTTTCCATCAGCATCGCAATGGAGTCAGTCAGCTGAACTTCGCCACCTGCACCTGGAGGCGTTTTCGCCAGCAGTGGCCAGATTTCAGCAGACAGCACGTAACGACCAACAACGGCCAGGTTTGATGGGGCTTCAGAAGCTTTAGGCTTCTCAACCACGCCAACCATTGGCGCACTCTGACCTGCAGAGAGATCAGCACCCTGGCAGTCAACCACACCGTAAGCGGTTACATCCGCAACTGGCTCAACCATGATCTGGCTGCGGCCGCTCTCTTCGTAGCGCGCCAGCATCTCTGCCAGGTTGTCTTTGGTTGGGTCAGATTCGTATTCATCGATGATTACGTCTGGCAGGATTACGGCGAATGGCTCATCACCAATCAGCGGATGTGCACACATTACTGCGTGGCCCAGACCTTTCGCGATACCCTGACGAACCTGCATGATGGTGACGTGTGGAGGGCAGATTGACTGGATTTCATCCAGCAGCTGACGCTTAACACGTTTTTCCAGCATAGATTCCAGCTCAAAACTGGTATCAAAGTGGTTTTCGATGGCGTTTTTAGAAGAGTGTGTAACCAGCACAATCTCGTTAATGCCTGCTGCAATGCACTCATTTACGACATACTGGATCAACGGCTTATCGACCAGCGGTAACATCTCTTTTGGAATAGCTTTGGTCGCAGGCAGCATACGCGTGCCGAGGCCTGCAACTGGGATAACCGCTTTTTTAACTTTAGTCTTATAGGCAGACATCAAAATACCTCTCTTAATAGGCCGTTCAAGTTAATACTTGATATGTCGGTTTAAAAACGAAATGAGTATATCAGTTACTATCAGGTGGATTTATCCTGGAAGAAGTTAATCCACGGAATTTAGGACTATTACCCAAGTGTAAAGCTTGCCCCTGGTCCTGTCTTCAACCCGTGGAAAATTTAAATCCGACGGGTCATTCTTCGGCTGATAGCATCAAACGTAGCCTGCCCCCAGCGCCCCAAATATGGCACTGCCAGGCGTCGGCACGTTGACTGATTTGATTGAGATGGGTGCTGCCCATAGTACCAAGTGGCACACCATTACTGAGTTGGATTTGATGAGTATTGATATGCAATGTAGCGTTGAGTCCTGCTGAAACCAGGATCAAATTTTTCAACTGGCGATGGTAATAGCCCACCAGTAACGGGAACTGACCGCTGAGATTGGCTTGCCGTAACAGCATGTTGACCTGCCGTAGCAACCCATTTAATTCAGGCAATCGCTGCTTCTGGCCGGAGAGTTGCTCCTGCAGCAAACCATTAAACAGCGCGCGCAGTAACAGCGCGGCTAACACGCCATTATCGCCAGCGCGTGTCACATCAAGGCAATAGAATGCCAAATCGTTATCAGACAGCGCCGCGATATCCAGCACTAAGCCCGGCTGTTCCGCCATGGTGAGCTGGCGGTAATTGATTCGGCAATTGGCGATGGTTTGCTGCACCGGCGGCTGGAGCTGTTTAAGTAATTTAGAGGCCGCCAGCGGATCGCTGACCAGCGCATCCCAATCCTGAAATAGCTGCTCATCCTCCTCCACTTTGGAGGTAAACATTGAGGGATAGAGACACTCAAACACCGCTTCACGGAAACGTTCAAGATTTTTGAGCGGTTTGAGCAGCACATCCTGCACGCCCAAACGCAACACATGGGCGATATCCGCCATATTTTGTGTGGCGGAGATAATCAAAATGGGCACATTGTTGCCGCGCGTGCGAAGACGCTCAACGAACGGGATACCGCCCATACGCGGCATTTCAAGATCGCAAATAACCAGATCCACTGACTGCGCCGACAACAATGTTAAGCCATCAACGCCATCTCCCGCCTCAAGCGTACTGGCGCCCAAGCTGGTTAATAAATTGTCTATCAATGAACGGAAAACGACCTCATCTTCGACAATGAGTATCTTTTTGCCGATTAGCGGTTTTTCCATTCTCTCCCCCTGCGTACCAGATAATTCAATAGTGGTTCATAAAATGCAGTTGCGCCTTTCAGAATTGGCTGAAGTAGCAACACCTGTGAATGAACAACCTGACTATCTGCCACGGACCAGCGGTAATAGTTCATCCATTTTTTTCTCAACGGCGGCCTTGCCAGCCGCGATGGCTTCTTCTGCACGATGGAAGTCCAGTGTGGAAATTTGTGGACAAAACGGCTGAATCAGCACATCCGGCGGATCGCCCGCCATGCGGTTACGTTTCAGGCGATTTTCCAGAACCTGGATGGATGTCGACATAATCTCCATCGCACCCGGCGTTTGATTAGCACGGCGTTGCGTCAGGCCAATCAGGCGTTGACGCAGTTTTTTCCCCCAGCTCAGCGCTTCAACTGCCGCCGCCTCTTCACCGCTTTGCGGCGTGACTGACAATAGATCTTGCTGCATCAGGTGCGCGTCATGCTGTAAATCCACAGCGATAACGATGTCAGCACCTAATGCGCGGGTTAATGAGATCGGTACAGGATTCACCACCGCACCATCCACCAACCAATACCCATTGTAAGCGATGGGTGGTAATAAGCCTGGCATACTACAGGACGCACGCACAGCTTGATGCAAATCGCCCTCGGTTAACCACACTTCACGTCCGGTACTCAGATTGGTTGCCACCACGCCAAACGGCTTGTCGCACTCATCGATCAGATCGTTAGGAATCAGCTGGCGGATATGACTGAACACCCGATCGCCGCGCAGGAGACCGCCGCGCTGCCACGAGAGATCCATCAGTCGGATGACGTCCCAGTAACGGAATGCGCTCACCCATTTTTCCATCACGCCCAGCCGTCCATTCACGTAAGCCGAGCCGACCAACGCGCCAACAGAACATCCCGCCACCACATCGATTTCAATCCCCGCGCGTTCCAGCGCATTGATCACGCCGATATGCGACCAACCTTTGGCAGCACCTGAACCTAGTGCCAGCCCGATTCTGACTTTTCTCATCTCACCTCATGATTGGCATGGTACGTAGCATCACGCCTGACAGTCGGCTACCATAGCGCACGCTTTAATTTACTTTAATCACTTCCAGGAGATGACGTGTCTGAAAAGTGCCCTTGCTGCAGCGGAAAGGAGTATAGCCTATGTTGCCAACCCTTTCTGAATGGCCAAACGAACCCGTCCAGCGCGGAGCAATTGATGCGCTCACGCTATACCGCCTACGTCGTGAAAGATGCCGCGTGGCTGGCAAAAACCTGGCACTCCAGTAAACGCGTGGCTGACCTTGAGACGTTATTATCCGAAAGTTTTAGCGGTACTGAATGGCTGGGCTTGAATGTAACTCGTTGTAATCATGGAAGCCACGAGAATGAAGCCTTCGTGACGTTTTTTGCGCGTTACCTCGAAAAAGGCCGCACTTCAGCCATCTATGAATGTTCGCGCTTTCTTCGCGAGGATCAACGCTGGTACTATGTCGACGGAACAACGCCTGAGTTGGGACGTAACGATCGCTGTCCTTGTGGCGCCGATAAAAAATACAAAAAATGTTGTGGTTAATCTGGACAGATAGACCCTAAATAATTTGAGTTGCAGCAAGGCGGCAAGTATGTGAATTCCCAGGAGCTTACAAAAGTAAGTGACTGGGGTGAGCATGCGCAGCCAACGCAGCTGCAGCGCAAAGTATGACGGGTATTCACAACGGCTTTACCATTCATCGCTTTGACAGGACTCTGATCGAGATGCAAGCGCAAACCATCCAACGAAAAGTTTTACGAACCATTTGCCCTGATGCGAAAGGTTTGATCGCCAAGATCACCAACATTTGCTACAAGCACGAACTCAATATTGTGCAGAACAATGAGTTTGTTGATCACCGTACCGGGCGCTTTTTCATGCGCACCGAGCTGGAAGGCATTTTCAACGACAACACCTTGCTGGCCGATCTTGATAGCGCGCTGCCAGTCGGTTCTGTGCGTGAACTGCAAAGTGCCGGTCGTCGTCGTGTGGTGATTCTGGTGACCAAAGAGGCGCATTGCCTTGGCGATCTGCTGATGAAAAGCGCATTTGGCGGTCTGGATATGGAGATTGCTGCAGTCATCGGTAACCATGAAACGCTGCGTTCATTGGTGGAACGTTTCGATATTCCGTTTGTGTTGGTGAGCCACGAAGGCCACACGCGTGAAGAGCACGATAACCGCATGGCGGACGAAATTGACCGTTATCAGCCTGATTACGTGGTACTGGCGAAATATATGCGCGTGTTGACGCCCGCCTTCGTGCAACGTTATCCAAACCAAATCATCAATATCCATCACTCCTTCTTGCCAGCGTTCATTGGCGCGCGTCCTTATCATCAGGCTTATGAGCGTGGCGTAAAAATCATTGGCGCTACCGCGCACTACGTGAACGATAACCTCGATGAAGGCCCAATCATCATGCAGGACGTGATCAACGTCGACCACAGCTACACCGCAGAAGAGATGATGCGTGCAGGACGAGACGTTGAGAAGAATGTGTTGAGCCGCGCGCTGTATAAAGTGTTAGGCCAGCGCGTGTTCGTTTACGGCAACCGCACGATCATTCTTTAACCACTTCGGCGCTGAACTGCACAACCTTTCAGCGCCACGCGTAAAAAGTGGGCAAACAGTTTTTATTTTCAGTGACGGCGCTTTACAGGCTGAGCGCATTTGTTATGATGCGCCCCGCTTTAAGACGCAATGATTCAGGCCAGTGGTGGGATTCCCGAGCGGCCAAAGGGAGCAGACTGTAAATCTGCCGTCACAGACTTCGAAGGTTCGAATCCTTCTCCCACCACCATCTGAATCGTCTCTGCTTGAAGCCACAATACGTAATATCCCCGGTGGGATTCCCGAGCGGCCAAAGGGAGCAGACTGTAAATCTGCCGTCACAGACTTCGAAGGTTCGAATCCTTCTCCCACCACCATCACATGTTTTCCCCTTCTGCTTTAATCGCTGTTTTCTCCCGCTTATCACCATGACTTTTGCCCAAAAACTCGTTACCATCGCGCCATACTTTTGCGGATAAAAATGGCAGCGAAATGAAATTTGTCTCTTTCAACATCAACGGCTTGCGTGCGCGTCCTCATCAATTAGCCGCGCTGGTTGAACAGCATCAACCTGATGTCATCGGCTTGCAGGAAACCAAAGTGCATGACGATATGTTCCCGCTCGAAGACGTCAGCAAACTCGGTTATCACGTGTTTTATCACGGGCAGAAAGGTCATTACGGCGTCGCACTGCTGACCAAAGCTGAGCCAGTCAACGTCTCACGCGGTTTTCCCGGCGATGATGAAGATGCTCAGCGCCGTATAATCATGGCGGAAATCCCGAGTCCAATTGGCGATATCACCGTTATCAACGGTTATTTCCCGCAGGGTGAAAGCCGCGACCATCCCACCAAGTTCCCGGCGAAAGAGAAGTTTTATCGCGATCTGCAAAGCTATCTTGAGCAGCAGTTGGCCGTGGATAAACCGGTGTTGATCATGGGTGACATGAACATCAGCAGCACTGATTTTGACATCGGCATTGGTGAAGATAATCGTAAACGCTGGCTGCGCACCGGCAAGTGCTCGTTCCTGCCTGAAGAGCGTGAGTGGATGGATCGCTTGCTGCAGTGGGGTTTGGTTGACACCTGGCGCGATAAGTTCCCGGAAACCAACGATCGTTTCTCATGGTTTGATTACCGCTCGAAAGGCTTTGACGACAATCGCGGTCTGCGCATCGATCTGCTGCTGGCGAGCCAGCCGCTCGCCTCGCGCTGTATTGAGAGTGGCATTGATTACGATATCCGCAGCATGGAAAAACCGTCGGATCACGCCCCAGTTTGGTCAACGTTTAAGCTGTAATGAAGCAGCGTGGCGTCATACGCCACGCGCTTTTATTTGATGATTTTCCAGATAAGCGGATTGGTGCCTAATACCTTCTCATCCCTGCCGCACTGCAATAACACGCCTTCTGCTTTAACCACCGCACCTTCAGAATAACTGCGATTCTCATAGGTACAGCACTGCATGCAGTTGCTCTGACGATTATTTTGCCCTTGCGTCCAGACTTCGGGTGGCAGATCCACCACCACATCGGTATTACCCGTACGATTATTTTCCGGCTGGCGGTTGGCCAGCGCCGAGGTGCTGCATAACAATAATCCGCCCAGCAACATCATTGCATAACGCATCACTCTGTCTCCTTGGTTTTGCGACGAGCCGTTTTTGGTTTGGCTCTCTTTTTGTGCCCAGGCGCAGTCAATCCGCGAAAGGCCTGTAACGACGGTCGCTGGCGTGCTTCACCAATCAGCCCAATCAAGGTGCTGACCAGCGGCTGCATAAACTCATCATAGCGACAAGATTTCTCACTGATGCGGGTCAGCGTTGATTCCCATTGCGCCGTCATATCCGGCCGGGCGGCCATTTCTGGCAGCGCATGGATCAACGCCCTGCCCGCATCCGTCGAATGAATATAGCGGCCTTTTTTCACCAGAAAAGTGCGGCGGAACAGCAATTCGATAATGCCTGCACGCGTCGCTTCCGTACCTAAACCATCGGTTGCACGCAGCACTTTCTTTAATTCTTTATCCTGCACAAAGCGGGCGATGCCCGTCATCGCAGACAACAGTGTCGCATCGGTAAACGGACGCGGCGGCTGCGTCTGCTTCGCCAGCACTTCGCCACGCTCGCACAGCAGCTCATCGCCTTTGGCGACCACCGGCAGCGGCGTACCGTCGTTCTCCTCGTCACGCTCTTTGCTGCCGAGCAGCGCACGCCAGCCGGCTTCGGCTAGAAAGCGCGCTTTGGCGACAAATTTACCGCCGCCGATATCGAGGTCAATCACGCATTTGCGGAACACCGCATCCGGGCAAAACTGCATCAGATATTGGCGCGCAATCAGACCGTAAATATTGGCTTCATTTTCGGTCAGATTGACCTTACTGGCACGCGCGGTGGGAATGATGGCGTGGTGCGCATCGACCTTTTTATCGTCCCAACAGCGGTTCTTCTGATCGGGATTGAAATCTGCTGGCGGCGTCAGATTGGGCTGATGCGCCTGAATGGCATTCAATACCGCATGGCGTCCGGCAAAGTGTTCATCGGGCAGATAGCGGCTGTCGGAACGCGGATAGGTGATCAGCTTGTGGGTTTCGTACAACCGCTGACAGCAATCGAGTACGTTCTGCGCGCTGAGGCCAAAGCGTTTGCCGGCTTCTATCTGCAGGCCAGAAAGCGAGAATGGCAGCGGCGCGGTATCCGACTCGCGTTTGTCGTTATAGCCGGTGACCAGCGCGGGCTTACCGTTAATGCGCTCAAGCACGTGATCCGCCAACGGACGATGCAGCAATCGCCCCTCTTCATCCTGCCATGGCTCGCAAGCGTCGCTTGGCACCCATGTCGCGACAAAACGCTCCTCTTTTGGCGTGACGATGTGTGCTTTAACCTCGAAATAGTCCTTCGGGATAAAGTTTTCGATCTCTTCATCGCGACGCACCACCAGACCCAGCACCGGCGTCTGTACGCGGCCAACCGACAGCACGCCATCGTAACCCGCATTACGCCCCAGCAAGGTAAAAGCGCGCGTCATATTGATGCCATACAGCCAGTCAGCGCGCGCACGCGCTAATGCGGACACGCACAGCGGAATAAATTCGCGGTTCTCACGCAAACGGCCGACCGCGCGTTCAACCGCCGAGGGATTGAGATCGTTAATCAAACAGCGCTGCACTGTTTTGCGTTTCTCTGGCGCGAGTTGCAGGTAATCCAGCACCTCATCCACCAGCAGTTGACCTTCACGATCGGGGTCACCCGCATGCACCACCGCGCTGGCTTGTTGCAGCAAGCCTTCAATCACTTTTAACTGCTTCGCCACCGAAGGACGCGGCTGCAAGCGCCATTTTTCCGGAATAATCGGTAAATCAGCCAGATTCCAGCGCGCATAGCGGCTGTCGTAACTGTCGGGTTGCGCCTGTTCAAGCAGGTGCCCAACACACCAGGTCACAACCTGGTCATTACCGCAGGCAATATAGCCGTCTCCGCGTCGATGCGGTTTCGGCAACACGTCGGCAATCGCACGCGCTAAGCTGGGTTTTTCGGCAATAAACAAACGCATGGATGGCGTCGTTCCTTAACGTCAGGTAACTACGGTAATCAGTGGACGATCGGCTTCGGCGGCAAACAGTTCGCCAATCGACGTTGCTTGTACGCCAGCAGCAGAGGCACAGCGCTGGAATGCATCAATAGTGCTGGGTTGAACCGCCACCAGCAAGCCGCCGGAGGTTTGTGGATCGCACAGCAGCGCGCGGGTGGCGTCATCAAGTGGGGAAACCTGCTCACCATAACTGGCAAAGTTGCGGCTGGTACCGCCAGGCACCGCTCCCGCAGCGATATAGTCATCGACGCCCGCCAGGCGCGGCACCTGCGACGCAATCACTTCAGCACGTAATCCGGAACCGTGACAGATTTCACTCAAATGACCAAGTAAGCCAAAACCGGTGACATCGGTCATCGCGCTTACGCCCGCCAGTTTGGCGAATTCCGCACCGGCTTTATTCAGCTGGCACATCACATCGGCGGCCAGCGACTGATGTTCAGGTCGCAGCAGGCCTTTTTTCTCGGCGGTGGTGAGAATGCCAATGCCTAACGGTTTGGTGAGGAAGAGCTGACAGCCGGCCTGCGCCGCGCTGTTCTTTTTCACACGCGCCACTTCGACAATACCGGTCACGGCCAGACCGAAGATCGGCTCTGGTGCATCAATCGAGTGCCCGCCCGCCAGGGCGATTCCTGCCGCCTGACAAGCAGCACGCCCGCCTTCGACCACCTGCTGGGCTACTTCAGGACTCAATACATTCACCGGCCAGCCTAAAATAGCGATCGCCATGATCGGTTTCCCGCCCATGGCATAAATATCGCTGATGGCGTTAGTGGCGGCGATACGACCAAAAGTGAAAGGATCGTCAACGATCGGCATAAAGAAATCGGTAGTGCTTACCACCGCAGTACCGTTCCCGAGATCGTATACAGCGGCGTCATCACGCGTTTCATTGCCCACCAGCAGTTGCGGATCGTGAAACGGGCTGAGCTCACTGCGCAGAATGGTTTCCAAAACCTGCGGCGAAATTTTGCACCCGCAACCCGCACCGTGGCTGTATTGCGTTAAACGAAGAGGTTCACTCATGGCGACTTCCTTATGCGATGAACAGAAAGCGCTATGTTAGCCTGGCTGTCAGTTGGGAGTAAGTGTTGCACGACCTAACCTCGATCTTTCGCACAGGCTTTGTGCAATCTCTGCAACGGCGCCTAACCTGCCGTAAATCGCCGCCTTTGTCTGTCAGAAATAACTGACAAAATGCGCGGTGTCCGGTGCCACCACAGTGGTGTTAGCTTTCAACTGCGGCGTGCCGAGATAGAGGAAACCGACAATCGCATCCTGTTCGCGGCAGCCGAAGGCTTCTCGCACGGACGGATGATCGGTCCAGGGTCCGCTACGCCAGATGCCGTTGAAGCCTTGCGCCACGGCGGCCATCTGCATCGCCATCACGGCACAGCTTGCAGACGCCAGCTGTTCCCAATGCGGCACTTTGGCGTGCTCTTCACAATGCGCCACCACAGTGATGATCATCGGCGCGCGAAAAGGCGCGGAAGCTGCTTTGTCGATCGCCTTCTGCTCAAGGTTGCTGTCTCGCGCGGCTTGTTCCAGCAAGTTAGCAAAACGCTCGCGCCCTTCATTTTCGACAATAATGAAACGCCAGGGCTGTAATGTGCCGTGATCGGGTGCGCGCATCGCGGCGTGCAGAATATTTTGCAACGCTTCCCCCGCCGGAGCCGGTTCTGCCAGACGTGACGCCGAGCGGCGATTAACTAATAAATCCAATGCATCCATTATTCTTCTCCCGTGAATAAAAAGCGTGGGCTAATCCTGGCACAGCGCGATCTTTTGTAACAGTCTGGCGCGATTTCCTGCTGACTTTTCGCACGCCGCTCTTTAGGATGAACCCGACATCGGGGCAGACCGCGTGCTGGCTGCCCTGCTACGTGAATATGGAGAGTTTATGCGCACTTTGTGGCGAATTATTTCCGGCCTGTTCCGCTGGACCTGGCGGGTACTGAATTTTATTCGGGAATTTATTCTTAATTTATTTCTTATTGTGTTGATCCTGGCGGGCGTCGGGATTTGGCTGCAGGTTTCCAGTTCCAATAGCAGTGAACCTGTGCAGCAAGGCGCGCTGAAAATCGATCTGAGCGGTGTGCTGGTCGACAAACCTTCCGTCAGCAATCGTTTGAGTCGTATCAGCCGCCAACTGTTAGGCGCCAATAGCGATCGCCTGCAGGAGAATTCCCTGTTTGACGTCGTTGACGCGATACGCCAGGCCAAAACCGATAAAAACATCACTGGCATCGTGCTGGAACTGCGTGACTTTGCTGGTGGCGATCAACCTTCGCTGCAATATGTGGGTAAAGCGTTGCGCGAATTCCGTGACGCCGGCAAACCTATTTACGCGGTCGGCGACAGCTACAGCCAGGCGCAATACTACATCGCCAGCTATGCCAACAAAGTGTATCTCTCACCGCAGGGCACGGTTGACCTGCACGGCTTCGCCACCAATGGTCTGTACTACAAGTCTTTACTGGATAAGTTGAAAGTGAACTCGCATGTGTTCCGCGTAGGCACTTACAAATCTGCGGTTGAGCCATTCCTGCGTGACGATATGTCACCGGAAGCGCGCGACGCCGACGGACGCTGGATTGGCCAGTTGTGGCAAAACTACCTGAATACCGTGGCGGCTAATCGTCAGATCACCCCAGAACAGCTGTTCCCAGGCGCAGCCGGCATCATTAGCGGCCTGCAAGCGGTGCAAGGCGATACGGCGAAATATGCACTGAACAATAAATTGGTGGATGCACTGGATACACGTGCAGCCGCCGATCAGGAACTGGTGAAAACCTTCGGCTGGGATAAGGCAAATAACGATTACCGTAGCGTCAGTATCTACGACTATACCGTTAAACAGCCGCCGCAGAGTCAGGATGGCAATATTGCGGTGATCCTCGCCAGCGGGGCGATTATGGATGGTGAAGAGAGCGCCGGAAATGTCGGTGGTGATACCACGGCGTCGCAAATTCGCGATGCGCGTCTGGATCCGAAAATCAAAGCCATTCTATTGCGTGTCAACAGCCCAGGCGGCAGCGTCACTGCGTCGGAAGCGATCCGTGAAGAGCTAGCGGCAGCTCACGATGCGGGTAAACCAGTAGTGGTTTCGATGGGCGGCATGGCAGCATCCGGTGGCTACTGGATTTCAACGCCTGCTGATTACATTGTCGCGGCCCCCAGCACGCTGACCGGTTCAATCGGTATCTTTGGCGTGATTAACACCGTTGAAAACAGCCTGAGTTCAGTAGGTGTGCATACCGACGGCGTGGCTACCTCGCCGCTGGCGGACGTGGCTACCACCAAAGCGCTGCCAACCGAAGTGCAGCAGCTGATGCAGCTGACTATTGAGAACGGCTATCGTAACTTCGTTGGTTTAGTGGCGACCTCACGTCACAAAACGCCAGACGAAATCAATGCGATTGCGCAGGGTCACGTCTGGACCGGTAGCGATGCAAAAGCCAATGGTTTGGTCGATGCGTTGGGTGACTTTGATGATGCCGTGGCGAAAGCCGCTGAGCTGGCGAAAGTCGTCAAGCCGGAGTTGAGCTGGTATCAGGATGATCCGGGCATGATCGATCTGCTGCTGAATCAGATGAACGCGTCGGTTCAGGCGGTGTTGCCGGCTGCGCTGAAAGTCTGGCTGCCTGCGCCAATGCTGGACGTGATGAGCGCAATGAAGCAGCAACCTGGCTTACTGAATAACCTTAACGATCCGCAAAATCGCTACGCTTTCTGCCTGAACTGCGGCAACGTACGCTAATCTTTACAGCCCGGCCGCTGGTCGGGCTGCTTTTCGTTCGCAATCCCCTTATACTGCGCGTTTTACGGCAAGTCTGAGTTCCTTCATGCAAAAGAAAAATATCTACGTAGCCTACACCGGCGGCACCATCGGGATGCAGCGCTCTGCGCAGGGCTACATTCCGGTCTCGGGTCATCTGCAGCAGCAGCTGGCAAACATGCCCGAATTCCATCGGCCTGAAATGCCGGCTTTTACTATCCATGAATATCAGCCGCTGATGGATTCCTCGGATATGACGCCGCAGGATTGGCAATCGATTGCGAACGATATTAAGCAAAACTACGATCGCTACGATGGCTTTGTGATTTTGCATGGTACCGACACCATGGCCTTCACCGCTTCGGCGCTCTCCTTTATGCTGGAGAACCTCGCCAAGCCGGTGATTGTCACCGGCTCGCAAATTCCCCTGGCAGAATTGCGTTCTGATGGTCAGCAAAACTTGCTGAACTCGCTGTACGTGGCGGCCAATTATCCAATTAACGAAGTTGCCCTGTTTTTCAACAACACGCTGTTTCGCGGCAACCGCACCACTAAAGCACATGCTGACGGCTTTAATGCTTTCGCGTCGCCCAACCTGGCGCCATTGCTGGAAGCAGGCATTCATATCCGCCGGTTGAATACGCCGCCCGCACCGCAAGGTCATGGCGAGCTGATTGTGCATCCGATTACGCCGCAGCCGATTGGCGTGGTGACGATTTATCCGGGGATCTCTGCCGACGTGGTGGGTAACTTCCTGCGCCAGCCGGTGAAAGCCTTGATCCTGCGTTCCTACGGTGTGGGCAACGCGCCGCAAAACGCCGAGTTCCTGTCAGAACTGCAACAGGCCAGCGATCGCGGCATTGTGGTGGTGAATCTAACGCAGTGTATGTCCGGTAAAGTGAATATGGGCGGCTATGCCACCGGCAATGCGCTGGAGCATGCGGGCGTAATCAGCGGTTTTGATCTCACCGTTGAAGCGACATTAACCAAACTGCATTTTTTATTGAGTCAGAACCTTACCAGCGCGGAAATTCGTGCCAAAATGCAGCAGAATTTACGCGGCGAACTGACCGAAGATTGATACGGAGCGAAACCAATGAAGCGGGCATTGATAATTATCGATATTCAGAACGATTTTTGCCCCGGCGGCCCAATGGCGGTGCATGATGGTGACCAAACGGTTGCCGTCGCCAATCGATTTGCGCGTGAGTTTCACGATCGGGGCGAATGTGTGGTGGCATTGCAAGACTGGCATCCAGCCAATCACGGCAGCTTCGCCTCAATCTCCGGCGAGCCGGTTTACACGCTGGGCGAATTAAACGGTTTAGCGCAAATCTGGTGGCCGGATCACGGTATTGAGAACTCTGTCGGGGCGGATTTCCACCCCGATCTCGATCGCTCTCTGATTGATGCCGTGTTCCATAAAGGCGGCGATGTTGAGGTGGATAGCTACAGCGCCTTCTTTGATAACGGCCATCGCCGCAAGACAGAGCTCGATAGCTGGCTGCGCGAGCGCGGCATCAGCGATTTGGTGATGTTGGGTATTGCCACCGATTACTGCGTCAAATACAGCGTGCTGGATGCGCTGGAGTTGGGTTACAACGTGGAGGTGGTTAAAGAAGGCTGCCGTGGCGTAAACCTGAATCCGGATGACAGTGAAATTGCTTTCGAGCAGATGGCAGCACAAGGTGCGGTATTAATCTGAAAATAAAGGGCTGGTGAGAACCAGCCCTTTGGCTTTTTAGTGCAGGTTGATGCGTGTGACATCGGGCTCAATGCCGAACTCTTCTTTCAGTTGTTTCTTCGATTTCATCACCATATCGCCACCTTTGCTGATGGTCATATGTTGCGGTTCGTCATTGTGGCGAGCCTGCCACAACATCACCAGCTGCAGGCAATTCTCTTTCTGCTCCGGCGTTAGCGCAACGCCATCCGGCCATTTGCCGATTTCAACCGCCGTGGAGAGTCGTTCGTAGACTTCCGGCGTCATCGCCTCCAGCATTGCTTCCAGTTCCTGTTTCATGCTTAGCCCTCTTGCTGATTGCCCTGCTCATCAGTGAAGTTTAGCGAAGCGGAGTTCACGCAATAGCGCTCGCCGCTTGGCTGTGGGCCATCCGGGAACACATGCCCCAAATGCGCGTCACAGTTGCCACAACGAATCTCAACCCGATGCATGCCGTGTGAATCATCTTCCAGATAGCGGATAGCTTCGTCACTAAAAGGCTGATAGAAACTTGGCCAGCCACAGCCTGAATCATATTTGGTTTCGGAGAGAAACAGCGGCGAGTTACAAACTAAGCAGTGGTAAATCCCTTCCTGCTTATTGTGCAGCAAGGCGCCCGAGAAAGGGGGCTCCGTTCCACGATGCTGAGTGACATAGCGCTGCATTTCGGAAAGCTGCGCAATTTTTGCGTCGGGTGCGGTGTCTTTAGCCATTTTGAGTTCCGGAGTGTCATTCTGAAAAAATCGACTAGTATTCTAACAAACGTACAACATCTATCGGGTCTTTTTTCGTGCTAACGCATCCGACATCTCTTCCACAGTACGATTTTGTGATGGCGATCACCCTTTGCAAAAGTCATCCCTTTTCAGCCCGCATTCGGCGTAACATAGGCGCGCAATAAGGGTGCTGCGTAAGCGATTGCGCAACGAATTATTCCTGGTGTTGGAATTGACCTGTCGCAACAATTGACACGATTCCGCTTGACGCCTGGTAAGGTTTTTGTAATTTTACAGCCAACCTTTTATTCACTAACAAATAGCTGGTGGAATATATGACTATCAAAGTAGGTATTAACGGTTTTGGCCGTATCGGTCGCATCGTTTTCCGTGCTGCGCAGCAGCGTTCTGACATCGAAATCGTCGCGATCAACGATCTGCTCGACGCCGATTACATGGCATACATGCTGAAGTATGACTCTACTCACGGTCGTTTTGACGGCACTGTAGAAGTGAAAGACGGTGCACTGATTGTTAACGGTAAGAAAATCCGTGTTACCGCTGAGAAAGACCCGGCTAACCTGAAGTGGGACGAAGTGGGTGTTGACGTTGTTGCTGAAGCGACCGGTATCTTCCTGACCGACGAAACTGCACGTAAACACATCACCGCTGGCGCGAAGAAAGTGGTTCTGACTGGTCCTTCTAAAGACAGCACCCCAATGTTCGTACGTGGCGCTAACTTTGACAAATATGCTGGCCAGGACATCGTTTCTAACGCGTCTTGCACCACTAACTGCCTGGCTCCACTGGCTAAAGTTATCAACGATAACTTCGGTATCGTTGAAGGTCTGATGACCACCGTGCACGCAACTACCGCAACCCAGAAAACCGTTGATGGCCCGTCTCACAAAGACTGGCGCGGCGGTCGTGGCGCAGCGCAGAACATCATCCCATCTTCTACCGGTGCAGCTAAAGCAGTTGGCGTTGTTCTGCCAGAGCTGAACGGTAAACTGACCGGTATGGCGTTCCGTGTTCCTACTCCAAACGTGTCTGTTGTTGACCTGACTGTTCGTCTGGAAAAACCAGCGACCTACAAAGAAATTTGTGCAGTGATTAAAGCTGAGTCAGAAGGCAAAATGAAAGGCGTTCTGGGCTACATCGAAGACGACGTGGTTTCTACCGACTTCAACGGCGAAACCCTGACTTCAGTGTTCGATGCTAAAGCAGGTATCGCTCTGAACGACAACTTCGTGAAACTGGTTTCCTGGTACGATAACGAAACTGGTTACTCACACAAAGTTCTGGATCTGATTGCTCTGGTTGCTTCTAAATAAGCTAACCGGCTAAATAGACAAGGGGTGACTTCGGTCGCCCCTTTTTTTCGACTGGATAAAGAGAAGGTCTGACCATGCAAGATACGCTTTATACCCTTCCGGTAGTGAATCAAATCACCCCTTATCTGTCACAGCGTCAGCTGGGTGATTTGCCGATTGTGGTGATCAGCCATCCCAAAGTACGTGCGGCGATTGCCCTGCAAGGCGCACATCTGCTCTCGTGGCAGCCGAGCGGCCAGCAGCCGGTGATTTGGCTCAGTGAAAAGACGCCGTTTACCACGGGCAAAGCAATTCGCGGCGGCGTGCCTATCTGCTGGCCGTGGTTTGGTCCGGCAGGTGAACCTGCACACGGTTTTGCACGTAACATGCCGTGGACATTGACCGCCCATGACGAAAATGAAGATGCAGTATTGCTGACTTTTACGCTGGAAAGCAATGCACAAACTAAAAAGCTGTGGCCACACGACTTCACCCTGCTCGCTCGTTTCCGTATTGCTGAACATTGTGAAATTGAGCTGGAAGCCTACGGCGATTATGAAGCCACGGCGGCGTTGCACAGCTACTTCCAGATTGCAGATATCGCGCAGGTCGAAGTGAGCGGATTGGGTAATAGCTTTATCGATAAGGTTAACGATAATGCGGTTGGCGCATCAGACGGCAAACAGACCTATCTTAACCGCGTGGATCGCATTCACACCGCAGCAGATGACTGCAGCGTGATTCACGATAAAGCCGTCAAA
Organism: Pantoea sp. YR525; assembly: GCF_900116775.1. NCBI lineage: Bacteria > Pseudomonadati > Pseudomonadota > Gammaproteobacteria > Enterobacterales > Erwiniaceae > Pantoea > Pantoea sp. YR525. Next base: position 239,907 of record NZ_FPBU01000002.1, read on the forward strand.
CGTCAGATCGAAGTCTATCACCACTACCAGAGTGACGTTGTCACGTGGAATCCGGGTCCGGAATTGTCATGCAGCATGGGTGATATGCCAAATGAAGGCTATAAAACCATGGTGTGCGTGGAAACGGCGCGCATTAACAAGCCGTTGAAAAGCGCGGGCGAATCCCCTGCGCGTTTGGGCACCACGATTCGTATTGTTAAAAAGTAATAAGATGCGGCGCTGTTGCGCCGCTAAACCACATCCAATGAGGTTTTCGTTAGTGGCGCAGGAAACGCCCGATCGATGATGCTCAGCTCTTCAAGCGTCAGATTGATGCTAAGCGCCGCCGCGTTTTGCTGCACATGTGCAACGCTGCTAGCTTTTGGGATGGCTAAAATGCCCTGCTGACGTATCACCCAGGCCAGCATCACTTGCGCCACGCTAATGCCCTTCTGTTGTGCAATCTGTTGAAGATGCGGATCCTCAAACAACGCCTGTCGCAATCGTCCAGCCTGAGCCAACGGGCAATAGGCCATAATCGGCATCTCGCGCTGCTGACATTGTGGCAATAAATCGTACTCGATACCGCGCGACGCTAAGTGGTACAGCACCTGATTAGTTAAACAGGCTTTGCCGCCGGGCTCATGCCACAGTTCCAGCATATCGTCGTGGTCTAAGTTAGAGACGCCCCAATGGCGAATTTTGCCCTGCTGCTGCAAGGATTCCATCGCGCGGATGGTTTCTTCTAACGGCACATTGCCCCGCCAGTGCAACAGATAAAGATCGAGGTAATCGGTTTGCAGACGGCGCAGACTGCGCTCGCAAGCTTCAATAGCGTCAACTTCTCCGGCATTCCATGGATAGACCTTCGATACCAGCCAGGCTTGATCGCGACGTCCGCGTAACGCTTCCCCGACCACCTCTTCAGCGCCACCTTCTGCATACATCTCAGCGGTATCGATAACCTTGAGGCCGAGATCTAAGCCCGCCTGCAATGCCGCAACTTCCTGGCTGCGCAGTGATGGATTCTCGCCCATATACCAGGTTCCCTGGCCGATGGCGGGTAAAGCTAATTCACCATGAAATTGAATGGTCTTCATTACTCCTCCTGTTGCGCTAAATTGGGGCTCGGGATTGGTGCAATGCAAGAAAAACGCCTCATTATGAGGCGCTCATTTCATCATCAAAAGCTGTAACTGATACCGGTCCAGAGTGTGTACTGCCCACTCTTATTGACCATCGGGCTATCTTTAATTTCGCTGTCGAAGCGCGTGTAACGACCTGACAAGCTGGCGTTCCAGCTTTCAGTGATTTGGTAGCTGGCGTTCATCTCAACATACGGTGACCAGCTGTCGTCAGGATGGTACTCAGCGATGCCAGTACGCGCACTTTCATGCGAGGAAACACCGTAGTAATAACGGTTCTGATTGGCGCTGTTCCACAGCGCGCCAATGCCCGGAGTCAGGCTGAAAGCACCGAAATTAAAGCGATATAAATAGGTGAGATCCCACATCATGCCGTTGCTGTTATTGAGCACATCACCCAGCAATGTGGTGCGCACGATGCCCCAGTCCGCCACATGACGATAGTTGGCGCCGGCCATCAGCGTCATACGGCGCTTATCCAGCGCTTTCATATCACCCAAATCGTTGTCTTTAGGATCGTACTCCTGCGGCGATCCCAGCACGGTCAGCGACAGCTGGTTCTGAGGGTCTTTCCACAGGTAATAGCCGCCTTGCAGGCTGCGGAACCAGAAGTTTTCACCTTCATAATTAATCACCGGAATCGGCAGATAGCGGTCTTGTCCGCCCCGATAAGGTGACTGCGCGTAAATGACCGAAGCGCCGAGAGATAAGGGTTCTGCATGAGTGCCGAACGCCGCAAAATAACAAGGAACAGCCAAAGCAAGCGCTTTAAGTTTGAATTGGTTCACAATTTAATCAGTCCATTAATATAACAATCACACGCAGAGTCTAACCAAATTTTTGCTATCGGTTAACGTTTAATGATGCTCTCTAACCAGCACAGGGAAATAATCTGAGTGGCTGCAACGCTCTCGCTGCTTAGGTTGATTGCCTCGGTGCTTATGAGACTTTGTTATTGATATATCGCTGAATAAGGAGAAAAGTGGCTGCAGGTTTTCTGAATGCCTTCTACAGTTAAATGTAAGACGAGACTTTTTTGTACGAGCAGAGTAACCATAAGAATTGTGTACCCCGATTAAAAAACGTCAGGTTGGCATAAGGGTTGCTGTACTCAATAAAGAATATCTTCCGGGAGCTGCTACAAACTTTTATTACGCTCCTTTACCTGTGCTAAAAACGAAAGGACGGGCATCGCTATGAATATATTCGATCACTATCGTCAGCGTTATGAAGCTGCCAAGGATGAAGAGTTCTCATTGCAGGAATTCCTCGCCATCTGTAAACAGGATCGCAGTGCATACGCCAACGCTGCAGAGCGACTATTAATGGCCATCGGTGAGCCGGTGATGGTTGACACTGCGCAAGAGCCACGCCTTTCCCGCATCTTCTCCAACCGCGTCATGGGACGCTACCCTGCCTTCGAAGAGTTTTACGGTATGGAGGAAGCGATTGAGCAAATCGTCTCCTATCTGAAACACGCCGCGCAGGGTTTGGAAGAGAAGAAACAGATCCTTTACTTACTGGGCCCGGTGGGCGGCGGTAAATCTTCGCTGGCGGAGCGCCTGAAAGCGCTAATGCAGCGTGTACCGATTTATGTGCTAAGCGCCGACGGCGAACGCAGCCCGGTAAACGATCATCCACTCTGCCTGTTTAACCCGCAGGAAGATGCCAATATTCTGGAAAAAGAGTATGGCGTGCCGCGGCGCTACCTTGGCACCATCATGTCGCCTTGGGCGGCAAAACGTCTGCACGAGTTTGGCGGCGATATTACCCGTTTCAAAGTGGTGAAAGTGTGGCCGTCTATTCTGGAGCAGGTGGCGATTGCCAAAACTGAACCGGGTGATGAGAACAACCAGGATATCTCTGCGTTGGTCGGTAAAGTCGATATCCGCAAACTGGAAAATCACGCGCAAAACGATCCTGATGCTTACGGCTATTCAGGTGCGCTGTGCCGCGCGAACCAGGGCGTGATGGAATTCGTCGAGATGTTTAAAGCACCGATTAAAGTGCTGCATCCGCTGCTAACCGCTACGCAGGAAGGTAACTACAACGGTACTGAAGGGATCTCTGCCCTGCCGTTCAACGGCATCATTCTGGCGCACTCCAACGAATCAGAATGGGTCACCTTCCGTAATAATAAAAACAATGAGGCGTTCCTTGACCGTGTTTACATCGTCAAAGTGCCTTACTGCTTACGCGTTTCCGAAGAGATCAAGATCTACAACAAACTCTTGGATCACAGTGAGTTGACCACTGCGCCATGCGCGCCGGGTACGCTGGAAACGCTGGCCCGCTTCTCGATTCTGTCGCGTTTGAAAGAGCCGGAGAACTCCAGCATCTACTCAAAAATGCGTGTTTATGATGGCGAGAGCCTGAAAGATACCGATCCAAAAGCCAAATCATGGCAGGAGTATCACGATTACGCGGGCGTTGATGAGGGCATGAACGGCCTTTCTACCCGCTTCGCGTTTAAAATCCTGTCGCGCGTGTTCAACTTCGACCATGCCGAAGTGGCGGCCAACCCGGTCCACCTGTTCTACGTACTTGAGCAGCAAATTGAGCGCGAGCAGTTCCCACAGGATCAAGCCGAGAAGTATCTGGAGCACCTGAAAGGCTACCTGATTCCGAAATACGCCGAGTTCATTGGGAAAGAGATTCAGACCGCGTATCTGGAGTCCTACTCTGAATACGGTCAGAACATCTTTGATCGCTACGTTACCTACGCTGATTTCTGGATCCAGGATCAAGAGTACCGCGATCCTGACACCGGACAGCTGTTTGACCGCGAATCGCTGAACGCCGAACTGGAAAAGATCGAGAAACCTGCCGGGATCAGTAACCCGAAAGATTTCCGTAACGAGATTGTCAACTTTGTGCTGCGTGCCCGCGCGCAGAATAGTGGGCGCAATCCGAACTGGACCAGCTACGAAAAACTGCGCACGGTCATCGAGAAGAAAATGTTCTCGAACACCGAAGAGTTGTTGCCGGTGATTTCGTTCAATACCAAAACCTCAACGGACGAGCAGAAAAAACACGATGATTTTGTCGATCGCATGATGGAAAAAGGCTATACCCGCAAGCAAGTTCGCCTGCTGTGCGAGTGGTATCTGCGCGTGCGTAAATCTTCATAATCGTTATCTGTAAGCGTCGCGGTGCTTCGGTGCTGTAACAGGAGGCCGGGTTTTCCCGGCCTAAGCTTGCAATGCAGTTTGGGGGATTTTTATGGCCTATTTTATCGATCGGCGTCTCAACGGTAAGAATAAAAGCGCCGTCAATCGGCAGCGCTTTCTGCGCCGTTATAAGTCGCAAATCAAGCAATCGATCTCCGAGGCCATCAATAAGCGTTCGGTGACCGATGTCGAGAGCGGCGAATCGGTCTCGATTCCAATTGACGATATCAATGAGCCGAGTTTCCATCAGGGCCGTGGCGGCAGTCGCCATCGCGTTCATCCTGGGAACGACCATTTCGTGCAAAACGATCGCATTGAACGTCCGCAAGGTGGCGGCGGTGGCGGTGGTAGCGGCCAGGGCAATGCCAGTCAGGACGGTGAAGGCCAGGATGAGTTCGTCTTCCAAATCTCTAAAGATGAATATCTCGATTTGCTGTTCGAAGATTTGGCGTTGCCGAACCTGCGTAAGAATCAGCATCGTCAGTTAAACGAGTACAAAACCCATCGCGCGGGCTACACCTCAAATGGTACGCCGGCCAACATCAGCGTGGTGCGTTCGCTACAAAACTCATTGGCGCGTCGTACGGCGATGACGGCAGGTAAACGCCGCATGCTAAACGAACTGGAAGCCACGTTAACCGAAGTGGAAAACAGCGAACCAGCGCAGTTACTGGAAGAGGAGCGTTTACGGAAAGAGATCGCCGAGCTGCGCGCGCGCATCGATCGCGTGCCGTTTATCGATACATTTGATCTGCGCTACAAAAACTTCGAGAAGCGGCCAGAACCCTCCAGCCAGGCCGTGATGTTCTGCCTGATGGACGTATCAGGTTCGATGGATCAGGCCACCAAAGATATGGCGAAGCGTTTCTATATTCTGCTGTATCTGTTCCTGAGCCGTACTTATAAGAACGTCGACGTGGTTTACATTCGTCATCACACTCAGGCGAAAGAGGTCGACGAACAGGAGTTCTTCTACTCGCAGGAAACCGGCGGCACCATTGTCTCCAGTGCATTGAAGTTGATGGATGAAGTGGTTAAAGAGCGTTATGACCCGTCACAGTGGAACATCTATGCGGCGCAAGCGTCGGATGGTGACAACTGGGCCGATGATTCACCGCTCTGCCACGAGATCTTAGCCAAGCATATTCTGCCGGTTGTGCGTTATTACAGCTACATCGAAATCACGCGCCGCGCGCACCAGACCTTATGGCGCGAGTACGAACATCTGCAAGCGATGTTTGATAACTTCGCAATCCAACATATTCGCGAGCCAGAAGACATCTATCCAGTATTTAGAGAACTTTTCCACAAGCAGGCTGCAGAAGCCTAAGTCTATAAGCCGGTCACTGACCGGCTTTTTCTTTGCAGCAGCCCCGCTCACTTCCCGCCATTTCTTGTTGTTTTTTCATACAAATTTAGCTGTATATGGGATATGGCCCCACAGAATGAAAAAATGTGCAATTAAGCGCTGACAAGCTATTGATAAGGCATTATCTTTTCACCTTGTCTGTGTGAATCCCCCGCAGTTTGTCTTTTTTGCCCCGCCGCAGGAGAACGCCGTTGAATACCAGCATGATTTACAGTGTGTTTATTATTGGGTCCGTGCTGGTAGCAGCAAGTATTTTACTCAGTTCCTTTTCCTCGCGCCTTGGCATTCCGATTCTGGTGATCTTCCTCGCGCTCGGCATGTTGGCAGGCATTGATGGCATTGGTGGCATCGCGTTTGATAACTATCCGGTTGCCTATCTGGTCTCAAACCTGGCTTTAGCCATCATCTTGCTGGATGGCGGTATGCGCACCAAAGCGACCTCGCTAAAAGTAGCGCTCGGCCCGGCGCTATCGCTGGCGACCGTCGGCGTGATGATCACCGCAGGTTTAACCGGCGTAGCCGCTGCCTGGTTGTTTAAGCTCGACCTGATGCAGGGCTTCCTGATTGGCGCGATTATCGGTTCCACCGATGCCGCCGCAGTATTCTCGTTGCTGGGTGATAAAGGCCTCAACGAACGTGTCAGCTCCACGCTGGAGATTGAATCTGGCAGCAACGACCCGATGGCGGTGTTTCTCACCATCACGCTGATCGACATGATCCAGCAAGGCCAGTCAGGTCTGAGCTGGATGTTCGTGGTGCATCTGGTGCAGCAGTTTGGTCTCGGCATCGTATTAGGCCTTGGCGGCGGTTGGGCGCTGCAGCAGTTGATTAACCGCATCAATCTCGCGCAGGGTTTATATCCGCTGCTGGCGGTGAGCGGCGGCATCATCGTGTTTGCGCTGACCACGGTTATGGAAGGCAGCGGCATTCTGGCGGTGTATCTGTGCGGCTTCCTGCTGGGCAACAGCCCGATTCGCAACCGCCACGGTATTTTGCAAACCTTTGACGGCATGGCATGGCTGAGCCAAATCGGCATGTTTATTGTGCTGGGTTTGCTGGTGACGCCGTCCGATTTATGGCACATCGCGGTGCCGGCGATGATTCTGTCACTGTGGTTGATTCTGGTAGCGCGCCCGCTGTCAATTCTGGTGGGCCTGTTGCCTTTTAAGGGCTTTACTGGACGCGAACGTATCTTCATCAGCTGGGTGGGCTTGCGAGGCGCGGTGCCAATCATCCTCGCCGTCTTCCCGATGATGGCCGGACTGGAAAACGCCAAGCTCTATTTCAACATCGCCTTCTTTGTGGTGCTGGTATCGCTGATGCTGCAAGGTACGTCGCTGGGCTATGCCGCCAAACGTGCCAAAGTGGTAGTGCCGCCAACCGCCTCGCCGATTAGCCGGGTTGGACTGGACATCCATCCGGAGAATCCGTGGGAGCAATTCATTTACCAGTTGGGCGCAGACAAGTGGTGCGTCGGCGCGGCGCTGCGTGATTTGCAGATGCCCCGCGAAACCCGCATCGCCGCTCTATTCCGTGACAATGTGTTGATGCACCCCAACGGCAACACGCGCCTGAAGGAAGGCGATGTGCTGTGTGTGATTGGCCGGGAACGCGATCTCCCCGCATTGGGTAAAATGTTCAGCCAATCGCCGCCCGTCTCGCTGGATCAACGCTTCTTCGGCGATTTTATCCTCGATGCCGAGGCACGCTTGAAAGATGTAGCGCAAATCTACGGGCTTGAGTTGGATGAACAAACCAACGATCAGCAGTCGTTAGGACAGTTGGTGATGAGTTTACTGGGCAGCACGCCGGTGGTTGGCGATCAGGTGGAATGGAACCAGTTAACCTGGACGGTGGCAGAAAAAGAAGACAACCAAATCGTGAAAATCGGCGTGCGCGTAATGGAAGACAAGGAATAATCCGAGGCCATTATCGCTCGTAAACTGCGTGTGAACGACTATGCTCACTATTCAACCCAGTTAATACGGGAGAATGTAATGGGACACGTGGTGAAGATTGGTCGTTATGAAATTGTTGATGCAGAGTTCAATACTGACAATGGCGATACTGTGAGTATTCCCTGCCATACCAATCCCGGCCTGAGTGACCAACTCGACGGCTGGGATGTGGATACCAGTGTACCGGCATGGATTGATGAAGAGGCTGTCGATCTGCAAATCGGACACTATGACAAGCAGCAGGATCTTTGGGTACTGAAAAAACCTGCCTGACTGGCTGGCGCCGCCATTGATGGAAATGGCGGTCATTCCGAAAAGTTGTCTTAAAATGAAGCGTTATATCCGCGATTAATTAACTTTTAACGATATTTTTCAATTAGATAGCCAATTATTTCTTTAGTCATTTTTTTCCTTTTCAGACTATTTCCATATTAACTCTGTCAAATAACTCCTGCATACTCTTAAACGTTGCTGCAGCTTTTCGTGACGTGCATCACGTCTCAAACGGTCCTTTCCTTGCAGCGCTTATGGCAGCACAGACTTATAAATCGCTGAAAGAATTATTCTTTCTGCTTTTCAGCGGATCACTCCTGAGCGCGTACTTGATTCTGGTCAGGCCATCTTTTACTTAAGAAAAGAGAGCAGGTTTTATGGCAAGTACTTTGATAATGAATGATGCAACCCGCTCGTGGAGCGGACTGCGCAAAAACCTCATCGCAAAAGTCGCACTTAGTTTCTCGGATTTAATTGCGTTAAATCTGGCATTGTTTTTATCTGCCGCCACCGTTCAAGGTATTTGGGGCGAACTGGATACGTTTATTCCGCCTCAGCAGATTGAATACCGATTTATTGCCCAATTTAGCCTTTCTATTCTTTGCACCGCCTGGTTCTGGGTGCGTATGCGTCACTACACCTATCGCAAACCATTTTGGTTTGAATTGAAAGAAGTGATTAAAACCCTGTTCGTCTTCTCTCTGCTTGATCTGGCGCTGATTGCCTTTTCAAAATGGGACTTCTCGCGCATGGTTTGGGTGTTCAGCTGGACTTACGCCCTGCTGCTGCTGCCGCTGATGCGTGCCGTGGTAAAACGCGCGATCAATCGTGCAGGTCAGTGGCAGAAGGAAACCATCATTATTGGTTCCGGTAAAAACGCCATGGAAGCCTATGCAGCGTTGCAGAGCGAAGAGATCCTGGGTTACAACGTGCAGGCGTTCATTTCACTCGATGACGACCAACAGCACGAAAAAGTGAATGGCGTTCCGGTTATCACCTGGAAAGATATCAACTGGCAAACCATGGACCGTGACAACACGCAATTTATCGTAGCCACCGAATTTGAGCAGCAAGTGGTGCGCGATAAATGGCTGAAGTTCTTGTCCAAAATGAAGTGCCGTTCGATTTCCGTGATCCCAACGCTGCGCGGCGTGCCGCTATATGGCACCGACATGTCATTCATCTTCAGCCATGAAGTGATGATCTTACGCGTCAGCAACAACCTGGCAAAACGCTCTTCACGCTTCCTGAAACGCACCTTCGATATTGTGGTGGCATCCATGCTGCTGCTGTTCCTCGGTCCGGTATTCGGTCTGCTGTGTGCGATGGTGAAACGTGACGGCGGCAACGCGATTTATGGTCATGAACGCGTTGGACAAGATGGCGTGAAGTTTAAGTGCCTGAAGTTCCGCTCGATGGTGACCAACTCGCAGGAAGTGCTGCAAAATCTGCTGGCGACCAGCGAGGAAGCGCGTGCTGAATGGGATCGTGATTTCAAACTGAAAAACGATCCGCGCGTGACTAAAATTGGTAACTTCCTGCGCAAAACCAGCCTTGATGAGCTGCCACAGTTGTGGAACGTGATTCGCGGCGAAATGAGTCTGGTCGGTCCGCGTCCGGTGATTGAAGCGGAACTGGAGCGTTATGCCGGTGATGTGGATTACTACCTGATGGCGAAACCGGGCATGACCGGCTTGTGGCAGGTCAGCGGCCGTAACGACATCGACTACGATACGCGCGTTTACTTCGATTCCTGGTACGTGAAAAACTGGGCATTGTGGACTGACATTGCGATTCTGTTCAAAACCGCTGGCGTAGTGGTCCGTCGCGACGGCGCTTACTAATACCCTCGAGGCGATGCCTGTGCACTTCGGCAGGCATCGCTTTTTTTATCCCTTTCTTTTTCCCCAAAGAGTCATTACCCTTCCGGATTGTTTAACAGGTCGTCCGGTTCGTAATGCAAAAATTCACCTTAATACTCCTTAGCCTGGTGCTGCTGGCGCCACTGGGCATTGATCTTTACCTCCCTACATTGCCGCAAATCGCCGAAGGTCTTAATAGCCCGGTGAGCCTTATCCAAATCACAATTCCCCTGTTTTTATTGGTGATGGGCATCGGCCAACTGATTACCGGTCCGCTGGTGGATAATTTTGGTCGCAAGCCGATCGCCTTGATTGGTCTGGCGCTTTACATCGTTGGCAGCGCGATAGCCGCCACCAGCACACTGTGGCCGGTGTTCTTCCTTGCGCGCATCATTCAGGGCTGTGCCGTGTGCTGCACTGCGGTGGTGGCATTTAGTGGCGTGCGCGATCGTCTCAGCGGCGAAGATGCCGCACGCGCTTACGGCTTTCTCAATGGTGCGCTGAATATCGTACCTGCGCTGGCACCGCTGCTTGGCGGGATTCTGGCTGAAGCCTACGGCTGGCGTATGCCGTTCTGGTTCCTGTGTGGCTATGCGGTGGTAATCGGCTTGATCGTGATGCTGTGGCTGCCGGAAACGCGTCCCGCAGACACATTGCGCGTTAAAGGTTTACCGCTGGCGCAGTACGCTGCCATCGCTCGTGAACCGCGCTTCCTTGCCTTTGCTTTTGCCAATGCCGGCGCGCTAGGCATGGTGCTGACCTATGTGTCGCTGGCACCACACGTGCTGATGACCGAAGGCGGCCTGACGCCGCTACAATTCTCCTTTGCCTTTGGCGCCAATGGTTTTTGGATCATGCTGGTTAGCGCTTTCGTGAACAAAACCATTCGCAAAGCGGGACGTCCATTCTGTCTGGCGATGGGTTTCGCCACCATGTTGATCGGCGCGATTCTGTTGATGATGGGCACCACGCTATTACCGGCAGCGTGGCAAAACCATTGGTCGCTGTACATGATTCCCGTGGCGGTTTCCGTGGCTGGCCTGGCGTTCACGGTCGGTCCTGCCACAAGCTACGCGCTGGAGCCGTATCAGCAGCAAGCGGGCGTGGCCTCAGCACTGCAGGGATTTATTCAGATGGCGTGTGGTGCGGGCGGCAGCATGGCAATCGTGGCATTGCCGGTTGCGGAGAAATCGTCACTGGCATTGATGATGCTGCTGGGTGCAGCGCTGGCCATGACCGCCTGGCGCTGCAGCAAGAAGATGCACGGTCGCGTGACCGCGCTTAAATAACCTCAACCGGAACGCGTGGCGCGAGCGCGCACATCAGCTCGTAGCCCACCGTTCCGGCGGCTTTTGCCACCTCATCGATCTTCACCTGATTGCCCCACAGCTCAACCTTCGAACCGATGCCGGCCTGCGGGCAAGGTTCCAAATCGATCATCATCATGTCCATGGAGATGGCGCCGAGCGTTTGCGTGCGGATGCCATCTACGCTGACTGGCGTGCCGGTTGGCGCATGACGCGGATAACCATCGGCGTAACCGCAGGCGACAATACCGATACGCTGCGCGTCGCTGGCGTGATAGCGATAACCGTAACCTACGCCTTCACCGGCATTCAGCTGCTGCACACCAATAATTTCGCTGCTGAGCGTCATTACCGGTTGCAATCCGGTGCTGGCGATATCCTGCCAGTCACCGCTCGGTGACGCACCGTAGAGAATAATGCCGGGACGCACCCAATCAAAATGCGCTTCAGGATGCCATAGCGTAGCCGCTGAGTTAGACAAGGAACGCGGGCATCCGAGCCCTTCCGCCGCCCGTTCAACGCACTTCATCGGCTCAACTAATCCTTGCGGATTCTCTGCATCGGCAAAGTGCGCCATTAACGTCATTTCACCGACGTTCGGCATAGCACGCAGTTTCTGCCACGCCGCATGCGCCTGCTCTGGACGGAAACCAAGTCGATTCATGCCGCTGTTGATTTTGAGGTAAACATCGACCGGTGCCGACAGTTGCGCTTTGGCTAGCGCCTGAATTTGCCAGTTGCTGTGTACGCTGGTAGTGAGGCGATAGCGATCGATCAGCGCTAAATCATCGGCATGGAAGAAGCCTTCCAACAGCAGGATCGGCTTTTTCCAGCCCTGCTCCCGCAGTAAGATCGCCTCTTCCATATTCAGCAGCGCAAAACCGTCGGTTTCGGCCAGACTTTGCCACACGCGGGCCACACCGTGACCATACGCATTGGCTTTCACCACCGACCAGACGCGTGATTGCGGTGCCGCCTGGCGTACGACAGCCAGATTATGACGCAGTGCCTGTTGATTGATGGTGGCACCGGTTGGACGTGACATGCTTTTACTCTCCCTGAGGTCTCAGCGCGCCGCGCTGGCGTTACGCAGCGGCGAAGAATGTGGCTCAAAACCTGGCAGGTAGCGCAGCACTGACAAATCATCTGCGGCAATCGCCGGTTTCTGACCGGAAATTAAATCAGCCAAAAGCTGACCGGAACCACAAGCCATCGTCCATCCCAGCGTACCGTGCCCGGTATTGAGATAGAGATTGGAGAGCGGCGTGCGCCCGACAATCGGCGTACCGTCTGGCGTCATTGGACGCAATCCGGTCCAGAACGTGGCCTGTTCGACAAACCCGCCTTCAGGATAGAGATCGCGGACCACCATCTCCAGCGTTTCGCGTCGTGCCGGCAACAGTTTGGTGTTAAAACCAACAATTTCTGCCATGCCGCCCACGCGAATGCGATCGTCAAAGCGCGTAACCGCCACTTTGTAGGTTTCGTCGAGGATGGTGGAAACCGGTGCAGCGTCAGCGTTCTTGATCGGGATGGTCAACGAATAACCCTTCAGCGGATAAACCGGGATGGCGAGGATGTCTTTCAGCAGCGCGGTGGAATAGGAACCGAACGCCACCACGTAAGCATCGGCTTTGATCACCTCATCGCCACACTTCACGCCATAAATGCGATTGCCCTCGCGCAGCAACTGATCAACCGACGTGTTGTAGCGGAAGGTCACGCCCGCCGCCGCCGCCATTTCAGCCAGGCGCTGAGTAAACAGCTGGCAGTCGCCGGTTTCGTCGTTAGGGAGACGTAAACCGCCGGTGAGTTTATGCGCCGTCGCCGCCAGCGCAGGTTCGACATTTTTCAGCTGATGCGCTTCCAGTAATTCATAGGGAACGCCCGCATCGCGCAGCACGGCGATATCTTTGCTGGCGCTTTCGAACTGTTGCTGCGTACGGAACAGCTGCAGCGTGCCGCCCTGACGACCTTCATAGGCGATGCCGGTGCTGGCGCGCAGTGTTTTCAGGCAGTCGCGGCTGTACTCCGCGATACGCACCATGCGGCTTTTATTCTCTTGATAGTGCTGCATGTCGCAGTTACGCAGCATATTCCACATCCATTCCAGCTGGAACTTACTGCCATCGAGACGAACCGCAAGCGGCGCGTGACGCTGGAACATCCATTTGACCGCTTTCAGCGGAACGCCCGGCGCCGCCCAAGGCGCGGCATAGCCCGGTGAGATCTGCCCCGCATTACCGGCGCTGGTTTCCAGCGCGGCGGCAGGCTGACGATCGATAACCGTGACCTCATGTCCGGCCTGCGCCAGATACCAGGCGCTCGCCACGCCTACAACACCACTACCAAGAATCACTACGCGCATAAGCCCCTCGTCGCAGCAAAAGAATAATTAACTGTTAACCAAGCCCAAGACAGCATAACCCGACCGCCACTTAAATCTTACATTCGACCGACTTATTTCACATGTTTTTTACCTGGCTGCACACTGAAATCATGCAATAGAGCCAAAATCAGGATTTTTTATGCCTTAAATCCCTTAATCAGCAATTTATTATGCGGATGGTAGCGGTTTTGACTTTTTTCAGGAGAAAGCGCCGCAGTCATACAATCCACTTATAAACAGAATATTGTTCTGACAAATAAAATAAAACCAATATTTGTCATCAGTATCGACTTAACTAACGCTTTTTGAATGATTTTCTGCCAAAAGAATTCGATTGAGATTCAGTTTCGGATAGGCGACAGTGGACTATCATTGAAGTGTTCGCTCAGTTTTATTGGGCCATCTTTACTCAGGATGAGGCCTTAAACGATCGTGACAGGTAATTCCTGCCGCTTGCAAAACAGAGGTGCGCTATGACGACAATCTTTGACGAGCCAACCCGCAACAGTAAACGACTCAGTGATGGTCCCGACTGGACTTTCGAACTGCTGGATGATTATCTGGCGGAAATTGACCGCGTAGCCAAAAGTTACGGACTGGAAACCTATCCGCACCAAATTGAAGTGATCACCTCCGAACAGATGATGGATGCCTACTCCAGCGTGGGTATGCCGATCAACTATGCACACTGGTCGTTCGGCAAGAAATTCATCGAAACGGAACAGCGCTATAAGCACGGTCAGCAAGGCCTGGCGTATGAAATCGTCATCAACTCCAACCCGTGTATCGCTTATTTGATGGAAGAGAACACCATGACGATGCAGGCGCTGGTGATGGCGCACGCCTGTTACGGTCATAACTCTTTCTTCAAAAATAACTATCTGTTCCGCAGCTGGACCGATGCCAGTTCTATCGTGGATTACCTGCTGTTTGCGCGAAACTACATTACCGACTGCGAAGAGCGCTACGGCGTGGAGGAAGTTGAGCGGCTGCTCGATTCCTGCCATGCACTGATGAACTACGGCGTGGATCGCTATAAACGCCCGCAGAAAATTTCGCTGCAGGAAGAGAAAGCTCGCCAGCAGAGCCGTGAAGAGTATTTGCAGAGTCAGGTAAACACGCTGTGGCGTACGCTGCCGCGTAAAGAGAAGGAGTCGGTGCATATTGAGGCATCGCGCTACCCTTCTGAACCGCAGGAAAACCTGCTCTATTTCATGGAAAAAAATGCGCCGCTGCTGGAATCCTGGCAACGTGAAGTGCTGCGCATTGTGCGTAAAGTTAGCCAGTATTTTTATCCGCAGAAACAGACGCAGGTAATGAATGAAGGCTGGGCCACGTTCTGGCACTACACCATCCTTAATCATCTGTATGACGAAGGCAAAGTGTCGGAACGCTTTATGATGGAGTTCCTGCACAGCCACACCAACGTGGTGTATCAGCCGCCGTATAACAGTCAGTGGTATAACGGCATCAACCCGTATGCGCTGGGCTTTGCGATGTTCCAGGACATCAAGCGTATCTGTCAGACGCCAACCGAAGAAGACCGCTACTGGTTCCCGGACATTGCTGGTTCGGACTGGCTGAAAACCATGCATTTCGCCATGCGCGAATTTAAGGACGAGAGCTTTATCAGCCAGTTCCTGTCACCGAAAGTGATGCGTGATTTCCGTCTGTTCACGGTAATGGATGATGACCGCAACAATTTCCTTGAAATTGCAGCCATCCATGATGAAGCGGGTTATCGCGCCATTCGTCAGCAGCTGTCGGCGCAATACAATCTGAGCAATCTGGAACCGAACATTCAGGTCTACAACGTGGATTTACGTGGCGATCGCTCACTGACGCTGCGTTATGTGCCGCAACAGCGTGCGCCGCTCGATAAGAGCCGCAAAGAAGTGTTGAAGCATGTGCATCGTTTGTGGGGCTTTGATGTGATTCTTGAACAGCAGAATGAAGACGGCAGCGTTGAGTTGCTGGATCGTTCACCCGCGCGCGGCCCAACGCTTTAAAGCAAAAAACCGGACTGTTGAGGTCCGGTTTTTCTTTTAACGCTTGCTGGCTAAATCGTCCGGCATGCTTTTCTGCATCTTATGCCAAATCTCACCGCTGCGGCGTCCGTATTCACGCACGCTATCGACAATCTGCTCCTGCGATGGGTTGGCCACGCACAGGTCAGCCAATTGACGATAGAAGTTTCGCGCCAGTTCACGCGCTTCCAGGCTGGAGAAATAGTGACGACCAACGCGGGTATACAATCCTTTCAGGCCATTCAAAATCAGACCATAAATCGGGTTGCCCGAGGCAAACGCCAGGCCGCGGAACACGCGATAATCGAGCTCGGTATAGGCTTCGGCTTTATCTTCCTCGATCAGCGCATTCTCCAGCACTTCACGCGCTTTTTCTGGATGATGACGCAGCGCACGGCTGATAAAAATCGACGAGATGTTGGTGCGCACCGACAGCAAATTATCAATCAACTGCGGGACGCTATCGTGATCGAGTCGGGCCAGGGTTTCGAGGATGTTTAAACCGGAGGTTTCCCAGAAATCGTTAACGCGCGTCGGTTTGCCATGTTGAATGGTCAACCAGCCATCACGCGCCAGACGCTGCAACACTTCACGCAACGTGGTGCGTGTTACGCCAATCAGTTCAGAAAGCTCACGTTCGGCAGGTAGAATGGATCCCGGCGGAAAACGACTGTTCCAGATGCTTTCAATAATATACTCTTCAGCAAATCCCGCGGGGCTCTGCGCCTTAATCACCATAGCATTTATTTCTCGTTGCTTTCTTTATCGTAATGCGACTCATCATACCAGAGCGGCTATAGCGGAAATAGCCTGCCAACCGATTAAAAGCGCGCGCTGGCGCAAAATTCAGCCGTGAATTCAGAGGAAATTCCCCGGTCAGGCACACGTTTGCGCTGCGTCTGCAGCTTGCGCTCTTCGGGTCATGCGCTAAACAGACACTTTTTTGGCCTCAACGCGACTTAAGTCATTTTTGTACATGATTTTTTCCCCTTACCTGGCTGGCACGGTTGCGCTTTTGGTTTACACTGCGAAACATTAACGGTTACAGGAAAAGCAATATGTTGCGATATTTGAATCAATGCTCGCGTGGACGCGGTGCCTGGCTTCTGCTGGCCCTGACGGCGTTGGCGTTTGAATTGACGGCGTTGTATTTTCAGCACGTGATGGGGCTGCAACCCTGCGTAATGTGTATTTATGAGCGTTGCGCGCTGTTTGGCGTGATGGGCGCGGGCATTGTGGGCGCTATTGCGCCGAAAACACCGCTACGCTGGGCGGCCATTCTCATCTGGATCTACAGCGCAATTGAAGGCACGCGCCTCGCTTACGATCACACCATGATTCAACTGCATCCCAACCCGTTTGTCACCTGCGACTTTGCCGCGCGTTTCCCAACCTGGTTGCCGCTGGATAAATGGTTGCCTTCTGTATTCGTAGCGAGCGGTGATTGCGCTGAGCGCGGCTGGACCTTCCTGACCTGGAGCATGCCGCAGTGGATGATCGTGATTTTTGCCGCTTATCTGCTGGTGGCGCTGCTGGTGCTGATTGCACAACCGTTCAAACCGAAACGCCGCGATCTGTTCGGACGCTAAGCACAAACAAAACAGGCAGCCTTGGCTGCCTGTTCTATGTTTAACCGTTGCGATCCGGTCGATCGATAATATGCTCTTCCCAATCCCGCACTTCACTCTCACGCACCGCAATAAAACGCACGGAAATGCGCTGCGCATGCATCGCCTTTTTAGAACCGGCGATCAGCGGATGCCACGCCGGCAAGGTTTTACCTTCTCCTAACACACGATAGGCGCAGGTGCGCGGCAGCCATTCAAAACTGGTGAGGTTTTCACGCGTCAACTTGATGCAATTCTCTTCCAACTCAAAACGATGCTCGTAGTTACGACACTGGCAGGTTTTGATATTCAGCTGATTGCAGGCCACGTTGGTGAAGTAGATTTCGTCGGTGTCCGCATCCTGCAACTTATTCAGGCAACATTGGCCGCAGCCGTCGCACAGGGATTCCCACTCTGCGTCGTTCATTTGGTCAAGGCGTTTAGTCTGCCAGAAAGGTTGTTCAGTCATGATGGCGGTCCGGGTTAGCAAAGAGACCGCACCTTATAAAGGTTCAGGTGCGGTGATGCAAGTTTTACAGAACGCGTGTCGAAATACCGTGACCGGCCAGCGTGATTTCCAGCTTGTCGCCAGAACGCATCGGGCCAACGCCTTCAGGCGTACCGGTCAGCACCACATCGCCTGCGCGCAGGGTGAAATACTGGCTCATATAGGCAATCAGCGGCAAAATTTTGTGGATCATATCGGCGGTCGTGCCGTGCTGGCGCACTTCGCCGTTAACAATCAGCTTCAGTTCGGTGTCCTGAGGATCGCCGCTAAACTCAGAAACGGGAATAAAACCCGACAGCGGACACGAGTTATCGAAACCTTTGGATTTTTCCCACGGTTGGCCCGCTTTCTTCAAACCGGCCTGCACGTCGCGTAAGGTCAAATCCAGCGCGACGCCATAGCCAGCAATCGCCTTCGCCACGTGCTCTTCGCTCGCCTGTTTCAGCGTTGAGCCAATCAGCACCGCCAGCTCCACTTCATGATGCACTTCACCAAAATTTGCCGGAATCGACAGCGGCTGGCGCAAATCGCACACCGCAGTTTCCGGTTTGATAAACACCACCGGTTCGGTTGGCGTGGCACTTCCCATCTCCTTTATGTGCTTCGCATAGTTGCTGCCGACGCAAACCACTTTGCTGACCGGATAATCCAACAGAGCGCCCTGCCAGTTACGATGCTGATACATGCTATTCCCCTGCTTTGGTTATGTTTGCCGCCAGTGCATCTGGCGATGAAGTCTGGCTCAGTGCCGGAACGCGGCAGGCTGAGGTGGAATATATTAGCGGGTTTATGGCGGCTGGCGTGGCGGAAATTGTCAAAAGTCGTTAATCGTATACAACAAAATCAGCTAAACGCTTTGATAATTGCCCGCAATAAAGTGTTAAAGCGGGCAGTTAATTAACGCAAATAGCACTGATTATTTCTACAGGATATATTTACAGATGAATCTGAATTAATCTTTTTTACCCTGATCGAGATGAATGTTGAGCAGACTTTCAACCGGTGGTGGAATTTGCAAATAATAGCCGTGTTCGCTTAAACCTTGCTTAACTTTATTGATATCCGCATTAGCCAGCTTGTCACGCTTATCCAGCGATAACACCATTGCCAGCTGGGGTTTGCCGAAGCCACGCAGCAGTTCTTCCGGTACCCGTGAGAAATCGTCTTTTTTTTCAACATAGAGATAAGTCTGTTCACGTTGCGGGCTTCTGTAGATCACACAAAACATATTTTTTACTCGAATTAACCGATGGCGTCACTTGCCTGAATATAGCAGTAACTATAACATGCTTGCAGAACTTCGAATATTGACCGTTTGATGTTATTGCCGATTTTATCGGCGTACATTTAAGGGTCGTAAAACAGGACTGAGTCAGCACAGATGTCGCAAACGCCAATCGAATTCAAGGGAAGCAGTTTTACCCTGTCAGTCGTTCATCTGCATCATTCGCAACCCGAGGTGATTCGTCAGGCGCTACAGGACAAAATCGATCAGGCACCTGCCTTTTTGCTGAATGCGCCGGTAGTGCTGAATGTCTCAGCGTTAACCGGCGACATTAACTGGAAACAGATGCAACAAGCAGTGATGGCGACCGGTCTGCGTATCGTCGGTGTCAGCGGTTGCAAAGATGAAGCCCTGAAAAAAATGATTGCCCGCGCGGGTTTGCCGGTACTTTCGGAAGGTAAAGAGAGCCGCAAACAGGCTGCGGCTCCTGTGGTTGAAGCCGCGCCGGTTGTTCCGGCAGTGATCGCTGAAGCCGCCAGTAAAACCCGCATCATTAATACGCCGGTGCGTTCGGGCCAACAGATTTATGCGCGCAATGCCGACCTCATCGTCACCAGCAGCGTCAGCGCCGGTGCCGAATTGGTTGCCGACGGCAACATCCATATTTACGGCATGATGCGCGGTCGCGCGTTGGCCGGCGTCGGTGGACAACGCGACAGCCAGATTTTTTGCACCAACCTCGCCGCAGAGTTGGTCTCTATTGCCGGGG
The DNA here is from genome assembly GCF_900116775.1 of Pantoea sp. YR525. Taxonomy (NCBI): domain Bacteria; kingdom Pseudomonadati; phylum Pseudomonadota; class Gammaproteobacteria; order Enterobacterales; family Erwiniaceae; genus Pantoea; species Pantoea sp. YR525. The sequence goes on from NZ_FPBU01000002.1 coordinate 259,495, forward strand.
AATATTGGATGATGGACCACATTCCGGCGGAATTCTTTGGTAAAGCGGCGCGTCTGAGTCTCCAAGATGGCGCGCTGACCATTCAGACACTTAATTAAGCCCCTTTTCTTTCGTTAAGGAAATCAACATTTATGGCACGCATTATTGTAGTTACATCGGGTAAAGGGGGCGTTGGCAAGACCACGTCAAGCGCGGCCATCGCCACCGGCTTAGCGCAGAAAGGCAAAAAAACCGTCGTCATCGATTTCGATATCGGCCTGCGTAACCTCGATTTGATCATGGGCTGTGAACGCCGCGTGGTGTATGACTTTGTTAATGTCATTCAGGGTGACGCGACGCTGAACCAGGCACTGATTCGCGACAAGCGTACAGAGCAGCTTTATATTTTGCCGGCTTCACAGACGCGCGATAAAGATGCGCTGACGCGTGAAGGCGTTGAGAAAGTGCTGAACGATTTGGCGGCGATGGAGTTCGACTTTATCGTCTGCGACTCACCAGCAGGTATCGAAACCGGCGCGCTGATGGCGTTGTACTTCGCTGATGAAGCCATCATCACCACCAACCCGGAAGTCTCTTCAGTACGTGACTCCGACCGTATTCTCGGCATCATCTCTTCGAAATCCCGTCGTGCAGAGAATAGCCAGGATCCGGTGAAAGAGCATCTGCTGCTGACCCGTTACAATCCCGGCCGCGTTACCCGTGGCGATATGCTGAGCATGGAAGATGTGCTGGAAATTCTGCGCATTCCACTGGTTGGCGTCATCCCGGAAGATCAATCTGTCCTGCGCGCCTCTAACCAGGGTGAGCCGGTGATCCTCGACGCAAACGCTGACGCCGGTAAAGCCTATGCTGATACCGTAGATCGCCTGCTTGGCGAAGAACGCCCCTTCCGCTTTATTGAAGAAGAGAAGAAGGGTTTCCTTAAACGCCTGTTCGGGGGATAACCAATGGCATTACTTGATTTCTTTTTATCCCGTAAGAAGAACACAGCCAATATAGCCAAGGAAAGGCTGCAGATTATCGTAGCCGAACGCAGAAGGGGCGACAGTGAGCCCCACTATCTGCCGCAGCTGAAGCGCGATATTTTGGAAGTGATCTGTAAATACGTAAAAATTGACCCGGATATGGTGACCGTTCAGCTGGATCAGAAAGGGGATGATATCTCCATCCTCGAGCTCAACGTAACGCTGCCGGAGCCGGAAGACGTTCCTAAATGATTAAAGCGGTTTCCTGATTTTCCCCTGCGGTGTTGCGCAGGGGAAAATGCTCGCGTTAAAGTGCCTGCAGAATCTCGTCGATACCCGCTTTCAACAAATCGCCCCGCCAACCTGTCTGTAATTCAGGTGTGCGCGACGCGGTTTTCAATCCCCAATGTACACTCAGCACCTGATTAATCTGGCGACGTGAAGCCAGCAGTTCCTGGCTGAAACCACTCTCTTCACTTACCTGTTGCACCAGCGCTTTAATGGCTTTAAACGCCTGCTTGTAGTGCGGATGATCGATCAGATTAGGCAGCGGCGGCGGCAAGGTTGATTCATCCTGCGCCTGCGCTTCAGCCACCAGCGCCACCATCGCTTTACCGTGGAAGCGGATTTCATGGCCGTTCAGACCTAAATGATCCAGCTCACCAAGGCTGCCTGGCATAAAGCGCGCCACTTTCCACAGATTCTCTTCGCGTACCACGAAGTTCACCGCCATATCTTTCTGACGCGCGATGTTTAAACGCCATGCGGCCAGACGCTGCAACGCCGCCAGCTGACGCGGGCGCAGTTGCCACGCATTGATGATATCGCGCCAGGCTTCTTCCGGCTGCATCACATCGAGGCGACGCTGGCACAGCAAATTGCATTCGCTTAACGCCGCCGCCATATTGCCCGCTTCTTCGGTTTGCGCCACCAGCTTATGGGCAATCGGCAGCAGATAGGCGACATCGGCGGCGGCATATTCGCATTGACGCTCGGTCAGCGGACGCGCCAGCCAATCGGTACGCGACTCACTTTTATCCAGCTCAATCTGGTTGAAATGCATCACCATCGAGGCAAAACCCCACGACAGCGCCTGGCCGCTAAAGGCCGCCAGAATTTGCGTATCAATCATCGGATCGGGCAGGCATTTAAAACGATGCAGGAACACTTCCAGATCTTCGCCACCGGCGTGCAGGAATTTAGTGACCTGCTTATCCTGCAGCAACGCCACAAACTGCGTCCAGTCACTGATATTAAGCGGATCGATCAGGATCAATTGGTCGCCATCAAACAGCTGAATCAGGCCGAGCTGCGGATAGTAAGTGCGGGTACGCACGAATTCGGTGTCCAGCGCCACTGCGGCGTGCTGGCGTGCTTTTTCGCAAACGGCGGCCAGTTGGTCATTTTGGTCGATCAGAGTGTAATTCACGTTGTCTTTCTCGCTGCGGCAAACTACGCGCAGCGCTCCATGTTAAAAGCAATAAAAACGCCGGACTGTGCCGGCGTTAACCTGAGGAGAATGGCGCATTACTGCCCTTCTCGCTTCGCCTCATCACGCAATTCGCGACGCAGAATTTTGCCTACATTGGTCTTTGGCAACTCGTCACGAAACTCGATAATCTTCGGCACTTTGTAGCCGGTGAGCTGGCGACGGCAGTGATCCAGCACCTCTTCTTTAGTCAGTGATGGATCTTTCTTCACGATGCACACTTTAACCGCTTCGCCCGACAGATCGCTGGGAACACCAATCGCCGCAGCTTCACGCACTTTCTCGTGCTGCATTAGCACATCTTCGATCTCGTTAGGATACACGTTAAAGCCTGACACCAGAATCATGTCTTTCTTACGATCGACGATGCGAATAAAGCCTTCACTATCAACGGTAACAATATCACCGGTATGCAGCCAGCCATTTTTCAGCACTTCATCGGTCGCATCGGCACGCTGCCAGTAGCCAGTCATCACCTGCGGACCGCGAATACACAACTCTCCCGGTTCGCCTGGCGCTACATCTTTGTCTTCATCATCGACGATGCGCACATCGGTGGACGGCACCGGCAAACCAATGCTGCCGGTGTGACAGGTAATGTCATACGGATTCACTGACACCAGCGGCGAACACTCGGTTAGGCCGTAACCTTCCAGCAGATAGTGTCCGGTGAGTTTTTCCCAGCGCTCGGCGACCGCTTTCTGCACCGCCATGCCGCCGCCCGCTGACAGGCGCAGCGTGGAGAAATCGAGCTTATTGAAGTTGGCATCATTCAGCAGCGCATTGAACAAAGTGTTCACGCCGGTGATGGCGGTAAACGGGAACTTGCTGAGCTCTTTGACAAAGCCGGGTATATCGCGTGGATTGGTAATCAGCAGGTTGGTACCACCAAGATCGAGGAACAGCAGCCCATTCACCGTCAGCGCAAAAATGTGGTAGAGCGGCAGCGCGGTCACCACTTGCTCTTTGCCCGGACGCAGCAGCTTGCCGTAAGTGGCTTTGGTCTGTTCCAGATTGGCCTGCATATTGCGGTGTGTCAGCATCGCGCCTTTGGCCACGCCGGTGGTACCGCCGGTGTATTGCAGGAAGGCGAGATCGTCATTGGTCACGGTTGGGCGTTGATAGGTCATCTGTTCGCCCTGCGACAAGGCGCTGCGGAACGGGACCGCGCCCGGCAGATGGTATTTCGGCACCAGCTTTTTCACGTATTTAACGACGAAGTTCACCAGCGTGGCTTTCACCGGCGCCAGCTGATCGCCCATACGCGTTAGCATCACATGTTTGATCGGCGTTTCGGCTACTACTTTTTCCAGCGTGTGGGCAAAGTTCGAGACGATGACAATTGCACTGGCACCGCTATCAACTAGCTGATGCTTGAGTTCACGCGGCGTGTAAAGCGGATTGACGTTCACCACCACCATGCCAGCGCGCAATACGCCAAACAGCGCGACGGGATATTGCAGCAGGTTTGGCATCATCAGCGCCACGCGATCGCCCTGCTTCAAACCTAAACCTTGCTGCAGCCAGGCGGCAAAGGCGCGGCTCTGCTTTTCCAGCTGCCGATAAGTCATTGGCTGGCCCATATTAATGAAAGCCACCTGATCGGCGTATTGTTCTGCTGCGTGCTCGAAAAGTTCGACCAATGAAGCGTAACGATCCGCATTAATTTCCGCAGGGACATCTGCCGGATAGCGTTTGAGCCAAACCTTATTCAAAGAATCACCCCGATAATCTTGTTGCGTAGCCATCGCCGCCTCGACAATCAATGTTGTTAACAATATTTTAACTGATTGTACCAGTTTGCCTGTTTCGGCATTTTCAGGTTGCGAAGCGCATCACTAAATTTCGCGCATCGGTTGCGCGCCCAATAAAAAGGCCCGTTCGCAAGCACCGCGACCGGGCCGTAAATAACATAATAAAAACTTACTCGGTAAGTATTGTTTGCACCTGCGCCGGCTGGCCAAGGTTCATGCCCCAATACGGATTGGGTCCCCAATATCCCGCACGATGGCGCGTTGGGCCATACCAGATATACGGATCAATCGGCTGCGGCGGCGTCATCACCTGTTGCGTCAGATGCCAGCGCTGATAACCGCGCACATCGATTACTACAAAGTTGTAGCTGGCCTTACCAATATCCCCTTTCTCAATGCCTTTGATGTTGCCCAGCACCGTGATGTATTGGTTGTTCAAATCGACCGGATCGACAAAGCCGCGGATGTCGGCAAAGATGCGGCCAACCGAGGCGGCACCTAAACGCGGACGCGCGCTCTCATCCAGCGGTTGGGTCGCAATCTCTACGCGGGTTAAGCCGTTAAGATTGGTAACCTTCACCACTTTCCCGCCGAAGCGTGCTTCCTGGCCGACAAACAGTTGCGGCGCGTTCATCACGCGCAGTAAATCTTGCTGTGGAAGCTCAGAACTTCCTTTAATTGAATCTGGCACCGAAACACAGCCGCTGAGCAGCATTGCGCAGGCTAACAGAGCGCCAGACATCCCTTTACGACTTATTGGCATAGCACTTCTCCTGTTATTTCTCTGATTAGACTGAGCTCGCGAAGATAAGTTGCGCGCGACTTAGCGGCCGGGCAACTTTTTCCATGCCACTTCATTGCGCAGATAAACCGGCTCGGCATTCTCCACCGCGACCGCTTCGTCACGCTGCCAGGCGCTGAGCGCCAGCGGCAGCATATCTTCGGCGGCAGGTAATAACACGTCTGAAGCAATAAGCTGAGCGCCTGGTGAGGTCAACAGATGCGGATAGGCTTGCCAGCCGGTGCCAACGGCAGTCCATTCGCCGCCTAATGCCGCGATGCGTTCCTGCGCCACTTCCGGTTTGATCACCGCTTCGGTTTCCGCACCCAGCCATTCACCGTTTTCGTCGCGCTGATATTCAGCCCAATAGAGTTCGCCCATGCGCGCGTCAATCGCCGCCAGCACGCGCGTCGCGCCGGTCAAACGCCACGCGCCCTGCGCCATGGTCGCTAATGAGGAGACGCCGATCATCGGCAGATTCGCGCCAAGTGCCAGCCCCTGAGCAATACCAATGCCGATACGCACGCCGGTAAAACTGCCCGGACCCCGGCCAAACGCCAGCACGTCAAGCGCGGTCAGATCCAGCTGCTGCGCCTGCAACAGCTCCTGCACCAGCGGCAGAATACGTTGGGTGTGATCGCGCGGGGCGATTTCAAAGCGGGCATCAATCTGCTGCAGATTTTGCAGCGCGGCAGAACAGGCTTCTGTCGCCGTGTCCAGGGCTAAAATTCGGGCGGACATAACAACCTCAGAGAGTCAAAATGGCGCGCATCTTATCACAGCCTGGCACAAATTAGTGATCCGCAGGCTGACGGACAAATTCGATGGCGCGCGCAATATCGCGGGTGCGCGGCGTGGGCGGCAAACTGTTGAGGAACAGGCCGCCGTAAGGGCGTGAAACCAGGCGCTGATCGCAAATCACCAGCACACCGCGATCTTCCGTATCACGAATCAAACGCCCCACGCCCTGTTTCAGGGTGATCACCGCATCGGGCAGTTGCACATCATTAAAAGGATCGCCGCCACGCAGTCGACAATCTTCCATGCGTGCTTTGAGCAGCGGATCTTCCGGCGAGGTAAACGGCAGCTTGTCGATGATCACCAGCGACAGCGCATCGCCGCGCACGTCGACACCTTCCCAGAAGCTGCTGGTCGCGACCAATAGCGCGTTACCAGCTTCGAGAAACTGCTTCAGCAACTGTCCTTTACTGGTTTCGCCCTGCAGCAGCACCGGCAACGTCATCGAAGCGCGAAACTCGATGGCTAACTCGCGCATCATTTTGTGCGAGGTGCATAAGAAGAAGCAGCGGCCTTTGTTGGCATCAATCAGCGGCTTCATCATGCGCGCCAGCTGGCGAGCGCCGCCGGGATGATTGGGTTCCGGCATATTACGCGGCACGCACAGCAGCGCTTGCTGGGTGTAATCGAACGGGCTGTCGAGAATCATGGTGGTGGCGTTATCCACGCCAAGGCGGCTGGAGAAATGGCTCATCTGCTCATTTACCGCCAGCGTGGCAGACGTGAAAATCCACGCCGCTTTGCGGTTATCCATCACTTCCCGAAAACGTTCCGCCACCGATAACGGCGTCAGTGCCAGCGTGAAATGGCGGCTGTTGCACTCATACCAATAGCTGAAGCCCGGCTCATCAATGGCGCGCAGACGTTTCAGGCGCGTGCGATACAGCGCCGCGCGCTCAAAGGCGGCGTCCAGCAGCGCGGAGCGCCCGAGCGACAGTTTGATCACGTCGTAACAGAGTTCGAGCGCATCATCCAGCAAGGTAAACATGCGCATGATGTTGTTGTCGCTCAGCAGATCGCGCAGATTGCCGCGAAAGCCCGGTTCGCCGAGCGTCAAACGGAAATCCTGCGCGCATTGAGCCAGGCGATCAGCAGATTTCTGAAGCTGCTGCACATCCCGCACTTCGGTGCGATAGGCAATGATGATGTCTTTGGCGAGGTCCTGCAGTTGGCGGCTAGACAGCTGCTGACCGAAATACTGGCTGGCGATATCGGGCAACTGATGCGCTTCATCGAAGATCATCACATCGGCTTCCGGGATCAGTTCGCCAAAGCCGCCCTCTTTCACCACCAAATCGGCGAGAAACAGATGATGGTTCACCACCACCACATCGGCGTCCATGGCTTTTTTACGCGCTTTGACCACGAAGCAATCTTTATACAGCGGGCAATCGCTGCCGAGGCAGTTATCGTTGGTGCTGGTGACGAAGGGCCAGATCGGACTGTCTTCGGCCACGCCGTTGCAGTTGCTGACGTCGCCATCGGTAGTTTCTGACGACCAGCCGCGCACGCTGATCAAATCGCCCAGCGCCTGTACGCTGAGATCACCGCCGGTTTGATTCTGCTGCTCAAGACGTTCGAGGCATAAATAGTTGGAGCGTCCTTTCAGCAGCGCGGTTTTGCCGCTGAACTTCAGGGCACGCGCGATGGTGGGCAGATCGCGGTTATAGAGCTGATCCTGCAATGCTTTGGAGCCAGTGGAGACAATGACTTTTTTCTTCGCCCGCAATGCCGGCGCCAGATAGGCATAGGTTTTACCGGTTCCGGTGCCCGCTTCCACCACCAGCTCGCCGCCTTTTTTTACCGCCTCGGTGACCGCTTTGGCCATTTGGCGCTGTGCTTCACGCGGTTTAAAGCCCGGTATTGCCTGCGCCAGGGCGCCGTCAGCTGCAAAATCGTCTGCCACACTTCCTCACATCAAAAATAAAAACCACTGTAATTATGTCAGGATTCCCGGCAGGCAACCACAACAGATGACATCCGCCCCTGGGATATGGCAGGCTAGCGCAGCAAAATTAAAGGAGAACAGCATGACCATTACGCGTATTGATCCAGAGCACCGCATGTCTGAAGCCGTGGTGCATAACCAAACCGTCTATTACACCAGCGTACCGGAAAATCTGGATGAAGATGCGGAAGCGCAAACTGCCAATGCGTTGGCAGTGATTGACGCCATTCTGACGCGCGTGGGATCGGATAAGAGCAAGATCCTCGACGCCACCATTTTTCTGGTGGAGAAAAGCGATTTCACGGCGATGAATCGCGCCTGGGATGCATGGGTTTCACCGGGCAATGCGCCGGTGCGTTGCACCGTGCAGGCCGGTTTGATGAACCCGAAGTATAAAGTCGAAATTAAAATCATCGCCGCGCTGTAAAAATCGTTCGGGCGTTATTCGTTGTCGTCTTCTTCATCCTCGTCGTCTTCGAACATCGCCCGAATCGCTTCACCTTTATAGGTTTGACGAATTTCCTGCGCCACTTGCGCAATCGCCTGTCCGCTCGACATACCGCCCGCCATTAATTCCTGGATGCGTTCAACCGCTTGCTGCTGTTGCTCGTGGGATAACGCTGGAAGACCTGTAAACATAATTCACTCCTGGTGCATGGGGGACGCATTATTACCACGTGGAACAAACGGGTGCCAGCAACAAAAAAATATGTCAGGCTAGCCACCTGCTTGCTGAAGTGATTTGTCCCATGATGGTAAAAAGCCTCGTTCTGAAGTATACGCCCGAAACGCTGTTACACCTTTTTGCTCCGCTGGCCCACCAATGCTGGGCGATGTTGCTGACCTCCGGCCAGGCCGATCACGCGGATAACCGCTTTGATATCCTCACCGCCGACCCGCTCGCCACACTGACCACGCGCGGCGCCAGCACCGAAATTACCTGTGGTGATGAAGTGATTCACTCCGCCGCAGATCCACTGCTGCTGGTGCAACAGCAATGTGACGCGCTGGGTGTTAAGCCCGCTTTTGATGCCGATTTACCCTTTCAGGGCGGCGCATTGGGTCTTTTCGGTTACGATTTGGGACGGCGCTTTGAAACTCTGCCGCAGCGTGCGCAGCAGGATCTCACCACGCCGGATATGGCGGTGGGCATTTATGACTGGGCGCTGATCGCCGATCACCATCTGCAAAAACTGACGCTGATTTCGCTCAACGATGCCGAACAGCGCTGGCAATGGCTGCAAGCACAGGTCGCACCGCCAGCCGAGCCCTTCTCCTTGACCAGCCAATGGCAATCGAATCTCAGTTTTGACGCCTATGCGCAGCGGTTCCACGCGGTGCAGGCTTATATTCAGGCCGGTGATTGCTATCAGGTGAATCTGGCGCAGCGCTTTCAGGCGGGCTATCGCGGCGATGAGTGGCAGGCATTTTTGCGTCTCACGCAGGCGAATCGCGCGCCGTTCAGCTCCTTCCTGCGTTTGCCAAACAGCGCGCTGCTGAGTTTATCGCCTGAGCGTTTTCTCTCTTTACAGCAGCAGGAGATTGAAACGCGTCCTATTAAAGGCACCTTGCCGCGTCTTGCTGATGCCGAAGCCGATCGTTTGCAGGCAGAGAAACTCGCTAACTCAGAGAAAGATCGCGCTGAGAATCTGATGATTGTCGATCTGCTGCGCAATGATATTGGCCGCGTGGCCGTGCCCGGCAGCGTTAGCGTGCCGGAACTGTTCGTGGTTGAGCCTTTCCCGGCAGTACATCATCTGGTTAGCACCGTGCGTGCACGTTTGCCTGAAACGCTAAGCGCTACCGATCTGCTGCGCGCCTGTTTCCCTGGAGGTTCGATTACCGGCGCACCGAAGATCCGCGCAATGGAGATTATCGAAGAGTTAGAACCGCATCGTCGCAACGCGTGGTGTGGCAGTATCGGCTATATCAGCCTGTGTGGCCGCATGGATACCAGCATCACCATTCGCACGCTGATTGCGGAAAACCAACAGCTTTATTGCTCTGCCGGTGGCGGATTAGTGGCGGATAGCGACCTGAACGCCGAATATCAGGAAACCTTTCACAAGGTGAATCGTATTCTGCCCAGCCTGCGTGATGAGAACTGAGATGAATTTAACCCTTGAGCAGTTCCTCAGCCGCTTTGTCCTGCAACCGCCTTTGCACGTGCCAAAAAGCGCTATCAGCGGACGATGTGCGGCGGTGCTGGTACCGGTTATTGACGGCGCGGAACCTGGCTTGCTGCTCACACGTCGCTCATCACATCTGCGTAAACACGCGGGGCAAGTGGCGTTTCCCGGCGGCATGCAGGATGCCACTGACGCGTCGTTGATCCACACGGCGCTGCGTGAAGCGCAGGAGGAAGTGGGTATCCAGCCGGATCAAGTGCAGGTCATCGGCGTGCTGCCGGCGGTAACCAGCAGCACGGGTTTCGCCGTGACGCCGGTAGTGGGCATTATTCCAGCTGATTTGGCTTTGCAGCTCAATCCGGACGAAGTGGAAAGCGCCTTTGCCATGCCGCTGGCGGAAGCACTACGTTTGAGCCGTTACAGCGATCTCACCTTACGCCGCGGTCATCGCCAACATCAGGTTTGGTTGTCATGGTATGAGGATTACTTTATCTGGGGCATGACCGCCGGGATTATTCGTGCGCTCGGTCAACAAATCGCCCTGCCGTAAATCCTCTAATGCTCCTCAGTTAAGCGCCTTTCGGTCACCATAAATGGCGACCCTACAGTGGATTGACGCGTTTTTCGTAGGGTGCGCATTAATGCGCACCTGCATACAGATGCATATTAATGCTTAACTAACCAGCAATTTGCCCTAAATCCGCCACTTCGTGAGCCTTTCGCCAGAAAAACCGATCCGCTTCACAACTGTAGAAACGGATAACTATTTCTGTGGTTTATAATTAGTTTATTTCATGCGAAAAGCTTCTCGTTATCCGACATGGGCGATTACTATTAGCCGCATAAACGGCTTCTGCCGTACAGAATAAGATTTGTGAGGAGTGTCACCGGTGATTAGTGTTTTTGACATGTTTAAAGTGGGCATCGGCCCATCCAGTTCACATACCGTCGGCCCGATGAAAGCGGGCAAGCAGTTTGTTGATCTGCTGGCCGAACAAGGCAAATTGCAGGACGTGACGCGCGTGGCGGTCGACGTCTACGGTTCACTTTCGCTCACTGGCAAAGGTCACCACACCGATATCGCGATTATCATGGGCCTGGCGGGTTTCGAACCGGCCACCGTGGATATCGACGGCATTCCCGCGTTCATCAAAGATGTGGAGCAGCGCGAACGTCTGCTGTTAGCCAAGGGCGCGCGCGAAGTGGATTTCCCCCGTGAAGGCGGCATGGTGTTCCGCAGCGAAAACCTTTCGCTGCATGAGAATGGCATGACAGTGTTCGCTTTCGCTGGCGATCTATTAATTCTGAGCAAAACCTACTATTCCATCGGCGGCGGTTTCATCGTTGATGAAGAGCATTTCGGCCAGCCAGTGCTGGACGAAGTTTCTGTGCCGTGGCCGTTCCACTCTGCTAAAGAGCTGCTCAGCCATTGTCGCGAAAGCGGCCTGTCGCTGTCTGGTTTGGTGATGAAAAACGAACTGGCGCTGCATACTCGCGACGAGATTCACGCCTATTTTGGTCATGTGTGGCAAACCATGCAGGCCTGTATCGATCGCGGTCTCAATACCGAAGGCGTGCTACCGGGCCCACTGCGCGTACCACGTCGCGCAGCTTCCTTACGCCGTCTGCTGGTTTCATCTTCTAAGCATTCGAAAGATCCGATGGATGTCATCGACTGGGTGAACATGTTCGCGCTGGCGGTCAATGAAGAGAATGCGGCCGGTGGTCGTGTGGTGACAGCACCCACCAACGGTGCCTGCGGCATCGTGCCGGCGGTGCTGGCCTATTACAATCACTTTATCGAACCCGTTACGCCCGATATCTTTATCCGCTACTTCCTCGCCTCTGGCGCCATTGGCGTGCTGTATAAAATGAACGCCTCGATTTCAGGTGCCGAAGTGGGTTGTCAGGGCGAAGTTGGCGTGGCCTGTTCCATGGCGGCCGCCGGTCTGGCGGAACTGCTCGGCGGTAGCCCGGAGCAAGTGTGCGTCGCGGCGGAAATCGGTATGGAACACAATCTGGGATTAACCTGCGATCCAGTCGCCGGCCAGGTTCAGGTGCCGTGCATTGAGCGTAACGCCATCGCTTCCGTGAAAGCCATCAACTCCGCACGCATGGCACTGCGTCGCACCAGTGAACCGCGCGTATCGCTGGATAAAGTGATTGAGACCATGTACGAAACCGGTAAGGACATGAACGCCAAATACCGTGAAACCTCGCGCGGCGGATTAGCAATAAAGGTCCAGTGCGACTAACGCTTCGCTGATGATTAAAGCAACAGTTGACTATTTTTCTTCATCTGTTGCTACCTCCAACTGAGTAAACCAGATACATTGATTTTGAGCGCGGCCCTTTGTGGCCGCGCTTTTTTTGGTGCCGTTTTTTTTATTCAGCCGCGCTAAACCTGGCCGCCTCAATGCCGATAACCTACACGTTAATTTGGCTTCAATCTTTGTTTTGCAAGGTGGTTACTGATGCTCATTCCCCAGCAATTTGTGGGTCAATTTCGCCGTAAGCGACTGCTTATCGCGTTAGTGATCGCCTCGCTGGTTCTGGTCCTGACGCTGACTTTTCGCTATATCGAAGAGAAATCGCGCATTGAGCAGCAGTCGCTGAATTTCGCCACCCGCGCGATTGAACGCTTTGATCGTATGTTCTCGCCGCTGGATGTTTCCGCCAACAACACGCTCGGCCTGGTTGGCGTACCTTGCTCGCAGGTGCGTTATCCGCTGATTGAGAAAATTGCCGCGCTGCAAACCGTGCGCACCGTTTTGCTGGTGCAGGACGACACGCTCTACTGCTCAAGCATTTTCGGCCCGCAAAGTCTCTCCTTCAGCCAAACCTATCCTGAATTAGCCATCAATAATCAGCGCATGATGTTAGCCACCGATAATGATCTGCTGAAAGGATCACCGGTGCTGCTGCTGTGGACGCCAAAATCACTGGATAACCGTGAAGGGCTGCTGCAAGTCATTAATATTGAGTTGATGACTAACTATCTGCTGGAGCCGCAGTTGCCGTGGGTGGAGCGCGCCATCTTCAACGTCGGTGGTCAGAGCCTTGAATACGGCAATCCGCTGATTGAACAAACCGAGCCTTCTGAAGATGAAGTGGCTTACGATCAGGCGTCGCTGCGTTATCCGTTCAGCATCACCTTGTATGGCCCTTCTCCCGCCCGGCTGGCGCTCAACACGCTACCTTCACAGCTGCCGCTGGCGCTGATGCTGAGCCTGCTGATGGGTTATATCGTCTGGCTGGCGACCGCTAACCGCATGAGCCTTAGCTGGCAGATCAGTTATGGCATCACCGCCAACGAATTTATGGTCTATTGCCAGCCGTTGATTAACGCCAAAAGCGGCGAGTGTGACGGCATGGAGCTGCTGCTGCGTTGGCATAATCAGCGTCAGGGCTGGATTGCGCCGGACGTGTTTATTCCGCTCGCCGAGCGGCAAAACCTGATCGCGCCGTTAACCCGCTTCGTGCTGGCGAAAGTGGTGGATGAGTTGCCCAACCTGCCGCAATGTCCGTCGTTCCATATTGCCATCAACGTTGCCGCCAGCCATTTCCGCGACCGCGCCATTGTGGAAGACCTGCAGAATATCTGGTGGCCCGCCAATCCGATTCCAAAACTGGTGGTCGAGCTGACAGAGCGTGATGCCTTGCCGATTATCGATCAATCGGTGGTGTCGCAGCTGCATGAGATTGGTGTGCGTCTGGCGATTGATGATTTCGGTACCGGCCACAGTTCGCTGGCTTATTTGAAAGACCTCAAGCCGGACGTACTTAAAATCGACAAAATTTTCACTGCCGCCATTGGCACCGACGCGATTAACGCGACCGTGACCGATATGGTGATTTCGCTGGCACAGCGTCTGAATATTTCGCTGGTGGCGGAAGGTGTGGAAACCGCCGAGCAGGCGCACTATCTGCGTGAGCGCGGTGTCGACCATCTGCAAGGCTATTTCTACGCGCGTCCCATGCCGATTGAAGATTTCCCGCAGTGGCTGGAGCAGCATCAGGCGCAGTTAAGCGCATAAAAAAACGGCCACTTATGTGGCCGTTTTTATTCGCATCAATCAGATTACTTACTCGGCGTGTTCTTCATGATCGAATGGCTTATCTTTGGTCACGCGCACCAGGTCAATACGGTAATCGGTCGCCTCAATCACCTGGAAATGCAGCGGCGGTAAATCAATCACTTCGCCCGGCAGTGGCAACTGGCCTTTCTGCGCGATCAACAAACCAGCTAACGAGGCGTGATCTTCATCAGCCTTCACTAACTCGTGATGATCCAGCAACTGTTGCAGCGAGTGCAGATCGGTACCACCCTTCACTAACCAACCGTCGCCATCGGCAATGATGTCTGGCGTTTCATCTTCATCCGGGAACTCACCGGCAATCGCTTCCAACACGTCCAGCGGCGTGATCAGGCCCTGCACCACACCAAATTCGTTGGTAACAATCACGAAGCTACCTTTGGCACGACGCAACACGCCCAGCAGATTGATTGGGTCCAGCGTTTCCGGTACCACAATCGCCGGGGTATTAGCGGCAAAGGTTGCCACATCCATACCGTGTTCCAGCGCCACCAGCAGCTCTTTGGCACGCACCACGCCGATGATTTCATCCAGCTCACCGCGACACACCGGGAACAAGCTGTGTGGCGTATCCAGCAGCTGAATGCGGATTTCATCCAGCGGGCGCGAAACATCTACCCACGAAATGTTGCCGCGCGGCGTCATGATGCTGCGAATTGAGCGCTGCGATAACGTCAATACGCCGTTAATCATGTAGCGCTCTTCGTCTTTAAACGCTTCCTGCGGCATCGCTTCGGTCAACGAGGTTTCTTCGGTGGTCGTCGCTTGCTTACGCTGGCGTCCGCCCATCAGACGGAGAATCGCTTCGGCGGTGCGTTCACGCATCGGCCGATGTTCCTGATGCTTAATAAAGTTACGGCGCGCAATCTGGTTGAACAGCTCGATGATGATCGAGAAGCCAATCGCCGCGTACAGGTAACCTTTAGGAATGTGGAAACCAAAGCCTTCGGCCACCAGCGACAGACCAATCATCAGCAGGAAGCTCAGACACAGCACCACCACCGTTGGGTGTGCGTTAACAAAATTCGTCAGCGGTTTCGAGGCCAGCAGCATCACGCCCATAGCGATTACCACCGCAGTCATCATCACCGGCAGATGGTTCACCATACCGACCGCAGTAATCACCGCATCAAGTGAGAACACCGCATCCAGCACTACGATCTGAATCACCACCGCCCAGAAACTGGCGTAGCTCTTATTGCCCTGATGTTCGAGTCCGCGGTTCTCGAGCCGCTCATGCAGTTCCATGGTTCCCTTGAATAACAGGAACAAACCACCGAACAACAGAATTAAATCTCGTCCGGAAAAGCTGAAATCGCCTACGCTGAATAGGGGTCGCGTCAGCGTCACGATCCAGGAGATCAGTGACAGCAAGCCAAGACGCATAATCAGGGCGAGCGACAAACCAATCAGTCGGGCTTTATCGCGCTGCTTCGGCGGCAATTTATCCGCGAGGATGGCGATAAACACCAGGTTATCAATACCAAGAACGATTTCCAGCACGATCAGCGTAAGCAAACCCGCCCAAATTGAGGGGTCGAAGAGAAATTCCATCAATGACTCCTTACCGAACGTGAAGGCGCACGAAATTGCATCTGCACCAGAGGGCGAGACGAGAGATCGTTACAGGTGGTGATAACGCTGAAGAGCGTGGAAGCAGGCGCGGAAAAGCGCTGAGAACATGTTGAGCGACGTCGGTGACGGTCCATAAAGGTGAGCTGAAGCCCGGTACTCCTGAATAAAAAACAGAACGCTAATGTATCAGTTACATCAACGACGTCAAAAAAATTTATTACATTTACAAATATCTACGTGAACGCATGAATAACGAACAAAAGTGCACATTAGCGCCGTTACGCTCGAAATAGCTGACAAACATCACATAATTTATTTTTTCGATCACTAAAATAAATCGCGACCTTATCGCTGTGCAGCGGATTGTTTCGTTTTATTTATTGATGCTCTTTCTCTATCACATCACTAACGATCCACCTGAAACACTAACGGTAATTTTCAATGATTCCCGGCAATGCCAGAGAATCTCTCACGCGAACGGAGGTAGCAAGTGACCATTGCTATTGTAATTGGTACACATGGCTGGGCGGCAGAACAGTTGCTTAAAACAGCAGAAATGCTGTTGGGTGAGCAGGAAAATGTCGGATGGATTGATTTCGTTCCCGGCGAAAATGCAGAAACGCTAATCGAAAAGTATCAGGCACGGCTGGCAGATCTCGACACGTCAAAGGGCGTGTTGTTCCTGGTCGATACCTGGGGTGGCAGTCCATTTAATGCGGCCAGCCGCATTGTGGTAGATAAGGATGGCTATGATGTCATCGCCGGCGTCAACATTCCGATGCTGGTGGAAACCCTGATGGGACGTGATGACAATCCATCGCTGGAAGAACTGATTCACATCGCGGTAGAAGCCGGTCGTGAAGGCGTTAAAGCCCTCAAGACTGAAACGCCTGCGCAAGCCGCAGCTGCACCGGCTCCGGTTGCAGCGAAAGCGCCTGCTCAGCCGCAGAAACCGATGGCTCCGGGCGATCACATGAAGATCGGCCTGGCGCGTATTGATGACCGCTTGATTCACGGGCAAGTGGCCACGCGCTGGACCAAAGAGACCAACGTTAGTCGCATCATCGTAGTGTCTGATGAAGTGGCCAACGATCATGTGCGCAAAACCCTGCTGACACAGGTTGCTCCTCCAGGCGTCACCGCGCATGTGGTGGATGTCGACAAGATGGTTCGCGTGTGGAACAACCCGAAATATGGCCAGGATAAAGTGATGCTGCTGTTCACCAATCCCACGGATGTAGTGAGGATTGTTGAGCAAGGCGTGGACATTAAGTCGGTCAATATTGGTGGCATGGCGTTCCGT
This sequence comes from Pantoea sp. YR525, assembly GCF_900116775.1. NCBI lineage: Bacteria > Pseudomonadati > Pseudomonadota > Gammaproteobacteria > Enterobacterales > Erwiniaceae > Pantoea > Pantoea sp. YR525. The sequence continues at coordinate 276,334 of NZ_FPBU01000002.1, forward strand.
CAGGGCAAAACGCAGGTGAACAACGCGGTATCGGTGGATGAAAAAGATATCACGGCGTTCCGCAAACTTAATGAACGCGGTATCGAACTGGAAGTACGTAAAGTGTCCAGCGATCAGCGACTGAAAATGATGGACCTGATCGCCAAGGTCAATCCGTAGTTCGCCCTTTGCCTGCATATGTGGGCGAATTTTAGAGACCTTGCAGAGGAGAAATGCAATGGAGATAACCACGCTACAAATCATTTTGATATTTATTGTGGCCTGTATTGCCGGGATGGGATCGATTCTTGATGAGTTCCAGTTCCACCGTCCGCTGGTGGCTTGTACCTTAATTGGTGCGGTCCTCGGTGATATGAAAACCGGTATCATCATCGGCGGTACGCTGGAGATGATTGCACTGGGCTGGATGAACATCGGTGCGGCCGTTGCACCAGATGCGGCGCTGGCTTCTATTATCTCAACCATTTTGGTTATCGCCGGTGGCCAAAGCGTCGGTGCCGGTATCGCGCTGGCGATTCCACTGGCCGCAGCGGGTCAGGTTCTGACCATCATCGTGCGTACCATCACTGTCGCCTTCCAGCACGCAGCAGATAAGGCAGCTGAGAAAGGTAACCTTAATGCGATCAGCTGGATCCACGTTTCTGCGCTGGTATTGCAGGCGATGCGTATCGCGATCCCAGCCTTGATCGTGGCGATTTCTGTGGGTACTCACGTGGTTCAGGAACTGCTGAACTCGATTCCAGAAGTGGTCACCAACGGCCTGAATATCGCCGGCGGCATGATCGTGGTAGTCGGTTACGCGATGGTCATCAACATGATGCGTGCGGGCTACCTGATGCCGTTCTTCTACCTTGGCTTCGTTACTGCAGCCTTCACCAACTTCAACCTGGTTGCGCTTGGCGTGATTGGCGTGGTGATGGCGGTGCTGTATATCCAGCTGGCACCGAAATATAACCGCGTTGCAGGTGCTGCCAATGCCGGTCCTGCAAACAATGACCTCGATAACGAACTCGACTAGGAACAGGTGAAATCATGGTTGATACAACTAACACTCCAAAGAAACTCACCCCCGGCGATGTCCGTGGTGTGTTCCTGCGCTCTAACCTGTTTCAGGGTTCGTGGAACTTTGAACGTATGCAGGCGCTGGGTTTTTGCTACTCAATGGTGCCGGTGATTCGTCGCCTCTATCCAGAAAACAACGATGAACGTAAACAGGCAATTAAACGTCACCTCGAGTTCTTCAACACCCATCCTTACGTAGCGGCGCCGGTACTCGGCGTTACCATGGCGATGGAAGAGCAGCGTGCCAACGGTGCGCCAATTGATGATGCGGCGATTAACGGCATTAAAGTGGGTCTGATGGGGCCGCTGGCAGGTGTAGGTGACCCGATCTTCTGGGGTACCGTGCGTCCGGTGTTTGCTGCGCTGGGTGCCGGTATCGCCATGAGCGGCAGCTTGCTGGGTCCATTGCTGTTCTTCATCCTGTTTAACGCGGTTCGTCTGTTAACGCGTTATTACGGCGTGGCGTACGGCTACCGTAAAGGTGTGGATATCGTCAGTGATATGGGCGGCGGCTTCCTGCAGAAACTGACGGAGGGCGCGTCGATTCTCGGCCTCTTTGTCATGGGGGCCTTGGTCAACAAGTGGACGCATGTGAATGTGCCGCTGGTGGTGTCGCGCATCACTGACCAGACCGGTAAAACCACGGTTACCACGGTGCAATCGATCCTCGATCAGCTCATGCCTGGCCTGATCCCGCTACTGCTGACCTTTGGCTGTATGTGGCTGCTGCGTCGTAAGGTGAATGCGTTGTGGATTATCGTCGGCTTCTTCGCCCTCGGTATCTTCGGTTACTGGATCGGCCTGCTCGGTCTGTAATCAGCCAGCCGGGAGCCCTGCTCCCGGCTATTTATGAGCGGCATTACCTGAGCGCCCACATTGAGGTAATTTCGATTGAGGAAGAGTATTTTATGTCACTGACTGACGCGCTGATCGCCCTGCTGATTGCAGGCTTCATTCTGTTCGCCATCTATGATGAAGCGATCCTGCCGCGCCGCAACGGCCCGACCAAACTGCGCGTTGCTCTGCGCCGTCGTCACAAGATTGATAGCGCCATTTTCGTGGTGCTGCTGCTGATTCTACTGTGGAACAACATTGATAAGCATGGCACGCAACTCACCACCAATTTGCTGATGATGCTGTGCTTTATGGCGATTTGGCTGTTCTGGGTGCGTAGCCCGAAGCTGCTGATGAAGGAGAATGGACTGTTCTTTGGCAGCGTGTGGATCGATTACGCCCGCATTCAGAGTATGAACCTGTCGGAAGACGGCATTCTGGTGATGCAACTGGAGCAGCGTCGCCTGCTAATTGCCGTCAAACAGCTGGATGATTTGGAACGCATCTACAATACGCTGGTGGAAGCGCGTTAATCGCGCTGCCACAACGTCAGCATGAAGTCGGCATCACAGGTAAACTCGCTGGATGCCGCAAGCTTCTGCCACACCTCTTCGCGCGCACGCCAGGCAAATGGTGTCATCTGTAATAAGCTCACCGCCTCACTTCCGCTCAACGTCATGCTGTAATTTAGGTTTTGCTGATCGATCTGCTTAAAACCGGCATACATCTTCTCTTCTGCCGCATGCAGCTGCACTTCGCGATAAATCAGCGCCTTGAATTGCTGCAAGTGATGCGGACCCGGCGTCACCGTTAGCAGATAGCCACCCGCTTTAATCACGCGGCTCAGCTCCTCTTCATTGCAGGGCGCATAAATGCGCACCACGCCATCAAGAGAAGCATCGGCAAAAGGCAAACGCTGGCTGGAGGCCACGCAGAATTTAACTACGCGATAGCGTTTAGCGGCCATGCGAATCGCTGCTTTTGCAACATCCAGACCAAAGAGTTGCGCCTGTGGTAACGCGTCGGCCATCGCTGCGGTGTAATAGCCTTCTCCGCATCCGATATCTAACAGCTGCGCATTTTGCTCACTCAGGTGCTGCGCGAGGATTTCGGCAACACCCGCGCGCAACGGCTGATAATGTCCAGCATCGAGGAAGGCGCGCCGAGCCTGCAGCATCTCGGCGCTATCGCCCGGTTCGCGCGAACCTTTGTGCTGCACCGGCAGCAAATTGACGTACCCTTCTTTGGCCTGATCAAATTGATGACCCGCATCACAGCGGAAGCTATTCGCCTGCTGCAATAAAGGCTGATGACAAAGTGGGCAAATCAAAGACATAGATAACTCCGGGTTAGCAATTCGCGGCGCAGTTTACCCTGATCATCTGGCTACAGAAAGGATAAAAGAAAAAGCCCCGTTCAGTGAACGGGGCTTTAAGATTCGTTTCAGTGGTGCATGGCACCGAGCCTGAGGGCGAAATCAGATTGGGGTAACGTTGACCGCAGCAGGACCTTTCTGGCCGTCCTGGATTTCGAACTCAACGCTTTGGCCTTCGGCCAGAGTTTTAAAACCATTGCCCTGGATTGCAGAGAAGTGTACGAACACATCTTTGCTTCCATCAGCAGGAGTAATAAAACCAAAACCTTTAGACTCGTTGAACCACTTAACCTGACCTTTAATCTTTGCCATTTCGCAAATTTCCTTTCAATGATTATATTGCCCGCAGGCAGACTTACAGATAAACCAGAGACATTACTGAATGAGGCACTAATTTAAGGTTCGGCAAGGAAGCGGTATTCAACGTCAACGTCTTTACTCGTAACTTCTTTACTGAAGATGCCATACATAAACAGAACTGTACCTCGTTTGACCCACGATTTGTTATCACATATCCGTAAATTAATGGCAAGCCATTTTTAAACGGTGATCGACGTGACGCACATAATTAGTTAATTGGCGGTCCACTTCATCAATCAACATATTGACACCCAACGCGTAAGGTGCGCAAAAAAGGGTTATCAGTCAGTATAGTTAGCGCTTAATCCTTACTTAGTCAAGCGCAGCGGTAATGTCTAAACAGGTACATTCTAAAGGGGTTAACAGTACGACAAAAATATTGCACTAATATGGCATCAATAAAATATTCCACTAAAAAGTTCGCCAGCCACACAACAACTGCGCGCCGTTCAAATCTTGTACAAATAGTTTTCTCAGGTATAAGTTATTAATTGCTTTGCACCAAAATCAGGAGAAACCAATAATATGCGCCCCATATAAACGCATTAACATTAGGTGGCATTTATCTCAATTTTAACTAACTACCCAACAATTAAATGTTAAAAAAAACATTGATGAGCTTGATTTAACAAAAACTCCTTAGGATTAATCTTAGTTGATATTCTTTCTGGCAGAGATCATCGCTTTTCATACTTGATTTAGGAAGCGAATTCGCTAAAAGGCATTATCCCGCCACGCACCATTTCAGTGCGCAGCCGGTTGCCCAATCGGCGATTATTCCCCCCCTTCCAACGCCTTAACGTTCGGGGATCATCCGAATAAAATCGCGTTTTTCATCCGCGTCTTCATCCGCTGGTGGTTTTGCTGTGGATGGCTGTGCGTCAACCAAACGACGCAGTAGCGCATTCTGTTTCTTTTGCTCTTCGATAACGGCTTCCAGCAAACGGATCTGCTCACTGGCGCGCACGCTAGCCCGGTTAACAAAGAACCAGACAATAAAGGCCACAAGAATGATGATGGCCAGAACGCCATAGTTAAACAGCGGGCTGGTGTTTGCGGCTAATTCGTTCATAACTGCCTCTGTAGTCAAAAATCAAACATCTACTCCGCCGCTGATTCTACTCGTTGCCGGGGCAAAAGATAATAGGTAGCGACGGAAAGCAGATTATCCCGCAAAACCCTCTTTCAGTTATCTCTGATCGATTCGATGGCGAAAGCGAGGCATGCTGCTACAGTAGATTCGCAGCCATGTTGGACGCGCTGCGTTGTGTATCACAAGGAGAAAAGATGAAACTACTTATTCGGACGATTATGCTGGTGGCATTAATTTGGTTGGCGATGCTGCTAACCGGCTATGGCGTACTCACCGGCAGCAATAAGAATGCGGCGGGATTGGGACTGCAATGCAGCTATCTGACCGCACGCGGCATGATTACAGCACAGTATCTGCACACAGACAGCGGTATCGTCGGCGTAACGGATTGTCCACTGCTGAAGAAAAGTGGCGAAGTAGTCGACAACTAAGCGGCGAAACGGGCTGGCAACAGCCCGTTTTTCATTTCAGAACGGATAGTCGTGGTAGCCCATTTGTTCAGACAGATTGCGCGCCGCACGGTGCAGCATCGCCACATACTCATTTTTGGCTTCTTCTGAAAAACGAATGGTTGGGAACGAAATGCTCAATCCCGCAATCACCACGCCAAAGCGGTCAAACACCGGCACCGCGATACAGCGTAAGCCCTCTTCCTGCTCTTCATTATCTTCGCCAAATCCCTGCACTTTCACCTGATCCAGCACCGCCAGCAGCGCTTCTGCAGTGACAATGGTTTTGGCGGTACTGCGGCGGAACTCCACTTCGCTGAGGATCTCTTGTACTTCAGTGCGATCGCGCCATGCCAGCAACACTTTACCAATTGCGGTGGTGTGCAGTGGATTGCGGCGGCCGATGCGCGAATACATACGCAGGTTATACAGTGAATCGATTTTATGGATATAGACGATGCTGTCTTCTTCCAGCGCGCCGAGGTGAATGGTTTCTTTGGTTAGACGCGACAGCTCACGCATCTCAATATCGGCGCTACGAATCAGATCGACGTTTTGCAACGCTTTGGCACCGAGTTCAAACAGCTTAAGCGTCAGCGAGTACTTCTCACTTTCCCCTTCCTGCGCCACATAACCAAGCGATTTCATGGTTTGAAGAAAGCGATAGACGGTGCTTTTCGACATCATCACGCGTTGGGACAATTCGGTGATACCGTGATCGCGCTCTTCGCCCAGCGCCTGCAGAATGCCAAACACTTTCATCACCGATGAAACCGAGTCCGGCTGTTTATCGTTATCGCTGCTCGCCATGGCGCGTATCCTTTTTTGACAGTGTTTCAAAAAAAACGGAACAGAAGCGCCAGTATATGCGTTTCAACCTGATGGCGGCAACGACTGACGCTAAGTGACACATCCACACGTAATTTTATGTCAATGAATGCGGTGCTTTTCGGCAGCGAATTGATTAGCATGATGATATTCACTTCCTTTACTTACCTAACTTATGTCCTCTACTGTTACTCAGGATGGATTGCCCGTTCCACAGCGCTATGGCGCGATCATCACCATTGCGCTCGGTATCATGATGGCGGTGCTGGATGGGGCTATCGCCAACGTGGCCTTGCCAACCATTGCGCGTGAACTGAATGCCAGTCCAGCCGAATCGATCTGGATTGTTAACGCCTATCAAATCGCTATCGTTATCTCGCTGCTGTCGCTGTCGTTTCTTGGCGATATGCTTGGTTACCGCCGCGTCTATCAAGTTGGACTTGCGCTGTTTATCGCCACCTCGCTGTTTTGCGCCCTCTCCTCATCACTGAATACGCTGACCGTGGCGCGCGTGCTGCAGGGCTTTGGTGGCGCAGCTCTGATGAGCGTCAACACTGCGCTGATCCGCATCATCTATCCGCAGCGCTTTCTCGGGCGCGGTATGGCGATTAACTCGCTGATCGTCGCGGTGTCGAGTGCAGCCGGGCCAACCGTGGCGGCAGCGATTCTTTCGGTCGCCAGTTGGAAGTGGCTGTTCCTGATCAACATTCCACTCGGTATTGTTGCGCTGTGGTTGGCGTTGCGTTTCCTGCCGGATAACCCGCAGAAAGCCAAACAACAGAAATTCGACGTACCCAGCGCCATAATGAATGCGTTGTTCTTTGGCCTGCTGATTACAGCACTGAGCGGTTTCTCACAAGGGCAAAACGGCTGGCTGATTGTGGCCGAGTTGGTGGCATTGGTGTTGGTAGGCATAGTGTTTGTCCGTCGTCAGTTGGCAATGCCGGTGCCATTGTTGCCGGTGGATTTGCTGCGCATTCCGATCTTCTCGCTGTCGATTGGCACTTCAATTTGCTCGTTCTGCGCGCAGATGCTGGCGATGGTGGCGCTGCCGTTTTTCCTGCAAAACGTGCTCGGTCGTGATGAAGTAGCAACCGGTTTGCTGCTCACGCCGTGGCCGCTGGCAACTATGGTGATGGCACCCATTGCGGGTCGATTGATCGAGAAGTTCCATGCCGGATTATTGGGCGGACTGGGATTAGCGATGTTCGCTGCCGGTCTGTTCCTGCTGGCACTGTTGCCGACTCAGCCAACTGATGTGGATATCATCTGGCGCATGATGCTATGCGGTGCCGGTTTCGGTCTGTTCCAGTCACCCAACAATCACACCATCATCACCGCAGCACCGCGTAATCGCAGCGGTGGTGCCAGCGGAATGCTCGGCACCGCGCGTCTGGTGGGACAAAGCAGCGGCGCGGCGCTGGTAGCGCTGATGTTTAATCTGTTCCACGACCACGGTACACACGCCTCACTGCTGCTGGCAGGTGGCTTTGCCAGCGTTGCCGCCGTGGTGAGCCTCGCGCGTATGACGCAGACACGGCAGACTGCCGAATCCTGAAAACAGCAAGGGCGCCATCTGGCGCCCTTGTTTTTGGTATGCAAACACTGGTTACTTCAAGTATTCACCGCTGCGCAACGCTTCGATACGTTTATCGAGCGGCGGATGCGACATGAACAGCTCACTAAACGATTTGCTTTTACCGTTGATACAGAACGCCATCATGCTGCCTGGCTCCTGCGGCTCGTAGCTGGTTTTCAAACGTTGCAGTGCGGCAATCATCTTCTCGCGACCCACCAGTTTGGCGGAACCCGCATCGGCATGGAATTCACGGTGACGTGAGAACCACATAGTGATGATGCTGGCAAGGAAACCGAACAGCAGTTCCAACACCATGGAGACCGCGAAATAAACCATCGGATTACCGTTACTGCTCTCTTCACCGTCACGGTTGCCCGACAGGAAGCCAGCAGCTATCTGCGCCAGAATACGCGAGATGAAGATAACAAAGGTGTTCACCACACCCTGAATCAGCGTCATGGTGATCATGTCGCCGTTAGCGATGTGGGCGATTTCGTGTGCCAGCACCGCTTCCGCTTCATCGCGGCTCATGTTTTGCAGCAAGCCGGTGGAAACAGCGACCAGCGACGCGTCACGGCGCGCGCCTGTCGCAAAGGCGTTAATGTCGGGCGCGTGATAAATCGCCACCTGCGGCATCGCAATGCCAGCCTGTTGTGCCTGGCGGCCGACGGTTTCCATCAGCCAGCGTTCCGTCTCATTACGCGGTTGTTCAATAACCTCACCGCCAACGGATCGTAACGCCATCCATTTGGACATCAGCAGTGAAACAAACGCACCGCCAAAGCCAAACAGACCTGCCATAATCATCAGACCCTGAACACTGCTTGACTGGATTCCTGTCAGACTCAAAATCAGTCCGAATACCAACATCACCGCCAGGTTGGTGAGCAGGAAAAGAGCAATACGCATCATAAACGTTAATCTTCCTCAGTTGTGCACGCGCATATGCGCGGATATCTATCCTATGGTCATCGCCGCGCATTTCAAGCAACCTTAATCTTTAAGTGCCTAAAAAGACATAACTTTACATTAGGCAGTGAAGTGCGCAATTCAATGTATCAGCAGCGCTTAATAACGATTTTAGCCTAAAAAAAAGCACCGCCGAAGCGGTGCTGTTTCACAGGCCAAACGGTTATTTCGCGCTTTCGGCTGCAGGCTGAGATTTCTCAAGCTGCGCCATGTCGTTAGCGATTTTCACCGTTTCATCCAGATATGGATCTGGCTCTTTATAGTCCTTCGGCAGATCTTCGATGCTCTTCAGCGGCGCTTTGCCTTCCGCCTGATAGCGTGCGTTGATACGCTCCAGACGCAGTGCATCATCTTCGCGGTTCTCTTTCTCACGCTGAGCAAGATTGAGCGACACGATATTACGCTTGTCTTTCATCGCATCGAAACGCGCAATATCTTTCATGATGTACTGGAACTCGCGATCTTTAGCGATGCGATCGGCGTGCTCTTTGGTCAGCTGCGGTACCAGCGGCTCGATATCGCCGGTTTTGGTGTAGCTTGCCGCATTCACGCTGTCCCAAGGCAACGCGTTGTCCTCGAACTTCTCACCGGTTTCTGCCGCTTCGACGCCGGTTGGCATCAGCAGATCCGGCGTTACGCCTTTACGCTGAGTACTGCCGCCGTTGATACGGTAGAACTTCTGAATGGTGTACTGTACGGAACCCAACGCTGGCCATTCAGGACGCAGCATCTGATCGTAGATGCGGTTCAGCGAACGATACTGCTGCACGGTGCCTTTACCGAAGGTCGGTTCACCGACAATCAGAGCACGACCGTAATCCTGCATCGCCGCAGCGAAGATTTCTGACGCTGAAGCACTGAAGCGATCAACCAGCACCACCAGCGGACCTTTGTAATAGACGATGCCGTCATTATCGCTGTCTTCGCGCACGCGGCCATTGTTATCACGCACCTGCACCACCGGACCGCTTGGAATAAACAGGCCAGAGAGTGAAACGGCTTCAGTCAAGGCGCCACCGCCGTTGGTACGCAGATCGATCACCACGCTGTCAACGTTCTGCTTCTGCAGTTTCTGCAGCTGCACCTTCACATCGTCAGTCAGGCCAACGTAGAAGCCAGGAATGTCGAGCACGCCGACCTTCTCTTTGCCAACGTTATGCACGGTACCTTTCACGGCGCGATCTTCCAGACGGATTTTTTCACGCGTCAGCGTGACGGTGCGGGTTTTCGTGCCCTTGCCGGCTGGCAGGATTTCCAGGCGTACTTTGCTGCCTTTCGGTCCTTTGATTTTTGAAACTACATCATCCAGACGCCAGCCAATCACATCTTCCATCGGCTTGCCCGGCTGAGCGACACCGACAATGCGGTCACCGACGCTGATCGCTTTACTCTTCGCCGCCGGACCGCCTGCGACCATCGAGTTGATCACCGTGTAATCGTCATCCATCTGCAGCACTGCGCCGATACCTTCCAGCGACAGGCTCATTTCGGTATTGAACTGCTCGGTGTTGCGCGGTGAAAGATAGTTGGTATGGGGATCGATTTCATGCGCGAACGCAGTCATCGCCAGCTGGAACACATCTTCACTGTTGCTTTGCGCCAGACGGCGGATGGCAAAGTTGTAACGCTTGGTCAGCGTTTCGCGGATCTCTTTCTCATCTTTACCGGCCAGTTTCAGGCTCAGTTCGTCATATTTAACTTTGGCATCCCACAGCGCGTTGAGCTCATCAACGCTCTTCGGCCATGGCGATTTTGCCCGGTCAATGTCAATGGTGTCATTGCCGGTGAAATTCATTGGGCGGTTCAGCACGCTCAGCGCATATTGATAGCGCTCAAAGCGGCGTTTCTGCGCCAGATTGTAGAGATCGTAAAACACATCCAGCTTACCGCTGCGGAACTCATCACCGACGGTGGTTTTCTTGTCGGCGAATTGCGCGACATCCGATGCCAGCAGCACGTTGTGGCTGTAGTCGAGCAAATTCAGGTAGCGATCAAAAATTTTCGCAGAAAAGTCCTGATTCAAATCGAACTGACGATAGTGAGAGCGGGTAAAACGCGATGTAACGCGTTCGCTGACGGTGGGATGCTGTGGATCTTCGTGTAGCTGGGGAATCTGGTCGGCGCGGGTAATATTATCTGCACCAAAGGTGGGGCCTGCTAAAAGCAGGCCCGCGATCATACCGATCTTTAAAATATTGTTCATGCCAGGGTCAGCCTCCGTTTCAGAACTGCAAATGTTCTGCGCGCACAATCATAGCCATGCCGGAAGCGAGCTGAACCCGAACGCCATCTTTGGTAATTTCCAGAATGGTAGCGTCCATTGCACCTTTGCCTGCGGTCACTTTGATGTTCTGGCCGGGCTGCAACGTTGAGGTATCAGTGACAGGTTTAGCACGCGGTGGCTGCGGCGCTGCGGCACGTTCAGTAGCGGCCGCACGCGGCGCCTGAGGACGTGGCTTACGCGGTGCATCACCTTCGGCAGCTTTACGCGGAGCAGGCTTGCGCGGACGACGTTCAGCGGTCTCTTCACCGGCTTCACGCTTCTTCGCTTTCTGCTGATCGCGCTGCGCCTGAACGCGGGCTTTAGCTTCTTCCAGTTGCTTGCGCGCATGTTCTACGTGTTGCTCATCCAGCACGCCACAGGCGTTGCCATCGAGATCGACACGGATGGCACCTGCTTTGATGCCATAAAGATAACGCCAGCTAGAGGTATAAAGACGTAAGGCAGAACGCAGTTGCGTCTTGCTCAGGCTCAGTTCGCCTTGAACACGCTCGACCAGATCTTGAAAAATGCCGATTTTGAGCGGACGCGCCTCGCCTTCGGCGCTAAAGCATTGCGGAAAACGTTCCGCCAAAAAGGCGATGACTTCTTTACTGCTATTCAACTTAGGTTGATTTTCCATGAAATTTCCTGATTACAACGGATTTGCCGACCAGAGCAGGCATGAACAGGCGACATTATAATGACAACATCGCCAAATGCTATGTGATCCAGTCGATTAGCTGTGCGTCAGCTGAATAAATTTTACGATGTCGCTGCCCGCCAGCACTTCACAAAGCCCGTCGGTAAGGGCCACCAGCCCCGCTTCATCCTCGCTATCGAAGCGAGAATAAACCGTACTATCAATGTCTAAAACACCCACGAGGGTGCCATTTACTTTCAGAGGAATCACGATTTCGGCGTTGCTGGCCGCGTCACAGGCGATGTGACCTGGGAACGCGTGCACGTCTTCCACCAACTGCACTTTGTCCTCGGCTACCGCTGTACCACACACGCCTTTGCCAACCGGAATACGTACGCAAGCGATTTTGCCCTGGAACGGGCCCAGCACCAGCGTGTTCGGTTCCGTCAGTAAATAGAATCCAGCCCAGTTCACGCCTTCCAGGCGTTCAAAAAGCAACGCGCTGCAATTACCGAGCGCGGCCAGGAACGAGGTTTCGCCCGCCAACAGAGCGCGGATATCGCGATTCAAATCCTCGTAAAAAGCTTTTTTGTTCATTGTTCAACCATAACTCGTCACTGTGGTGACCTTGTTGTCACTCAGTTGTTAAAATAAGCACTAATAATCCAGGCGCATAAGGTGAATCATTCTGTTAGTTACTATACCCTTAGCAGTCGGTGGATAAGAGTATTCTGGTACCACCGAATATTGCAGGCAAATTTGCGCTACTCAGCATGCCGGTAAACGTAACGAACGATGGGCACTTGCGTCACCTATGAAAATTCACGCTATCAGCCAGACGTTGCCCCACGCACGTTATCAGCGTTGTCCGCAATGCGATACCCTTTTTTCCTTACCGGATGTGAAATCGCATCAGACAGCCTATTGCCCTCGCTGTCATGCACAAATTCAGAGCGGCCGTGACTGGTCGATGACGCGACTCACCGCCATGGCGGTAGTGATGATCGTGCTGATGCCGTTCGCCTTTAGCTTGCCGCTGGTCGATATTCGCCTGCTTGGCATGCGCATTAACGCCAGCCTGGTGGAGGGCGTGATTCAGATGGCGCAGCAGGGCGACACGTTAACCGCGTCGATGGTGGCGTTTTGCACCATTGGCGCGCCGGTCACGCTGGTCGTCGGCATCCTCTATCTCTGGCTGGGCAACGCGCTGGGTATGAACCTGCGCCCGGTCCTGCTGATGATGGATAAGCTCAAAGAGTGGGTGATGCTGGATATCTATCTGGTCGGCGTGGCGGTGGCCTCAATCAAGGTGCAAGATTACGCCTCGCTGGAAGTGGGCTACGGTTTAGTGGCTTATATCGCGTTGACGGTGCTCAGCTTGCTGACGCTGATTCATCTAAACGTTGAGCAGCTGTGGGAACAGTACTATCCGCAAGCGATGCCCACTTCCCCGCCCGAAGAGTGGCAAGTGTGCCTTAACTGCCATCAAACCGGTGTAGCCGATGAGCGTGGGCGCTGCACACGTTGCCACACGCCGCTCGACTATCGCCGCCGCCACAGTTTGCAGAAATCCTGGTCAGCGCTCATCGCCTCAATTGTGCTGCTGATCCCCGCCAATTTGCTGCCGATTTCGGTGGTGTACGTGAATGGCGCACGCCGTGAAGACACCATATTCTCCGGCATTCTGGGATTGGCATCGGGCAATATACCGGTCGCCGCCGTGGTGTTTATCGCCAGTATTCTGGTGCCCTTTACCAAAGTGTTAGTGATGCTGACCTTGCTGATCAGCATTCATTTCAAATGCGAACAGGGTTTAAAAACCCGCATTCGCCTGCTGCGCGCCGTCACCTGGGTGGGACGCTGGTCGATGCTGGATCTGTTCGTGATTGCTGTAACCATGTCGCTGGTCAATCGTGACCAGCTTCTGGCTTTTACCATGGGACCGGCCGCCTTCTATTTTGGTGCCGCCGTTGTTCTGACCATTATGGCTGTAGAGTGGCTTGATAGCCGCCTGATCTGGGATGCACATGCAACAGGAAACGCCGACTACACCGACTAGCGCCAATCTGCGCAACAAGCGCAAGATTTCGCCGTTCTGGTTATTGCCCATCATCGCCCTGCTGATTGCTGGCTGGCTGCTGTGGACCAATTATCAGGAGCGCGGTACGACGATCACCATTAACTTCCAGACCGCCGACGGGATTGTGCCAGGCCGCACACCCATTCGCTATCAGGGCGTTGAAGTGGGCACGGTGCAAGGCATTGTGCTGAGTGATGACTATCGCAGCATCCAGATTAAGGCCAGCATCAAAAGCGACATGCGCGATGCGCTGCGTGAAGACACCCAATTCTGGCTGGTGACGCCGAAAGCGTCGCTGGCGGGCGTCTCCGGACTTGATGCGCTGGTCGGCGGTAACTACATCGGCATGATGCCGGGCAAAGGTAAAGAGAGCGATCACTTCACCGCGCTCGATACCCAACCTAAATATCGCGTCAATACCGGCGAGCTATTGATCCATCTGCGTGCACCGGATCTCGGCTCGCTTAACACCGGTTCGCTGGTCTACTACCGCAAAATTCCGGTGGGTCGCGTTTACGATTACAGCCTGAATAACAGCACCGATGGCGTCACCATTGATGTGCTGATTGAGCGCCGCTTTATCAATCTGGTGAAAAAGCAGAGCCGCTTCTGGAATGTCTCCGGCGTTGATGCGGATGTCAGCCTGAGCGGTGCCAAAGTGAAGCTGGAAAGCCTGGCCGCGTTGGTGAACGGTGCGATTGCCTTCGATTCGCCCAATGACGGCGAGCAAGCGCAGGTGGATGCCAATTACCAGCTCTATCCGGATTTGGCGCGCAGTCAGCGCGGCGTGCAAGTGAAACTGGATTTGCCGAGCGGCGATAACCTGAAAGCCGATAGCACGCCGCTGATGTATCAGGGGCTGGAAGTCGGCACCTTAACCAAACTCAACCTGCTGGATGGCGGCAAAGTAACCGGCGAGTTAACAGTCGATCCTTCAGTAACCGGTTTGATGCGCAGCGGGACGCGCATTGAAATGCGTACACCGAAGATCAGCCTGACCGACACCAACCTCAGCAGCCTGTTAACCGGCAATACCTTCGAACTGGTGCCCGGCGAAGGTGAGCCGCAGGATCACTTCACTGTGTTACCGGCCAGCGAAACCTTGCTGCAAAAACCTGACGTGCTGACGGTAAAACTCAGCGCACCGGAAACCTACGGCATCGATGCCGGCCAGCCGGTGATGCTGTATGGCATGAAAATCGGCCAGGTGATTTCACGCACGCTGGATCAGAATGGCATCAGCTTTGTCGCGGCCATCAACCCGGAACACCGTAATCTGGTGCATGCCGACAGCAAGTTTGTGGTGAATAGCCGCCTCGATGTGAAGTTTGGCCTCGACGGTATGCAGGTGCTGGGTGCCAGCGCACGCGAATGGGTCGATGGCGGCATTCGCCTGATTCCCGGCGCGAAAGGCAATCCATCCAGTCGTTATCCTTTATATGCCGATGCGGAGCGGGCCCAGGAAGGCATCGTGGGCGAACAGCCGCCGACCACGCTGAAACTTACCGCCAACAGCTTGCCGGATGTGCAGGCCGGTTCGGTGCTGCTGTACCGCAAATTCCAGGTTGGTGAAGTGGTGGATGTGGTGCCGCGCGCGGATGCGTTTGAAATCTCGATTCACATTCAGCCGCAGTATCGCAAGCTGCTCACCAGCGAAAGCGTGTTCTGGGCCGAAGGCGGCGCCAAAGTGCAGCTCAACGGCAGCGGCTTGACGGTACAAGCGTCTCCGCTCAACCGAGCGCTGAAAGGTGCCATCAGCTTCGATAATCTGACCGGCGCGCAGGCCGCGAAAGGCGTTAAGCGTGTGCTCTACGCTTCAGAAACAGCCGCGCGCGCAGTTGGCAGCCAGATCTCGCTGCACACCTATGACGCTAGCAAACTGGCGGCGGGAATGCCGATTCGCTATCTCGGCATCAACATTGGTCAGGTTGAATCGCTGGCGTTGAGTTCGGATAACAATCAGGTTGTCGCTAAAGCGGTGCTTTATCCGGAATACGTGCAGGACTTCGCGCGCATCGGCAGTCGCTTCTCGGTGGTATCTCCGGAGATCTCTGCGGCGGGCGTTAATCATATTGAAACGCTGTTGCAGCCTTATCTCAACGTCGATCCGGGCAAAGGTGCTCCGGCGCGCACCTTTGAACTGCAGGAAAGCACCATCACCGATTCACGCTACCTGAACGGCTTGACAATTTATGTCGATGCAGCTGACGCGGGATCGCTGTCGGTGGGCACGCCAGTGCTATTCCGAGGCGTAGAAGTGGGCACCGTTACCGGAACATCGCTGGGCAATATGGCGGATCGCGTGCAGATCGCGCTGCGTATCAGTAAGAAGTATCAACATCTGGTGCGCAATAACTCGGTGTTCTGGCTGGCTTCAGGCTATAACTTCGATTTCGGTCTGATTGGCGGCGTGTTGAAAACCGGTACCTTCCAACAGTTCATTCGCGGCGGCGTACAGTTTGCCACGCCGCCGACGGTGCCATTAGCACCGCAGGCCGGCGCCAACAAACACTTCCTGCTACAGGATGAAGCGCCGAAAGCGTGGCGCGACTGGGGTACCGCGATTCCGGACCCTAATCAACCTTAAGCAAATCGGGCAGCCTGGCTGCCCGATTCTTTTTCGCGTGTTACACTTCGCGCTCATTTCGTTTCCCGGTAGATGCCCGTGTCCGATCGCTTTCCCGAAGATTTCCTCGCGCTGATGCGTGCCAGCCTTGCTGACGACGCCGAACTGCAACGCTTTCTCGCTATTAGCCAGCAACCGCTGCGTCGCAGCTTACGCGTCAACACCTTAAAAATTAGTGTGGAAGATTTCCTCGCCCGCACCGCCAACTATGGCTGGCGCTTGTCGCCCATTCCGTGGTGCGCAGAAGGGTTCTGGATTGAGCGTGACGACGAATCGCTGCCGCTCGGTAGCGTAGCGGAACACCTGAGCGGACTGTTCTACATCCAGGAAGCCAGCTCGATGCTGCCGGTCACCGCGCTGTTTGATGCCGCACCTGATGCGCGTCAGGTGATGGATGTAGCTGCTGCACCGGGCTCCAAAACCACGCAGATGGCCGCGCTGATGCGTAATGAAGGCGCTATTCTGGCGAACGAATACTCGGCCAGCCGCGTTAAAGTGCTGCACGCTAATATCAGCCGCTGCGGTGTCAGCAATGTGGCGCTGACCCATTTTGATGGCCGCGTGTTTGGTGCCGCGCTGCCAGAGCGTTTCGATGCCATTCTGCTTGATGCACCCTGCTCTGGCGAAGGCGTAGTGCGTAAAGATGCCGACGCGTTACGTAACTGGACTCTGGCCAGCACCGAAGCGATCGCTGAGACCCAACGCGATTTGCTCGACAGCGCATTCCATGCCTTGCAGCCCGGCGGCACGCTGATTTACTCCACCTGCACACTGAATCAGATCGAGAATCAGCAGGTGATTCACTGGTTGCAACAGCGTTATCCCGATGCGGTTGAAATCGTACCGCTGAATGGCCTATTCGCCGGCGCCGATCAGGCGTTAACCGCCGAAGGTTTCCTGCACGTGTTCCCGCAGATTTTCGATAGCGAAGGTTTCTTCGTCGCGCGTCTGCGTAAAACCGCCAGCATTCCCGCGTTGCCCACGCCAACCTATAAAGTTGGCAAACTGCCCTTCTCTCCGGCCAGCCGTAAACTGAGCGCCGAAGTGCAGCAGGCGGCGGCAAAAGTCGGCTTGCAGTGGGATGAGAACCACACGCTGTGGCAGCGCGATAAAGAGCTGTGGCTGTTCCCGGCGGCGCTGGAGAGTTGGTTGGGCAAAGTTCGCTTCTCGCGCATCGGCCTTAAGCTGGCAGAAACCTTCCCTAAAGGTTATCGCTGGCAGCACGAAGCGGTTGTGGCGCTGTCGCAGCCAGGCAGCGCGCTGGATTTCGAACTCAGCGATGCGGAAGCGGAAACCTGGTATCGCGGTCAGGATATTCATCCGGAAACCTTGCCCAATCGGGATGAAGTGATCGTCACCTATCAGCAGCAGCCGCTGGGATTGGCGAAGAAAGTGGGTAATCGCATTAAAAACAGTTATCCGCGTGAACTGGTGCGCGACGGGCGTCTATTCCGTTAAACGTCACTGCAATTGCACCAGAGTAAGATGATTGCCGAAGACCGCGCCGGTATCGATGTAATGCTGATTCGCCACATTAAGCGGTTGTTCTAACGGCGTGTGGCCGAAGTAGAAATCACTGGCGCCATCGATGTGGGTTGAACTGCCGCGTTGATGGCGTCCCAGCCGATCGCGACTCCACACCACTTGCTGCCAGTCAACATCCTGCCCCAGCGCATAATGGCTGGCAGGATAATCGGCGTGCGCAATGACCACTACGCGATCGCCGAAATCCAGATGCAGGATCAACGGTAACTCAGCGCAGCGTTTTAACGCATGGCGCGCAGCAATTAATTTTGCGCCCTTCAACTGCCAAAACCACTCGCCGCCGTTCATCATCCATAAGGTTTGATCGCGCCCATCCAGCGCAGCGAGCGCCATCTGTTCGTGATTGCCGCGCACGCAGCGAAACCAGGGTTCCTGCATCAGCGCTAGACAGCCACGACTGTCCGGCCCGCGATCGATTAAATCGCCCACCGACAGCAATAAATCCTGCTGCTTATCGAAATCCCGCTTCTGCAGTTGCGCATCGAGCTGGGCGCGGCAACCGTGCAGATCGCCAACCACCCAAATCTTTCGCCACATTTGCGTGTTTACCGTTTGGTAAAGCATGTAATCTTCCCCGGTTGACTGGAAGTTTAGTGAGCCCGGCATAAAGTATAGTCCGGTCAGGTTTAGCCAGCGGAGGGAACAGTATGAGCGGACGGAAGCAATTCATTGGTGTATTAATCGTTATTTTCATCGGCAGCTTGCTGCTACTGGAATCACTCGCTCGTCTGGTACATCTGTTATTTGTGGGATAATTACGCGACTTTACATTCCGCGCTAAACGCCTAAACTCCTTTGCGCATCATATAAAGGAGCCTGTATGAGCCAGAATATTTACGACAATCCTACCTTTTTTGCCGGTTACGCCACCTTGCCACGTTCCGTTAAGGGATTAGACGGCGCACCAGAATGGCCCGCACTGCGTGCATTACTCCCTGATCTGCAGGATAAACGTGTTCTCGATTTAGGCTGCGGCTACGGCTGGTTTTGCCGATACGCACAGCAGCAAGGCGCACGCGACGTGCTGGGACTCGACGTTTCCGAGAAGATGCTGGCGCAGGCCGCAACCATGACGCAGGGAACGCAGATTCGCTATCAGCGCGCCGATTTAGAAACGCTGCAGCTATCCGAATCCTTTGATCTCGCCTATAGCTCGCTGGCGCTGCACTACCTCACCAATATTGACGCGCTTTTCGCTACCCTCTTTAAGGCAATCACGCCTGGCGGCGCGCTGGTGTTTTCCTGTGAACATCCGATTTACACCGCGCCTGCACAACAGCAGTGGATTGTGGATGAGCACCAGCAGCGCAGCTGGCCGGTCAATCATTATCAGCAGGAAGGCGAACGCATCAGCAACTGGTTTGCCGATGGCGTGAAGAAGCAGCATCGCAAGCTGTCAACCTGGATCAATGCAGTGATCGGCGCAGGATTTGAGATCGTGCATCTCGATGAATGGGGTCCGAGCGAAGAGATGGTTGCGCTGAATCCCGCGCTGGCGGAAGAACGCGATCGTCCGATGATGTTTTTGCTGGCAGCGCGTAAACCATTGTGACGTTGTCTTGAGGCTGCACACTGCAGCCTTTTACATATCCCTGCGACGCTATTTGTGACATTCAGGAGGCATTGCGTACTAGCGCGTGATTAAAAAGATCGCCAGCAAGAAGAAGGCTAATAAACCGGCGAATGTCAGCGTTCCAATACGCGGCGTTTTGGCGCGGCCAACTACCACACCAATAAAGATACAAAGCAGCGTTAGGGTGCCAATCATTACCCAGAGAAGATATTGTGTATTTGCCATGAAGGATCCTTATCCGGCCATTAATCAGATGCGCCAACGTTATACCATTTTTCGCACAGACTGACTGCAGCTATATGACCGCACCTTTTCTGCTGATTATTTCCCGTCCGGTCATCATCAAGTCGCGTTATGCTCGCAACGCACAGCCTTGAGATTTTCCAACTGCTGTAAACGCGCTGCAGCCTTATTGTTCGCACTGGCTTTCGCAAGGCCGTTACCGATACCAAAATCCCCGACGAAGCCGAGTATGGTTAGCGCGTCAAACTCGCCAGTTTTATCGATCTGCTGCTTAACACTCTGGCTTTTAGCAATCTCCTGATTCAGTGCTGCACAGTCGTAGGTTTGCGCTTCGGCATCGCTCACATTGGCAGACTGCGGATATTGTTTCAGCGCGCAACCACTCAGCAGCATGGCGATCAGAATAACAGGCTTGTACATCTTGCAAGATTCTCACTAAAGCGGCGATTTATTACGAGAAACAGTAGCATCTGGGGGAGATGACGATCGGGGGAATAAGTAACGTTAAGATGGGTATTTAGAAATAAAAAAGCACTGCCTAAGCAGTGCTAATAATTCTGATATCAGGCAATTACCTGATAAGCCCTAATAATTATCAGGGCAGAATATCCATTATTATGCAGTTTTCAACATAATCATTGATGATTTGCAGAAAATGCATTTAGCGCCATGCGGGTTCATTTTAGTAATATCGAACGCGGAGGTGCGATATTGTGAACTCTGGCAATGCGGACATCTTAAACGATGATAAATACGAATAATTACAGACCTAATACATTTGTTGCAGACGGACCTTTAGGACCATCTTCAACTGAAAACTCAACACGCTGACCTTCATCAAGTGAGCGATAATCAGTGCCCTGAATGGCTGAGAAGTGGACGAAAACGTCCTTGCTGCCATTTTCAGGAGAAATAAAGCCGAAGCCTTTTTCAGAGTTGAACCATTTTACCGTTCCAAGAATTTTATTAGACATAATTTTTACCTTTTAAATGAGCCTATTGGCGTAAGGGCCGAGTTGCAGATACGAATCAGAACTTAGGATAAGACTCAAAGAGAAAGGGCTTGAAGCGGCACTAACTGGGATGAGAAATACAATGGGAACTAACCTTCTAACTGTCTGCTATTCAGACCGACGAAGCATTAACGCATTTATTTGCGCCACTAGCAAGCGAAAATAATATTTAATTCTCGATGAGTAATCGTTGTTTTTAAATTTGCAACGCAAAAAAGAGGCAAAAAAAGACCGAATACGATTCCTATATTCGGTCCAGGGAAATGGCTCTTTGAGAGCCGTGCGCTAAAAGTTGGCATTTTTGCAGGCGAGGACGCCTTGCCATTTAAAGGTAGACCAGGATTGGTGGTTTTCCAGCCAATATGGAGGTTTGATACGGAAAGGTGACAACTCTGTGATCGTGCAGACAGAACGGGGAAGCAGCGTAGCGACAGAAATGTGCGCTACGCCCGAAAAATTAGGGGATTACTTATCGCACAGTTGCTGGGCGCGATCGATGATCGGCTGCAGACTCATTTTCTGACCTGGATGGGCTTTATCAACGGCGACGATGGTGTCGATCGATTGCAGCGTGCCCTGCCCGGCAGTTTTGCGCGCCAGGGCTTTATCGTTGAGCGGATACTGCAGCAGCGTGCCCGGATTAATCGCGAACAGCGCGCCGTCTTTCTCGCAGGTCAACATCACCTCTTCGCGGGTGAAGGGCCATTTGTCTTTTCCAATCTCAAAACGGCTGACGGTAATAATCTGTGCCGCCATCGCCTGGCTGCACAGCGCCATCAATACGCAAGCTGGAATCAGTTTCTTCAGCAAAATATCGACCTCATTTCATCTTCTTTAATGACACATTCAGGCCGGTGACAGCGTGGCAAACACGCTCACCAACCCAATAACAATAACGGCCAGCAGCAGCTCAAGCTGCGTCAGGCGAATAAACAGATGCGCTGTATTGCTGGCCGCCAGGCGAAAACGCGGCACCAGCAGATAACGATTGGTTAACGCGATAGCGATCATCAGCATGACCAGCAGCACTTTCACCACCAGCAGCTCGCTCCACAGCGTGGCTTGCCAATTCAGCGGTGAACCGGCAATCAGCAGGCTATTAATCGTGCCCGTCAGCAGCGCTAGCGCTACCGCGAGATGTCCGTAACGCGAGAAGCGCATCATGCAGCGGATCGCATCGGTGCGAAAGGCAATCTGCCGCGCTTCACGCATCAGCACTAATAGCGGCAATAATCCACCCGCCCAGAATGCAGCCGCAATTAAATGCAGTGCATGATTGCCTTGCTGCAGCAATCCAGGCCAGCCATCGCGCATCGCGGCATGCCCTACGCCGGCTAAAGCCATCAGCTGCAAGAGGCCGCTGCATAGCAGCAGATTTTGCCGCAGTGTGCCACGCAGCAGCAGCGCCAACGTGCTCAGCAGTGCGAAAGCAATTTCCCAGCGCCAAACCTGACCGAAGCGTGTGCTAAGCACCGCTTGCCAGGTTGCGCTGTCACTGACATTTCGCCAGTCGCCGCTCATCAAGCCGGTTTGTGTTGCCAGCATCAACAGCGCGCTGAACAAACTCAGCAGCGCGCTGGTACGTAAAATTAAACCTAAACGTTGTGATAACAGCGGACGATAGCGGCGCGGCGCCAGCAGCGCGGTATAGAAGGCGCTACCGGCGAGCAGCAGCACCGACAAAAAATGCAGCGCTCGTAGGCCAATCCACAACGTGCTCAAACTCATCAATCACTTCACGCTGAAGCTGTAGCTGCCTTTGGTTTTATGCCCATCAACGGACAGCACATGCCAGTTAACCTGATAATTGCCCGCTGGCAGCGGCTGGCTGATCGGCACAATCAACTGATCATGTTGTTTATCGTTGAGTTCGGCTTTTCCGACCGCCACCGGCTGATGTTGAGAATTAAGCACATCCACGCCACTGAACGCCGCTTCAACATCTTCGGTAAAGGTCAGCGTTAAATTCTGCGGGGACGTTTCCACCACCGCTTTATCGGCTGGAACCGGTGTTTTCAGGTGAGCATGCGCCATGGCAAACTGGCTGAAGGCCAGCGTTGATGACGCCAGAAGTAGCGCGACGAACGAGTTGAACGCAGTTTTCTTCATGACTTCTTCCCTTTTAAATACGGCAAACCACCGTAAACGTGGCAGCAGGATACGCCGCCGATCCGCAGGTGTCGAGACTTGCGGTGCGATCCAATCCACTTGATCCCAGGGTCCGAAACCATTACTTTTGCCCCTGTTTATCAGGAGAAAAGCATGAGCCAAAACCTTGCCCTGCTCTCGCAGGAAGAGAAAGACAAAGTGAATGTCGATCTGGCCGCCGCAGGCGTTGCATTTAAAGAGCGCTACAATATGCCGGTGATTGCCGAAATGGTGGAACGCGAGCAACCCGAAGCGCTGCGTGACTGGTTTCGTCAGCGCTTAATGAACTATCGCCAGGCTTCGCTTAGCCTGTCGCGCCTGCCCTACGAACCTAAGCAGAAGTAATTTATGTTACGTGTTATTGATACCGAAACCTGCGGCCTGCAGGGCGGCGTGGTGGAAGTGGCGTCGGTGGATGTCATTGATGGTCAGATTGTTAATCCGATGAGCGACTTAATCTGCCCGGATCGCCCCATCAGTCGTCAGGCAATGGCGGTACATCGCATTACCGAAGCGATGGTAGTGGGCAAACCCACCATTGAAGAAGCGATTGGCCGCTATCATGGCAGCCCGCATTATGTGGCACACAACGCCAGCTTTGATCGCCGCATGTTGCCTACGATGCCAGGCGAATGGATCTGCACCATGACGCTGGCGCGTCAACTGTGGCCAGGCATTAAATACGGCAATCAGGCGCTGCGCCACAGCCTGAAGCTGGATGTCACGCCGCCTGCTGAATTGCATGCGCACCGCGCATTGTATGACTGCTACGTCACCGCTGCGCTGCTGATCCGCATTATGGAAACCTCCGGCTGGAACGCCGAGCAGATGGCTAATTTATGCCAGCCCGCGCCGGTGAGCGGCGATGTGTTCCCGTTCGGCAAATATCGCGGTCAGAGCATTGGCAGCATCGCGCGTAAGGATCCCGGCTATCTGCGTTGGGTGCTGGAAAATGTGCGCGATTTGCGCCCACCGTTACGGCAGGCGCTGCGCAAGTACGTGAAGAGCGATCAGTAATCGACGCGGTCTGGCAAGCTGCCCTGCGCCAGACCGATCAGAAAGGTGAACTCCTGCGCCACACCTTCGTACGCTTTGAAACGACCCGATTTGCCGCCGTGACCAGAATCCATCTCAGTGCAGAGTAACAGCAGCGAATCGTTGGTTTTCAGCTCACGCAGTTTCGCCACCCATTTGGCCGGTTCCCAATACTGCACCTGTGAATCGTGCAGGCCGGTGGTAACCAGTAAATGCGGATAGGCTTTGGCTTCGATGTTGTCATACGGGCTGTATTGGCGGATGAGGTGATAAAACTCCGCCTGTTCAGGATTGCCCCACTCATCGTATTCGCCGGTGGTCAGCGGAATCGACGGATCGAGCATCGTAGTGACCACATCCACAAATGGAACCTGCGCCACCACGCCGTGGAACAGATCTGGTGCCATGTTCACCACTCCGCCCATCAGTAATCCTCCGGCGCTGCCGCCCATCGCGTAGAGCTGCTGACGATTGCCATACCCTTTCGCCACCAGCGCTTCGGTGACATCAATAAAATCAGTGAAGCTGTTGATTTTATTCTTCAGCCGGCCACCGTCATACCATTGCTGGCCGAGTTCGCCGCCGCCGCGCACATGAATAATGGCGTAGACGAAGCCGCGTTCCAGCAAGCTGATGCGGCTGGTGCCAAAGCTGGCATCCATGCTGCTGCCGTAAGCGCCGTAACCATATACCAGCAACGGATTGTTACCGCGCTGGAAATGCTTGCGGTGATAGACCAGCGAAACCGGTACTTCCGTCCCATCGCGCACGGTGATCCACAGATGCTCGCTTTTATAATCCTCGGATTTGAAGCCCGGCACCGGCGTGCGCTTTAGCACGCGACGATCGCCGGTTTCCATATTCAGTTCAAACAAGGTGGTTGGCGTGGTCATGGAGGAGTAGCCATAGCGCAAAGTGTCGCTTTCCGGCGAAGGGTTGTAAGCCAGCCAGGTAACATAGGCCGGATCGTCGAAGGCGATACCAAAGCTTTCGCCGCTCTCCCAGTTAATCTGCCGTAAGGTGTTCACGCCGTGCTGACGCTCTTCCACCACCAGCCAATGGCGGAACAGCTGGAAATCCTCCAGCACCACGTTGTCACGTGCCGGGATCAGCGATTGCCAGCGCGCTTCCGCCAGCCACGCGCTGCGAAAGAGGCCGAAGTTTTTGCCGTCGCGATTCGAGCGAATGTAGAACTGATGATTGTAGTGATCGATGCTGTATTCATGGTCGCGGCGACGCGGACAAAACGTTTGCGGCTGTGCATCTGGATACTCGGCATCGATCAGCAGAATCTCGCTGGTGTTGGTGCTGTATAGCGCAATCAGAATGAAGTGCTCGGAGGTGGTTTTGTGCACGCTCAGGTGGAAGGAATCATCCTTCTCTTCATACACCAACTGATCGTCAGATTGCGGATGTCCCAGCTCATGGCGCCACACCTGATACGCCAGCAGCGTTTTCGGATGCTTACGCACGTAGTAGAGCGTGCGGGAATCATTGGCCCAGGCCACGCTGGATGACGCATTGGTCAGCACTTCCGGATACCAGCTGCCGCTCTGTAAATTACGGAAGCGAATGCCGTATTGACGGCGTGACAGGAAGTCTTCCGCTAAGGCCATCACCTGATTGTCCGGCGTAATCGCCAGCGCACCCATAGTGTAAAAATCACTGTGCGCGGCTCGCTGGTTACCATCAAGCAGCAGCTGCCACGGCTCCTCCGCCGGCGCGTCTAGCGGCTGGCGGAAATAGGCGGGATATTCGTTGCCCACTTCATAGCGGCTTTGATAGCGATAGCCGTTTTTCACGTAGGGCACCGAGTGATCCTGCGGCGGAATACGGTCAACAATCTCTTTCAACACTCGTTCCTGCAGCGGATTCTGCGACGCCATCATGGCGCGTCCATAATCATTTTCGGCGTGCAGATGGGCCAGCACTTCTGGATTCTCGCGGTCGTCATCACGTAACCAGTGATAATTATCGATGCGCGTTTCACCGTGCAGATTCATGGCATGGGGAATTTTTTTCGCGTGTGGCTGATTCATTAGGCTCTTCTCCCTGAAGGACAACATTCAGCAAGCGTGGCACTAATCGCGTTCGATGCCAAGCTGCACGCAGCATCACTTTGCGCAGAGCAAGCCAGACAGGGAAAACGAAGGCTGCGGATGCAACCTTCGTAATGGATTACGCGGCTTTTTCCGCATCGATATCGCGTTGAATACCGTCGCGCACATCCTGGGGAATTTTCAGCGCATCGCCGAGCGCGGAGAGATAACTGCGCTCCATAAAGTGGTCGACATCAATGGCGGCACAGCTGAGGAAATAGAGCTCCAGCGCCTCTTCTTCGTTTTTAACATCGGCGGCCAGCCAGTTGGGATCGAGCGGGCGATTCATCGCCTGCTGAATCAGCGCTTCAGCTTGAGCGCCGTAGCCCGCCTGCTGGATGTTTTGCTCAATCGCTGCGCGCTCCTGATCGTCAATATGACCGTCACTTTTAGCCGCGAACACCAGCGCCGTGACTAAACGCTCTGCGCGTTGATCCATCGGCGTTTGCAACTGGCCGAAACCCGCATCGTCCTGATGGGTTTCACGTATGCGCTGTTTGTATTTGTTCCACAGCAGCGCGCCCGCCGCCGCGCCGCCGCCCAACAACAAGGCTTTGCCGCCATATTTGGTCAGCAACTTACGCGTGGATTTACTGCCCACCAGCAATCCCGCCAGCCCGCCTAATGCGCCGGGTGCCAGCATGTCACTTAAGCCGCCCGACTTTCCGCCACCGCCCTTCTTCGCCAGCACCGATTGAATTTGCTGTAGCCAATTACTCATCGTTTAACTCCCGTTTAATTTTCCGTTCTCCATGCTGCCGCAGGCTGTGTCAGTTAACGTCAGAGCGGGAAAAGTAAGGCAAACCTGATCGTGGCGAAAGCGTGAGTACGCAAACGTTTTCGTTTATACTGCGCGCGCATTTTGACTGCTAAGGTGAAATTATGACGACTCTCGGAACCGCGCTGCGCCCTGCCGCTACGCGTGTCATGCTGTTAGGTTCAGGCGAATTAGGCAAAGAAGTGGCACTTGAGTGCCAGCGTCTGGGTGTGGAAGTGATCGCGGTGGATCGTTATGCCGATGCGCCGGCGATGCATGTGGCGCATCGCAGCTATGTGATCAACATGCTAGACGGCGACGCGCTGGCCGCACTGATTGCCCAGGAAAAGCCGCACTTCGTGGTGCCAGAAATTGAAGCCATCGCCACCGAAAAACTGCTGGAGCTGGAAGCGCAAGGTCAGAAAGTGGTGCCGACCGCACGCGCCGCGCGTCTGACCATGAACCGCGAAGGCATTCGTCGTCTGGCAGCGGAAGAGTTGTCGTTACCGACCTCGACTTACCAATTTGCTGACAGCAAAGAGAATTTTGTGGCCGCCGCTGAGGCGATTGGATTCCCGTGCATCGTTAAGCCGGTGATGAGCTCATCCGGTAAAGGCCAGAGCTTTATCCGCGAAGCCAGCCAGCTGGAGAAAGCCTGGGATTATGCGCAGCAAGGCGGACGTGCCGGTGCGGGCCGCGTGATCGTTGAAGGCGTGGTGAAGTTTGATTTCGAAATCACCCTGCTGACCATTAGCGCGGTGGATGGCATCCACTTCTGCGCGCCGATTGGTCATCGTCAGGAAGATGGCGATTACCGTGAATCATGGCAGCCGCAGCAGATGAGTGAACTGGCGCTGCAACGCGCGCAAGATATCGCCGCTAACGTGGTGAAAGCGCTCGGAGGATACGGCCTGTTTGGCGTGGAGCTATTCGTCTGTGGTGATGAAGTGGTGTTCAGCGAAGTATCACCGCGTCCGCACGATACCGGCATGGTAACGCTGATTTCGCAAGATCTGTCCGAGTTTGCGCTGCATGTGCGCGCCTTCCTCGGTCTGCCAATTGGCGGTATCCGTCAATACGGTCCTGCAGCGTCGGCAGTGATTCTGCCTGAGCTGAACAGCCAGAACGTGCAATTCGGGAATATCGAAGCCGCGCTGGGATCCGGGTTGCAGCTGCGCCTGTTTGGTAAACCGGAAATCGTCGGTCAGCGCCGTTTGGGTGTGGCTTTGGCGATCGGTGAAAACACCGATGAAGCTATCGCGCGCGCCGTTGCCAGTGCAGCAGCGGTGAAAGTGGAAGGTTAAATGTAAGTTGAGAGGTCGCCATGAATGGCGACCCTACGCAAGACGCTACGCGCGTGCCCCTTCAACCGCTTCACGCGCCAGACGCGTAATACGATCCCAGTCACCGCTTTCCAGCGCATCATTTGGTACCAGCCACGAACCGCCAATACACAGCACGCTTTTCAGCGCCAGATAATCACGATAGTTGGCTGGCGAGATGCCGCCGGTTGGGCAGAAACGCACCTGCGGGAACGGACCGCCAATCGCCGATAATGCTTTCACGCCACCATTGGCTTCTGCCGGGAAGAATTTGAACTCACGCAGGCCGTAATCCATGCCGGTCATCAGTTCTGAAACTGTGCTGATACCTGGAATCAATGGCACCGGACCTTCAACCGCAGCCTTAAGCAGCGATTCCGTCAATCCTGGGCTGATAACAAACTGCGCACCGGCGTCAGTGACTTCTTTCAATTGTTGGGTGTTGATAACCGTGCCCGCACCAACAATCGCTTCCGGTACTTCTTTAATCATGGCGCGCAGCGCGTCCATCGCCACCGGGGTACGCAGCGTGACTTCCAGCACACGCACACCGCCCGCTACCAGCGCTTTCGCCATCGGCACCGCGTGTTCCAGCTTGTTCACCACGATGACCGGCACGACCGGGCCAGTTTTCAGGATCTGTTCAGCACTTGTTTTCCAGTTCTTCATCACGTTTCCTTAGTTGCATCAGCCCGGCGTTTAACCACGCTGTCAATAATTGGGCTCTACCATACAAGATCGGCTGGAGCGGCGTCCATCGGATATCAAAATTTTTTGAAACTCAGGTTCACTTTTAAGAAAAATGAATTTTGGCCGAAAAAAAAGCCCGCGCATTGGCGGGCTCAGCTTTAGGTCTTTATTCGAACTCGTTCCAGGAACGGCCATCGCGGGTAATCATCGCGACTGAGGCAACCGGTCCCCACGTTCCCGCCTGATACGGCTTCGGTGCTTCGGCATCGGCATTCCAGGCATCGATGATGGAATCCACCCAGCCCCATGCAGCTTCAACTTCATCACGGCGCACAAACAGCGCCTGAATACCGCGCATGGTTTCCAGCAGCAGACGCTCGTAAGCATCGGCCAGATGCGACTGATTGAAGGTTTCGGAGTAGCTCAGATCCAGCTTGGTGGTCTGCAGTTTATGCTTGTGGTCGAGTCCCGGCACTTTGTTGAGGATTTCGATATCCACGCCTTCGTCTGGCTGCAGACGAATGGTCAGCTTGTTCTGCGGCAGTTCAGCGTAAGAATCTTTGAACAGGTTCATCTCAGGATTCTTGAAGTACACCACCACTTCAGAGCATTTGGTTGGCAAGCGCTTGCCGGTACGCAGATAGAACGGCACGCCAGCCCAACGCCAGTTGTCGATATCCACGCGGATAGCGACGAAGCTTTCAGTGGCGCTCTGCTTGTTCGCGCCCTCTTCTTCCAGGTAGCCTGGCACTTTCTTGCCCTGCACAAAGCCAGCGGTGTACTGACCACGCACGGTTTTCTCACGCACGTTGGTTTGATCAATACGGCGCAGTGAGCGCAGCACTTTCACCTTCTCATCACGAATCGCATCCGCGCTCAGATCGGATGGCGGCGACATGGCAATCATGGTGAGGATCTGCAACAGGTGGTTCTGAATCATGTCACGCATCTGGCCAGCTTTGTCGAAGTAACCCCAACGGCCTTCGATACCGACCTCTTCCGCCACGGTGATCTGCACGTGATCGATGGTGCGGTTGTCCCAGTTGTTGACGAAGATGGAGTTGGCAAAACGCAGCGCCAGCAGGTTGAGCACCGTTTCTTTACCCAGATAGTGGTCAATACGGAACACCTGACCTTCTTCGAAGTATTTGCCAACGCTGTCATTGATCTCTTGCGAGGTTTCCAATGAGGTGCCGAGCGGCTTTTCCATCACCACGCGCGCCGGTTTGGCGTTCAGCTTGGCGGCGCCTAAACCGTCACAGATCGCGCCGAAGGTGCTTGGCGGCATGGCGAAGTAGTTGATGGTGACGCGGTTTTTCTGGTCAAGCATTTTGCCCAGTTTGGTGAAATGCGAGGTGTCATTTACGTCGAGGTTACAGAAGTCGAGACGGCTGCTGAGAGTGTCCCACAGCGCTTCATCGATCTTCTCTTTCATGAAGGTTTCCAGCGCTTCACGTACCACTTTGGTGTACGCGGCTTTGTCCCAATCCGCGCGACCCACGCCAATAATGCGAGTGGTTTCATGAATCTGACCGGCTTTTTCCAGCTGATACAGTGATGGCAACAGTTTACGGCGCGCTAAATCGCCTTTGGCACCGAAAATCACCAGATCGCATGCCTGGGCTGTTTGTGTAACCGCCATTTTCCTCTCCTCGTTGCAGGATATACCCGGCTTGAGCGTTCTCATCACGCCGGGTCCTTATTGTAATTTTCTTACAGCACAATGTACGTTTTTCGCCGGTCCAGGACAACCCGAACACCGCGTTTTGCTGGCGTTAACTGTGAACGTAATAAAGGTGTTAAGTGTGTTGTAGCGTGCCATTTGAGCACATTTTCTGTTTCGATATTTGTCGTGGCAAAACACGTCAGCGATCAAAGTATCGCAAAAAATTCGCGTTTACATTTGTCCTCCGCTGCGTGCGAGGTGCTATTACACGGTATATTCTTGGGAATTGGCAGCGATTTCATTGATTGATGAACGCGGAAAAGTGATTGACGCTCATTAGGTTAAACCATGCTGGAACAAATTCAGGCGCAACTCGATGCGTTAAGTAAATCCGAACGTAAAGTCGCAGAACAAATTCTCGCTGCGCCGCAGCAGGCGATGCACTCCAGCATCGCCACGCTGGCACGCGCCGCTGACGTCAGCGAACCGACGGTGAATCGCTTCTGCCATCGTATGGGCACGCGCGGCTTTCCTGACTTTAAATTGCAGCTCGCGCAGAGCCTGGTGAAAAGCCCGAACTGGGTGAGCCGCGATGTGGAAGAAAATGACAGTGTGGAAAGTTATAGCCACAAAATTTTTGATTCCGCGTTAGCCGGCCTCAGCCGCGTCCGCCAGCAACTCGATTCTCAGATTATTCGCCAGGCCGTTCAGGCATTGTCAAACGCCCATAAAATTGCCTTCTTTGGCCTTGGTGCCTCTGCCGTGGTTGCACACGACGCCACCAATAAATTTTTGCGTTTTAATCTGCCGGTCATCTGGTCAGAGGATATTGTGATCCAGCGCATGAGTTGCATAAATAGTGGTCCAAATGATGTGTTTGTTCTCATCTCACATACTGGTCGCACCAAAAATATGGTAGAACTGGCTCGCCTGGCGCGTGTAAACGCTTCCACTGTGCTGGCTATCACTTCTCCGGGTTCCCCACTGGCGGCCGAAGCCACACTGGCTTTGACGCTCGACGTGCCCGAAGATACCGATATCTACCTGCCAATGGTTTCCCGCCT
Organism: Pantoea sp. YR525; assembly: GCF_900116775.1. Classification (NCBI taxonomy): domain Bacteria; kingdom Pseudomonadati; phylum Pseudomonadota; class Gammaproteobacteria; order Enterobacterales; family Erwiniaceae; genus Pantoea; species Pantoea sp. YR525. The sequence continues at coordinate 307,647 of NZ_FPBU01000002.1, forward strand.
CGCACAATTAACCGTGATTGATGTTCTGGCGACAGGGTTTACCCTTGAGCGCGGCGCCGCTTTCCGTGAAAATTTGAAACGGGTGAAAGAAGCGCTGAAAGATTCACGCCTGGAGAAACAGGCGCAGGAAAATAATTAACATCACATTCACAATGTGAGTCGAATCACAGCCCATCGATCATATAGAATAGATGAACACTACGTGTCACTTGAGAGCGACACGATACTTTGCTAACGGAGTCCTTCATGTCCAGACGTCTCAGAAGAACCAAGATCGTTACAACCCTCGGTCCAGCCACCGATCGCGACAACAACCTCGAAAAAATCATCGCGGCGGGTGCTAACGTTGTACGACTCAACTTCTCCCACGGCACACCGGAAGATCATCAGCAGCGCGCCAACAAAGTCCGTGAAATCGCGGCGAAACTGGGACGTCATGTGGCGATCCTTGGCGACCTGCAAGGTCCAAAAATTCGCGTCTCAACCTTCAAAGAAGGCAAAGTGTTCCTTAACGTCGGCGATCGTTTCCTGCTGGATGCCGACTTAAGTAAAGGCGAAGGCGACAAAGAAAAAGTCGGTATCGATTACAAAGGCCTGCCAGAAGATGTGGTGCCAGGCGATATCCTGCTGCTGGACGACGGTCGCGTACAGCTGAAAGTGTTGGAAGTTCAGGGCGTAAAAGTGTTCACCGAAGTTACCGTCGGTGGCCCGCTCTCCAACAATAAAGGCATCAACAAACTTGGTGGCGGCCTCTCTGCCGACGCGCTGACCGAAAAAGACAAGGTTGATATCGTTACCGCCGCGAAAATTGGCGTGGATTATCTGGCCGTCTCCTTCCCACGTAACGGCGAAGATATGAATTACGCACGCCGTCTGGCGCGCGACGCCGGCTGCGATGCCAAACTGGTGGCGAAAGTGGAACGTGCTGAAGCCGTTGCCTCACAGGAAGCGATGGATGACATCATCCTCGCCTCTGACGTGGTGATGGTTGCGCGGGGCGATTTGGGGGTAGAAATTGGCGATCCAGAGCTGGTGGGTATTCAGAAAGCGTTGATCCGTCGCGCGCGTCAGCTGAACCGCACCATCATCACTGCAACGCAGATGATGGAATCGATGATCACCAATCCAATGCCAACGCGTGCCGAAGTCATGGACGTGGCAAACGCCGTGCTGGATGGTACCGATGCGGTGATGCTGTCGGCGGAAACGGCTGCAGGCCAGTATCCGGCTGAAACAGTATCAGCGATGGCGAAAGTTTGCCTCGGCGCAGAGAAAATCCCGAGCGTTAACGTTTCTAAGCACCGCCTGGAAGTGCAGTTCGATAACGTGGAAGAAGCGATTGCCATGTCGGCGATGTATGCTGCCAACCATCTGCAAGGGGTTTCGGCCATCATCACCATGACCGAATCGGGCCGCACCGCGCTGATGACTTCACGTATCACTTCCGGTTTGCCGATCTTCGCCATGTCACGTCATGAACGTACCCTGAACCTGACCGCGCTGTACCGTGGTGTTACACCGGTGTTCTTCGACAGCAATAATGATGGTGTTGCCGCCGCGCACGATGCAGTTAACCTGCTGCGCGAAAAAGGTTTCCTGGTTTCAGGCGATCTGGTGATTGTTACCCAGGGTGACGTGATGTCGACCACTGGCACCACCAATACCAGCCGTGTACTGCGCGTAGATTAATACGCAACACCGACAGCGGCTGTAACAACATGGACAAACGCGACTGCCTGGCAGTCGCGTTTTTATTTTTTTGACAAGGAGGCCAGATGGCCCGCTATCAACCTATTACTCAACTCACCGGGCGCGTGCTCCTGTTTCCACTCGCGCTGGTGCTATTTGAGTTCGCCACCTATATCGCGCATGACATGATCCAGCCCGGCATGCTGCTGGTAACGTCTGAATTCAGTGTCGGCCCGGAATGGGTATCCACCTCATTAACCGCGTATCTGATGGGCGGCGTGGTGCTGCAATGGCTGCTTGGTCCGCTTTCGGACAAATATGGCCGCCGTCCAGTGTTGCTGTTTGGCATTCTGTTCTTTGCCGCCGCCTGTATTCTGACCACGTGGGTCAGCAGTATTGAAGAGTTTGTCGCGCTGCGATTTGTGCAGGGCATTAGCCTGTGCTTTATTGGCGCAGTCAGCTATGCGGCGGTGCAGGAAGCCTTTGACGAAGCGCTGGCGGTGCGCATGATGGCGCTGATGGCCAATGTCGCGCTGCTGGCACCGTTAGCGGGCCCGCTGGCCGGTGCGGCATGGCTTACCGTTGGCGAATGGCGCAGCATGTTCTGGCTGTTTGCGATTTGCAGCGTGATTGCGTTTGCCCTGCTGTGGCGCGTGATGCCGGAAACGGCTGGCGACCGCAGTCACTCTATCGCCCTGCCAACGCTGGCGCGCGGCTATGCGCGTTTAGCGCACGATCGTCAGGTGATGTACGGATCCTTTGCCATTGGTTTGGTGTTTATCCCGATCCTGACTTGGGTGGCGCTGTCGCCAGTGATTCTGATGCACGATGAAGGATTGTCGCGCATGCAGTATGCGCTGCTGCAGTTGCCGGTGTTCCTGGCGATGATTGCCGGCAATATCACGCTGGGCAAACTGGCAGGCCGCGTTCCGATTGAGCAGCCAGTGAAATTTGCTGCGTGGCCAATCCTGATTGGTCTGAGCATTTCGCTGCTGGCTAACTTGCTGGATAGCCACACCTATCTGCTACTGACCGCCGGTTTAAGTCTGTACGCTTTTGGCGCGGGCATGGTGAATGCCGGTCTGTACCGACTGACGCTTTACTCAAGTAATGAAGGCAAAGGTAGCGTGGCGGCGATGCTCGGCATGATCAGTATTCTGACCTTAGCAGTCGGGATTGAGCTGGCGAAAAGCGGCTACTTCAGCGGCGGAACACCGTGGTTTAGCGGGATTAACTTCGTGGCTGGCGTATTGTGGTTTGGGCTGGTGACGCTGTTCCTGCGCGAGCGTAAGCGTCGCAGTCATGTGGCAGCAGTGTAATGTAAGGTGCGCAGTGATGCGCACCTGGTCGCCATGAATGGCGACCCTACGTTTACTTCTTAGGATAAAGATCTTTGCGCGCGTAAGGTTCGATGTCACCTTCCTTACGCGTTTTCAGCAGCTTTAAAATCCATGTGTACTGTTCTGGATGTGGGCGCACAAACACTTCTACTTCTTCATTCATGCGGCGTGCCAACGTGTTGTCATCGGCATCCAGCAAGTCATCCATAGGCGGACGCACATAGATTTCCAGACGATGGGTTTCGCTGTTATACACCGGGAAAAGCGGCACCACGCGTGCGCGGCACACTTTCATCAGGCGACCGACTGCCGGCAACGTTGCTTTATAAGTGGCAAAGAAATCCACAAACTCGCTGTGTTCCGGGCCGTGATCCTGGTCCGGCAGATAATAGCCGTAATAACCCTGACGCACCGAAGCGATAAACGGCTTAATGCCGTCATTACGCGCATGCATGCGGCCACCAAAACGGCGTCGCACGGTATTCCACAAATAATCCATTAACGGATCGCTTTGATTGTGGAACATCGCCGCCATCATCTGACCTTCAGACGCCAGCAGCATCGCCGGAATATCCACACCCCAACCATGCGGCACAAGGAAAATAACGTTCTCTTTGTTCGCCTGCAGTTGCTCGATGATTTCCCGGCCGTGCCAGTCAACGCGCTTACGCACATGTTCCGGATTGCGTAATCCGAGTTCAACCATCATCGCCATCGCCTGCGGTGCGGTGGCAAACATACGATCAGCAATCTCTTCGCGCTGCGCTTCGCTCAATTCCGGCAGGCAATAATAGAGATTGATCAGCGCACGGCGGCGCGCACTTTTCGCCAGTTTACCGGCGAACTTGCCCAATCCGCCCAGAATCGGATCGCGCACTTTGGCGGGAAGTAATGCCATGCCGGCCAGCGCACCAATCGCCAACCAACTTCCCCAGTATTTCGGCTTTAAAAAAGAACGTTGAAAAACGGGAATAAACTCACTGTTATTTTTCTTTCGGGTTTCCATGCACTCGCCTCTGACAATGACCGGTCAATAATAGTGACGATGGTTAATTTTGCAATCTTCATGCGCCAGATAGCAAAAAACCGACGAAGAATCCGTCGGTTTTTAAGTGTTACGCGCAATAATGCGTTATTTCAACGTCAATTGCGGCAACCAGGTTTTGACTTGAGCCATGTAAGTGCTGCGATCTTTACCGGTCAGCCCTTCCATGCGCGGCAGTTTTGCCGTCAATGGATTCACTGCCTGATTGTTGATCCAAACTTCATAGTGCAGATGTGGGCCGGTGGAACGTCCGGTGTTACCCGACAGCGCAATACGATCGCCGCGTTTCACTTTTTGCCCCGGTTTCACCAGCGCTTTACTCAAGTGCATATAACGCGTCATGTACTGACGACCGTGACGAATTGCCACGTAATTTCCGGCAGCACCGCCATTTTTCGCCATCACCACTTCACCATCACCCACGGCTAACACTGGCGTACCAATCGGCAGCGCGAAGTCGACACCTTTATGCGGTGCGATGCGGCCGGTTACCGGGTTAAGGCGGCGCGGATTGAAGTTGGAGGAGACACGATATTGCTTAACCGTTGGGAAACGCATAAAGCCACGTGCTAACCCAGATGCATTGCGATCGTAGAACTTGCCGTCTTCCGCGCGGAAGGCGTAATAATCTTTGCCGCCGGTGCGTAAACGCACGCCCAGCAGTTGGCTTTGAGCACTTTTGCCATCGAGCATTTCACGTGACATCAACACACTGAAATCATCACCGGCACGCAGTTTGCGGAAGTCCATTTGCCACTGCATCGCTTTAATGACGTTGCTGGTTTCTGCGCTGCTTAAGCCCGCACGTTGGGCGCTGGCGGCAAAACTACCGCGTACTTCACCTTTCAATACGCTGTTACGCCATTCACCCTTTTGCAGCTCCTGCTGCATCTTGAAGCTGCCGTTGTCAGCGCGCTGATAAGTACGGGTTTCACGGCGATCGATTTCCCAGCTGAAGGTTTGCAGTTGACCATCCGCATCCAGCGTCCAGCTCAGTTGCTGGCCGACGCGCATGTTGCGCAAATCTTTATCGCTGCTGACTAGTGCATTGATGTCGCCCATCTCAATACCGTACTGATTTAACGCGCTGCTCAGCGTATCGCCTGAAGAGACGGTGTAATCATGTACGTTGGGATTGTCCGGAACGTCTTTATCGATGTCGTCAGCAGGAATATCGTCGGCCGGTTCTTCAGTTGTCTGATCAATCGGCTCGCTGGCTTCTGGCAACAGCGTACGTAATTCGTCTTTATCCAACGCGATGGTTTTCACGATGGGCGCAACATCACGCGGATGGTAAACGTAAGGCCGCCATACGGCGACGGCCAACGTAACAACGGTTAATGAACCCAGCATAACGCGGTGGGGGCGCGGCAAATTATTAAATGCGAGGGCGACAGAGCGGGCTATCTGCTGCACTTTTACCTATTCCTCATGCTCCATTCAGGCAGCTCGCATACTGGCTCGACAACTGTGAAAGGAATTTCACATAGCTGTCTTTGGATAAGCTGATGTCCATTCCCAATGGATCTAACGTGCCTTTACGGACGGAAGTTCCACGGGACACGGCATCGATGACGGCCGGTCTGAATTGTGGTTCAGCGAAAACGCAAACGGCTTTCTGCTCAACCAACTGTGTTCGTATTTGATGTAAACGCTGGGCGCCCGGCTGGATCTCAGGGTTAACGGTGAAATGCCCTAAAGGTGACAAACCGTAATGTTTTTCAAAGTAGCTGTAAGCGTCGTGAAAAACGAAATAACCCTTGTTCCGCACAGGCGCGAGTTGCGCGCCGATGTGTTTGTCTGCATCGGCTAATTCTGCCTTAAATTCTTGCAGATTAGCGTCAAGTTTGGCTTTGCTTTGCGGCATAAGTTCCAATAATTTTCCATGGATTGCAACCGCAGTTTGTAAGGCCATGTCAGGGGACATCCACAGGTGCATATTAAACTGGCCGTGGTGGTGATGTGCATGAGAAGGGTCTTGGTCTTCAGAATTTTCTGAGTCATGATCATGATCGTGACCGTGCTCATGTTCCTCATCGTCATCATCGCCGCTAATCAAAAGCGGTTTTATACCTGGCAAGGCGGCAATTTCCAGGTTTTTATTGGCGGGTAATTCGGCCGCTGACTTGGTGAGAAAGGCTTCCATTTCAGGCCCCGTCCACACCACTAAGTCTGCGTTTTTAATACGTTTTACATCAGAAGGACGTAAGGCATAATCATGTTCTGATGCGCCATCAGGCAGCAATACTTCAACTGGCGTAATGCCATCTGCAATAGCCGCTGCGATAAATCCGATAGGTTTGATTGAAGCGACAACTGCAGAGTGCGCAGGTAACGCGCTTGAAGCGGCAATTGCCGCAGCAGTAAGGGTGAAAATAAGGCGCTTTTTATTGTGTAACATAATACGTCATTCCATCGTGACCCGTTGATGGAATGTGATATTATAACATTCGAAATTCAATGCAACCCGTAAATAACATGCCGCCACTTGTTACCCTTGAAAACATTTCTGTGAAATTCTCCCAGCGTCCAGTGCTCGCAGGCATTAGCCTCACACTTGAGCCGGGAAAAATTCTCACCCTGCTCGGCCCGAATGGCGCCGGTAAATCCACGCTGGTTCGCGCGGTGTTGGGGCTGCTTAAACCCACCAGCGGCAGCGTCAAACGCGCCACTGATTTACGTATCGGTTATGTGCCGCAAAAACTGCACATCGATCCGACTTTGCCGATCACCGTTGAGCGCTTTATGCGTTTGTCCCGTGGCACCAAACGCGATGCCATTTTGCCAGCGCTGAAGCGCGTTCAGGCTGGACATCTGCTGCACGCTACGCTGCAAAAACTCTCCGGCGGTGAAACCCAGCGTGTGCTGCTGGCGCGCGCATTACTCAATGAGCCGCAACTGCTGGTGCTCGATGAGCCGACACAAGGCGTTGACGTCAACGGCCAGGTTGCGCTGTACGATTTGATCGATCAGCTGCGCCGTGAATTAAATTGCGGTGTGCTGATGGTTTCACACGATTTGCATCTGGTAATGGCGAAAACCGACGAAGTGCTGTGCCTCAACCATCACATCTGCTGCTCGGGCACGCCGGAAGCGGTATCACAACATCCTGAATTTATCGCGATGTTCGGCCCACGCGGCGCACAACAGCTGGCGATTTATCGTCATCATCATAATCACCGTCACGATTTACAGGGACGCATTGTTCTGCGCAAAGGAAATGGCCCGTCATGATTGAACTGTTATTACCTGGCTGGCTGGGCGGCGTTTTGCTGGCGCTGGCGGCCGGTCCACTTGGCTCGTTTGTGGTTTGGCGCCGCATGTCCTACTTCGGCGATACGCTCGCGCATGCCTCTTTACTGGGCGTGGCGTTTGGTTTGCTGCTCAACGTGAATCCCTACTATGCGGTGATTTTGGTGACCGTGTGTCTGGCGTTGGGATTGGTGTGGCTGGAGCGTCGCCCGCATCTGGCGATCGATACGCTGCTCGGTATTATGGCGCACAGCGCGCTGTCGCTGGGTTTAGTGGTTGTCAGTCTGATGCAAGGCGTGCGTGTCGATCTGATGGCTTATCTGTTCGGCGATCTGCTGGCGGTGACGCCCGATGATTTATGGATGATGGGTGGCGGCGTGGCAATTGTACTGGCGGTGATGGCGTGGCAGTGGAATTCGCTATTGTCGATGACCATCAGCCCGGAGCTGGCGCAGGTCGATGGCGTTAACATTCAGCGCACGCGTTTGATGTTGATGCTGGTCACGGCATTGACCATCGGCGTGGCGATGAAGTTTGTTGGTGCCTTGATCATTACGTCACTGCTAATTATCCCTGCGGCGACGGCGCGTCGCTTCTCGCGCTCACCGGAACAGATGGCCGGTTTTGCGGTGATTGCCGGTGTTATCGCGGTGACCGGTGGACTGACCTTCTCCGCCACCTACGATACGCCAGCCGGCCCTTCGGTGGTGTTATGCGCCGCAGTGTTGTTCATCATCAGCATGGCAAAAAAACCGGCGGCATAATGCCGGTTTACTCTTCGCGACTGATACCAAAGTGTTTGTAAGCATGCTGCGTTGCCATTCGGCCGCGTGGCGTGCGTTGAATGAATCCTTGCTGGATCAGGAAGGGTTCAATCACATCCTCGATAGTTTCCCGCTCTTCGCCGATCGCCGCAGCCAGATTATCTAAGCCAACCGGGCCACCCGAGAACTTGTCGATAATCGCCAGCAGCAGTTTGCGGTCCATATAATCAAAACCCTGGCTGTCGACGTTAAGCATATCCAGCGCGCTGGCTGACACTTCGCCGCTCAAATTACCGTTAGCACGCACTTCAGCAAAGTCACGCACGCGGCGCAGCAGGCGGTTAGCGATACGCGGCGTTCCGCGCGCACGACGCGCTATCTCCAGCGCGCCCTCTTCACTCAGCGCCAGGCCAAGACAAGCCGCGCTACGGCCAACGATGTGCTGAAGATCGGGAACGTTATAGAACTCAAGACGCTGCACAATGCCGAAGCGGTCACGCAGTGGCGAGGTTAAAGAACCGGCGCGCGTGGTGGCACCAATCAGGGTAAACGGCGGCAGATCGAGCTTAATCGAACGCGCTGCCGGACCTTCACCGATCATGATATCCAGCTGATAATCCTCCATCGCCGGATACAGCACTTCTTCAACCACCGGCGACAGGCGATGGATCTCATCGATAAACAGCACATCATGCGGTTCAAGATTGGTGAGCATCGCCGCCAGATCGCCGGCTTTTTCCAGCACCGGCCCGGAGGTGGTGCGCAGATTGACGCCCATTTCGTTGGCGACGATGTTAGCCAGCGTGGTTTTACCCAATCCTGGCGGACCGAAAATCAGCAGATGATCGAGTGCATCGCCACGCAGTTTCGCCGCCTGGATGAAAATCTCCATCTGCTCGCGTACCTGTGGCTGACCAACATATTCCGTCAGCAGCTTGGGGCGAATGGCACGGTCGAGCGTTTCTTCTTCATTAAAGGAACTGCCCGAGACCAGGCGATCGGCTTCAATCATGCTTTACCTCAAATAGCTGCGCGCAGGGCTTCACGAATCAGGGTTTCGCAATCCGCATCCGGTTTACCGACTTTGCTGATCATCCGGCTGGCTTCCTGCGGTTTATAACCGAGAGCCACCAGCGCTGAAACCGCTTCAGCTTCGGCATCGTTATTGTCTTGTGCGGCGGAAGGCGTGGTCAACGTAAAGGTTGAATCACCACCAAACAGATCGCCGTGCATGCCAATAAAGCGGTCTTTCATCTCCACAATCAAACGCTCGGCGGTTTTTTTACCGACGCCCGGCAGTTTGATCAGGGAAGCAATCTCTTGTCGCTCAACGGCGGTCACGAACTGCTGTGCCGACATACCCGACAAAATCGCCAGCGCCAGTTTAGGCCCAACGCCATTCACCTTCACCAGCTCGCGGAACAGCGTGCGTTCCTGCTTGTTATTGAAACCGAACAGCAGCTGCGCATCTTCACGTACCACGAACTGGGTGAAGATGATCGCTTCCTGATTGATCTCCGGCAGCTCGTAAAAGCAGGTCATTGGCATGTGCACTTCATAACCGACACCGTGCGCCTCAATCAACACCAGCGGCGGCTGTTTTTCCAGAATGTTGCCTCGTAAACGACCAATCACCTGAGCAGTTCCTTAATCTGTTAGTAAGCCTGAGTTTATAGCATAAAAAAGGCTGGATGAATATCCAGCCTAACTTCGCGTTTCGTTTCCGCTAACCCGATCGCATGCGACCGCGCGTCATCACCAATTTGGTGTCACTGATACGCGCTGCATTTTGGCTCATATGGCAATGCGTGATGGCGATGGCCAGCGCATCGGCGGCATCCGCTTGCGGATTGGCCGGCAGTTTTAGCAAGGTACGCACCATATGCTGCACCTGACTTTTCTCTGCGCCGCCAGTGCCGGTGACAGTTTGCTTCACCTGACGCGCTGCATACTCAAACACCGGCAAATCGTGATTCACCGCCGCGACAATCGCCGCGCCGCGCGCCTGGCCCAGCTTGAGCGCTGAGTCCGCGTTCTTCGCCATAAACACCTGCTCGATGGCGAAATAGTCGGGTGAGAACTGCGTGATGATTTCGCTGACGCCCGCGTAGATCAGTTTGAGGCGCGTCGGCAGATCGGTGACGCTGGTGCGGATACAGCCGCTGCCCAGATAGGTAAGCTGGCGGCCGGTTTGGCGGATAACACCGTAACCGGTGACGCGCGAGCCGGGATCGATCCCGAGAATTATCGCCACAGCGCGTCTCCGGTGAGTGGGGTTTTAAGCAACGCCATTACAGCGTTTCTGCGATCTCATCAGAGATTTCACCGTTATGGTAAACTTCCTGCACGTCGTCACAGTCTTCCAGCATGTCGATCAAGCGCAGCAGTTTCGGCGCAGTTTCGGCATCCATTTCGGCTTTGGTTGAAGGGATCATTGAGACTTCAGCCGAGTCGGCTTTCAGACCGCCCGCTTCCAGCGCGTCACGCACCGCACCCATCTCCTCCCACGCGGTGAAGACATCAATCGCGCCGTCGTCATAGGCCACAACGTCTTCTGCACCGGCTTCCAGCGCCGCTTCCATCACCGCATCTTCGTCCTGACCTGGCGCGAAGGAGATAACGCCCTTCTTGCTGAACAGGTAAGCAACAGAACCGTCGGTACCGAGGTTGCCGCCGGTTTTGGTGAAGGCATGACGCACTTCGCCCACGGTACGGTTACGGTTGTCGCTCAGGCACTCAATCATCACCGCTGAGCCGCCCGGACCGTAACCTTCATAAATGATGGTTTCCATGTTGGAATCATCTTCACCGCCCACGCCGCGTGCGATAGCACGGTTCATGGTGTCGCGCGTCATGTTGTTAGACAGCGCTTTGTCCATCGCTGCGCGCAGACGTGGGTTGGAACCCGCATCGCCACCGCCCAGTTTCGCAGCGGTGACCAGCTCGCGAATGATTTTGGTGAAGATTTTACCGCGCTTAGCGTCCTGAGCAGCCTTGCGGTGCTTGGTGTTCGCCCATTTACTGTGTCCAGCCATTTTGCATATTCTCCGATCTTATCAATCGCACGGGCTATCTTACTGGCGATCTCGGCTCCCGGCAGTGCTCGCAATCCTCACGTACATAAGTACGCTCCGGTTGCTGTGCGCTGGCGGTAACCGACCTCGCTGCGACGATTACGCCCGACTGTTCAATTTTAGTGGTGCAGGTTTCACATCCTGCACCGGGTTTAAGGGACGAAGGAATAACTTCGTCGAATTCACGGAATTTAACTGAACTGCCACGGGAAAAACGCGCGGCGGTGAGCATTCAGATAAATTCTTCAATTGCCTGGCGATTACTCCAGGACTTGGTGAGGGCTGCGGCAGCGGCGGGTTCGAGCCAGCGCGCGGCGAGATGCTCGGTGAGCAGCAGGTCGCGCTCTGCGGGTATGGCCAACCTGAACCAGTGTTCGCGATTGTGCGTGGTGCCCGGTGCGTAACGATGGCGATAGTGCGGGAAGATCTCAAACTCGATTTGCTTGTGGCAATCGTCCAGCACTAACTTTTCGTGCGCAATATCGATGGCGAGCTCTTCTAACACTTCGCGCTGAGCCGCCTGGCGCGGGGTTTCGCCCGCTTCCAGGCTGCCAGTGACCGATTGCCAAAAGCTGTCGTCATCACGTCGCTGCAGCATTAACACCCGGCCGGTATCGCGGGCAAAAATCACCACCAGCACCGAAACCGGATGTTTAAAGCCCATTACTTGTTCTCTGTCTTTTCTTTCTTCGGCGCCACCAGAATGCCGAGGTCGAGCAATGCAGCTGGGTTGGCTTCGCTTGGGGCTTCGGTCATCATGCATGCGGCGGCGGTGGTTTTCGGGAACGCGATCACATCACGGATGTTATCGGTGCCGGTCAACAGCATGGTCAGACGATCCAGACCGAACGCCAGGCCCGCGTGCGGCGGCGTACCGTATTTCAGCGCGTCGAGCAGGAAGCCAAACTTCTCACGTTGCTCTTCTTCGGTGATGCCGAGGATGCTGAATACCGTCTGCTGCATTTTCCCGCTGTGGATACGCACGGAACCGCCACCCACTTCGTAGCCGTTAATCACCATATCGTAGGCATTGGCCACCGCTTGTACCGGATCGGTTGCCAGCTCTTCTGCGCTCAGGTCTTTCGGCGACGTGAACGGATGGTGCATCGCTGCCAGGCCGCCCTCTTCATCTTCCTCAAACATTGGGAAGTCGATCACCCACAGCGGTGCCCAGGCTTTGTCATCGGTGATCTGCAGGTCGCGGCCCACTTTCAGACGCAGCGCGCCCAGCGCATCCGCTACCACTTTAGCGCGGTCCGCGCCGAAGAAGATCAGGTCGCCATCTTGTGCACCCGTGCGGTTGAGAATGTCTTCAACGATTTCTGCACTGAGGAACTTGGCAACCGGGCTCTGTACGCCTTCGAAGCCTTTAGCGCGTTCGTTGATTTTCATCCACGCCAAACCTTTAGCGCCGTAGATTTTGACAAATTCGCCGTACTCATCGATTTGCTTACGCGTCAACGCCGCGCCGCCCGGTACGCGTAGGGCAGCCACGCGGCCTTTGGCATCGTTGGCTGGACCGGCAAACACCTGGAATTCCACGTTTTTCAGCAGATCGGCAACGTCCACCAGCTCCATTGGATTACGCAGGTCTGGCTTATCGGAACCGTAACGGTTCATCGCTTCCGCAAAGGTCATCTGCGGGAAGTCACCGAGATCCACGCCTTTGATGTTAATCCACAGTTCACGAATCAGACGTTCCATCTTTTCACGCACCTGCTCGGCGGTCATGAAAGAGGTTTCCACGTCGATCTGGGTGAATTCAGGCTGACGATCGGCACGCAGATCTTCGTCACGGAAACACTTAACGATCTGATAGTAGCGGTCAAAACCCGACATCATCAGCAGCTGTTTGAACAGCTGTGGCGACTGCGGCAGCGCGTAGAATTTGCCTTTATGCACACGGCTTGGCACCAGATAGTCACGCGCGCCTTCAGGCGTGGCTTTGGTCAGCATTGGCGTTTCGATATCGAGGAAACCCTGGTCGTCCATAAAGCGACGCACGAAGCTGGTAATTTTAGCGCGGGTTTTCAAACGCTGCGCCATTTCCGGACGACGCAGGTCCAGATAGCGATAAGTCAGGCGCGCTTCTTCGCTGTTGACCTGGTTAGAGTCCAGCGGCAGCGGTTCAGCACGGTTGATGATGTTGAGCTCATGAGCGAACACTTCGACTTCGCCGGTTGCCATGTCGCTGTTTTTGTTCTTTTCGTCACGTGCGCGCACGGTGCCGGTGATCTGGATACAGAATTCGTTACGCAGCTCAGATGCCAGCTGGAAAGCGTCCTGACGATCGGCATCGAAGAACACCTGTGCGATACCTTCACGGTCACGCATATCGATAAAAATCAGGCTACCCAGATCGCGACGGCGATTTACCCAGCCGCAGAGAGTGACTTGCTGACCCACGTGAGACAGATTGAGCTGTCCGCAATATTCTGTACGCATAACGTATCCTTTTAACTTCGCCGCTGCTGCCAGACAACATCAGGCCGCGTAACCTTCTGAGATGCTGTCGCAAAAAAGGCGGCTATTATAATGGAAAAACCCATGCAGGATAAGTGGAGCCCGATCAAAGCGGACAAAACATTATGCTTTATCGCGCTGTTTTTCCTGCCGACATCAAAACAGGGTACATTAAGCCGCCCTTTCCCGCCCCTAAAGGATTCAGGAGTTCGCGTTGACACTTCGCATAGGATTACCGCAATGGCAGCACGCGCAATGGAAACAGTTCGGCATTGAGACTTTAGCCGACTACGCGCAGCTGTTTGGTTGTGTGGAAGGCAATACCACGTTGTATGCGCTGCCAAAGCCGGAAGTAGTAATGCGCTGGCGCGATATGACGCACGACGATTTCCGTTTTTGCTTTAAGTTTCCCGATAACATCAGTCATAAAGCGGCGCTGCGCGATTGCGATGAGTTGCTGACGGAGTTTTTCCGCCTGCTCGATCCGCTGAGCCAGCGCATTGGTCAATATTGGCTGCAGCTACCCGCCGCGTTTTCACCGGCACAGCTGGTTGATTTATGGTCCTTTCTCGATGGTTTGCCGCGCAATTTCCGCTATGGCGTTGAGGTGCGGCATCAGGCGTTTTTTGCTAAAGGTGACGCCGAACGCGCGCTGAATCGAGGTTTACTGGATCGCGGTGTTAATCGGGTGATTTTAGATAGCCGTCCGGTGCATGCCTCAACCTCGCAAACCGCCGCCGCCGTGGATGCGCGATCGAAAAAGCCGCGCGTGCCGCCGCATGCGGTACGCACCGGTTCGCAACCGATGGTGCGTTTCATTGGTAGCGATAACGTGGCGGAGAGCGTGCCGCTGTTTCAACCGTGGCACAGCAAGCTACAAGCGTGGCAGCTGGATAGCGATCCCATGATGTTTATTCATACGCCGGATATGGGCGAGGTGTTTCCACTGATTCAGGCGTTGTGGCCACAGTTGCAGCAGTTGGAGCCATCGTTACGCGATCTGCCCGACTGGCCGCAGCAATCGAGCCTGTTCTAGACGCAACGCAAAGGGTGCAGCCCGCCCGCGTTTCTGCCAAAATAGCGCCCTTTCCGTTTTCTCTCCGGACCTTTCATTATGTCTGATCGCGATACGCTATTTTCCGCGCCCATCGATAAGCTGGGCGACTGGACCTTTGACGAGCGCGTAGCTGAAGTTTTTCCCGATATGATTCAGCGCTCGGTGCCGGGTTATTCCAACATCATTTCGATGATTGGCATGCTGGCAGAACGCTTCGTTCAGCCGAATAGCCAGGTTTACGATCTTGGCTGTTCGCTGGGAGCCGCCACATTGTCGGTGCGCCGCAATATTCATGTGCCTGGCTGCCAGATTATTGCTGTAGATAATTCGCCGGCGATGGTTGAGCGTTGCCGTCGCCACATCAATGCTTTCCGTGCGGATACGCCGGTGCAGGTGATCGAAGCGGATATTCAGGATATCCACATTGAGAACGCCTCGTTGGTGGTGCTGAACTTTACCCTGCAATTCCTTGAGCCGCCGGCTCGTCTCGAGTTGCTGAAGAAGATCGTTAATGGATTGAATCCGGGCGGCGCGCTGGTGCTGTCGGAGAAGTTCAGTTTTGAAGATGCCGATGTCGGCGAGTTGCTGTTTAACATGCATCACGATTTCAAACGCGCTAACGGTTACAGCGAGCTGGAGATCAGCCAGAAACGCAGCATGTTGGAGAATGTGATGTTGACCGATAGCGTCGAAGCGCATAAGGCGCGCCTGAAAACCGCCGGTTTCAAACATGCGGAGTTGTGGTTCCAGTGCTTTAATTTTGGTTCGTTGGTGGCGTTGAAATGATTGAGTTTGGCCGTTTTTATCAGCAGATTGCCACCGGCCCGCTGGCCAGTTGGCTGGAAGTGTTACCGGCGCAAGTTGCCGCATGGCAGCGTGAGAATTTGCACGGTAAGTTTCGCGACTGGGAGAAGTCCGTTGATTATCTGCCGCTCCTGACGCCGCAGAAGCTGGATTTGTTGCACAGCGTGAGCGCGGATGTTGAGGATCTGACCGATCGGCAGCGTCTTGGCATTGAGAATCTGCTGCGCAATTTGATGCCGTGGCGCAAAGGTCCTTATTCGCTGTACGGTACCGAGATCGATACCGAATGGCGTTCCGACTGGAAATGGGATCGCGTATTGCCGCACATTTCGCCTTTGCAGCATCGCACGGTGCTGGATGTCGGCTGCGGCAGCGGTTATCACATGTGGCGTATGATTGGCGCGGGCGCGAAGCTGGTGGTCGGTATCGATCCGATGCAGCTGTTTTTGTGCCAGTTTGAAGCGGTGCGTAAGCTGTTGGGCGACGATCGTCGGGCGCATTTGCTGCCGCTGGGCATTGAGCAACTGCCGGCGTTACAAGCGTTCGATACCGTGTTTTCAATGGGCGTGCTTTATCACCGCCGTTCGCCGCTTGATCATCTGATGCAGCTGAAAAATCAGTTAGTCAGCGACGGTGAGTTGGTGCTGGAGACGCTGGTGATTGAAGGCGATGAGAACGCGGTGCTGGTTCCGGGTGAGCGTTATGCGCAGATGCGTAATGTGTACTTTATCCCTTCTGCGGCGGCGCTGAAGAGCTGGCTGGAGAAGTGCGGATTTGTCGATGTGCGCATCGCGGATTACGCGGTGACGTCCGTGGAAGAGCAGCGTCGCACCAGTTGGATGACCAGCGAGTCGCTGGCCGAGTTCCTTGATCCGAATGACAGCAGTAAGACCGTTGAAGGTTATCCCGCCCCGCTGCGTGCTGTATTAGTCGCCCGCAAGCCATAATGCTTAACGCCGCGATAGCGCCAGCTTCGCGGCAAAGCCAATAAAGACGCATCCCGTCAGGCGATCCATCACTTTCAGCACCGCTGGACGACGCAGATGTGTCGCAAAGTACTGGCTGCTGCCGATCAGCACCGCATTCCACACTAATCCAATCACCATATGTGTGAGAGCCATCAGCGTACACCACAGCGGCACCGATGCGCCCGCCGGAATGAACTGCGGCAGGAAGGTGACGTAGAACACGCCGACTTTGGGGTTTAACAGATTACCGAATAGTCCGCGTGTGAAGCAGGCAACATAGCTTTGCTCTTTATTCTGCGCATGCTGACCTGCTTCCGCTTGGGTACGTGGGTTGATGAGTAATTTGACGCCGAGATAGAGCAGATAGGCCGCACCGATCCATTTCAGCAGGTTATACGCCATTTCCGAAGCCAGCAGCAGCGCGCCCAAGCCAAGGCCCACCGCAACGCCCCACACCAGGCAACCCAGCGTGACGCCAAACGCCGTGGCCGATGCACGTTTCCAACCTTGCGCGGCGGCGGAACGCAACACTAATGCGGTATCAAAACCGGGCGTGAGCGTGAGGATGGTGATGGCGAAAAGGAATGAAAGGATCAGTGTCATGTGCGGGCTCCCTGTTAGTCGGCGTATATTAGTTGAAATTTATGCCTTAAGCCCGTGCCTTTCAGGTAGAAATGTGGGGCCGCTGCGTAAAGGCGTCGTGGACACATCCCTGTGGACTCTGCCGCCGCATCCATGCGGCGGAAGCTTTACTCCGCGGCCCCACATTCCTACCTTCATATCAGTCTTGTGCGGCTGTTTCGCTGGGGGCGTTCCAGTATTGGTATTTATAAGCGGAGCTGAGATGGCGTTCAATGGTGCCTTTGGCGAATACTTCGGTTTCATGCAGATAACTGAGCGTACAGTTGCCCACTTCATCCCACAGTTGGCACTCATCCACCGAGCGAAGCGTGCTCACTGGCGTGGTCGATGTGCCGTTCAGGCGCAGTTCCCGCCACTGGTTATCGTAGCTGTAAGTATCTTTGCTGCGCGCGCTGCTGGATGAAGTCACCAATCCTTGTGGATTCCAGCGCCAGCTGCTTTCGCCATTGGTCATGCTGTCGCTGCCGCGCGCCACGCTTTTTTCTACTCTGAACTGTTTGTCATAGCGGTAAGTGGTATCGGTAAAACCATCTTTGCCCATGCTAGTGAATTTATCGGATGAGCTGACGATGTTGCCATGCTGGCCGATTTGCCAGCTGATGGTGCCCTGACGGTTATCAACCACTTCTTCCTGCCCCGCTTTAATTACTTTGACCATGTAGGCATATTCCGCCACCCAGCCGCGCTGAACACGCGCGATATGCTGTTCCATCGTCAGCAGGACGTTGCCTTCATTTTTGTCGTAGGAGATATCGGCCACCATCAAATCGCCGCACTGATCAAACTGGCCGAGTACGCGCTTTTGCGAGTCCACATCTTTGCCAAATTCGCCCGCCACCACCTGACGCACCGCGCCTTTGGCATCGCCACCCAGCATGATCCAGTTGTTGCTGCTGGTGATGTTTTTGCTCATCGGTGGACACGCCGTGCTGACCGCCAGCGCGACGCCGCAGTAGGGGAGAAGCAGCAGTAAAACGGTACAAGGGATGGATTTCATGAAGGTTATCCGTACGAGGCCATAGAGTAATCAAAGCATCATTTACACGATCACGCTATCTCTACGGGAATGGCAGATAAAAAGAACCCCAGTTAGAAGAACTGGGGTTGGTACTTGCAAACATCACGTCGTTTGGACTGGCGTGCTGCGCGGCAAAATCGGGGTGAATTCAGGCTACCCGGACGGCGCTCATCTGCGTCATGCTTTTCATGGCTTCAACCACATCACCATCAACGCAATAGCGACTGAATTCATCGGTTTCCGCTTCGGAGCACATTGAAACACCGGCTTTGCGGTAGCGCATCGGCGAAGCGACTAAACGGCTGGCGGAGCTGTGAACTTCCTGCAATCCACTGTCGATGAACTTCTGGATGTTGCTCAAACGCACGCCCGCACCGGCCATAATAATCGGACCTGTGCTGTGTTCATTTAGTTCCCGTAATAATGCAATTCCTGCTTCGGCGCTCTGTTGCTGGCCAGACGTCAGGATACGCGCGATGCCTAAATCAGCCAGCACCTCAAGTGAGCGTTTTGGACTGTGGCATAAATCAAAGGCGCGATGGAAGGTGACGTCCATGCCGTCACACAGCGTCATAATCTGCTGCATACGAGCAATATCGACATGCGCATCTTCATCCAGCATGCCAATCACTAAGCCGGGAAAACCGAGTTCACGCATTAGCGCAACGTCCGATTTCATCGACTCAAACTCATAGTTGGTGTAGCAAAAATCGCCGCCACGCGGACGGACGATAGGATGTACCGGGATCGAAATTTCACGTCGTGCCGCTTCCAGCACGCCGGCTGAAGGCGTCAACCCACCTTCGCGCGGTGCGCTGCACAGCTCCACGCGATCGGCACCGGACAGCTGCGCAGTCATTGCGCAGTCGATGCCGTAGCAACAAATTTCCAGTTTCGTCATACCATGCTCCTTCTCATGACTTCTGGCTCGGGATGAATGCTTCAGTTAGTCTACTTAATTGGACAGTTTACGTGGAACTCGCACTATGGCATTCGATTTTAATCAATGGATAGACCGTCGTCACAGCGATAGTTTGAAATGGCACAAATATGGTGATCGCGATGTGCTGCCGCTCTGGGTAGCTGACAGCGATTTCCGTTCGCCGCCGAGTGTGATTGAGGCCATTAAACAGCGCGCTGAGCACGGCGTTTTTGGCTATGGCGCTACGCCAAGCGGATTGATAGATATCACCCTTTCCCGTTTAGCGCAGCGCTACAACTGGCAGATTGAGCCGGACTGGATTGTGCTATTGCCTGGCGTGGTATGCGGTTTGAATCTTTCGGTCCGCGCATTCACGGAATCGGGCGAATCGACAGTTTCCCCAACGCCGATTTATCCGCCGTTTCGCGGTGCGGCAAAACTGGCCGATCGCGCGCAGGTGCATTTACCGCTGCGTTTACAGGACGATCGCTGGGTAATGGATCTTGACTCCAGCGCCATGCAGGGCAATGAGCGCCTGCTGATGCTGTGTAACCCGCAGAATCCGGGCGGTACGGTTTATCGCCGTGACGAGTTGGAAGCCCAGCTGGCATTTGCGCAGCAGCATGATTTGATCGTCTGCTCCGATGAAATCCATTGCGATCTGTTGCTGTCACCCGGCGCGCAACACATCCCGTTTGCAGCATTAAGTGAAGATGCCGCACAGCGCAGCATCACGCTGATTTCTCCCTCGAAAACCTTCAATATTGCCGGATTGGGCGCGTCGATGGCGATCATTCCCAATCCAGAGTTGCGAGCACGCTTTAAACGTGTGCGCGAAGGCATCGTGCCTGGCGTGGATATTCTGGCGCTAGTGGCGGCCGAAGCGGCGTGGCGCGATGGCGATGAATGGCTGGCGGCGCAGCTGGATTATCTGCGCGCTAATCGCGACTGGCTGGTGGCGCAGGTCAATGCGCTGCCAGAACTGCAGATGGCCGCGCCGGAAGCGACTTACCTCGGTTGGATCGACGCCAGCAAACTGGATGTCGCCAGTCCAATGGACTACTTCGAGCAGCACGGCCTCGGTTTTTCACCGGGTCACGATTTCGGCGACGATAATTTCGTGCGCTTCAACTTTGGTTGTACGCGCGCCACGCTGGAACAGGCGGTGACGCGTTTGCAGCTGGCGGTAGCAGCGCGCCGTTAAGACTGCTCGCTGGCGACGATCTCTTCTAGTCGCCACGGATGAAACTTGATAGTGGTTTGCCCGTCCGTTACCGCCAGCGTCGGATTGGGCAAACGTTCATTCTCGCCTTTGGGCGCGCTGGTTTTAAACGAGATGCCCGGCTGCTTCAGCGCATCATCCGAAAGCAGCGCCATCGCGCGCACACCCAGCGTTTCCGGTTCACCGCGCAGCACAATCTCCACGTGTTCCCAACCTTCATGGCGATACAGTTTCTCGCCCGGCCACGGCAGTTCAATCACATCGATTTGCCAGCCCGCGAGGTTCAATGGCTGATGCAGTTTGAACAGGCAGATCGGGCGACCATTGATCATTGCTTCGGAAAACTGCGTGCCGATTTGCAGCAATCCAGTTTTCCAACGTTCTGCCGTCGCAAACTGGTGACAGCGTACCGCAACGTGATCGGCTTCATGTTCAGCCAGGTTAATGCCTAAACGTTCAGCAAATAGCGCCAAAGAGTGCTCAAAACGAGCCAGGTCTTGTTTTAAATCATCCAATTCCATAGGAAAGTTGGTCCGCATCACGTTTTACCTCTAATTCAGTTCAGGTTTACTAATCAATATGAAATTTGCTAGCCGTTGATTCCGCTTGACAAAATTGTCGGATTCATCCGATTTAGGCGTCAAAAAGGCTGAAAACCGCATAAATAGACCATTCATTTCGGATTTATCGCCAAAACAGGTCCAGCAGTTACTTTATGAAAGTGGCTTAACCTTCTGTTATTATTCAGGATAGTTAATACAATGAGATAACTCTTATTTAAGTTGCAAACAATTGCAGCCTGATACCCTTTCTTATAAATTTGTGTTTCACAACTACAAGGAACGGCCTTATGTCTATGCTCATTGTTGTCGCGGTCCTGATTGCATTAATGGGATTTGCAATTTCCCGCCATTGGAAGGTGCGTGAAGACAAAAGCGTTAAAAATCCTCGTCGTCACCCACGGCGCCGTTAATCGGCGCTGAGGGCCCGATGTTACGTCTCACTCAATACCGAATAGCTGACTCACTTTAACATTTCACGTATACTTCCCCTCTTATTTTTCCGTCCCGCCGCGCAGTTGCGGGATGACGACATCGGCTCGCCGCCTACAGGCGGGCCTTTTCAGCATATGAAGGTAACGCGGTGAATATTCAGGCTCTTCTTTCCGACAAAGTCAGTCAGGCAATGATTGCGGCGGGTGCGCCTGCCGATTGCGAACCTCAGGTTCGTCAGTCTGCGAAGGTACAGTTCGGTGATTACCAGGCAAACGGTATGATGGCCGTGGCGAAAAAGCTCGGTCAGGCACCGCGACAACTGGCTGAGCAGGTGATTCAGCATCTGGATCTTAACGGCATCGCCAGCAAAGTCGAAATCGCCGGTCCCGGCTTTATCAATATCTTCCTCGATCGTGCATGGCTGGCGGCGCAAACCGCGCAGGCGCTTCAGCTGCCGCGCCTCGGTGTGAGCAGTGTCGCGCCGCAAACTATCGTGGTGGATTACTCCGCGCCCAACGTGGCGAAGCAGATGCATGTCGGTCACGTCCGCTCCACCATCATTGGTGATGCCGCAGTGCGTACGCTGGAGTTTCTCGGCCATAAAGTGATCCGCGCCAACCACGTCGGCGACTGGGGCACGCAGTTCGGCATGCTGATCGCCTATCTGGAAAAGCAGCAGAACGAACACCACGAAGAGATTGCGCTGGCTGACCTGGAAGCCTTCTACCGCGAAGCCAAAGTGACCTACGATGCCGACGAAGCTTTCGCCGAACGCGCACGTAACTACGTGGTGAAACTGCAAGGTGGCGATGAATATTGCCGCAGCATGTGGAAGAAGCTGGTCGATATCACCATGAGCCAGAACCAGCTGGTATATGACCGCCTGAACGTGACGCTGACGCGCAACGATGTGATGGGTGAAAGCCTGTACAACGACATGCTGCCGGGCATCGTCGCCGATCTGCGTGAAAAAGGCCTGGCGGTGACCAGCGAAGGTGCCACGGTAGTTTTCCTTGATGAGTTTAAAAACAAGGAAGGCGAACCGATGGGCGTGATCATTCAAAAGAAAGATGGCGGCTATCTCTACACCACCACCGACATCGCCTGCGCCAAATACCGTTTTGAAACCCTGCATGCCGATCGCGTGCTCTACTACATCGATTCCCGTCAGCATCAGCATCTGCAGCAGGCGTGGACCATCGTGCGTAAAGCCGGTTATGTGCCGGAATCAGTACCGCTTGAGCATCACGCATTCGGCATGATGCTGGGCAAAGATGGTCGTCCATTCAAAACCCGCAGCGGCGGCACTATTCGCCTCGCCGATTTGCTGGATGAAGCAGTCGAACGCGCGCATACGTTGGTGAGCGAGAAGAATCCAGAGATGTCAGCGCAAGAGCTGAAAGATCTGTCGGAAGTGGTGGGTATCGGTGCAGTGAAATACGCTGACCTGTCGAAAAGCCGCACCACCGATTACATCTTCGACTGGGACAACATGCTGGCATTCGAAGGCAACACCGCGCCTTACATGCAATACGCCTACACGCGCGTGCTGTCGGTGTTCCGCAAAGCCGGTATTGATGCCGATAGCCTGAGCGGCGACATCGTGCTGACCGAAGAGCGTGAAGCGCAGCTGGCCACGCGCCTGCTGCAGTTCGAAGAAGTGATTACGCAGGTCGCGCGCGACGGTACGCCGCACGTGATGTGTGCTTACCTGTACGATCTGGCCGGACAGTTCTCTGGCTTCTACGAACACTGCCCTATTCTCTCCGCCGAGGACGAGAACATCCGTCAAAGCCGTCTGCAGCTGGCCGCGTTAACCGCGAAAACGCTGAAGCAAGGTCTGGACACGCTGGGCATTAAAACCGTCGAGCGCATGTAATACCATCAGCGGAGAGCGCCGCAAACGGCTCTCCGCTACTTTCCCTCTTCTTTCCTGTTAAAAATCCCCCTTAATCTGCTCTGAATTTGGCTTTTATCCTGCTCAATACCAGCCATTTCTCTCGCTGCACACGCTTTCTCAATTTTCCGACATAGCTCACCAAATAAACAAAACTCATACCTTCATAACCATTTTATGGCAGACAAAGTCGCACGCCATCCCTAATTTGGTAATGGAAGCAAGAAAGCAAAAACATGCAACAAGCTGTTTTAAAAGCTAAAAACTATAAAACTTATCCCTGCAATCGGGTTAAAGTGATGCCCCCGGCCCATGTCAGGGCGTAAAAGAATCTCAACCCGATAACGTCATTAATAAAAAAATCAGAGCGTATCCTATGAGCAATCACGACATTATCGATGTAAAAGGCTGGATCGACGCCCGCCCGATCACCGGATACCAGTGGCTGACCCTTAGCCTGTGTTTCATCATCATCATGTTTGATGGCTACGACGCGGCAGCGATGGGGTTCATTGCGCCCGCGCTGATTGAAGACTGGGGCATCAGCCACGCGGAAATGGGGCCGATTCTCGGCGCTGCGATGTTCGGTGTGGCAATTGGCGCGCTGATCGCCGGTCCGTGGTCCGACAAATTCGGCCGGAAGCGCGTACTGCTGTTGTCGATTGCCGTCTTCGCCTGCTTCAGCCTGATGAGCGCTTTCGCCCGTACGCCGCTGGAAATGGGCGCGTTACGTTTTCTCACCGGTCTTGGTCTCGGCGCGGTGATGCCCAACTGCGTCACGCTGGTGTCGGAATATATGCCGGAGCGCCGCCGCAGCCTGATGATCACCGTGATGTACAGCGGGTTTAATATCGGTTCCGGACTGGGCGGATTCATCGCCGCCGGCATGCTGCCGCACTTTGGCTGGCAAGCGGTGCTGGGTTTTGGTGGCCTGCTACCGTTGCTAATGTTGCCACTGCTGCTGTGGCTGCTGCCGGAATCGGCGATGTACATGGTGGTGCGCAAAGTCAGTCGCGACAAGATTGCTGCGGTGCTCAAACGTCTGGGCGGCGAGTTCTCCGCTGGCACCGCCTTTGTGCTCAATGCGCCAATCATCCCGAAAAAAGCCCAGGTGCTGCAGCTGTTCAGCCGCGGCTATGCGGGCGGCACGGTGGTGTTATGGCTCACCTATTTCATGGGGCTGTTCGTCATCTACCTGCTTAACGGTTGGCTGCCGACCATTCTCCGTTCTGGCGGCGTAACGCTGGAGCGTGCCGCGATTGTCGCCGGCTTGTTCCAGCTCGGTGGCACCTTTGGCGGCCTGATGGTCGGTGGGCTGATGGACCGCTTCAAAGCGAAATACGTTATCGCCCTGTTCTATCTGCTGGGCAGCTTTTGCCTGGTATCGCAGGGCATCTGGAGCTTTGGCCCGAATGTGCTGGCCCTGCTGGTGTTCCTCGCTGGCGTCTGTATTAACGGGGCGCAAACCGGATTGCAAGCCTTCTCCCCGGCCTTTTATCCCACTGAAATGCGTGCCACCGGCGTGTGCTGGATGCACGGCATTGGACGCAGCGGCGCCATTATCAGCTCCTCGCTGGGCGGCGTGCTGCTCGGCGTTTTCCCTGGGCAAACAGCCATTTTTATCGTTTTGTCGCTCCCGGCAGTTTTGGCGGCACTTTCCATCACCCGACATCACCCTGCACAGGTGGCCCGTCAGGTTAAAGGCATCGACCTTAATGACCTGCCGTCCCTGTCGCGTACCCTCAATAATCGATGAAGTAGAGGTCAAAAAATTATGGCTAAAATCATAGGCGGTTTAGCGGTTTCTCATACCCCCACCATTGGCTTTGCGGTTGATCACAACAAGCAGCAGGAAGGCGCATGGGCACCGATTTTCGATGGCTTTGCGCCGATGCAGCGCTGGCTGGAAGAGAAGAAACCGGACGTGCTGCTGTATGTGTTTAACGATCACGTCACCTCCTTCTTTTTTGATCACTATTCGGCGTTTGTGCTGGGCATTGATGACGAATATGCCGTGGCGGATGAAGGCGGCGGCCCGCGCGATCTGCCACCGGTAAAAGGTCACGCGGCGCTGTCACAGCATATTGGTGCCAGCCTGATGGCGGATGAGTTCGATATGTCATTCTTCCAGGACAAAGCGCTGGATCACGGCCTGTTTTCGCCGCTGTCGGCGCTGGCACCGTGGCAAGGCGGCTGGCCGATGCAGGTGGTTCCGCTGGCGGTGGGCGTTTTGCAGTTCCCGATTCCGACGGCGCGTCGCTGCTATAAACTCGGCCAGGCACTGAAGCGCGCGGTGGAGAGTTTCCCGGAAGATTTGAAAGTTGCGGTGGTAGCAACCGGCGGCGTTTCGCATCAGGTTCACGGCGAACGCTGCGGCTTTAATAATCCCGAATGGGATGCGCAGTTTATCGATCTGTTGATCAACGATCCCGAACGTCTGACCGAAATCACTCTGGCGGAATACGCCACGCTCGGCGGCCTGGAAGGTGCGGAAGTGATTATGTGGTTGATCATGCGAGGTGCGCTGTCGGCCAACGTCGAGAAACTGCATCAGGATTACTATCTGCCTTCGATGACCGGTATCGCCACGCTGATCCTCGAAAACCAGTCACGCGAAGCACCGGTTGATGTGCATCAGCGTCAGCGTGACAAGATCAACCTGCAAATGAGCGGCGTGGAAAAACTGCCCGGCACCTATCCGTTCACCCAGGCGCGCAGCCTGAAAGCGCTGCGCATCAACCGCTTCCTGCACCGCATGATTCAGCCAGAGTGGCGTAAGCGTTTCCGCGAAGCTCCGCAGGCGCTGTATCAGGAAGCCGGACTGACCGCTGAAGAGCAAACGCTGATTACCGAGCTCGACTGGCGCGGCATGATCCATTACGGCGTCAGCTTCTTCCTGCTGGAAAAATTGGGTGCGGTGGTGGGCGTGTCTAACCTGCATATCTATTCGGCGATGCGCGGCGAAACGCTGGAACAGTTTCAGCAGACGCGCAATCAGCAGGTGCTCTACTCGGTAGCGGGGAAAAAAGAGTGATGTTTACGCAACCGGTTATCGACTGCCATCACCACGTTTTTGATCCAGTAAACTTTCCCTGGACGCCCGAGAGCGCCTACAACCCGGACGGACACGAGCTGGCGACGCCGGATTACTATCGCGCCGTGATGCAGGCCTACAACATCCGCCACTCGCTGATTGTCGGCCCAACATCGGGCTATAACACCGACAATCGCTGCCTGCTGGATACCATTAAGCGCGGTGAAGGACGGTTCAAGGGCATTGCCGTCACGCCGCGTGACGTGGATAGCGACACGCTCGCCAGCCTGAAAGATCAGGGCATTGTTGGTATTGCGCTTAACGTGGCGATGCTCGGCACCGAGCCATTTCTCCAGCTTGATGCCCTGATGGGCAGGCTGGCGGAGCTGGACCTCTTTGCCCAGATTCAGGTGCAGAACGATCAGCTGCTGGCGCTAAAGCCGCTGCTGTCACGCACCCGCACGCGTTTGCTGATCGATCACTCCGGCCGACCAGACGTCGGCGCAGGCGTAGCACAACCGGCCTTTCAGGCGCTGCTGTCGCTGGCCGGTCAGCAGCGCACCAGTGTGAAACTTTCCGGTCTGGCGAAATTCTCCCGGCAGCCGTATCCCTTCAGCGATGGACATCCCTATTTGCTGGCCTTGCTGGACGCTTTCGGCGCGGAAAATTGCATGTGGGGATCGGACTGGCCCTTCCTGCGCGCCACTGAACGCATGGATATGGGCACGCAACTGCTGCTGATCGAACAGCTGATCCCCGATGAAAAGAGCCGCCGTCAGGTGCTTTGGCACACGCCACAGCGGCTGTTTGGTTTTACTGAATTACAGGAGTCACGATGAGAACCATCTATGTACTGAACGGCCCGAACCTCAATCTGCTGGGCACGCGAGAACCAGAAACCTACGGCTCCGACACGCTGCAAAGCGTGGAAGCGCTGTGCCGCGCAACGGCGGAAGAGCTGGGTGTGGCGATTGAGTTTCGCCAGACCAACCACGAAGGTGAAATGATTGAGTGGATTCAGCAGGCGCGTTTCGAGGCGCAGGCGCTGGTGATCAACCCGGCAGCGTGGACGCACACCTCAGTGGCGATCCGCGATGCGGTGACCGGCGTGGCGTTGCCGCTGTGGGAAGTGCACATCACCAATGTGCACAAGCGTGAGCCCTTCCGTCACCACTCCTATCTTTCCGATGTCGCGCAGGGCGTGATCTGCGGCTACGGTATTCGCGGTTACCGCTATGCGTTGATGGAAGCGGCGCGCGCAGGCTGATTATTCATCCTGCCCGCACACTTTTCGCAGGCAGCGGATCAGCGCATCCGCTGCCGGTGAGTGCAGACAGCCCGCACGCACCGTCAGTCCGATGGCGCGATCGGTATCCGGTAACGGCACTGGCAGCGCCACCAGCGCGCCGGACGCCAGTTCCACTTCCAGCTGGTGCGCGGAGACCGCCGCCAGCATATCCGACTGCATCAGCAAGCCGCGCACCAACGCCAGATCGCCGGTTTCCACCACCGGATCGGGCGCCGGAATGCCCATCGCCTGAAAACTGTTATTCAGCAGATATCGCGCTGGCGTGGCCGAACGCGGCAGCACCCAACGCGCAGCGCGCAGATCTTCGGTAGAAAGCTCACGTCCTAATAGCGGATGATCGTGACGCGCCAGCAGCACCATGCGTTCCGAGAACAGCGTCTCGCGCGTCACGTCCAGCGCATCTTCATCGCGGCGCAGCGCGCCAAAGATAAAATCGATATCGCCCGAGCGCATTTCCGAGGCCAGCACGCCAAAGGCGCTTTCACTGGTTACCACGCGCACGCCCGGATAACGCGCCGTCAGCATCACGATCGCCTGTGGCAGGATACGCGTGCGTCCCAGCGGCAATGCGCCCACGCGCACCGTTCCCTCAAGTATCCCGCTGCGGGCAGCAATATCAGCTGGAATGTGGCGCAGTTCATTCAGCGCTCGCCGCACGTTGGCTTCAATTTCACGCCCGGCCAGCGAAGGCATCATGCCGTGCGGCGTGCGCTCCAGCAGCGCGATGCCCGCACCGTTTTCCAGCACGCGCAGCGCGGCGCTCACCGCTGGCTGGCTCAGCCCGAGCCGTGCCGCCACCGTCTGCATATGCCGCGTCTGACACAGGGTGATAAAAATTTGCAGCCGACGCACGTTAAACAGCCACAGCGGTTCTGCATCGCTACGCTGCGCGCCGCGTCCCTGCAATTTTGCCAGACGCTGCGGCACCTGATGCAACTCCTCAATCGCCCGCAACGCGCGCGGCAGCACGCATTTACCGAAGTCAGTCAGCATCATGCCACCGGCATGACGTTCAAACAGCGTCACGCCTAAGGTGAGCTCCAGGTCGCGAATGGCACGGGTAATGGCCGACTGGGTGCGAAATAATTCATCTGCCGCCCGCGAGACACTGCCTTGTGCCACCACCTGACTAAATGCCCTGATTTGCATCAGGTTTGTCAGCTCTTGCATGTCCTTTTCCGCCATCTTTCCCTGCCCCTTTTCGCTACCGATCGATGTCGCAATATAAATAAAACGCATACCCGCTGCAATTAAATGAATTATCGCCGCCAGGTTGGCAATGACAGCATGGAAAAAAACAGCGGAGGAGTATGCCATGACTAACAACACCCCAAAAAAAACCGCGCTGGTGGTCAGCGCTCACTCAGCGGATTTTGTCTGGCGCGCCGGCGGTGCCATCGCGCTGCACCACGCGCAGGGCTATGACGTCCACGTTGTCTGCCTGTCGTTTGGCGAGCGCGGCGAGTCGGCCAAGCTGTGGCGCAAAGGGGAGATGAGCGAGGCGAAAGTCAAAGCCGCCCGCCGCAACGAGGCGCAGGCCGCCGCCGAGATTCTGGGTGCCAGCATTGAATTTTTTGATCTCGGCGATTATCCGCTGCGTGCCGACAAAGAAACCCTGTTCCGCCTCGCCGATGTCTATCGCCGGGTGCTGCCGCACTTTGTTCTGACCCATTCGTTGCAGGATCCCTACAACTACGATCACCCAATGGCCACGCATCTGGCACAGGAAGCGCGCATTATCGCCCAGGCCGAAGGCTACCGTCCGGGTGAAAAAATCGTCGGTGCGCCGCCGGTTTACTGCTTCGAACCGCATCAGCCCGAGCAGTGCAACTGGAAGCCGGATGTGCTGCTGGATATCACCTCGGTGTGGGACAAAAAATATCAGGCGATTCAGTGCATGGCCGGGCAGGAACATCTGTGGGAATACTACACGCGCGTGGCGCAGCAGCGCGGCGTGCAGGCCAAGCGCAACGTCGGGATTACCACCAGCCGCGACATCATTTATGGCGAAGGTTATCAGAGCATCTTCCCACGCGTAACCGAGGATCTGGCATGAGCATCATCGCTAAAAAAGGCGTCGCGGTGCGCCACATTCCGCGCGCGGCGGCTGCAGATATCGACGCGCTGGCCCGCTCTGGCGTCGCCACCGTGCACGAAGCGCAGGGCCGCAAAGGCTTGCTCGATCCCGCCATTCGCCCAATTCAGCAGGATTGCGCCATCGCGGGCAGCGCGGTCACCGTGCTGGTGGCACCGGGCGATAACTGGATGTTCCACGTCGCAGTGGAGCTCTGTCAGCCGGGCGATGTGCTGGTGGTCGCACCGACCTCACCGTGCAGCGACGGCTTCTTCGGCGATCTGCTGGCGACCTCGCTGCAAGCGCGCGGTGTGCGTGGACTGGTGGCGGATGTCGGTGTGCGTGATAGCCGCACGCTGCGCGAGATGGGCTTTGCCGTCTGGTCGCGCGCAGTGTATGCGCAAGGCACAGTCAAAGAGACGCTCGGTTCGGTGAACGTGCCGCTGGTATGTGCCGGGCAGCTGGTCTGGCCGGGCGATGTGATCGTCGCCGATGACGACGGCGTGGTGGTGGTTGCACGCGATGAAGCCGCCAGCGTCGCAGCCAAAGCGCGTCAGCGTGAAGAGCTGGAAGAGAGCAAACGCCTGCGTTTAGCGGCCGGTGAGCTGGGTCTTGATATCTATCAGATGCGCCCGCGCCTGGCGGAAAAAGGACTGCGCTATCTCGACACGCTCGATCAACTGGAGGAGTAAACCATGCGCCAGCGTCGCATTCCCTGCTTACTGATGCGCGGCGGCACCTCCAAAGCCGCCTGTTTTCTGGCGCAGGATCTGCCCGCAGATCCTGCGGCCCGCGATCGGGTGCTGCTGGCGGTGATGGGATCGCCCGATATCCGCCAGATTGACGGTCTCGGCGGGGCCGATCCGCTCACCAGCAAAGTGGCGATCGTCAGCGCTTCGCGGCGGGACGATGCCGATGTCGATTACCTGTTTGCTCAAGTCAACGTCGATCAACCCAGCGTCGATTACGGACAAAACTGCGGCAATATCCTCGCCGCCGTCGGGCCTTTCGCCGTGGAACGCGGGTTGGTAAAGGCAGGCAATCAACGCACCCGCGTGCGCATCTTTATGCAGAACACCGGGCAGATTGCCGAAGCAGAGTTCGCCACGCCCGACGGTGAAGTCGACTATGACGGTGATCTGCGCATTGATGGCGTACCCGGCAGCGCAGGCGAGATCGCCCTCACCTTCAAAGACATTGCCGGATCGAGCTGTGGCGCGCTGTTGCCGACCGGCCAGCCGCGCGACTGTTTTGATGGCATCGATGTCACCTGCATCGACAACGGCATGCCGGTGATTTTAATCCGTGCGGCGGATGTCAATCGCAGCGGCTATGAAAGCCGCGACGCGTTAGACAGCGACAGCGAGCTCAAGCAGCGGCTGGAGTCGATTCGCCTGCAGGCCGGACCACGGATGAACTTAGGGGATGTCAGCCAGCGTACGGTGCCCAAAGTCACGCTGCTGGCCGAAGCGCGTCACGGCGGCGCGATCAGCTCACGCACCTTTATTCCGCACCGCTGCCACGCCTCGATTGGCGTGCTCGGCGCGGTGAGCGTCGCCAGCGCCTGCCTGATCCCCGGCAGCGTCGCCGACGGACTGGCGCGTACCAGCCAACAACCTCAACAGCGCCTAAGCGTGGAACATCCCAGCGGCGAATTCAGCGTGCTGCTGCAGCGCGAAGGCGATAACCCGCTAGCGGGTTGCGGTTTACTGCGCACCGCACGCGCCATCTTTGCCGGTGACGTCATGATTCCGGCGGCGGTCTGGCCATTCAGCAAGGAGTAATTAATGAACATCACCTTTATCGGATTTGGCGAAGCGGGCGGCATTCTCGCCCATGACTTACAGGCGCAAGGCAACGCGGTGACGGTGTGGGACCGCAAAGCCCTCGCGGCAGAAACCCTGCCCGCGCTGCAGCAAAAAGCGCAACAAGGCGGCGTGCGGCTGGCAGCTTCACTGGCCGATGCGCTGCAGGATGCCGCGCTGGTGTTCTCCACCGTTACCGCGTCGCAGGCACTCAACGTGGCGCAGCAGGCGGCAGCGCTGTTACAGGCCGGGCAGCATTTTCTCGATCTCAATTCCGTCGCGCCGCACACCAAACGGGCAGCAGCTGAAGTGATTTACGCTGCGGGTGCCAGCTATATCGACGTGGCGGTGATGGCGCCGGTGCCACCCAAGCGGCTGGCGACGCCGCTGCTGATTGGCGGTGCGCAGGCTGAACGGGTGCAGCCGCTGCTGGACCAGCTGGGCCTCAACAGCCGCCTGCTGGGTAGCGAAGTGGGTGAAGCCTCGGCGATTAAGATGTGCCGCAGCGTGATGATCAAAGGCCTCGAAGCGCTGACCACCGAATGTCTGAGCGCGGCGCGCCAGTACGGCGTAGAGCAAGCGGTGCTCGATTCGCTGCATGCCAGCTTCCCGTCGATGGGCTGGAACGATCAGCTGCCACACTACCTGATCAGCCGCGTGGCGGAGCACGGTCAGCGACGTGCTGAAGAGATGCAGGAAGTGGTGAAAACGCTGCAGGACGTCAAGGTACCGGCCGCCATGAGCGCAGCGATTGTTACCACCCAACAAGGGCTGGTAGATGCGTTAAACGCCCGCGCCCTGCGCTATCAACAACTCACGCCGTTCGTTTGGCAAGAGACGCTGGATAAGCTCTATCCACCTCAATGAGTTATACGCCCAAAGGTATGCGTTTTGTTTATCGGCAATTGTTTACATTTTTGCAACGGCGTAGCGTAAGCGAGACGAGAAGCAGGTTATAAAACAATAAATATCGGAAGCAAAACATGAAGATTAGAGCATCTGTCACCCTTTCCCTGCTGCTGGCAGCGGGTATTGGCCAGGCCAGCGCAGCCGCGCTGGACGCCAGCCACACCAACCAGGTTATCACCAGTGTGAAAAACAGCATCAGCGCCCAGCACAGCACCGGCTGCGTGGCGGTGGTTGATGCCAGCGGCACGCTGCTGGCCTTCCAGCGCCTTGACGGCGCGTCGCCGGGCTGTGTCGATGCCGCGATTGGCAAAGCACGTACTTCGGCTCTATATCACGCCCCTTCCCTGAAATTTATGCAGCGTCTGCAGAGCGGCGAAACCACGGTGCTCGCCATCCCGCACGCTGTGGCACTCGGCGGCGGTTTCCCGCTCACGCTGCAAAATGAAGTGGTCGGCGCGGTCGGCGTCAGCACTCCCAAACAGGATCTGGATAACCAGGCTTCAGAGGCTGCCGCTCAGGCGCTGAAATAACTTTCGGGAATTTCCATGATGACTCTTTCACGCCGCCGGTTGCTGACCGGCACGGCGGGCCTGCTGGTGGCTGGCGTCCTGACCCAGGCGCTTCCCGGCAGCCTGGCTTTCGCCTCGCCGCCGCTGGCCGCCGCAGTCGCGCCTTCTGCCAGTTTCACTGCGATTTCCACCCGATTAACCGGACTGGAACAGCCGGATGCCCTGCTGGCGCAGCGCCTTTACAGCTGGCTGCACGACCACTTCCCGCAGCTGGATAGCCAGCTCGATACGCTCAACGCGCTGCTGCAACAGCAACCTGCCGCCAACGGCAGCAGCCTGCTGGCGCTGCTGAGTACGCATCCCAAAGCCCTTAACGATCTTTATCAGGCGCTGGTTTCCGGCTGGTATCTCGGCGTTGTTGGCCCGCTGCCGCGCCCGCAATGCATCGCTTTTGAGAACATCGTCAGTTATCAGCTGCTACGCGATTCCCTGTTACCGCCGAGCTACGCGCCGGGGCAACCTAACTTCTGGACGCAGCCGCCTGCAAGGAGAGCACATGTCTGATTCATTAAGCGCCGATGTGGTAGTGATTGGCGCCGGGATTGCTGGTTCACTGGCGGCGCTGAAAATGGCTAAAGCCGGCGCATCGGTATTGATGCTGGAGTCCGGCCCGGAGATTAAGCGCGATCAGGTGGTGGAGTATTTCCGCAACTCGCCGTTTAAGGGCGACTTCACCGAACCTTATCCGCCGCAACCGTGGGCGCCGCAGCCGAAATTTATTCCCAGTGATAACAACTACCTGATCCAGAAAGGCCCGGATCCCTATCGCGCCCAATATCTGCGCGGCACCGGCGGCACCACATGGCACTGGGCTGGACAAGCGTTCCGCCTGTTGCCAAACGATATGCGCATTCAGTCACTGTACGGCATTGGCCGCGACTGGCCGATCAGCTATGACGAGCTGGAACCCTATTATTGCGACGCCGAATACCAGATGGGCGTTTCTGGCGATAGCGATCTGGCCTCGCCGCGTTCGCGCCCTTACCCGCTGCCGGGCATTCCGCTGCCGTACGGTTTCGATCGCCTGAAGCAGCGTCTCGGTCCGCTGGGTTATGAGGTGGGCATTGGCCCGCAGGCGCGTAACAGCATCGCCTATGACGGTCGTCCGGCCTGCTGTGGCAACAATAACTGCATGCCGGTTTGCCCGATTGATGCGCAGTATCACGGCGGCATCGCCGCGCGTAAGGCGCTGGATGCCGGTGTCAAAATCGTTACCAACGCGGTGGTGTTCCGCATTGAGGCCGACGACAAAGGCACCATTCAGGCGGTGCACTATCTCGACCAAAACAAAGCGCGCCATCGCGTGACCGGCAAACAGTTTGTCCTGACCGCCAACGGCATCGAAAGCCCGAAAATTCTGCTGCTCTCCACCAGCGATCGCTACCCGAACGGCATTGCCAACAGTTCCGGCATGGTGGGCCGCAACCTGATGGATCATCCGGGATCGTCAGTAGAATTTTACGCCGATGAGCCGGTGTGGTTTGGACGTGGACCGATGCGTCCTGGCAGCATCAATAATATGCGCGACGGTGATTTTCGTGGCGAGCGTTCGGCGCTGCGTATCGACCTCGCCAACACCTCGCCGGTGCGCTACCTCACCGAACGTCTGGTGCGTCAGGGCTATTACGGCAAGGCACTTAACGACAAGCTGGCCTTCCAGGCCGAGCGCTTTGTCCAGCTGAAGTGTTTGCTGGAGATGCTGCCGGAGCCGCAAAACCGCGTCACGCTGAGCAAAACCGAGAAGGATGCGTGGGGTATTCCACGCCTCGAGGTTTACTACAGCTTCCCGGAATATGTGCATCGCGGCTATGACCAGTCGATGATCGACTTCCAGCGCATGGTGAAAGAGATGGGCGGAACGGAAGCGGTTTACAGCAAGCGCGGCGTTTACGACAACAACCAGCACATCACCGGCACCATGATCATGGGCAGCAATCCGCAGGATTCGGTGGTGGATGGTCACTGCCGCACCCACGATCACCCGAACCTGTTTATCGCCGGCACCGGCATTATGCCGTCGGCCTCGACGGTTAACTCAACGCTGACCGGCACCGCGCTGGCGCTGCGTATGGCCGATAGCGTTCTGGCAAGCTTGTAAGGAGCACCCGATGAAACCTGTATTTATTCAGGCCGCTATCGCGGTGGTCCTGATGCAGTGCGCCATGGCGCAGGCGGCGGACAATACCGCCCAGATTAAGCGCGGCGAATATCTGGCGCGCGCCGGTGACTGTACTGCCTGTCACACCGCCACCAACGGCCCGCTGTTTGGCGGCGGCTTTGCGGTCAGTACGCCTTTCGGCCAGATCTGGGGCAGCAATATCTCCTCCGATAAGCAGTACGGTATCGGCAGCTGGAGCGACGATCAGTTCGTGGCCGCAGTGCGCGACGGCATTGGCAAAAACGGCGAGCAGCTCTATCCGGCAATGCCGTATGACTCCTTCACCAAAATGAAGCGCGACGATGTGCTGGCGATCAAGGCCTATCTGCTGTCGATGCCGCCGGTGCATCAGACTTCACCGCAAACCGACCTGCCGTTCCCGTTCAACCAGCGCTGGGGCATGCGCTTCTGGAAGTGGTTCAACTTCGATAAGGGCGAATTGCAGACTGATACGCAGCAGAGCGCGCAGTGGAATAATGGTCGTTATCTGGTTGAAGCGCTGGCGCATTGCGGCACCTGTCATACGCCGCGTAATCTGACCATGGGCATGGATAACGATAAAGCGCTGGCGGGCGGCGATCTCGGCGGTTGGATGGCGTACAACATTACGCCAGATAAGCAGGCAGGCATCGGTGACTGGAGCCAGCAGCAGCTGGTGACCTACCTGAAAACCGGGTTTGTCGCCAACAAAGCCAGCGCCTCCGGTCCGATGGCCGAAGCGATTGAGCACAGCCTGCAATATCTGCCGGAGAGTGATCTGCAGGACATCGCCACCTATCTGCGCAGCGTCAAGCCACAGCCGGACGCGCAGCAAACCCGTGCGCGCGACAGCTGGGGACAACCTTCCACCGCGCTGATTGCACTGCGCGGTGCCGATGACGCAACCCGCAATGCTCAGCCCGGCGCGGTGCTGTTTGCCGGTAACTGTGCCAGCTGTCATGGCGCGGAAGGTGCGGGATCGGGCAGCGGATTCCATGCCTATCCATCACTGTTCCATCACACCAGCACCGGCGCGGCAGATGCGCTGAACGTGGTATCGGTGATCCTCAACGGCGTACATCGCAATATGACCGAGGGCGAAGTTTTTATGCCGCCTTTTGCCCCTGAACTGAGTGACCAGCAGGTGGCGGATGTCAGTAACTTTGTGACCCAGCAGTTTGGTAATCCGGCGGCGGCCAAAGTGGATGCGAAGCAGGTTAGAGAATTAAGAGAGGATGCAAAACTGGCTTCACCTCCGATTTACGGTCAGGGAGATAAGCCTTAATTAACGCACTCGGCGGCGCAGGATGCGCCGCCGATGTAACACGCGTTACTGATAATTCACGGTCACTTCACTGCTCACCACGCGAAAGCCCGGCGGCAATGCGCCCTTCCCCTGAAAGCCAAACGCCAGATGCAGCGTCTCTTCCGCCGCCACATTGGCTAAGCCACGCGTACTGCCGCTGGCCCCTTCGATTTCGACACAACGATCGCCCGCACACAAGCGTACCAGCAAACCCGAAGGCGCAGGACGGCTGAGTTGATAACGCCAGTTCACCAGCGAGATGTTACCCGGCGCGCTGGAAGGCGCACGCAGCGCAGGCGTCATCAGCCAGTTACCGCGCACGCCAATGCTTGGGCCACTGGCGCTGGCGCTCCAGGCACCGCTGGCCGCATCGGCAGCCAGCGGCAGCGCCATCATCGGCAACATCATCAATGCCCAGCACCAGCGACGCATTACTTGCCTCCAATGGTGGCGGTCATGCGGATCTGACGGTTGTCGGTCAGCTCCATATTCGACAGCACAATCAGCTGCGGCAGGTTGCGGCGCAGGAAGCGCGCCAGCAGCGCACGCAACGGATGATTGACCAGCAGCACCGGCGGCGCACCCGCCATCTCTTGCTGCTGCAGTGCGCCTTGCGCTTGCACCAGTAAGCGATCCGCCAGACCCGGCTCAAGCCCACCGCCGCCCTGCAGCGCCTGCAGCAGCAGACGTTCCAGCGTGGCATCGAGGCCAATTACCTGCACTTCGCCGTTGCCAGGGAACCATTGCTGGGTAATCGCACGTCCCAGCGCCACACGCACTACGCTGGTCAGCTCTTGCGGATCGTTCTGTACCGGCGCGTGTTCCGCAAGGGTTTCAATAATGGTGCGCATATCGCGAATCGAGACGCGCTCGGTCAGCAGGTTTTGCAGCACTTTATGCAGCGTGGTCAGGGTGATGACGCCCGGCACCAGATCTTCGGTCAGCTTCGGCATCTCTTGCGTAACGCGATCCAACAGCTGTTGCGCTTCCTGACGGCCAAACAGCTCGCTGGCGTATTGTCCGATCAGGTGATTGAGGTGCGTTGCCACCACGGTGCTGGCCTCAACCACGGTAAAGCCCTGAATCTGCGCCTGCTCTTTCAGGGCGCTATCGATCCAGATCGCCGCCAGACCAAAGGCCGGATCGACAGTCGGCTCGCCCGGCAGCGAACCGGCGGCGGTGCCTGGGTTGATCGCCATCCAGCGTCCCGGATAAGCATCACCGCTGCCAATTTCCACGCCTTTCATCAGGATGCGGTAACGCGCGGGCGGCAGCTCCATGTTGTCACGGATATGCACCACCGGCGGCAGGAAGCCGACCTCCTGCGCCACCTTCTTACGAATACTGCGGATACGCCCCAGCAGTTCGCCGTTTTGCAGGTGATCGACCATCGGAATCAGGCGATATCCCACTTCCATACCCAGCGAATCTTCCAGCTGCACATCGGTCCATGATGCTTCCACGGTAGCCGGCGTTTCCTGGGTCTTCACAAGGCTTGAGGCTTCGGTTGGTTTCTTTGGCTGCATTTCGCGACCGCGCAACCACCAGGCAAGACCCAGCAGCGCAGCGGTAAACAGCAGGAACACCAGGTTTGGCATGCCCGGCACCAGGCCGAGCAAACCAATCACGCCGCCACTCAGCATCAGCACGCGCGGGTTCTTGAACAGCTGGGTCACCATCTGCTCGCCGACATCCTGATCGGTGCCCACGCGCGTCACAATGACACCCGCAGCGGTGGAGATCACCAGCGCCGGGATCTGCGCCACCAGGCCATCACCGATGGTTAACAGCGTGTAGGTTTCGCCCGCATGACCGAGATCCATGCCGTGCTGCACCACACCGACCAACAGGCCGCCGATGATGTTGATCACCATGATCAAAATGCCGGCGATGGCATCACCACGAACAAATTTACTCGCACCGTCCATCGAGCCGTAGAAGTCGGCTTCCTGCGTCACTTCGGTACGGCGTTGCTTGGCTTCCTGTTCGCCAATTAAACCGGCGTTGAGGTCGGCATCGATCGCCATCTGCTTACCCGGCATACCATCCAGCACAAAACGCGCGCCGACTTCAGCGATACGTCCCGCACCCTTGGTGATGACCATGAAGTTGATGATAACGAGGATGATGAACACCACGATACCGATGGCGAAGTTACCGCCAACGAGGAAGTGACCAAAGGCTTCCACCACGCGTCCGGCGGCATCGGCACCGGTATGGCCTTCCAGCAAAATGATACGGGTTGAGGCGACGTTCAGCGCCAGACGCAGCAGCGTCGAGAACAGCAGAATGGTCGGGAATGCGGCGAACTCCAGCGTGCGCTGGGTGAACATCGCCACCAGCAGCACCATGATCGACAGCGCAATGTTAAAGGTGAACAGCAGGTCAAGAATGAATGCGGGTAACGGCAGCACCATCATCGACAGGATCAACATGATCAGTACCGGCCCAGCCAGCACCTGCCATTGCGTGTCTTTAAAGTTGCCTGGTAAACGCAGCTTCTCGGCTAAATTAGCCATCGTTAGTGTTCTCTCCTGCAAAGTCCATGTCTGCCGGAACCGGCAGGTTTTTTGGTTTGTTTGGAATCAGGCCGCCTTCGCGCTTCCAGCGTCGCAGCTGCCAAACCCAGGCCAGCACTTCTGCCACCGCGCCGTACAGCGCGCCGGGGATGAACTGACCAATTTCTGTGTGTCGATACAACGCACGCGCCAGCGGCGGTGCTTCGAGAATCGGGATACGGTGCTCTTTGGCGAGCTCACGAATTTTCAGCGCGATATCGCCGGCGCCTTTGGCAATCACTTTCGGCGCGCTCATCTTGCCTTCCTGATACTTCAGCGCCACCGAGTAGTGCGTTGGGTTGGTGACGATAACATCGGCTTTCGGTACATCGGCCATCATGCGCCGACGAGCGGCGGCACGCATCGCCTGACGAATACGACCTTTAACGTGCGGGTCACCTTCGTTCTGTTTGTGTTCGTCGCGAATTTCCTGACGCGTCATCTTCAGCTTTTTAAAGTAGCTATAAAGCTGCCAGAACACGTCAAAACCGACCATCGGGAACAGGCCGAGCATGATCAACCCGCAGCAGGCAGCGATCATCGATAAACCATGATGCAGCGCGTTGATGGGTGATTCGCTCATCAAACGCAGCATCTCTTGCCAGTGGCTCCAGATGTACCAACCGGCAACGATGCCCACCAGCACCGCTTTCATAATCGACTTCACCAGCTCAGCGGCGGTTTGACCGGAGAACATGCGGCCGATTCCGGTGAGCGGGTTAAGCTTTTTGAGATCGAACTTGATGGATTTGCCGCTGAAGTTAAGGCCGCCCAGCGCCATCGGTCCGGCAATCGCCACTACCACTAAACCGCCCATCAGCGGCAGCAGCGCGATCACCGCCTGCTTAATCAGGCTGCCAATGTGGCCGATGATCACTTTGTCATCGCTGACCATGCCGTGATCAAAACGAAAACCGGTGGCGACCATACTGGCCAGACGCTCCGCCATACTGTTGCCGCCGACCCACAGGATCAGCAATCCAATCAACAGCATCATCACTGAAGTCAGCTCGCGCGAACGCGGAATCTGCCCCTCCTCACGCGCTTTTTCAAGTCGGTGGGGTGTGGGCGATTCTGTTTTGTCCTCGTTACTCTCTTCAGCCACGACATACCTCAGCTGGCAGGAATTCTGAGCATAGAATGCCAAAACCCCG
This sequence comes from Pantoea sp. YR525, assembly GCF_900116775.1. Lineage (NCBI taxonomy): Bacteria > Pseudomonadati > Pseudomonadota > Gammaproteobacteria > Enterobacterales > Erwiniaceae > Pantoea > Pantoea sp. YR525. Next base: position 347,654 of record NZ_FPBU01000002.1, read on the forward strand.
TCAGGCTAAAGCGCGGATTAAAGGGGGGAAATGTGAGCTTATTTAGCCATAAGTGAAATTGCGGGCTGATGGGTAGCCATAAATGGCTTAATGCCGCTCAGTTAAGCATTGGTTTGCATATGTATGCAGGTGCGCATGAATGCGCACCCTACGAAAAACGCGCCAATCCTTTGTAGGGTCGCCATTTATGGTGACCGAAAGATGCTTAACTGACGTGCATGTTGTTAAAAAGGGCTCATTTTTTGCAGGCGCTGGCACGTCTGCTGCGGCAAAAGGGGCATTCGCAGCGCTGAGGCTTTTACGTTGGGCCAGGAGCCTCACGCATGGATGCGTGAGGCAGTTCGGGGCCGGCCAGGACGGCCGATCCCCGAACGGTCCGTTGGCACAACGTGGAAGCCGAAGGCACCGCGTTAGCGGCGCGAGGACGGCCCGTGACGCAACAGATGTGTCAGCGCCCGCACGAATAAAGCCTTACGCAATAAATGGCGCCGCTACCCTACTCGAATGTGCGTCAATGCTGACCGGATGGCGATAAAAGCGCACCACGTCACCAACCAACAATAACGCCGGTGATTGTGCTTGTTGTACCTCAACGGTATGCGCCAGCTCAGCCAGCGTGGTGATCATCACCCGCTGATCGGCGCGCGTGCCATTCTCAATAATGGCCACCGGCGTCTGCGCGCTGCGGCCCTGCGCCTGCAGCTGTGCGCTGATGCTGGCGCTCCATTTCAGCCCCATGTAAAACACCAGCGTCTGATTATCGGCGGCGAGGCTGGCATCATCCAGCTGCGGTTCACCGCTTTTGCCGTGGCCGGTAATTAACCGCAGCGACTGTGCGCAATCGCGGTGCGTTAGCGGAATGCCGCTGGCTGCCGCGCATCCGGCGGCGGCGGTAATACCCGGCACGATCTGGCAGGTGATTCCCGCCTGTTGCAGATAGAGCATCTCTTCACCGCCGCGCCCGAAAATAAAGGGATCGCCGCCTTTGAGCCGCACCACTTGCCGCCCGCTGCGGGCTAAATCCACCAGCAGCTGATTAATTTGTGCCTGCTTCAAACCGTGGCTGCCGGGCTTCTTGCCGACATCAATCGCCAGCGTCTCCGGCGGCACTTCCGCCATGATCGCCTCGCTCACCAACCGGTCATACACCACCACATCAGCGCTGTTGATCAGCCGCCAGGCTTTTAAGGTGAGCAGTTCTACGTCGCCCGGCCCGGCACCAACCAGCCAGACGCCACCTTGCGCCTGTTCGCCGTCACGCGGATTAAACAGCTTGTCGAGGGATTCACTGGCTTGCGTCATGATGTTTTCCGTTACTGCGCCACGCGCAGAGATGAGAGCAGTTGTTTGAGCTCCGGAATACAGGAGCCACAGTTGGTGCCGCATTTCAACACCGCGCCAAGCGCCGCCGGGGAATCACAGCCCTCGGCGATGGCCCGGCGAATCGCCACTTCTCCGACGCCAAAGCAGCTGCAAAGGGTTCGTCCGTGGCTGCCGCCCTGCGTCGGTCGTCCACCTAACAACGCATGTCGCTGCTGCGGCGAATCGGGCGGCTGACTAAAGGCCTGCGCGATAAAGGGGTGATCGATGTCCGGCAGCCAGGGCGCGGCATAAAAGGCGCATGCCAACTTGCCCTTGCGCCAGCCAAGCCAGTGCAATTGCTGTCCCGCCTGCGCCTGCTGCCATTGCAATGCCGACATGCCGGGCAGTTGCATCAGCCATTCGCCAGCATGAGCGTTGCCCGCCAGCACATAGCGCTGCACGCCGGGCTGTGGCGCACGCGACCAGTAAAGTAATGCAGGCGGCGTGATGATGTCCGGCAGCCACAGCCAGCCTTGCCACGTCGGACGCACAGGTTGCAAACGCACAGCTGTTTGCTTTAACGCTGGCTGTGCGGAATCGGGACAACAGGTGGCCGCCACCAATCCATCGACGTTGGCCTGCCCGCTGAACTGCCTTGTCCAGTGCATCGGCACGAAGAGTTGCCCACGCTGCAGGCCACTGTCGAGGGTGACGCGTCCGCTGCACCATCCCAGCGCCGACTGCACGCGCGTCACATCGCCGTGGCTTAAGCCGTGCGCCGCCGCATCCAGCGGATTTAGCGCGACAAAAGGCTCATCGTAATGCTGCATCAGGCGCGGCACGTTGCCGGTACGCGTCATGGTGTGCCACTGATCGCGGATGCGGCCGGTGTTCATCAGCAGCGGATAATCAGTGGTCGTGAGGGTTTTAATCGGCATCGCGGGCGGCAGCAGACGCGCTTTGCCATCGCCATGGTAAAAGCGGCGATCGGCAAACAGCCGCGCGGTGCCGTTAGGTGACGCGGCAGTGATCGGCCACTGCACCGGCGCTAACTGGTCATATTGCTCACGCGTGATGGTTGCCAGCGCGCTAATATCAAAGGCGCGCGTGCCGTAATTCTCAAAACCGGACAGCGCGGCATGCTCGGCGAAAATCTCGCATGGATGCTGCCAGGCAAAGGCCGCGCCAAAACCGAGCCGCTGCGCCACCTGCGCCAGCAGCCACCAATCCGCTTTGGCCTCACCGGCTGGCGCGGTAAAATTGCGCTGGCGTGAGATACGCCGCTCCGAGTTGGTCACGGTGCCGTTTTTCTCGCCCCACGCCTGCGCCGGAAGTAGCACGTCAGCAAACTGTGCCGTGTCGCTGTGGGCGCTGACTTCCGACACCACCACCAGCTCGCATTTCGCCAGCGCCTGCGCCACGCGGTTACCTTCCGGCATCGAAACGGCGGGATTGGTGCCCATGATCCAAACCGCTTTGACATCACCGCGTTCGATGGCGTTGAACAGATTTACCGCCGTCAGTCCCGGCTGCTGCGCAACACGATCGCTCCCCCAAAAGCGCGCAACACGATCAACCTCTGGTGCGCTAAAGCCCATGTGCGCCGCCAGCTGATTGGCTAAGCCGCCCACTTCACGGCCGCCCATGGCGTTGGGCTGTCCGGTCAGCGAAAACGGTCCGCAGCCCGCACGGCCGATTTTGCCGCTGAGCAGATGCGCATTGAGGATGGCGTTGTTGTTATCGCTGCCGGTTTGTGACTGATTGATGCCCATGCACCACAGCGTCAGCACGCGCGGCTGCACGGCGAACAGCTGCCAGAACGCCACAATCTCATGCTCACTCAGCTGGCAGGCAGCGGCGACCGCCGCCACATCCCACGCCTCACAGGCGGCTAAGGTGGCCTCAACATTTGTCAGATGCGGCAACATGCTGGTATCGATACCCGCATGGTGTGCCAGCCAGTTCAGCAGCCCGGCAAACAGCGCGCTATCGGATCCCGGTTGCAGCGCCAGATGCAGGTCGGCAAGGTCACAGCTGGCAGTACGACGCGGATCGATTACCACCAGCTGCATCTCTGGGCGTTCGGCTTTGGCTTGCACCAGCCGCTGCCACGCCACCGGATGCGCCCATGCTGCATTGGAGCCGACCAACACCACGACATCGGCCTGTTCAAGATCGTCATAGCAGCACGGCACCGCATCGGCACCGAAAGCGCGTTTGTAACCCACCACCGCCGAAGCCATACACAGCCGTGAATTGGTATCGATGTTGGCAGAGCCAATAAAGCCCTTCATCAGCTTATTGGCGGTGTAATAATCCTCCGTCAGCAGTTGACCGGAGCCGTAAAAGGCCACCGCCTGCGGCCCATGCTGATCGATGATGCGCCGGAAACCTGCCGCCACGTGGTCCAGTGCGGCTTCGATACTGACGCGCTGACCATCAATCTGCGGCCAGAGCAAACGACCTTCATGCGTCAGAGTCTCGCCCAGCGCCGAACCCTTAACGCACAGCCGACCGAAATTAGCCGGATGCTGCCGGTCGCCACTCACCGGCGCATCCAGGGCTTTCACCTCCACGCCACATCCAACGCCGCAGTACGGACAGGTGGTTTTCATGAGGCCGCCGCCAGCGCAATAATCGGCTGCTGCCCGAGCCACACTTTGCCGCCTTCCACGCGCACCGGCCAGCAGCGCAGTTGATGCTCGGCATTATCGAGACTTTGTCCGTCGCGCAGCCGCACGCGCTGCTTGTAAAGCGGTGATATCACCACCGGCTCGCCCGCGACGTCGCCGAGAATGCCGCGCGACAGCACGCTGGCTTGCGTGCCGGGCTCAATATCTTCCAGCGCATAAATCGCCTCGCCCAAGCGGAACAAGGCCACACGCTGGCCGCCCAGCCGCGCACCCATGCCCGCAGACGGCGGGATGGCGTCGACATGGCAAATGGCACTCCAGGGTTCTGCCGGCAAAGTGGTGACCGGAATGCTGTCCGCCGTCGCGGGCTGACGCTGACCGCGTACCTGCACATAGTTGAGCGTCTCGTCAGGCTGCTCGCTGTTGACGGTGGCGGTAAACAAGGCGCGACGCGAAGGATCCTGCAGCGTGCTGTGCCATTCGCACTGATAGCGATCCACCACGCGCTGCATCTCCTGCTCCAGTTGCGTGGCCATGCCGAGTGAATCCTCGATTACCACCTGGCGCAGGTAGTCGAGTCCGCCTTCCATGTTATCCATCCACACGCTGGTGCGTTGCAGGCGATCGGCGGTGCGCACATAGAACATCAAGATGCGGTCAACGTAGCGCAGCAGGGTTTCATCATCGAGATCGCTGGCGAACAGATCAGCATGGCGCGGTTTCATCCCGCCGTTGCCGCAGACATACAGGTTCCAGCCTTTTTCCGTGGCGATTACGCCAATGTCCTTGCTCTGCGCTTCGGCGCATTCACGCGTGCAGCCAGAAACCGCCATTTTGATTTTGTGCGGGGCGCGCAGCCCTTTGTAGCGATTCTCTAATGCGATGGCGAAGGCGGTGGAATCCTGCACGCCGTAGCGGCACCAGGTTGAACCAACGCAGGATTTTACCGTGCGCAGCGATTTGCCGTAGGCGTGACCGGTTTCAAAACCCGCCGCGATTAGGCGTTCCCAGATATCCGGTAACTGATCGAGCCGCGCACCGAAAAGATCGATGCGCTGACCGCCGGTGATTTTGGTGTAGAGATCGTAACGAGCTGCTACTTCACCAATCGCAATTAGCCCTTGCGGCGTAATTTCACCGGCTGGCACACGCGGTACCACCGAATAGGTGCCATCTTTCTGGATGTTGGCGAAGTAGCGATCGTTAGTATCCTGCAGCGGCAGATGTTCGGGCTTCAGTAAGTAGTCATTCCAGCATGATGCCAGCAATGATCCCACCAGCGGTTTGCACACTTCACAGCCCTGTCCGCGCCCGTTGAGCTGCAATAGCTGCTCAAAGGTGGTGATGTTGCCGACGCGTATCAGGTGATACAGCTCCTTACGCGAGTAGGCAAAGTGCTCGCAGATATCCTTCTTCACTTCCACGCCCTGACTGGCGAGCTGGAACTCCATCACCTGTTTGACTAATGCGCTACACCCACCGCAGCCGGTCGCCGCTTTGGTGCAACTTTTGATCGCCGCCATGTCACCGCAGCCGCCCTGCACTGCTCCGCAAATGTCCGCCTTGCTGACGTTATGGCACGAGCAGATTTGCGCGCTGTCTGGCAACGCCGCGACACCCAGTGCTTTAGCCGGCGCTCCCGCTAACTGCGGCAAAATCAGGCTTTCTGGCTCTTCCGGTAACGGTAACTGATTCAGCATCATCTGCAGCAGGCTGGCGTAATCTGCGCTGTCGCCCACCAGCACGCCGCCAAGCAGCGTTTTGCGATCTTTGCACACCACCAGTTTTTTGTAGATGCCCTTTGGATTATCGATCCACTGATAACTTTGGCTGTCAGCGGTGCGCCCGTGCGCATCGCCAAATGACGCCACTTCCACGCCGAGCAGTTTCAGTTTCGTGCTCATGTCGGCACCGCTGAACGCCAGTTCTTCCTGCGCCAGCTGCGCCGCCAGTACGCGCGCCATTTGATATCCCGGCGCAACCAAACCGAAAATTTGCCCTTGCCACAGCGCGCATTCACCAATCGCATAGACATCTGCGGCGCTGGTGGCGCAAGCGTCGTTGATCAGAATGCCGCCGCGTTCACCCAGTTGCAGACCGGCGGCGCGCGCCAGTGCATCACGCGGACGAATACCCGCTGAAAATACCAGCAGGTCCGTTGCCAGCAGGCTGCCATCGGCAAAACGCAGCTGCAGGCTGCCATCCGGCAGACTCTCAATCGCTTCAGTTTGCTTGCTGGTATGAACTTGTACGCCCAGCGCGCTGATTTTGCCGCGCAGCATCTGCGCGCCGCCGTCATCCAATTGCACCGCCATCAGACGCGGCGCGAACTCCACCACATGGGTTTCCAGACCGAGCTGTTTCAATGCGTTGGCGGCTTCCAGTCCGAGCAGCCCGCCTCCAATCACCACCCCGCGCGTCGCCTTTCTGGCACAATCAGCAATCGCATCCAGATCGGCCAGTGTGCGGTATACAAAACAACGCGCGTGATCGTGGCCGGGAACCGGCGGTACAAACGGCACCGAGCCAGTCGCCAGCACCAGTTTATCCCAGCTCAATTCCGCGCCGCTGGCATCACGCAGGCTGCGTTTTGCACTGTCAATTGCCACCACTTCACAACCGCTGCGCAGTTCGATGCCGTGTTGCTGAAAGAAGTTATCGCTGACCAGTGACAAATCGTCCGCGCTTTTACCGTTGAAGTATTCGGTAAGATGCACGCGATCGTAGGCCATCTGCGGCTCGTCGCCGTACACCACGATGTGATAGTGCTGATGCAGTTCACGACTCACCAGCTGTTCGAGAAAATGGTGGCTGACCATGCCGTGTCCAACCACGGCGAGAAGAGGTTTGCTCATCATCTGGCTTCCTGCAGCGCTCGGCTGCGTTGTGTTGTCGTCAAGACCGAACAGCGCGTTAATGCCCACCTGCGCGGCCTGTTGAAGTTGCGGTAGCAGCGTGCCTGCCGCCTGGCTGTCGCCAAACAGCAGCACGCCGCGCAGTGCGCCATTGCGCAAAAATAGACGGCGATAGTGCTGGTGCAGCGGGTCAAAGCTACTGATGGCGTCGCCTTCGCTGATATCGCCCGCACTGAACATCTCAATGCTGCTGACTTTCAGCCGCGTACCGTTTTCCTGATAGTGAAAGTCGGCCACGGGTTCACCCGCCAGTTGTGCTGCCAGCACGGCGGCCTGCGCCAGACAAGGCGCAATCAAGCCAAAGGTTTCTCCGTTGATTTCGCAGCACTCGCCGAGCGCATACACATGCGGAAGCGCGGTTTGCAGTTGACGGTTAACCAGAATGCCGCGCTGACAAGGCACGCCCGCCGCTTGCGCCAGCGCGATCTCCGGCAGCACGCCGATGGCGATCACCACCTGTTCCGCCGCGATAACCGCACCATCGCTGAGCGTGACGCTGTCCGCGTCAATGGCCTGCAAAGAGACGCCGAGCCGACAGCGAATACCGCGCTGTGTCAGATGCTGCTGCAACAGCGCACCCGCTTTGGCATCCAGTTGGCGGTCAAGCAACCACGGGCGATGATGCAGCAGCGTGACGTCACGTCCACGCTGACGCAGCGCCGCTGCAGCTTCCACGCCAATAAATCCCCCGCCCAGCACCACCACCGGACCTTGCTGCGCGAGCATGGTTTCCACGTCTCGCACCGTGCGAAAACCCTGCACCTGAGGGCGATGGATGCCGGGCAGATCCGGCATGCGCGGCTGGGAACCGCAGGCGAACACCAGCTTGTCCCAGTGCAGGGTGCGCTGGTCGGTTTGCACTGTGCGCGCAGGGATATCCACCTGCAGCGCTTCTTCACCCATCAGCAGTTGCACCTGATGTGCCGCATACCATTCGGGCGCGTGGAGCACCGTGTCAGCAAAGGCTTTTTCGCCCGCCAGCACCGGCGACAGCAGTACCCGGTTGTAATTGCCGTGCAGCTCACGGCCAATCACCGTGATGGCGTAGCGACCCGGCGCACGTTGCAGCAAGGTTTCCACCATGCGCATCGCCGCCATGCCGTTACCGATCACTACCAGTCGCTGCACCATGGTTGTCCCCTTACGCCACAGCCGTTTGCTTTTCATAAAGGAAATGCAGAATCCGTTGGCGCAGCTGGTGATAACGCGGCTCGTCGGCCAGCGCTACCCGTGAACGTGGACGCGGCAGGTCGATGTTGAGAATGTCACCGACCTGCGCGGCGGGGCCGTTGGTCATCATCAGCACGCGATCCGACAGCAACACCGCCTCATCGACATCGTGCGTGATCAGCACAATGGTGGTGTTGAGCTCCTGCTGGATGCGCATCACGCTGTCTTGCAGATGAGCGCGCGTCAGCGCATCCAGCGCGCCGAACGGTTCATCCAGCAGCAGCACTCGCGGTTGCATGGCCAGTGCACGCGCAATACCGACACGCTGCTTCATGCCGCCGGAGATCTCCGACGGACGCTTATGCAACGCGTGACTCATCTGCACGCGATTGAGGTTGTGTTCGATCCACTCGCTCATCTCGCTTTTGCTCATCTTTCCTTTGAACACTTGCTGCACCGCCAGCTCCACGTTTTGGTAGGCGGTCAGCCACGGCAGCAACGAATGGTTCTGGAATACCACCGCACGCTCTGGACCGGGACCGCTGATTTCGCGGTTGTCACACAGCAACACGCCGCTACTCGGCTGCGTTAGCCCAGCGATCAAATTGAGTAACGTGGACTTTCCGCAGCCGGAGTGACCAATCAGGCTGAGCGTTTCACCTTCATGGATATCAAAACTGACGTTATCGAGGGCGAGGAACTCGCCGCCTGCGGTATTGAAGCGCTGGCTGATCTGCTGTACGCGAATAATTGGATTCATTTTTCAATTCCCGATGATTCTGAGTTTTCGGTCGCCATAAATGGCGACCCTACAAAGGCGTCGGATGCCCTTATTTTTCCCAGCTAAAGCGGCGTGCCAGTAGCATCAGCGCCTGTTCGAGCAGTAACCCGACCACGCCGATCACCACGATGGCGATGAGGATGTTTTCCACATTGAGGTTGTTCCACTCGTTCCAGATCCAGAAACCGATACCGAGCCCCCCGGTGAGCATTTCCGCGGCGACAATCACCAGCCACGCGATACCCATCGATAAACGCATGCCGGTTAACACTGCAGGCAGCACCGCCGGGAACAGAATGCGGCGCATCACTGTCCACTCACTGAGTCGCAGCACGCGCGCCACATTGAGGTAATCCTGCGGAATTCGCTGTACGCCTTCGGCGGTGTTGATCACCATCGGCCAGATGGAGCAGATGAAAATTGTCCAGCTTGATGCCGGCTCAGCGCGCTGGAACAGCAGCAGGCCAATCGGTAACCAGGCAAGCGGGCTGACCGGGCGCAGCAACGCGATGATCGGGTTGAGCATGTGCGCGATAAAGCTAAAACGACCAATCAGGAATCCGGCGGGAATGCCCACCAGCGCCGCCAGACCAAAGCCGATTGCCACCCGTTGCAGCGAGGCGATCACGTTCCAGCCGATGCCCTGATCGTTGGGGCCGTTGTTGTAAAACGGATCGGCAAACAGCGTGACGGCGGCTTGCCAGGTGGCGTACGGCGTGGGGAAGCCTTTGCTAGACATTGAGGCCAGTTGCCAGACAAACAGCAGCAAAATCAGGCCGCAACTGGCGGGGATTAGCCGCTGCAACAGAGGACGGAGCCAGCGTTGACCTCGACGCGGTGCGGGCGTCACCTTGAGCGCAATCACCTGCGCGGGTTGCGCGGCGATCGGCGCGGCGTTGAGCGTGCGTGCTTCAGATTTCATCATGACCTCACTTAACTGCGTTTAAGGGCAAAACTGTCGGCATAAGCGGCGGGATTGCTGCCGTCCCACACTTTGCCGTCGAACAGCGTGCTGCTGCGCATCTCGCCGGCTGGGACGCTGATGCCGCCCACCGCGCTGGCGGCCTGTTTGTAGATATCGATACGGTTAATCTGACGCGCCACTGCTGCGTAATCAGGCGCGGTTTGCACCATGCCCCAGCGCTTCATCTGCGTCAGGAACCACATGCCATCGGAAATCCACGGGAAGCTCACTTCACCTTCGCGGAAGAAGCGCATACCGTGCGCGTCCTGCCAGCGCTGACCGAGCCCGTTTTCGTACTGACCGAGCATGCGCCCCTCCAGCGTTTCCACTTTGGTGTTGATCCACGCGCGCCCGGCCAGCACCTGCGCGGTCTCTTTGCGGTTAGCGTCGGAGGCATCGATCCAGCGCGCGGCTTCCAGCACTGCGGCGGTCAGCGCACGGGCGGTATTCGGGTTCTCATGAACCCAGGAGGCGCGCGTGGCGAGAATTTTTTCCGGATGATCCGGCCAGATTTGCTGCGTGGTCGCGGCGGTAAAACCGATGTTGTCGCTGATGGCGCGCTGATTCCACGGCTCGCCCACGCAGAAGCCACTCATGTTGCCCATCTTCATGTTCATCACCATTTGCGGTGGCGGGACCACCACGGTGCGCACATCCTCAAACGGGTCGATTCCAGCGTTGGCCAGCCAGTAATAGAGCCACATGGCATGCGTACTGGTTGGGAAGGTATGTGCGAAGGTAAAGCTGCCTTTGGCTTGACTGGCGATTAATTTTTGTAGGCTGGCGGCATCGGTGACTTTCTGATCTTTAAGCTGATTCGCCAGGGTTATGGCCTGCCCGTTGTTGTTGAGCGTCATCAGGTTAGCCATCTCATGTTGAGGCCCGGCAATGCCCAACTGCAGACCATAAATCATGCCGTACAACGCGTGCGCTGCGTCCAACTCACCAGCGGTGAGTTTGTCGCGTACCGCCGCCCAGCTGGCTTCTTTACTCGGTTGCAACGTCAGGCCGTATTTTTTATCAAAGCCTTTTACTGACGCCATCACCACCGGCGCGCAGTCGGTGAGCGGAATAAAGCCGACGCGAATGTTGCTCTTTTCGGGCGCGTCGGAACCGGCAGCCCACACCGCATTGCGTAATCCCGGCAGTAAATAGCTGCCACCGACCACCGCGCTACCCAGGAGAAATTGACGTCGTGACAACGTGAACCGCGTTTTGCTCATCATGCGCATCCTGAAAAAAAAGAATAAAAAAAGGCGTCCTCCCGCATGTCGCAAAAACATGGGGCCGGACGCCTTTATCCAAAGCACTCGCTTCACCGCCGTTGGCGAAACAAATGCGCAATGTCTATAAGGTATTGCAAAGCCTGTGCCAAAAATATCAGGCCGTTTTATCAAGCCTGGCGCTATAAATCCGCTGAGGGTGCGTCATTTTTGCACTGCGCTGACGCACCCTACGCACAGGGTTTGTGCAGCTACCTCATTCGGGTTATGCCTTGAGCGTGGCGGCAACCGCCAGCACTGCCTGGGCAATTTCCAGCACCCGTTTGTTCTGGTTCATGGCGCTCTTACGCAGCGCCTGCCACGCATCCTGCTCGCTGAAACCGTGCTGTTGCATCAACCAGCTTTTAGCCTGATCGATAATTTTGCGTTCATCCAGTGAAGCGCGCATCGAGGCGAGTTCATCAGCCTGCGTCTGCAGACGCTGCGACTGCTCACGGATCAACGCCAGCACCGAACGCCCGAGTTGGGGCGCGAGGCCATTGCTGTCCAGCGTGGTTTCAGCGCCTGACAGCCAGCTGGCACCCGCGACATAGAGCGAAAAACTGGCCTCTTCTCCGATGGCAATCGGCGGATGTTCGCTGTGCTGGGCAGCCGCAATCGCACACTGACAGCGGTTCATCAGCGTGGCGCACAGCGTATCTTCAATCTGTTTCATCTGATCGAGACGCGAGCTAAGCAGACTAAACCACTGCAACACACCATTTTCACCGCACTGTGCGCCGGTGCAGGCGATGCGTCTTAGCCGCTCAATCTGGCTGCCGGCATCGGCTATCGCCTGCCAGCGTTGCAAATTTTCCGCATCAGAAAACTGGCTGAAGGTGGCAAAGCTTTGCTCCTGCGCAGCGATCAACACCTGAATGCGCTGCCGTTGCGTCTCGGTAAATTCACCGGCAGCGAATCCCGCCGAACCGGTGGCGCGCTCCTGTCCGGCCAGCTCTTTGCCTTGCATAAAGCTAAATAGCGCGATTAACGCACGCGAGATGTCCGGCTCACTGGCGGTATCCGCCGCTTCAAATACCAGATTGAGTAAGGTGCAGATGATGTGATTAAACGCATTCATCGCCTGCGCCTGCGTCATGGTGCGGCTGTGTACTTGCTGACGCAGCGCCGGTAGTCCGTCCAGCGCCTGAAGCGCAGTAGCGATCAACATGCAAAATCGGCTATAGCCGGGCTGCGCCTCTGCTTCTGGCAGCACCGCCATCGCACTCTGCTCACGCAATCCAACCTCGGCGGCGCGCTGTGCCAACTCTTCACCAAACAATCGACCAGCCGAGCACAGCCAGATATTGCTGGCTCCACGTTCACGCTGCAGCACATGGATCAATTCACTGATGGCGGTAATCTGTTCGCCGGTGCGCAACAGCCGTTGCAAACTGGCTATCTCGCTGGCGCGGCTGGCACGCAGATAGTTCAAAGCCCGATTCATTGCTTTCTCCAGCGGTTTAGCGGAGTAAACAGAGGATTAAGCAAAAGCCATGCCGTGCTGCGTTTAAAAATGGCAAAAATGTGCCCGGAAATTCCGAATTTAAGAAAATTGTTTCGCTGAGCAATCTTTTTTAATCTGAAAAAATAGATTAATCTTATTTACCATTTTTGATTGGCACTAGCAGCGACCAAATGCCGCTGCGCACCCGCGCATCGCTAACTGCAGCGAATAAATTAACGAAGCTTATCTATCACCGTGACTATGTGTTTTATATCATTGTCCTGCGCTGCTTTTTCGCCCGCTAGCATGGGATTTCTCATGGGGCAATGGTTTGAATTCTAAAAAGTCTTAGGTAGACTTAGTTCAGCACTATCTTTCTGTAATCTGTCTGTTTTTTTGATGGCTTTCTCGCTGCCTAATCTGCCTGCCTTAAAGGCTCGTGCCGCAGATTACTCTGCAGCTAATCTGATGAAATTTGAGGATCATGGTGAATAAGAGTCTCGTGCTTGTGTTGCTGGCGGTGTTAAGTCTGGCTGCGTGTAAAGCGCCACCGCCACCCGTTACTGATGACACGCTGGTAACCAGTGAAGTGAATGGCGTCCAACTGGTTCATCGTCATGCGGTGGCAGCACCTGGCGAATTCACGCCGGTCAATGAGAGTTATCGCGCGCTCTATGCGGCATCAGTGATGACCACGCCTGATTTTGGTGGCAAGGTCGTGCGCTATCTTGATAACGCCAAACCGTTTGAAGTGCTGGGACGTGTTGAACACAGCTGGCTGGCGGTGGCCGATGAGCCTAACGGCCAGTTAATTGGCTATATTCCGCCGAAAGCGGGCGTAGAGAGTAGCCGTTATGACGCGACCATTCGTAGCGATCGCCCGCGCCCTCGCCGCAACAGCAAACAGGTCTGTGTGGCCGTTGGGGGCGCCAGTAAAGCTTGTCGCACTAACGATACCGCGACCTGGATTTTAGACTGATAATGCAATCCGGCGCACAATGCCCGCAGCAGCTTTCGCCGTGCGGGCTGTGATTTTCGCCCTTGCCTGGATAACCAAGATTTAATGACTCAGGATTCCCTTGCTCGCGATGGCATTGTCGCGGGCAATGATAACCTTTTGCTTAATGCCGCAGCACCTATCCTGAATGCCGTGGTACGTATACGGCAGGCCGCTACGCATGACGATCCTGCTGGATTGCGCCAGTTACTGATCGAAGAGATACGCCAATTCGAACAACGCTGCAAACAAGCAGGTTTACCTTTTGAGATGATCATCGGCGCGCGCTACTGCCTGTGCAGCGTGCTGGACGAAGCGGCGGCGCAAACGCCGTGGGGCACGCGCGGCGTGTGGTCCGGTAACGGCATGCTGGTGACTTTTCATAATGAAAGCTGGGGCGGCGAGAAAGTGTTCCAGCTGTTGTCGCGCGTTTCACAGAGCCCGCAGCAGCATTTGTGGCTGCTGGAACTGATCCACTATTGCCTGTTGCTCGGCTATGAAGGTCGCTATCGCGGCAGTGACAGCGGTCGTGCACAGTGTGAAGCGATCCGCAAACGCCTGGCGCAATTGATAGCCGAGCATCGTCCGTCGAGCGCCAATCCGGCGGTGCCGCTGGTGGAAGTGCATCCTTTGGTCAGCACCCTGACGCGTCCAATGGTGCCACTCTGGGCCTGCGTTACCTTAGCCACGCTGGTGGCGAGCCTGATTTACAGCGGGCTCAACTGGCGACTCGGCAACGCCGCCGAACCGCTGTTGCGCACCATCTATCAAACCCCGCTGCCACAAATCACGCCAGGACGTCGCCCTACTTCCCCTCAAGCGCTGCTCGATCTGCATCAACGTCTGAATGATGTGATTGCGGCCGGACAGCTGGAAGTGAGCGACGGCGCGTTCGGCAGCAAAGTGATCATCCCCGCTGACAAACTGTTCTCCAGCGATGGCACGGTGGTGAATCAGGTGGGTCGTGCGCTGCTGGCGCATGTTGCCAGCGCGATGAAAACCGTGAAAGGCACGGTTTTGGTGTCGGTGTATACCGACAACAGCCCGGTCGATGGCCGTTTCGCCTCGAGCTACGAATTCTCCTTTGCCCGCGCACGCGCCATCACTCAGCTGCTTAATCCGCAGCTCGCCGAAGGTCACAGCGTGAAAGCAGAAGGTCGCGGCGACAGTAATCCGCTGCTGCCGAACGACAGCAATGAAAACCGCGCCCGCAATCGTCGGGTGGAAATCACCCTGTTTGTGACACCGGAAACCCTCGGCAATCATCAGGGAGGCCAATGATGCGCGCATCACTGCAACATCTGTTAACCCATCGCCTGCTGTGGAGCCTGATTGGCGTCACGGCGCTGAGCTGTGTGCTATGGATGCTCGGACCGCTGTGGAGCTGGGGCGATACGCGCCCGCTCGAGCCGGTATTGCCGCGCCAGTTAGCGGTCGGTCTGCTTTATCTACTCTGGCTGCTGTTCCAGTTTATCCCGGCATTGTGGCGCGGCTGGTTTAACAGCAAGCTGCTTAATCGTCTGCAGCAGATGAGCCAGGAAGAGTTATCCGATCGTCAGGCCACAGAAACCCTGCTGGCGCAGCGCTTCAGTGAAGCGGCGCTGCGTTTAAAGCGTACTCAGTTTGGTCGCCGCCATCACCAGAGCTGGCTGGCTCGTTTTCAAAGTCATTACCTTTATCAGCTGCCGTGGTACGTGATGATTGGCGCGCCGGGCGCCGGTAAAACCACCGCGTTACTCAATGCCGGTCTTGAATTCCCGCTGACCGACAGCCTCGGTAAAGCGGCGATTCGCGGCGTGGGCGGCACGCGCCATTGCGACTGGTGGTTTACTGACAGCGCAGTACTGATCGATACCGCTGGGCGTTACGCCCTGCAGGAGAGCCAGCGCGCGCGCGACGGCGCGGAGTGGCAGAGTTTTATTAACCTGCTGAAGCGCTATCGCACCCGCCAGCCGATTAACGGCGTGATCATGACCATCAGCGTCTCCGATCTGCTGACCGATTCAGCCGAAGCGCGTCATGCGCAGGCCAGCGCGCTGCGTGAGCGCATGGCGGAGCTGCATCAGCACACCGGCATTCACTTCCCGGTTTACGTGATGGTGACTAAAACCGACCTGCTCAAAGGGTTTATGAGTTTCTACGGCAGCCAAAGCAAGCCGCAGCGTGATGCAATTTGGGGCTTTACCTTCCCGTGGGAACCGGGCAAACCGCACAAAGATGACTGGCATCGTAGCTTCAGCCAGCAATATCAACACTTAGAGCAGCGTTTACAGCAGCAGTTGGCCGAGGTGATGGCGGGTGAACGCGATCTCACCCAGCGCGCCGACAGCTTCCTGTTCCCGCAAGAGTTCAGCTCGCTGCGTCCGCTGCTGAATGAGTATCTCGATGTGGTGTTCTCCAGCCATCAGGAGCCGATCGCCTGGTCGGCGCGCGGTCTGTTCTTCACCAGCGGCACGCAGGAAGGTTTGCCGTTTGACCGCATCATGGGCGAACTCAATCGTAAACTGCAGCTGCCGCACACCGGGGAAAGCAGCCTGGCCGCCTGGGATAGCGTTAATCGCAGCAGTCCCATTCCGGGCAACAAAGGGCAGAGTTTCTTTATCCGCGATTTGCTGAGCGATTTGGTGTTCCGCGAAAGTGGCCTGGCGGGTAGCAATCGCCATTGGGAATACCGCAACCGCCTGTTCCATTGGATCGGTTATGGCGTGCTGACCGGCGCGCTGCTGCTGCTCTCTTGTTTGTGGCTCACCAGCTATATTCAGAATCAGCGTTATCTCGACCAGGTTGCAGAGCGCATTGGCCCGATCACCACGCAAAGTCAGCAGGTGATCCATCAGCCCGCCGATAATATTTTTGATCTGCTACCCTTCTTAAATAACCTGGTGAAACTGCCGCTCTCCGAGCGTTTTTCCCTCGACAATCCACCGCTTACCATGCGCGTTGGGCTGTATCGCGGCAACCAGGTAAGCGATGCGGCGTGGGCGCTTTATCAAAATGCGCTTAAGTCTTTACTGTTGCCGCGCGTGGCACAGCAGATCACTAATTTGCTGCGTGACGATCCGGGCACCGATAACGAATACAGTCGCAATGCGCTGCGCGCTTATCAAATGCTGTATCAGCCACGCAATTATGACGGCGAGTTCCTGCGTGGCTGGCTGATGCAAAACCTGCAGCGTACGCTACCGGATGATGTTAGCGCGCGTGATTTGCAGCAGCTCGACTGGCATCTGAGCCAGCTGCTGGATCAACAAATTCAGTCTTCGCCCTATGCGCGTGACAACGCGTTGATGATGCGCAAGCTTGCGGAGAATCTGAAAAATGCCGGTGACAGCAGCAACACGCTGGCGATTGCGCCGCACGTCGTTTCGCAGCGATTGACCAGACACAGTGAGTAATGGTGAGGTAATCATGCCGACACACACTGCGCCGGGCTGGTACGGCAAGTTACCGGCTACCGGCGATTTTTTGCGCCAGCGTCTGAGCGAAAATACCGTGACGCCGTGGAGCCACTGGTTTCAACAGGGATTGACGCACTGGCATCAGCAACCGGATGCCAGTCCGGCACAGTTTTTACGTGCGCCGGTGTGGAATTTTGTGTTGCCGCTTTCGCCGCTGCGTCAGCAGGTGCAGATGGGCTGCCTGCTGCCCTCATGCGATCGCGTGGGCCGCAGCTGGCCGCTGCTGGCGCTGCGTAGCTTCCCGCTGAGCCGCTGGCACAGCGCGCAGCTGGCAATGTCCGGCGACTGGTTTCAGGAATTGGGCGCGCTGCTGCTGCACGCGGTGCGCGATCGGCTCAATCCCGATGCGCTGGAACAGCAAATGCAGCGCCTGTCGCCGCTGCTGGTGCCGGATACGCAGCGCAGCGACATCATGGATGTGATTGGTTTTGATGATTTGCCCTGCACGCTGAGCTGGCGTGAAGTGGCTGACAGGTTCGATCCGCAGCAGCACATGAGCTACTGGTGGAGTAATCGCAGTGACGGTTTTAGCCATGCCACGCATAAACACAGTGGCCCGCTGACTGCGCAACTTTTTTCATTATTGTTTAACCCGGCGTCTGGTGCACAGCCGGGCCGCAACGGCCTCTATCCACCGATGTTTGAATAGGCCGTCGCGTTTGCCTTGTTAACGGGATGACTCATGCAATTTACCATTGTGCAGTGCAATACGGATGTGCCCGCCAAGACGGTAGCCTTCAAACCGCCCGGCGGCACCATCGGCCGCAGTCAGGATAACGATCTGGTGCTGCCTGACGAATCGCGCGCCATATCGCGCTTGCAGGCGCTGGTGCACCTTTCGCCGGAGGGCGAATGCCGCCTGACCAATCAGGGCAGCGTCACGTCGGTGGTATTGAACGGCGTCGCGTTGCAACGCGGCTCGCAAGTGGCGTTGCAGGATGGCGACACGCTGCAAATTGGTGAGTACGGGCTCGAAGTGCGCGATCCCAACAACCTCAAAGCCCGCCAGGACGATCCGCTGGCGTTCTTTGCTGACAGCAGCGATGACCCGCTCGGCATGATGCAGGAGCCCGACGTGATTCCCGAGCCGGTTGCGCGTCAGGAACGTCGCAACGATCCGCGTCTCGCCATCGATCCGCAAAGCGATGCGCCGACGCTGCCAGCCACCTTGCCGGGCGTCTCTCAGGACAAACTGATTGCCGCGTTGCTGGAAGGCATGGGGCTGAACAACGGCCACCAAACCACCATCACCGAAGAGCAGATGCGTGTCACTGGCCGCATGCTGAGCCTGTTTTCGCAAGGCACCGTCGCCCTGCTCTCCTCGCGCTCGATTCTCAAGCGCGGCGTGAAAGCCGACATGACGATGATCCTCAACGAGGCGAATAACCCGTTCAAAATTCTGCCGTCCGGTAAAACCGTGTTGATGCAGATGTATCAGAGCCAAATGCCGGGCTTTATGCCGCCGGAACCGGCGGTGCGTGATGCGCTGGTGGATTTGCAGGCGCATCAGCTTGGGATGATTGCCGGCATCCGCGCAATTATCGCCGCCATGCTGCAATCATTTAACCCGCAGCGCTTAGAAGAAGAAGCGCGCAAAGATGGCGTGCTGCCAAAGCTTGGGTTTAGCACCGGACGTAAAGCGGCGCTGTGGGATTATTTCTCACGCCACTATCAGCGTACCGCCGGTGAAATTGAAGATGACTTCCACACGCTGTTCGGCGAAGCCTTCCTGCATGCCTATGATATGGAAGTGAATCAATACAAAGATTCTCAGACGCGGACCGAAGACGCATGAAGATGATGTTTGCCAGCCGCTGCCAGCAAGGCATGCGCGACGAAAATCAGGATCGTACTGGCGCTGAGCTGGACGATCATAAAGCCTGTTTTCTGGTGTGCGACGGCGTGGCCGGTTTGCCCGGCGGAGATATCGCTGCGCAGCTGGTGCGCGACACGCTGCTGACGCAGTTGCAACACAGCGAAACCTTCACGCCGGAAAGCACGCGCGCTGCCATCGAACACTGCCAGCAGGTGCTGATTGAGGCACAGGGAAACAATCCGAATTTTTCCCGGATGAGCACCACGCTCGCCGCGCTGTTTATTGACCGTGAAAAACAGCTCGCATGGTGGGCGCACGCTGGCGACAGCCGGGTTTATCACTTCCGTCACGGGGTGCTGAATCAGGTCACGCGTGATCACAGTTTGGCCCAGCAGTTACGCGAGGCGGGCTATGAAAATACCGGCATTAACAGTAATTTACTCTATAATGCGCTCGGTGTTGAGCCTGCCCGTCCGGCCACCTTTAGCGAGGTGATTACGCTGGCCGACGGCGACGCGTTTTTAGTTTGCAGCGATGGATTCTGGCTCAATCTCACCACCCACGAAATGGAACTGGCCCTGCGCATGGTGAATGCCTGCGAAGAGTGGCTGACTTTGATGGAACAAGCCGTTAACCGCAGTGTTAAAAGCGACAATCTCAGCGCTCTGGCCGTCTGGATTGGCGAACCGCAGGAAGCGACGCTGCTTTATTCCCAGGCTGATGCGGCACGTTTTCTGCCGTCACGTTATTGATCCAAGGATTCTTATGAAAGTGTGGTTGACGGGCTTCGCAACCCTGTTGCTGGCCGGAAATGCGCAGGCAGAAGATTATCGTGTGGTCTATTCACCGAGCCTGTCATTGGAAGTCTACATCGATGACGTGGCGAGCAAAGCACCCAACGATTGGTGCAAAGAGACGCTGCCGCTGCGCATTGTTTCGGGCAAAAGCACCGATTCCAGCGTCCTGACCAGCTTCCTGCCGCGCGTCGGTACGCTGCTGGCTAATCAGTGCGGCTTGCTGGATGAACTGCCGTGGCAGATGACTAATAAAGAGGGCAGCGTGCTGGCAAACGGTAGCGCGGCCAAATTACAGAACTGGCGTCCCATCGTCATCAACGATGCTACGGCCAGCGCAACCGCCAATAATGCCGCGCCGCTCGATCTCTCGCGTCCGGCGGATAGCACACCGCTTCAGCATTTTGCCTTGCCGGGCGGCTGTCATTTCCGCACCTGGTGGGATGACAAAGGCGAATCGCTGTTTATCCCGGATAACCCGAATCAGCACTGCTCCACCGAAGGCTGGCTGGAAGGCCCGAGCGAAATGACGCTGATGAGCAACGGTAAAACGCGCAATGTGGCGCTGAATTTCTATCAGGGCTACCCGATTGCAGATTTGAAACTAAGCGGTCCGCCGCTGGAAGTGGTCTCGGTGAATAACCAGCGCATGATCGTTACGCGTCCGGATGCCGATGATAGCTGGTTAGTGCTGCCGTTTGATGCACAACAGCATGTGTGGCGCTTCAGCGGCACACTTCTGGTGAAGATGGACAAAACCGCCGATCAGGACAGCGATGTGCTGAAAAAGCGGGTTGAGACGTTACGCGGCGTTTGGTCGCCGCAATTTATGCCACAGCAAAAAGTGACTGTGTTACTGATTGACACCCTGCATGCGGATCTCGCCGATCCGGCGATTGGTGCCTGGCGTAACATTAATTAATTAGCAGTCGTTGCCCGCCGTCATCGTGATGACGGGGCGCTACAGGACGTGTTCAGAGAGTTCACTATGTCGGCAAACGAAAACCATACACCTAACGCCCTGCCTGCGGGCTACCGGTTTAATGAATTTGAAATCAAGGAAGTGATTGGCGGCGGCGGCTTCGGCATTGTTTATCGTGCCTGGGATCATCAGCTGGAACGCACTATCGCTATCAAAGAGTACATGCCCGTCTCGCTGGCGGTGCGTGCGGCGGATATGTCGCTGGAACTGCGCGGTGAGCGTTTCCATAAGCTGTTCACCGCCGGTCGCAATAGCTTTATTCAGGAGGCGCGCCTGCTGGCACGCTTTAATCATCCCGGCTTGCTGCACGTGTTGCGCTTCTGGGAAGAGAACGGCACCGCGTACATGGGCACGCTCTATTACAGCGGCATGACGCTGAAAGAGTGGCAGATCACCAGTCCGGACAGCATTGATGAGAGCTGGATCCGTCGCCTGCTGCCGCCGCTGTTTGGCGCCATCGATACCATTCACGCTGCCGGTTATCTGCATCGCGACATCTCGCTGGATAACATCCAGATTCAGGAAAATCAGCTGCCGGTGCTGCTCGATTTTGGCTCGGCGCGCAAAGAGATCGGTAACCTCTCTGATGAAACCGAGATCATGCTTAAACCCGGCTTTGCGCCGATTGAGCAATACAGCGAAGAAGGCGAAATCGAGCAAGGTCCGTGGACCGATATCTATGCGCTGGGCGCAGTGCTGCATAACCTGATCACCGGCCATGCGCCACCGGTGAGCGTGGTGCGCTGCATTGAAGATAACTATCAGCCGCTGGTGGAACGCAAGCCGGAAGGCTATTCGCTGCCGCTGCTGCACGCCATCGACTGCGCGTTAGCGATGAAGCCAGAAGATCGTCCGCAGAGCATTGATGCCTTTGCTAACTTGATCGATCTGCCGGTGAGCGATGTCGAAGCGCTCTCTACCAACATTCCGGTGGTGGCCGAACCGGTCGTACCGGCGGAGCCGATTGTGGCAACGCCGGAACCGCAGGTGTTGGCGGTCAATCATGCCGCAGCCGCCGTTGAACCTTTGACGCCGCGCAACGTGCGTCGTCTGTCACCCGGTTTAGTGGTGGCCGCCGCGATTGCCGTTCTGGCGGTTGTGGTAGTGGTTTGGAAAGCGAATCGTCACAGCGAAGTACCGCCGGTGGCCGCGAGCACCACGCCAGCAGCGCCTGCTGCACCCGCCAATAATGTGGCGAGCACTGCGCCAACGGTAGCGACAGTTTATCTGCGTTTGCAGGCGGGTGAGAATGTGATGCTGAATGGCGAAGCCCGGGATGTGAAGCCCTCGAGCAGCGGGTTTGCTTCATTGAATCTGGCAGCGGGGAACTATCGCATTGAAGTGCGTAACGGCAACCAGGTGCAGAGCCAATCGTTGACCATCGATAAGCCGGGAACCTGGCTGATTAATCCAGCGCAGTAATGCGCGTTAGCGCGCTGCTGAATGATTCTGCAGCGCTCTGACTTCTGCCGCCAGGCGCGTCAACGCCGCTTCCTGCATCCCACGTTTGCCCAGCTCCTGTTCCAGCGCATAGAGATACTGTGCGTTGGTGCCGAGCGGCCCGCTGGCCTGGGCAATTAATGGCGCAATGGTGCTGCGGCATGAGTCGGTTTCATACAGCGGATGACGCGGATCCATAATGAACACCAGCGCGGTGACGTTGCGTCCATCCTCCAGCTCCAGCTCACACCAGGTTGGCAGATAGCAGCCGGTGATCATTTCACGCTTCCACAGCAGCTCCAGCTCATCATGCAGTCGCGATTCCGGTAAACGGAACGCCAGTCCACTGGTGGATCCGCCCTCTTTCAGTGCCAGCATGCGGCCAGGCGCGGTGACGGTGCCGCGACCGGCAATCAGACGCAGACAAAATGCACGGTGCCAGCCCTCTAATCGGCCAGGCGCCACTTCTGCCGCTTCAAAAATCGGGTTCCACATCAGCGAGCCGTAGCCAAAAATCCACACCGGGCTTTGATCAGGACGACAGGCAAGCGTCGCTGACAGCGATGCCGCACGCTTTTCACAGCTCCAGAACAGCGCTTCATCAATATCGCCAAACGATGTTTTACAATCTGCTTTTAATAAAAATTCCCGCGTTAACACTGTGGTCTCCTCTACTGCGCTGACATCTTGCCGGTGTGGTTCCTTAAAACTGATGTCTACAGGCGACGCTGAACACTTCGCCTTAAGAGAAGACATTAATTCATTTTTAACAAAACATTCAAGATTGACCCCGATCACAAAAGGGAAATTCTATGTAAATAGCATCGGCTGCCTGGCGAGTAACTTGAATGGCGAAGGGAAAAATGCGAAGCGGGCCGCACCGGCCCGCAAGACAAGCTAGTTTTTAGGGTGCCACTTGTCATCGTCACCTTTTGAGTACTCATGCTTGACTGCTGCCCAGGCGACTTTGTGGGCCACCTCTTCGCGCGACTCCTCGCCACGCCGGTCGTCGGGATCTTTGTATTGGTCCCAGGCGCTGTTAAAGGCCTCTTGATAGATGGTTTGCGCTTGAGCTGGCAGGACATGACGCACGCTGTCTGGCAGCTCTTTGTTTGATGAATAAGGCATATTTCCTCCTGTTTCATACCCAGGGTTTAAGTCTGGATCATCTGAGTCAAAACGCAAACTGGTACTTTCACTGGCAGATGGCGTAAAACAGGTTTAAACCTTCATAAACTTGGCACTATGCGTCGATTAACCAGACCAATCTCATCTTTAATTGGGTGAGTGACTCATGCAACATAATGAATACAGGCGTTAATCCAGCGATAACACACTCTTTTGCCGTGTTATGCATAACAAACGCTTTTGGTAAAATCGCGTAAAGGCACAGCAGCACAGCTGATGAAAAGTTACACTGCGTTACGTCAGAAAACTCATTATATTAATCAGGCAATGATTGCCTGCTTTGTACTTTTTCCGGAGAGGATGGTAAATGCCTGGACATGAGAAAACCCGCCATACCGAGTACTCACTGATTTTCCCCGTTGCTGCGCTGGCGGTGCTGAGCTTCTTCGGTAACCAGACAGCGCTTCTGCCGGTTATCGGCATCAACCTGCTGGCATTAGTTGCCATTCTGTTTAGCGCGTTCAGCGTGGTGCGTCACGCCGACGTTCTGGCACACCGTTTAGGCGAACCTTATGGCTCGCTGATTTTAAGTCTCTCCGTTGTCATTCTCGAAGTGAGTCTGATTTCGGCGCTGATGGCCACCGGCGATGCCGCGCCCGCGCTGATGCGCGACACGCTCTACTCAATCATCATGATTGTGACCGCCGGTTTGGTCGGCTTCGCCCTGCTGCTGGGCGGACGCAAGTTTGCCACGCAGTACGTTAACCTGGCGGGCGTTAAGCAGTATATGATCGCCATTTTCCCGCTGGCGATTCTGGTACTGGTGTTTCCCAACGCGTTACCCGGCGGCAACTTCACTACCACTCAGGCGCTAATTATCGCGGCGATTTCCGCAGCGATGTACGGCGTGTTCCTGCTGATTCAGACTAAAACGCACCAAAGCCTGTTCGTTTATGAGCATGAAGATGATGGCGACGATCCGCATCACGGTAAGCCTTCTGCGCACAGTTCACTGTGGCACACCGTATGGCTGATCGTGCATCTGATTGCGGTTATCGCCGTAACCAAGATGAACGCCAATCCGCTGGAGAGCCTGCTGACAGAGCTGAATGCCCCAGCACAGTTCACCGGCTTCCTGGTGGCGCTGTTGATCCTGTCACCGGAAGGATTGGGTGCGATTAGAGCGGTGCTGATGAATCAGGTGCAGCGCGCAATGAATCTGTTCTTCGGTTCGGTGCTGGCGACCATTTCGTTGACGGTGCCTGCAGTTACTATCATCGCTACCCTGACCGACCAGCAATTGGTGTTCGGCCTTGAGCCACCGCAGATGGTGATCATGAGCGCCGTGCTGATCCTGTGCCACATCTCGTTCTCAACGGGCCGCACCAACGTGTTGAACGGTGCCGCGCATCTGGCGCTGTTTGCCGGTTATTTGTTGACGATTATGCTGTGAGTGACAGGTCGCTATTTATGGCGACCAGCCAATAAAAAAGGCGCCATCGGCGCCTTTTTCACATCTGAAAACAATCAGTTGCTGGTGTCCAGCTCTGGGAAGCTCTTCACCAGATCGTCGATCGCTTTCATCTGCACCAGGAATGGCTCCAGCTTATCCAGCGGCAGTGCGGATGGACCGTCGCATTTAGCGCTGTTTGGCTCTGGGTGTGCTTCGATGAACAGACCAGCAATGCCAACCGCCATACCAGCGCGCGCCAGCTCAGCCACCTGCGCACGACGGCCGCCAGACGCAGCGCCGAACGGATCGCGCGTTTGCAGCGCGTGGGTAACGTCGAAGATCACTGGGCTATTTTGCGTGACGTTCTTCATCACGTTGAAGCCGAGCATATCGACAACCAGGTTGTCATAGCCGAAGTTGCTGCCGCGATCGCACAGGATAACCTGATCGTTACCGCCTTCGACGAATTTGTCATAGATGTTACCCATCTGGCCTGGGCTCACAAACTGTGGCTTCTTCACATTGATGACTGCGCCGGTTTTCGCCATCGCTTCCACCAGATCGGTCTGACGGGCGAGAAATGCCGGCAGCTGAATCACATCAACCACGTCAGCCACCGGCTGCGCCTGCGATGCTTCGTGCACGTCGGTGATGATTTTCACACCGAAAGCCTGCTTCAGCTCCTGGAAAATCTTCATGCCCTCTTCCAGGCCTGGACCACGATAGGATTTGATCGAAGAGCGGTTCGCTTTGTCAAAAGAGGCTTTGAATACGTAAGGGATGCCGAGTTTGTCGGTGACCTTAACGTAGTGTTCGCAGATGCGCATGGCGAGATCGCGCGATTCCAGCACGTTCATGCCGCCGAAGAGAACGAATGGCAGATCGTTTGCGACCTTGATATCGCCGATTTTCACTACTTTCTGTGTCATGCCCTTTCCTTTCCTTTTATCGGGTAACGCTTAGTGCAGTGTTACCTGTTTCTGTTCAATTGCGTGAATCTGCACTTTAATCATCTCGCTGACCGGATCTTCAGGACACTGTTCAACGAAATAGGTCAAATCAGTCAGCGCGATGTGTTCACACTCTAATTGCGCGTAAATCAAACCACGGTCGCGAATCTCATAAGGATCATCAGGATCGATCTGCAGCAGCACTTTGCTGACGTTCAGCGCCAGCTCCATCTGCTTCTCTTCCATCAGCGCGGATTTCAAGGTGTCGAGCATCTTGCGCATCACGTTGATGGTCTTGGCTTCGTCGAGATCATCGTTATACAGCTTGGCGGTTGGGCTAATGTTGCCTTTGAGCCACACTTCCAGCGTATGCGTATCCAGCGTTTCGCCGTTGAACGGGTTGATCAGCCACATTTCGCCATCTAACCAATCGGCGCGCAGAATCAGCTGCGTCGGGAAAATCACCGGCATTAGCGGCAATTCCAGCTCATCGGCGATGTGCAGCAGAATCACACCCAGCGACACTGCAGTGCCCTGACGGCTCTTCAATACTTTGTCGATCCACAGCGCGTCAGAGAGATTGTAGACGCCGCTGGCGCCACCAAATCCCCACTGACGATAGAACAGCTCCAGCAGCTTACCCAGCTGCAAATCGGCGTCCTGCTCGCTGCTGATGAACTCACGGGCTTCATCGACCATTGCCGCCAACTGTTGTTGCACAGAAGGCGCAGAAAAATCATTGCGTATGGCGCATGTGGCGCCAATCACCGCTTCACTCAACGGTGTTTCACTGTAATCGAGTTGCTCTGGCGAGGTCATACAATCCCCAATAACGGCATTTTGGTCATCGCCAGCTTAATCACAAACAGCAAAGCTACGATTGCAATCAGGAAGGCGATCCAACGTGTCCCCATTTTACGTGGGCGACGGCTCAATGCCACGGAACCTAAGGCGATGTAGATAATAACCGCTAACAGCTTCTCCGTCAGCCAGCTTCCTTGCGGTGTGAACGGATAAAAGTGCGTAATCATCACTAGCAGCGCACCGCTTAACAGCAAAAAGGTGTCGTTGATGTGCGGCGCAATGCGCACCCAGCGGCGCTGCAGCATCGCTGAGCCGGTGGTTTGCCAGTAGAAACGCAGCAAAAACAGACAAATCGTCAGCGCGACGGTCAGCAAGTGAAAATGTTTAATGAGGGGATACCAGCTAGCCATCGTTATTCCTTGTTAAAAAATTGTCCTAGTGTGACGCGCGGATTACCGCCGTAATCGTCAACGGTGCTTACCGCCTGATAACCGTGCTGCGTCATGATGGCGCGTACGGCTGCGCCTTGCTGCCAGCCATGTTCCAGCAGCAACCAGCCGCCAACGTGCAGCCAGTTCGGTGCGGTGTGAATGATGAAACGTAAATCAGCCAAACCCTGATCGTCCGCCACCAGCGCACTAAGCGGCTCAAAGCGCACGTCGCCCTGCTGCAGATGTTCATCGGCGGCATCAATGTAGGGCGGATTGCTGACAATCAGATCAAAACGTTGGGCGGGAAGATCGCTGAACCAGTTGCTGAGGATGAAGCGGGCGTTTTCGATGTGCAGACGTTGCGCGTTGTCCTGCGCCAGTTCCACCGCTGCGGCAATACGATCGCAGCCGATAACCTGACAGCCTGGCCGCTCGCTGGCCAGCGCCAGCGCGATCGCGCCGGTGCCGGTGCCTAAATCCAATAGTGAGGTTGCGGTAAGCGGCAGATGTGCCAGCGCCTGTTCCACCAGCACTTCGGTGTCCGGGCGCGGAATCAGTGTGGCATCGCTGACGCGCAACGGCAGCGACCAGAATTCACGCTCGCCGACCAGATGCGCAATCGGCTCACCGTTGACGCGGCGCGCCAGCAGCGCATTCAGCTGTTCCTGCTGCTGCGCGTCCAGTTCGGCATCGTCAAAGGCGATCAGCCAACTGCGCGGTTTGCCCGTCACGAAACCCAGCAATATTTCCGCATCGCGCTTCGGGCTGTCGCCACCACAGAGCGCGACTACAGCCTGCTGTAGCCAGCGACGGATGATCATTAGTCTTGTCCAGCCAGCGCGGCCAGCTGATCGGCTTGATACTCCTGCACAATCGGCTCAATCAGGGAATCCAGCTTGCCTTCCATCACCTCGTCGAGACGATAAACCGTCAGGTTGATGCGGTGATCGGTAACGCGGCCCTGCGGGAAGTTATAGGTGCGGTTACGGTCCGAACGGTCGCCGCTGCCGAGCAGGTTACGACGCGTTGAGGCTTCTGCTGCATTACGCTTTGCCGTTTCCGCCGCATGAATACGCGCACCCAACACCGCCAACGCTTTGGCTTTGTTTTTGTGCTGTGAACGTTCGTCCTGACACTCCACCACAATGCCGGTTGGCAAGTGGGTGATACGAATCGCGGAATCGGTGGTGTTAACGTGCTGACCACCGGCACCGGAAGAACGGAAGGTGTCGATTTTCAAATCGCCGGCGTTGATTTCCGGCATTTCCGCTTCTGGCAGCTCCGGCATCACCGCAACGGTACAAGCCGAGGTGTGAATACGGCCCTGCGATTCGGTTTCCGGCACGCGCTGGACGCGGTGACCGCCCGATTCAAACTTAAAGCGGCCATACGCGCCATCGCCGATGATGCGGGCGATCACTTCTTTATAGCCGCCGTGCTCACCTTCGTTGGCGCTGATGATCTCCACCTGCCAGCGACGTGCTTCAGCATAACGGCTGTACATACGGAACAGATCGCCAGCAAAGATTGCCGCTTCATCACCGCCGGTGCCGGCGCGCACTTCGACAAAGCACGGACGTTCATCGTCGGGATCTTTCGGCAGCAGCAGCACTTGAAGCTGTTGTTCCAGCTCTTCGCGCTTCTCGCGTGACAGCTTCAATTCTTCCTGCGCCATCTCGCGCATTTCCGGGTCTTCCAGCATCATTTCGGCAGTTTCAACATCTTCCTGCACCTGCTGCCATTCGCGGAAACAACGGGTGACGTCGCTAAGCTGGGCATATTCGCGTGATAACGCACGGAAACGATCCTGATCGGCAATCACGCCGGCATCGCCCAGCAACGCTTCCACTTCCTCGTGGCGTTCCTGGAGCGCTTCCAGCTTGGCAACAATAGAGCTCTTCATGTAATAGCGGGTATCCCAGTGATAGGTCGTGACTGACCAGATTACTCTAAACCGAGGCTGTCACGTAAGATCTGCAGGCGTTCGCTGTCGCCGTCGCGCGCGGCCTGCTGCAGTGATTTGGTTGGTGTATGAATTAAACGGTTGGTCAGCTTGTGCGCCAACTCTTGCAATACTTTTTCGGCGTCAGCGCCCTGCTGCAGCGCGGCCAGCGCGCGTTCCTGTAACTCGGCGCGCACCTGATCGGCCTGCGAGCGATATTCACGGATGGTCTCAACCGCGCTTTGCGCGCGCAGCCAGGCCATAAATTCGCCGCTCTCCTGCACCACAATGCTTTCGGCCTGCACGGCGGCGGCTTTACGCTGCGCCATGTTCTGCTCGATGATCGCTTGCAGATCATCAACGCTGTAGAGATAGGCGTTCGCCAGCTTGCCCACTTCCGGCTCGACATCGCGCGGTACGGCGATATCCACCAGCAGCATCGGCTGATTGCGACGCGCTTTCAGTGCGCGCTCCACCATCCCTTTACCGATAATCGGCAGCGGGCTGGCGGTAGAAGAGATAATGATGTCGGCATCGGCCAGACGGGTTTCGATATCGCCGAGGCCAATCACTTCGGCTCCAACCTCATCAGCCAGCAGCTGCGCGCGTTCGCGGGTGCGGTTGGCGATCATCAGCTTCTTGACGGAGTGTTCGCGCAGATGACGCGCCACTAACTCGATGGTTTCACCGGCGCCGACCAGCAGCACGTTAACGGTGCTGAGCGATTCAAAGATTTGACGCGCCAGGGAACAGGCGGCGAAGGCGACCGAAACGGCGCTGGCACCAATCTCGGTTTCGGTGCGTACACGCTTGGCCACCGAGAAGGTTTTCTGGAACATGCGCTCCAGTTCACTGCTCAGCGCATGATCGCGTGACGAATCAACAAAGGCTTTTTTAACCTGACCTAGAATCTGCGGTTCACCCAACACCAGTGAATCCAACCCGCTGGCTACACGCATCAGATGGCTGACCGCCGCGTTATCCTGATGCCAGTAGAGGCTGTTGCGCACATCCTCTTCACGCAGATCATGATAGTCACACAGCCAACGCACCAGCTTCTCCTGCAGGTCGGCTTGCTGCTCTACACTGAGGTAGAGTTCCGTACGGTTGCAGGTCGAGAGGACCACGCCGCTCTGCACCATCGGCTGGGACAGCAGGCTATTCAGCGCCAGTTCCAGCGTGTCTGGTGTAAACGCAACGCGTTCGCGTAGCGCAACAGGTGCAGTTTTGTGGTTGATTCCGAGTGCAAGCAGCGTCATGTGATTCGGGTTGGGATATCCCAAGAGTTGTCAGGGTTTTGTGCAGCGCATTCTACAAGATGCCACAGGTCAAGAAAAGCCATACAAAGCCTATGACTGTAATAAGATTAAACTGATCGTGCGCAATTATTGCCATAACAGCATTGACGGCTTACATGCGGATGGTTAGCGTTACCGGTTACGAAGTAAAAACGTGTCTGAGGAGATGACCACGTGATGCATTTGCCCCCGCGCAAGTTACTGCGCCTTTTACCCCTTGCCAGCGTGTTACTGGCTGCATGTACCATTAACAAACCACAAGGTCCGGGCCCAAGCACCACGTCACCGCAATGGCAGCAGCATCAACAAGCCGTGGCGAAAATCAGCCAGTATCAGACGCGCGGCGCGTTCGCGTACCTGTCGGATAAGCAAAAAGTCTATGCGCGCTTTAACTGGCAGCAAACCGCTGCCGATCGCTATCGTCTGCTGTTAACCAATCCGCTCGGCAGCACCGAATTGCAGCTGGATGCGCAAGGTTCCGTGGTGCAGATCGTTGATAATAAAGGCAAGCGCTACGTCAGCAACGATGCAGAGAAGATGATTTCACAGCTTACCGGCATGGATATCCCGCTAGCCAATCTGCGTCAGTGGATGATGGGCTTGCCGGGCGATGCCAGCGATTATCAGCTGAATAACAATTACCAGCTGCAAAGCCTGAACTACAGCCGTAACGGTCAGCAGTGGAAAGTGAACATTGCTGATTACGACAGCAAAGTGAATCCACCGCTGCCGGCGAATCTGGAGCTGTCTGAAGGCGGCCAGCGCATCAAATTACGCATGGATAGCTGGACCACCCAATGATCACCACGTGGCCCGCGCCAGCAAAACTGAATCTGTTTTTGTATATCACTGGCCGTCGTCCTGACGGCTACCACAACCTGCAAACGCTGTTTCAATTTCTCGATTACGGTGACACGCTGGAAATCACGCCAGACAGCAGCGGCAAGATTACGCTGCTGACACCGCTGGACGGCGTACCGGATGAAGAGAACCTGATTGTGCGTGCCGCGCAGGCGTTAAGAACCTTCGCCGCCGCGCGTGGCACTTTGCCTGCGCAAGCCGGTGCCAGCATCGCGCTGGAAAAACTTTTGCCGATGGGCGGCGGGCTTGGCGGCGGTTCTTCGGATGCGGCAACGGTGTTAGTGGCGCTAAATCATCTGTGGCAAACCGGCTTAAGCGTTGCTGAGCTAGCAGCGATTGGCATCAAGCTGGGCGCGGATGTGCCAGTGTTTATTGGTGGTCACGCAGCCTTTGCTGAAGGCGTGGGCGAACTGTTGCAGCCGGCTGAACCGGCAGAAAAATGGTATCTGGTGGCGCATCCGGGCGTGAGTATCGCAACGCCGGATCTGTTCCGCGATCCCGATCTGACGCGCGATTCACCAATCCGCACATTAGATGAACTGTTACAGCGTCCTTTTCACAATGATTGTGAGTCTGTGGCAAGAAAACGTTTTCGTAAGGTTGATGAGCTGCTTTCCTGGCTGCTAGAATACGCGCCGTCGCGCCTGACTGGGACCGGAGCTTGTGTGTTTGCTGAATTTGACACCGAATCCGACGCACGTCAGGTGCTGGAGCTTGCCCCGAAATGGATTTGCGGATTTGTGGCGCGCGGGCTTAACCTCTCGCCGTTGCAGCGCACACTTTCTGGGCTAAAAGCGTCTACGTGACAGTGTCACACGTTCCAGACACTGCATGTTGCGCATTAACACACCCGTATGAACATGCTCTTTGGTATTCGCCGGTTACTCTAGAGCCGTTCATTCTCTGGACGCCAAGCCTGAGGTTCTTCTCGTGCCTGATATGAAGCTATTTGCTGGTAACGCCACCCCGGAACTAGCACAACGTATTGCCAACCGCCTTTACACTAGCCTCGGAGACGCCGCTGTTGGCCGTTTCAGTGATGGTGAAGTAAGTGTACAGATCAACGAAAATGTACGCGGTGGTGATATTTTCATCATCCAGTCCACCTGTGCCCCCACCAACGATAATCTGATGGAGCTGGTTGTGATGGTCGACGCTTTGCGTCGGGCTTCTGCTGGTCGTATTACTGCTGTTATTCCTTACTTTGGCTATGCGCGTCAGGATCGCCGTGTGCGTTCTGCTCGTGTACCGATCACCGCCAAAGTAGTTGCCGATTTCCTTTCCAGCGTGGGCGTTGACCGTGTTCTCACCGTTGACCTGCATGCTGAACAGATTCAGGGCTTCTTTGATGTCCCGGTGGATAACGTCTTTGGCAGCCCAATCCTGCTGGAAGATATGCTGCAAATTGGCCTGGAAAATCCAATTGTGGTATCCCCAGACATCGGTGGCGTAGTGCGTGCCCGCGCCATCGCTAAACTGCTTAACGATACCGATATGGCTATCATCGACAAACGCCGCCCGCGCGCGAACGTTTCTCAGGTGATGCACATTATTGGTGACGTTGCGGGTCGTGACTGTGTACTGGTCGACGATATGATCGACACCGGCGGTACGCTGTGCAAAGCGGCTGAAGCGTTGAAAGAGCGCGGCGCGAAACGTGTCTTCGCTTACGCAACTCACCCAATCTTCTCTGGCAACGCGGTGGAAAATCTGCGTAAGTCGGTGATTGACCAGGTGATTGTCTGCGATACCATTCCGCTGTCTGAAGAGATGAAATCTCTGCCTAACGTGCGTACTTTGACGCTGTCTGGCATGTTGGCCGAAGCGATTCGTCGTATCAGCAACGAAGAATCAATCTCCGCGATGTTTGAGCATTAATTCATCGCGTGAAACCGGGCCTTGTGCCCGGTTTTTCTTTGTTCACTGTCCTAAACCTGACTCACCGATTAAGCCACTTTCGCCGCTGATATTTGCGCGATAAATTTCGTTAAATCTTGCTATTCTCGCTGCCATCCACTCTTTTCCCGCAACTCGCATTGCCGCCCTTTAGCGCTCCAATAATTAATGGTATTTTCTTCCCCACTTTTTCAAGAGCTCCGACCACTATGACTCTCGACATCTACACACTGTTTGTTTGCGAGCTCTATGTGCTGGGGTTTTTGAGTATCATTTTGGTTTTTGCCTGGGTTGGCGCGCAGTACGATCGCGTATTGGGCTGCACCACGCTGGCGTTGGTTTTAACGTTGATCGCGGTGTTCCTCAGCAGCTTACGCAGCGCGGGATTCCAGTTTTTACCGGTAGCGGTCGGCAACATCATGCTGCTGCTGGCTTACGGCAATCTGCTCAACGCCTTCCGCATCTTCTGCGGTAAAACCATTGGACTCAGCTGGTTAGGCGGCGGTTTATTGTGGGCGATTCTGTGCCTGTTCCCCGAGTTTTATCACAGCCAGCCGAAGCGCGTGCTGGTGGTTTGCCTGCTGTGCATCATCTATACCGGCGCGCTGATCCGCTTGCTGTGGCGCGTGCGCGCTTCGTTAACCGTTACCTTCTGGCCGGCGCAAATCCTGCTGTGGATCCATCTGCTGTTTCACGTGGCGCGCATCTTTCTCGATGATGCGGTAGCAACGCCGGTGCGTGGTGCGATCGGCGGCTCCAGCTTCTCGGTTTATGTGATTCTCGAATCGATTCTATTTGTCATTGGCCTGAGCTTCACTATTTTGGCGATGGTGAATGAGCGCACGCAAATCGCCCACAAACTGGCATCAATGCTCGATCCGCTCACCAGCGTGTGGAATCGTCGTGCGCTTTTCGAGCAGGCAGATAAAATGGTGCTGCGCAGCGCGCGACAATCACAGCAATTTGTTTACAGCGCGGTGCTGTTCGATCTGGACCATTTTAAAAGCATCAATGACCGGTTTGGCCACCAGCAAGGCGATCAGGTATTAATCGATTTTTGTCAGGTAGTGCAGGCGTTGTTACCGGAGAGTGGACATTTTGCCCGTCTGGGCGGTGAAGAGTTTGCAGCGATTATTCCCGGCGATGCCGAGCAGGCGCAGCGCGTGTGTGAACGTATCCGTTTAGCAACACAGCTGTCGCAACCCAACGACGTACGCTATACCGTCAGTATCGGTTTTGCCACCGCACTGCAGCCCGGCGAACCTTTCCCGCCGTTGCTGGCGCTGGCCGATGAAGCTTTGTATCGCGCAAAAGCAAGCGGCCGTAACCGCATCGAATGTTATCTCGCGCAGTTACAGCCGCTGCAGCAAACCGTACTCACTTAATGTGATGAGTGATTGCGACGGCAGCGCTTATCGCCGTAATGACGCAACCAGTAATAGCGATCTTCCACGCGCTCACGTCCGCTGACGCGCGCGCCGACCAGCCACAGCAAAGCGCCAACGAAGATGCTGAACATCGCACCGTGCGCGAGAAATTGTGGCAGGTTGAGTGAAGGAAGCTGATTGATAATGGAATAGCCGACGCCCAATACCATCGTCAGTAAACCCAAACACATCAAACCGTTACCTACATAGCGGCAATTTTGACGTTTCATGATCCACCTCCATCCTTATATAGGCAAAACAGCACGTATGGTTAACTAGCCATAAGCTTAGGCAATAGTTGCCGCTTAAGTTGCGTACAGGATCACATATCCTTCACAACCTTTGACAAATCTTTACCGCCAGTGCCTTGATTTCGATAGAAAATGATTAGTCACGCAGAGACATTATCTGCTGCTTGTGGCCTTTGTCATCCGTGCCGCCAGGCAGTAAACTATCGCCCTTTCCGCAGCAAGACAGGATAAACATCGTGAGCAGCATTAAACTGATTGTGGGGCTGGCCAATCCCGGCGCTGAATACGCCGCAACGCGCCATAACGCTGGCGCCTGGTATGTCGATTTACTGGCGAGCCGCAACAATCAGTCGTTAAAAGACGAGCCAAAATTTTACGGCTACACCGCGCGCCTGTCGCTGGCGGGAGAAGATGTGCGCCTGCTGGTGCCCACCACGTTTATGAACCTCAGCGGGAAAGCGGTGGCGGCGATGGCGACCTTCTATCGCATTGCGCCAGAAGAGATTTTGGTGGCGCACGATGAGCTGGATTTACCGCCCGGCGTAGCAAAATTTAAGCAAGGCGGCGGCCACGGCGGCCACAACGGCCTGAAAGACATCATCAGCAAACTGGGCAACAACAATAATTTTCACCGTTTACGTGTCGGCATTGGCCATCCTGGCGACCGCAATAAAGTCACTGGTTTCGTGCTGGGCAAGCCGCCAGCCAGCGAACAAAAGCTGATTGACGATGCCGTAGACGAAGCGGTGCGCTGCACCGAGTTGTGGCTGAAAGAAGACAAGATCAAGGCGATGAACCGCCTGCACGCGTTCAAGGCGGGCTAAGGCCAATTCCCGCGCCGCAGAAGGCAATTCTGTGTATAATGCGCGAAATTTTTTGAATCTGTCGGCGCTTTTAAAAAGCGCCGCGCACTCAGTGAGAAAGGTAATCAGACCATGGGATTTAAATGCGGTATTGTGGGCCTGCCGAACGTCGGTAAATCCACCCTGTTCAACGCGCTGACTAAAGCGGGTATCGAAGCAGCCAACTTTCCGTTCTGCACCATCGAGCCAAACACCGGTGTAGTGCCAATGCCCGATCTGCGCCTCGATCAGCTGAGCGAGATTGTTAAGCCACAGCGTGTAGTGCCAACCACCATGGAATTCGTCGATATCGCCGGTCTGGTGAAAGGCGCCTCTAAAGGTGAAGGCCTGGGCAACCAGTTCCTGACCAACATCCGTGAAACCGAAGCCATCGGCCACGTAGTGCGCTGCTTCGAAAACGACAACATCATCCACGTAGCGGGTAAAGTTAACCCAGCGGAAGATATTGACGTGATCAACACCGAGCTGGCGCTGTCGGATCTCGACACCTGCGAACGCGCGATTCAGCGTTGCCAGAAGAAAGCCAAAGGCGGTGACAAAGATGCTAAAGCCGAACTGGCTGCGCTGGAGAAGTGCCTGCCGCACCTGTCAGAAGCGGGCATGCTGCGCGCACTGAATCTGGATGCTGACGAGAAAGCGGCAATCCGCTACCTCAGCTTCCTGACGCTGAAGCCAACCATGTACATCGCTAACGTCAACGAAGACGGTTTCGAAAACAATCCGTACCTCGATCAGGTGCGTGCGATTGCCGAAGCTGAAGGTTCAGTCGTGGTGCCGGTGTGTGCTGCGGTTGAATCTGATATCGCTGAGCTGGAAGATGACGAGCGCGATGAGTTCATGGCTGAACTGGGCCTGGAAGAGCCGGGTCTGAACCGCGTGATCCGCGCCGGTTATGCGCTGCTTAACCTGCAAACCTACTTCACCGCTGGCGTGAAAGAAGTGCGTGCATGGACCATCCCCGTTGGCGCCACTGCGCCACAGGCGGCGGGTAAAATCCACACCGACTTCGAGAAAGGCTTTATCCGCGCTCAGACCATCGCGTTTGAAGATTTCGTTGCGTTCAAAGGTGAACAAGGCGCGAAAGAAGCCGGCAAGATGCGCTCAGAAGGTAAAGAGTACATCGTTAAAGATGGCGACGTGATGAACTTCCTGTTCAACGTCTAAAGCCTTAATGTTGTCTGCCGCGCTATCGCGTCAGACAAAAAATCCCAAAATCCACGCATTGGCGTGGATTTTTTTTATCCCTTTTACCCAGACGAATTGGCTGCAAAAACTGGCGGCATGGTGCGTTCGCTTGTTTCAGCGGAAATTCACAGCGGTAACGGGCGATCCTGAATCACCGTTTTCATCACTAGCGTCGACGTTAACCGTTGAACACCAGGCAGACCGGATAGCTTTTCATCATACAGCTGCTGGAAAGCGGGCAAATCGCGCGTGGTGATGTGTAGCAGATAATCCGGATCGCCAAACAAACGCTGCGCCAGTGTAATTTGCGGCAAATCCTCCACCGCGTCTTCGAACGCACTCACCGCACGGCGATCGCCTTCGCGTAAAGTCACAAACACGATTGCCGAAAAGTTATATCCCAGACAGACGGGATCAAGATGCGCGCGATACCCACGGATAATGCCGCTTTGTTCCAGCGCTTTAACCCGGCGATGGCAAGGAGAGAGGCTCAGCCCAACCCGTTCTGCTAGCTCCGTCACCGATAAGCGGCCATCCGCTTGCAGCTCAGCAAGAATATTGCGGTCAATACGATCCATTTGGAAACTTATTCCTGAATTAGCGTTTAGCACGCCCCACATTGAGAGCACATTCTAACTCTCTGAGGATATTCTTTCTAGCGAATGACGCATGACGTAATAGATGATTCATCCGCTAACCGGGACTGAGAACGTGCTTAACAAACTACCTTTAATGCGCTTCTGCGCGATGTTTTCTTACCTCAACGTTGAGATGAAAGGTGCATCGCCATGGCGCTGAGTTTCTTCGCGGCATTTTGGGCCGTATCGGTTCTATTCGTTATCACACCGGGCGCTGACTGGGCCTATGCGATTTCCGCTGGCATGCGTGGAGGGCGGGTGATCCCGGCGGTTCTGGGTCTGCTCAGCGGCCACCTGATTGCCACGCTTATTGTTGCGGCTGGCGTTGGCACGATGGTCGCCAGCTTACCGGCGTTGATGAAAGTGTTAACCGTGGCGGGCGCGTGCTATTTAATCTGGCTGGGCATCGGCATGTTGCGACATCCCACCATTCCCAGTGCAGGAGACGCCACTGACGCAGGCAATGCCGGTCGCTGGGCGCTGAAAGGGCTTTGCATCAGTGGCCTTAACCCAAAGGTGTTTCTGCTGTTTCTGGCGCTGTTACCACAGTTCACCGATCCGCAGGGCGCATGGCCACTGCCATTACAGATGGCAGCGTTAGGTATGGTTCATGTATTTAGCTGCGCGGTGGTGTACCTGATTGTAGGATTAGGTTCCAGAGCGGTGTTACGCACCCGCCCGCAGGCTGCACGAAGGGTCAGCCAAACATCCGGTGCTCTGATGATCGTCATCGCAGCACTCTTACTGACAGAATCGCTTTGATGAGATATTGAATGCCAGATATCACGCTAACCCACCTGCAAAAAATGAAAAAGCGTGGCGAAAAGATTGCCATGCTGACCTGCTACGATGCGACATTTGCGCATGAGTCCAGCCGTGCTGGCGTCGATATGCTGCTGATCGGCGATACCCTCGGGATGATCCTGCAGGGCCACGACAGCACGCTGCCGGTCACCCTTGATGATATGGCGTATCACACGGCCAGCGTGAAAAGCGGTAATGCCGGCAGCTTTATCATCGCCGATCTCTCCTTCATGACCTACGCCTCGCCTGAACAGGCGCTGCAAAGCTCGGGCCGCTTGATGCAGGCCGGTGCGCAGATGGTGAAGCTTGAAGGCGGTGAATGGCTGTGTGAATCCGTTCGCCAGTTAACGCGCAATGGCATCCCAGTCTGCGCGCACATTGGACTGACACCGCAATCAGTAAATGTGTTTGGTGGTTTCAAAGTTCAGGGGCGAGGCCAGGAGCCGGCGCAGACTCTGATCGATGCGGCGATAAAATTGGAAGCGGCCGGTGCGGCAATGATTTTGGTTGAAGCTGTTCCCAGCTCGGTGGGCAAAGCGTTGAGCGAAGCGGTTGCGGTTCCGGTTATCGGCATTGGCGCTGGCGTGGATACCGATGGTCAGGTGTTAGTGCTGCACGATATGCTCGGGCTCAGCATCACCGGGCGTGCGCCTAAGTTTGTGCGTAACTTTATGTCGGGTCAGGAAAGCATTCAGGTCGCCATTCAGAGCTATGTTGCAGCAGTCAAGGACAGGAGCTTTCCCGCCGCCGAGCATTGTTACGCAGAATAGCGCCGCAGACATCAACGTCTAATCTGTTGCTAGCAATAAAAAGCCCAGTTATTAACTGGGCTTTTTTTTTATAACCAAAATCTCACGTCTGTCAGGCGGCTTTATCCGTCATCGCCACCCGCGCATCCAGCTCTTCTGGCGTTTTCAGGAATGGCGTCAGCACGCCGCTCAGCACATAAAGCCCGGCATAAATCCCCAGCACCCCGCCCGCGCCCAGCGATGAGTAGAACAGCGCAGTGATAGCGGGAGCGATAAATGCGCCCAGACCTGCGCCCAGATTCAACACCGACATCGCTGCGCCTTTGCTGTCCGGGGCCAGTAACGGGAACAGCGCTGACAGCGGCACATAACCCGCCATGGTAATGCCGCACAGGCACAGCACGAACGCCATCACATAGAAGTTATGGCCCAGCACCTGCGGCACCGACCAAACCAGAATCAGCACCGCGGCATAGCCAAAGCCGCCGACCCACATAATGGTGGTACGCCAGCCAAACTTATCGCCGAAGAAGCCAAAGAACAGGTTGGCGAAAATCGCCACCAGGAATACCGCCGACCACATATGCAGCCATTCGGTTTTGCTGTAGCCGAAACTGATCAGGTACAGCGGCAGGAATGTGGCTAAACCATATTGGGCGATGCCGTTGACCGATTTCACCACCAATCCCATGGCGATCACCGGACGCTGCAAAATGGTGATGCCTTTAATTAACTCCGCCGCACTGAAAGGATGAATTTCAGATGCCGGTACCACGTCACGGTTAACCCAAATGCCTAACACTGAGCCCACCACCACAAACACCATGCCGATCCACAGCACATGAATTTCGCCCATCACCGGCAATGCCAGCGAGGAGAAGAACGGACCGATGACACTTAAACCCAGCGAGAAGGTAAACCAGAACCAACCCACTGCGGTAGAACGGCGCTCCACCGGCGTGCTGTAGTTAATCCAGATGAGAAACGAGTAGGCAAACAGCGGATAACCGATGCCGCGAATGGCATAAAATGGCAGCATCCAGGCCATGTGCATGGTCTTGAGGCCAATGCCGATAAACCCGATGCTGCCGATGACGAAGGTGATCAGCCCATATACCATCACTTTGCGCGGTCCGAGGGTTTGCACCAGCACGCCAGTTACCCAGGCCGCCAGCGTCACCGTGACACCGTATGCGGTGATCAGATAAGAGGCCTGCGCGACGGAGAGTCCTTTATCCACCAGCCAGATGGCAATCCACGCTTGTTCTACACCATCACCGATCATGAATATCGCGAGGCCGATATAGCCCCAAAGCAAGTTTTTAGGCAAACCTATTTTATCGAACATAGTTTCCCCCAGTGTCAGACACTGACTGGTTGTAGTTAATAGAGGTAAGTTTTGATTTTGTTTTTATTCAGCGATGATTTTCATCAGCATGCCCTGCACTTTCAGTGCATCCTGGCTTTTAATCAGCTGATCGATCTCATCAATGCTCAGGCGGTCGATAAAACTTGAAAGCGCTTTATACATGCGAATATTTTGCGCGCATTCGGCAACCGGATCTTCACGGCTTGGGAAGGTATCGAAATAGATCAGGCCGCTGAAGTTAACGCGTTTTGCGTAATAGATGTATTCCAGCGTCTGCATCAGATGCACTGAACCCAGCATCAACCCATCATCAAAATGGCCATAGCCATCGTTCAAGTGGAAACCCACCAGACGGTTTTTGCGTGCCGACTGGAACAGCGAGAAAGCGGGATTCTCTTTCTTCATGATCATGTGGCAAAAATCGAGGGTAATACCGAGATTGTCGGAGCCCACGTCATCAATCAGCATGAGCGTTGAAGAGACATCACCAATAAAGGAGAAGGTGCGCGGCTCATACGGCTTGTATTCAAAGCTGAATTGCATATCCGCGTGGGACTGCGTCACGGTCTGTAATGCGCTGACCAGCCACTCATAGGCGCGGAAATAATCCTGCTGGAACGGATAATCGTAGCCATCGTAGCCAAACCACAGCGTGACGGTATTACCGCCGAGGTATTTGCACATCTCTGCGGCTTCAAGGGTAATTTCAATCGCTTTTTTACGCAGTGCGGCATCCGGATTGGTGAATTCACCGTCAATGAACTCTTTGTTATAACGCAGTGCAATGCCACCGACCTGCAAATTGTTATCGGCGATGGTCTGCTTGATCAGTTCTTTATCCTGACCAATAAAATGTTCCGGATAATTCAGCTCAATATGCGTCAAGCCCGCAACGGTACCCATACGCGTAATAAGATCGCAAGTATCCATTTTGTTCTTCGCCGCAAACAGATCGGCTCTGGAGCGAAATGAATTTATACGTGATGAGAATTTCATTTTTAAATTACCTTTAATGGGATTTCCACTTTCTTATAAATGAGAATATTCATCAGGTAAATGCGGATAGATAAATACTACCG
This sequence comes from Pantoea sp. YR525, assembly GCF_900116775.1. NCBI lineage: Bacteria > Pseudomonadati > Pseudomonadota > Gammaproteobacteria > Enterobacterales > Erwiniaceae > Pantoea > Pantoea sp. YR525. The sequence continues at coordinate 388,743 of NZ_FPBU01000002.1, forward strand.
CTAATAAAATAAAAGGGTAATTTATAATAGTGAAAATTTTACTGCGAGTAAAACCATTAAAATACAACAAGTTAAATAATCATTTTCCTGCTAGTAAAATAACAGTCGCAATTATGATACTTTTATTTTACTACCAGTAAAATGCATCAGTAAAACGTTTTACAGCATGTGATCCAGTTAACACTTTTCCCCTAATCACCATGCTAGCTTAGCGACAACGTTTTTATTGAGCGCTCAACATGCATAACCGACTTAAAGGCAATGAGATATTCCTGCTGGCTCGCACGCTTGCACCTGAGCTGGGAAAAAAGGAACGGTCTATTGCACGTTTTATTGACGACAATCCACAGTCATTATCTAAAATGTGCATCACTGATATTGCGAATTATCTGAATGTCAGCGTATCGAGCATTACTAAAGTATCTAAAAAACTCGGCTTTACCGGTTTTCACGATCTGAAAATCAATATCGCCCGGCAAGTCAGTACGCAGGAAGATATTATTGATATTCCAGTGATTCCGGATTCAGAGAAATATGTTGAGCAGGTGATTGAAAGCACCTTTTTAAATTCAGTGCTGGCGCTACAGGATTCACTGAGTGTGATTAACAGTGCCGTGATCAAAGCGGTGGCGTATCTGTTTATTAATAAGCCAGAAAGTGCACGCATCTTTATTGCCGGATGCGGTGGTTCAGGCTCAATCTGTGATGATTTCAATCATAAGTTGCTGAAAATCGGTATCTTCTCGTCGGTTTTCAGTGACAGCCACAAGCAGTTGATGACCGCCTCATTGATGCAACCCGGCGATATTCTGCTGGCAATTTCCCACTCCGGCCAAACCACAGACATTATCCAGATGGTAAAAGCGGCGAATGAGAACGGCGCAGAAACCATCTGCCTGACCAATTATCCCAACAGCCCGCTGAGTTTAATTGCCAGGCACTCGATTATCTCCTCGGTTAAAAACAATCCGATTACCGGAGAAAACGCCACCACGCGCATTGTGCATCTGAATATTCTCGATGCCATTTTTACCATTATCGCCAGCAAGACCAGCGAAAAAAGCCAGACCAGTTTACACAACACTAGAAATGCGGTTGCGTCCAAACGCACCGCCAATTAAGGGCCGAAATGATGAAACATAATATTGTTGTTATTGGCAGTCTTAACTACGACATTCTTGTCCAGCAGGATCGCCTGCCGGAAATTGGGGAGACGTTTACCGGCAACGAATTAATGCTAATGCCGGGCGGAAAAGGGGCAAACCAGGCGGTTCAGTGCGCCAAGCTGGGCTTGAACGTCAATATGGTGGGCTGCGTAGGCAATGATATTTATGGCAGTGAGCTCATAAAATCGCTGAATGAAAACGGAGTATCGGTGGATAACATTAGCCAACGCGGAAAAACCTCGGGCATTGGCATCGTGCAGATTCTGGAATCCGGCGATTACTGCAGCACCATTATTAAGGGCGCAAACTACCTGTTAACCGAATCCGATATTCACGATGGGTTATTCAGCGATCGTCCACTGTTAATCCTGCAGTCGGAAATTCACGATCATGTGGTTGAACGTGCCATCAGCGTTGCACGCCGTCACGATTGCCAGATTTTGCTCAACAACGCGCCAGCACGCGAAATCTCTGTGCAGGCGCTGAGCCAGGTGGATTTTCTGGTGGTGAATGAGACCGAAGCCAGCTTTATGAGCAAAACTTCCGTCACGTCGGTCAAGGAAGCGATGGCCTGTGCGGCGGCGTTACAGCAGAAGGTGAATGGCCGGGTGATTATCACGCTGGGCGAGAAAGGCGCGGTGTTATCCGGTGATGCAGGCGCCAGACATTATCCCGCCGTGTTCTGCCCGGATGTGGTGGATACCACCGGCGCAGGCGATTCCTTTATTGGCGGCATCGCCTATTGCCTGGTGAACAATATCGCTCTGGAAGAAGCGATTCCATTCGCTGCTGAAATCAGCTCCTGCTCAATTCAGAAATATGGCGGTCAGAGTTCTTTCCCGATGCTGCCTGATGTAGCCCATGCGCTGACGCAAAACCGCCAGCGGCTGTTTGGGTAACACTGCACGCCTGGCGATCCCAAGAGCATCATTACACCGTCTAGCACCCTCTTCGGCAACGTAGAATCTATCCGCAAGTGCCCCATCAAGTACTGGCACGCACCACAAAGTGCCAGTCCATCATAATGCGTTGAGCCGGCGAATCAGGTTGGTCGATCTTATTCAGCAGCAAATCGAACGCTTCTCGCCCCATATCGCGCGACGGCTGCGCCAGCGTGCTCAGCGGCGGCGTGACCATTTCGGCGAGGTCGGTGCCATCAAATCCGGTCACCGCAATATCCTGCGGTACGCGCAGTCCGGCGGCGTGAATGGCTGAAAGCGCGCCCGCCGCTAAGGTATCCGACACCGCGAACACTGCATCTGGACGCTCGGGCGCTGCCAGCAAGCTTTCCATCGCCTGTTTACCGGCATTAAAACTCAGCTCGGTGGCGTAAGAGATGGCCTGCCAGCTGCGCGCTTCGTGGCTAAGTTGCTGCTGATATCCCGCCTGTCGCAGCTGCGCATATTTATAGCTGAGATCGTGGTTGATTAACGCAATACGCTGTCGTCCCCTGCTCGCCAGATACGCCACTACGTGCTTTGATGCCTGCACATCATCAATGCCGACGCAGGAGACATCCCCAGCATCAGCGTATTCCGCGCACTGCACCCACGGCGTTTCGCCAATCAGCTGTGCCAGCTCTGGCAACTTACTGAATGCATCCATGGTGATAATGCCATCCACCATTTTACCGGCCAGCAATTGCAAACTGGAGCGCGAGCGCTCGATGTCTGATCCAGAATTACACAACAGAATGCGATAGCGGTTCTTCTCCGCCTGCTCCTCAATGCCTTTCACCAACTCGGCGCAGAAAGGATTGGAGATATCCGACACCATGACGAGAATCATTGAGCTACGCGCTGTGCGCAACTGACGCGCTAACAAGTTTGGCTGGTAATTACTCGCTTTAATGGCTTGCAGGACTTTCTCACGATTCTGCGCTTTTACCGTGTCGCTGTTATTCAGCACCCGTGAAACTGTCGCCACAGAAACGCCCGCTAAACGGGCGATTTTTTGGATGGACATGCTTGCAACTCTTGCTCAGTCAGATACTACGGAGGCTACCATAATTCCGCGCCCACCTTAATCATGCGACTCTGCCGCGCTCAACCCCAGCTGCGCGCGGATGCTGGCCGCTTGCTGCGATTGTGCGGCGAAGTCATCAAATGCCCGATCGGCCACCGGAATGATGTGGCGACGGATGAACTCAGCGCCCTCACGCGCGCCGGTTTCCGCCTCTTTCAGACAACATTCCCACTCCAGCACCGCCCAACCATCATAATCGTACTGCGCCAGCTTGCTGAAAATGGCCGGGAAATCGATCTGTCCGTCACCGGGTGAGCGAAAACGACCGGCACGATCTATCCAGCGCTGATAACCGCCATACACGCCGCTGCGTCCGTTCGGCAGATACTCGGCATCTTTAACGTGAAACGCCTTGATGCGCTGATGGTAGATATCGATGAACTGCAAATAGTCGATATGCTGCAAGTGCAAGTGGCTGGGATCGAACAAGATGTTGCAGCGCGGATGATGGTTCACCAACGCCAGGAAGCGTTCAAACGTCACGCCATCATGCAGATCCTCACCGGGGTGGATCTCGTAACAGACATCAATGCCGTAGCGGTCAAACTCGTCGAGCACCGGCAACCAGCGCCGTGCCAGCTCTGAGAAAGCTTCACTCAACAGCTGAGGATTGTGCGGCGGCCACGGATAGAGATACGGCCAGGCCAGCGAACCGGAGAAGGTCGCGTGAGCCTGCAATCCCAGCCTGGCCGACGCGGCTGCCGCCAGCTTCACCGTCTGAATCGCCCATGCGGTGCGCTTTTCCTGGTCACCGCGTAAAGCGGCGGGTGCGAAGCCATCGAAGGCGACATCGTGGGCTGGGTGGACAGCAATCAACTGGCCTTCCAGATGCGTCGATAATTCACTGATCTGCAAGCCGTAGTTCGCCAGTAAACCCGTCACTTCATCGCAATAGGTTTGACTGGTTGCGGCGTGCGACAGATCAAAAATCTTCGGGTGATTACAAGGCACTTGTAACGCCTTATAACCGAGCGCAGAAGCCCATTGCGCCAGCCCTTCCAGTGAATTAAACGGTGGCTGCGGGCCAATAAACTGCGCGAGAAAAATTCCAGGTCCTTTTACCGTTTTCACGTACACCTCCAGTCAATCAAACCTCTTCATCCCGGTATTTAAAGGTGAAGAGGAAAAGAACGGCGATCACCGCCGCCGCAATCGCGGGGATCCACCAGAATGTTGCCCAGTTTTGCGCCGTGCCCTCTCCGGCAATCAGGCGGTTGTAGAGCGCGCCGGAAATCTGCGAGCCCAGCAACATGCCGATACCGTAGGTGAACATCACCACCATGCTTTGCGCCTGCCCTTTCACTTTTTCCCCAGCGATGCGGTCGGTGTAGATAAAGCCGACCACAAAGAAGAAGTCGTAACAGACACCGTGCAGCAGAATACCCATGTAGATCAGTGCGCGGCTTTCATCATTCATGCCCATGGCGAACAGCGCGTAACGCACAAACCACGCCACCATGCCGACCAGCAACATGTATTTGACGCCGAGGCGGCGGAACAGCAGAGGGATCACCAGCATGAAGAAGATTTCTGACATCTGACCAAAAGACATCGCGGTACTGACGTTACTCACGCCCGCATCCGCCAGCCAGGACGCGGTGTAGGCGTAATAGGTGCCGAGCGGGATGGAAATCAAGGTGGCGCAGAGCGCAAACACGAAGAAGTGACGAATTTTCAGCAGCGCGAAGGCATCCGCACAGAACAGATCGCGCACTTTTAACGGCATGCCTTTCGCCGGTGCTGGCGTGTGCGGCAGCGTCAGGCTGTAGATCGCTAACGCCACGGAACAAATCGCGGCCAGATTGAAAATCCCGGTGCTGGAGGCGATACCGGTGACACCAATAAAGATGCCCGCCACAATCCAGCCAATGGTCCCAAACACCCGTACTACCGGAAAACTTTTGTCACTGCTGGCCAGGCTGTGAAAGGCGATGTTGTTGGAGAGCGCCAGCGTCGGCATAAAACAGAGCGTGTAGCCAAACAGCAATCCAATCAGCAGCGCACCGTTTTCGGCCACCAGCGCGGCCGGGACAAACCATAAGATCACCGCGCCCGCCAGGTTCATTACCGCCATCACCTTCTGCGAAGGAAAGAAGCGGTCGACCAACATGCCCAGCACAAACGGCGACAGAATCGAGGCGATCGGCCCCGCCGAAAAGGCGTCACCAATCAGCAATGACATGTTGTGTTGCGTCATCACCAGCCCGAGCGTAACGGACCAGCTTCCCCAAATGAAAAACTGCATGAACATCATTAACGACAAGCGGGGAATCAGCAAACGCTGCTGTCTCACCGCGATTTCAGAATCTGTAGTTGTCGAAACCATGCTGACCTCACGCCAAAAAGAAATCGATTACATTCCACAGAGAGCTAAAAGTAATCGATTACTTTAAGCAGTTCCTGGTGACCGATCACAATTCTTTTACAAGTGTCTCGGCCTTGATCGATCGACTTGTATTGGAAGTGAGCGCGCGCAGCCTTGCAGATTTGCACTATCCTGTGCGGGAGAGATTTTAATGACTATTCAGGGGAATGAGATGAAAGGTGCCGATAACGAGCATGAAAACAGTGCGGAAACGTTGCTGCAAAGCGGGCATGCATGGAACGGCCAGCACATTGAACACTATCCCGCCGGTCAGCCCGAGATCACGGTGATGAAGATGACGATTCCTGCGCATTCCGAGCTGCCGTGGCATACGCATCCGATGCCTAACACTGCGTATATTTTATCCGGCTCGCTCACCATCGAGGACAAAGCCAGCGGCGAGACTAAAACCTTCAACGCGGGCGAAGCTTTTAATGAATCCATCGACATTGCCCATCGCGGCTTCACCACCGACCAGCCTGCCGAGCTGATTATTTTCTATGCCGGGGTTGAAGGTATTGATCTTTCCATTCCGCTACCGGGTGAAGAAGCAGAGTATTAATTATTCAGCAGCGCCTGCTTAAACGAATAGATATGCACCCGCGCCGCCTCTTCTGCCTGTTCGGCATTTCCCTGCTCCAGCGCGGCAATGATCGCTTCGTGTTCGGCGATCACTTCGTTCATGTGCGCAGCGCTGGAAAGCGTAGTGGCCCAGAAACGCTGTGCCTGCGCGTGGATGATGCTGAGAATATCGGCCAGACGACCATTGGCGGCGATATCCGCCAGCACCTGATGAAACTCGCGGTCCAGCAACATCATCTGCTCGCGATCGCGTGAGGCGCTGGCATGGGCAATACGCTGATTCATTTCCCGCAAATAGGCGATTTGCGCCGCATTGACCCGCTGCGAAGCCAGTCGCAAACACAGCGCCTCATTCACCAAACGCACCTCAATTAACTCCAGCGCATCATCAATCGACAGCGGCGACACCATCACGCCCTTGCGCGGGATGATCTGCAACAGCCCTTCCGTCTCCAGCCGATGCACCGCCTGATTCACCGGCGTTCTGCCCATCTCAAGGTCATCCATCACCTGCGCGATATTGAGATAATCGCCCGGTTTGTAGCGCAGCGTGATCAGCCGGTGCTTGAACGCCAGATAGGCGCGCTCATTAAGCGAAATGCTCTTCGGTGTCGTCGGCGAGCTCACATTTTCAGCCATCACATTACTCATCGCGCAAATCCTTATTAGGTAACTGAGACATATTACACAAAAACCTGGCATGAAAATGGCTAGATTGAAATCACAGTGAAATTTCACACGCATTTCTCAACTGGAGATCTATCCCATGCAATTACGGTTTACGACAGATTACGCCGATGCGGCACTGCTAGATGTTGAGGTTAATCAACTTGTTATCGCGGGCTGGGTTGGACGCGATCAGGAAGCGGTACTGCACCATATCAGGGAACTCGAAGCACTCGGCGTGCCCGCTCCTGGTGCAGTGCCGCTGTTTTACCGCGTTGCGACCAATCAATTAAGTCAGCAAACGCAGCTGGAAGTGGTTGGCGACCAAACATCCGGTGAAGCCGAACCCTTTGTGTTTTTCCATCGCGGCGAATATTGGGTTTCGCTGATTTCCGATCACACCGATCGTCATCTGGAAACCTTCAGCGTGGCGCTATCGAAGCAGGCGTGCATCAAACCGGTTGCCGGTCACGCGTGGCGTATGTCCGAAGTCAAAGCGCACTGGGATCAGCTGGAGCTGCGTGCCTGGATCAACGTCAACGGCGACTGGGTAACTTATCAGCAAGGCGCCCTCGCCTCATTGCTGACGCCGCTCGATCTGCTTAGCCGCTATTTTTCCACGAGCCAGGTTGAGGAAGGTTTTGCCATGTCGTGCGGCACGCTCAGCGCCATCGGCGGGATTCGTCCTTCGAGTGAATTCCGCATGGCGCTGCACGATCCGGTGCTGAACCGCACGCTGGAACACACCTACATCACTGGCTCGCTGCCAGTTATCGCCTGAGGTTCCCTATGACAACGTTATGGCAAGCGAGCCAGCAGCTGCTAGCCGGGAAAATTAGCCCGGAAACCCTGACCCAGGATGCGCTGCGTGCAATCGCGGCGGAAGCCGGTGAAGGCAAACGTGTCTTCACCAAGGTATATGCCGATGCTGCGCAGCAGCTGGCGGCGCAAGCCAGCGCGCGCTGGCAGCAGCAACAGCCGCGCAGCGCGATTGATGGTCTGCCTATCAGCATCAAAGATCTGTTTGATGTCGCCGGAGAAGTGACCACTGCCGGTTCCCGCTTGCTGAGTAACGCCAGCGTAGCCACGGCGAATGCCAGCATAGTTGATCGGCTGCAGCTGTCCGGTGCCGCCATCGTTGGCAAAACCAATATGAGCGAGTTCGCCTTCACCGGCCTCGGCGTCAATCCGCATTACGGCACACCCGCCAATCCGTGGCAGCGCGCGCAGCAGCGCATTCCTGGCGGTTCCTCTTCCGGTGCGGCGGTGGCGGTGAGCGATGGCATGTGCCTGGCGGCCGTTGGCACCGATACCGGCGGTTCGGTGCGCATTCCAGCGGCGCTGTGCGGATTAACCGGTTTTAAACCCAGCGCCAGCCGTATCGATCAACGCGGAACGCTGCCGCTGGCGGCGTCGCTCGATAGCATCGGCGTGATCGCTCACGACGTGCGCAGCTGCTGGCTGCTTGATAGCGTGATCGCTGCTCAACCGCTGGAGATCGATGAGCGGAATCTGTCGGAGGCGCATTTCGTGATTCCGCAGACGCGGGTGCTGGCTGGCCTTGACGAACACGTCAGCGCCGCCTGGCTGCATGCGCTTGATGTGCTGCGCGCGCAGGGCGTGAAAATCACCGAGCTGCCGCTGCAAGAGCTAGCGGAACTCGACACCATCAACGCACGCGGCGGCATTACCGCGTGGGAAGCCTGGCAATGGCATCAGCAATACGCCCAATCCCAGTCGGAAGCTTACGATCCGCAGGTTCTAACGCGCATTCAACGCGGCAGTTTGCTGAATGAAGAGGATGCCGCCGAACTCTACCAACTGCGCGCCGACTGGAAACAGCGCGTCGAGCAGGCGGTTGCGCCTTTCGACGGCATATTGATGCCGACGGTACCGCTGATCGCGCCGACGCTGGCCGAGCTCGAGGATCCCGCGCGTTATATGCAGGTCAATCTGCTGATGCTGCGCAACACCAGCGTGATCAACATGCTTGATGGCTGTTCAATTTCTCTGCCTTGTCATCAGCCCGGCGCCGCGCCGGTTGGCCTGATGCTCTCTTCCACCCATGGCAACGATGCTGCATTACTCAGCTGGGCTGCCGCGATTGAAACCACCCTAAAACGGAGTAGCTGATCATGACTCAACCTCACGGCATGTTGTTTGTCGCCACCAATATCGATGCTGCAGATGAAGCGGATTTCAACCAATGGTATGACCACGAACACGTTGAAGAGCGCGTAGCGATCAGCGGCTTTCTTAGCGGTACGCGTTATCAGGCGGTGGATGCCGAACGCAAATACCTCGGCCTGTATGAAACCGCATCGCTGGAAGCCTTTACCAGCGCAGATTATCACGCCGCCTTCACGCGCCAGACCGAATGGTCGGTGAAGAATCTCAACAAGATGGTCAATCCGATGCGCCGCGTCTGCGCCATCTCCCATCAGCATGGACAAGGCAGCGGCAGCCATCTGGCGGTGCTGACGTTGAAAGCCGGTATAGATGTTGCATCGCTGGGCATCTGGCAAAACAGCGTGCAGCAAACGCCGGGCTACATCGCCTCACGTTTGTTGACGCCTGACCCCACGCTGAGCTCGCCGCTGCCACGGGAAACCAGCGCGACGCGACCGATGCATCCAATGCTGCTGCTGAGCTGCCGAGACGCACAGGTATGTAAAACCCTTGCCGCAGATGCCGCGCAGGCGCTCAACGCGGACGTACAGCTCTACTCCCTCAGCTGGCAGTTAACCAAACAGGAGATGGCTCATGGCTAATACTGATTCAACGTTGCCGCACGCTTCCGGCGAGCGCGTCAGCCACAGCAAAACCGGTCGTCTCGCGGCGGCCAGCTCCATCGGCACCGCGCTGGAGTGGTATGACTTCACGGTCTACAACATCATGGCGGCGCTGGTGTTTAACCACGTGTTTTTCCCCAGTTTCGATCCGCTGGTCGGCACTATTCTGGCGTTTTCCACCTATGCGGTCGGCTACATCTCCCGTCCGGTGGGCGGCTTTATCTTTGGTCATCTCGGTGATGTCGCCGGGCGTAAAGCGGTATTGATCACCACATTAGTGATTATGGGCGTCACCACCGCGCTGATGGGCCTGCTGCCCAGCTATGCGGTGTGGGGCATCTGGAGTCCGGTGCTGCTGGTGGCTTTACGCTTTATTCAGGGCATTGCATTAGGCGGCGAATGGGCCGGTGCGGTGTTGCTGTCGATGGAGCATGGCGATGCCAACAAGCGTGGCCGTAACGCCTCGTTTGCGCAGGTGGGTCCATCGTGCGGCACCTTGATTGGTACCGGGTTTATCACGCTGGTGACGGTGGCATTGAGCGGCGAACAGTTTCAGGAGTGGGGATGGCGCATTCCGTTCCTGCTCAGTCTGCTGCTGGTGATGTTTGGTTTATGGCTGCGTCGTGGCGTGGAAGAGACACCGACCTTTGTCGCGATGCAGCAGGCGGAGAAAACCACGCATACGCCGCTCAAGGAGGTGTTTGTGCGCTATCCGCGCGAGCTGCTGATCGCGGGCGGTTCACGCATTGGCTCCGACGTGCTGTATGCGCTGGTGGTGGTGTTTACCCTGACTTACGTCACCACGGTGCTGCAACTGCCGCGTCCGCTGGCGTTGATGGCCACCATGCTCGGTGCGATCGGCAATGCCATCACGGTGCCGATGTTTGGCGCGCTTTCCGACAAACTCGGCCGTCGTCCGGTTTACATTGCCGGTGCGCTGCTGGCGATCGTCTGGTCGTTTGTGTTCTTTGTACTGCTGGATAGCTCGCAGCCGGTGCTGATCGTACTGGCGGTGATTGGCGGCTTGCTGATTCACGCGGTGATGTACGGACCGCAGGCGGCATTTGTCACCGAGCAGTTCCCCAGCCACGTACGCTACGCCGGATCGTCACTGGCTTACACGCTGGCGGGCATCATCGGCGGCGGCTTTGCGCCCTTGATCATTACGACCTTGTATAAAGAGATGGGCAGCACGCTGTGGGTATCGCTGTATGTCAGCCTGGCGTTGCTGATCACGCTGTTTGCGCTGTGGAAGGCGAAAGAGACCGCGCATCGCCCGCTTTAATCAGTCAGGTGTTTGGCGAGGGATTGCCAGACTTCAGCAGAGTAGAACAACAAGGCGCGGCACGCGCGACCCTATTAGTGCAGTTTTTTCGCCAGGATACGAATGGCTTTATCGCAGGCAACTTTGGTTTTGCTATCGGTGGAACGTAAACTCAGGCGATACAACGCGCCAATAAGTTCCTGAACGGTAAGCGCTTCATCAGGACGAAGGATACGTGTCACCACCCTTCCCACCAATGCGCGAATCTCTTCCGTAATATCTGAATCTTCGTCTTTCACTTGCCCTCCGGCTTTACGCTTCGCTTATTTAGGAAGTATCCGCCTCCTAATTAGACAAATTTTAGTCCAGCAGCTTCATTACTAACTTAATGGTCTCAGGTTCATCTTTTACATCCGTGATCTTGCCCACAACGCGCATGCCAAAGGCGATACAGAGGATCAATCCTGCGGCGGTATCGACATCCAGATTGGGCGTGACCGATCCATCTTCCTGGCCCTGTTTGAGTAACGAGGCGAGGAAGTTTTTGTTACGCAGCACCGCTTCACTGACCAGTTGCGAGAGATCGTCATCCAGCACCTGTAGCTCCACCGCGCTGCCCACCACTAAACAGCCGGTACGACCTTCCACCGCCCGCGCGGAATCGAGATAAAACTGCAGCAGCTCGCTGAGTTTCTCGCGGCCAGTAGTGAACTGCGCCAGACGCTGACGCAGATCGGCATTGCGCACCGAAAGGTAGCGTTCAAACACCAGCAGAAACAGGCTGCGCTTATCTTTGAAAGCTTTATAAATGCTGCCCGCCGTCAGCCCCATCGCCTCGCCTAAATCATTCAGTGAAGCGGCATGAAAACCCTTTTGACGAAAAACGATCATGGCTTTGTCCAGAGCCTGTTCGATATCGAACTCTCTTGGGCGGCCACGTTCTCTGCTTTTCGTGTCGGTGGTTGGCGTTTTGCTCATAGCGGATGGCATCGGGTAATGCGGGTTTCCAAAAGTTGACGGAAATGTCTTATCGGTGGTTACTATATCGCAACAAACCATTGTTTGTATAGACAGGTAGTCGTAACGCCTTATAGAGCAATGAGTTAGCTAGTAAAACCTAACTTTATCACCGCTCCACCTCACGCAATTTCAAATTTTCGAGTTAGCTCACAGCCCTGCCAGGCAAAGCGCAAATCCTGTGCCAGAATTAATGCACCCGCTGGCATCAGGCCAGCAAAGGCGAGCACACAGTAACCACTAACCAGGGAGTTCGACATGAACGAAGATCGTATTAGCGGCAACTGGAAGCAGTTCAAAGGGAAAGTGAAGGAAAAATGGGGCGACCTGACTGATGATGATATGACCGTGGTCGAAGGAAAACGCGATCAGCTGGTCGGTAAAATTCAGGAACGATACGGTTATGAAAAAGACCGTGCGGAGAAAGAAGTCAAAGAGTGGGAAGATTCGAATAAGTTCCACTGGTAAATCCTGACGTTATGCCGGACAACCCGTGTCCGGCATGCAACGATCAGTGCTTGGTGGAGTCGTCCGCCGCAACGTTTTTCGCCATAAAGCTCACCACGTTTTCTTCAGATTTCTCAGCGTTGTCGGCTGTGCTGCTGCTCTTCACCAACGCTAAAGCCAGTTTGGCAACCCGCACATCTTCCGCCGTGTCACCGGCATGAATCATCTTCTCTAATTGCGCGAGCAGCGTGGTGCGCGAGACCGGTGCATCCTGATTAAATAATTCAAGTACGGCATCACCAATCGCAATGTCGCATAGCTGTTTATCATTACTGTTTTTCATGGGCTCTCTGTAATCGTCTCAACCAACCCTGGCCGGAAGATCCTGACGCTGCAAAGCATACCCATTCATTCCATAAAATTAAAGGCTATTTCTCTGCCCAAATTCATATAACTGTTTAACCGTTTTGAATTTCAACTTTTCCATTAAACGGCATTTATAGGTGGCTACGGTTTTGGTGCTCAGGTTCATCTTCAGAGCAACTTCGGTATTTTGCAAACCATCCACCAGCAACTGGAAAACCCTAAACTCCTGGGTGGATAACATCGCAATTTTTTGTTGGTCCGACAATTCACTGCCCTCTCCCACCTGGCGTTTGATCAGCGGGAAATAACTATAGCCGTTAATACCTGCGTTAATCGCACTAATGACTTCCTGCAAGTTTTTATCTTTGCTAACAAAACCATTCGCCCCCGCAGACGCACTGAGCGGAGCATAATAGTCAGGATTTTTTGCAGATAAAACCACAATGACACCACTAAAATCCCTGCGTCGAAGATGTTTCACCACCTCAATGCCATCGATGCGCGCAATATCAATGTCGATAACCAACACGTCGGGATTATGTAATTCAACCAGCTTTTGACCTTCGAGGCCATCATCCGATTCTGCGACAATGGAGAATTGATCTTTTTCTAATAATGTCCTGACGGCTAAACGGATTAAAGGATGATCGTCAATAATAATTGAGCGTATAAGTGCCATACGTAATCTCTCTAAATAATTCAAACTACGGTTTAATAATCCTGCACGTCATTTACTGCCCGGCAATGTAGGTTTCACCCTACAGATCCTGACAATCCATTCTGATTGAGTAGGAATTTCCCTACTTGTACACTCATTCCAACTCGTAACAAGCTGGTTTTTAGTAAGATTTTTTTAATAAAAAAATCATCAAAAACAAAACATTAAAGGACTAAACATGAAACTTAACGCACTTGCCATTGCCACCTTAATTGCATTGGGAACAACCTCAGCTTCCCACGCTGCTGACCAGGGCAGCGGTACCATCACTTTCACCGGCTCCATCATTGAGGCGCCATGTTCTGTTTCTCATGAAAATAGCGACCAAACAGTCGATCTGGGTCAGGTCTCTAACGTTTCTCTGGCGAACGGCGGCAAGTCTCAACCTCGTCAGTTCAATATCATGCTGGAAAACTGTGCCCTAACCACCAAGAAAACCGTTACCACGACCTTCACCGGACCAGCGGGCAACTCAGACCGTGTAGGAATTGCCGGCACCGCCAAAGGCGCGAGCATTGCTATTGTCGATGGCACCTACAATTTAATTAAGCTGGGCACGCCTTCAGTTGCTCAGGCACTGCAGGATGGCAACAATAATCTCAGTTTCGCTGCTTACCTGCAGGGAGATAAAGATGAAGACGATAAAGATCTTCCCATTGTTCCAGGTGAATTCCAGGCAGTAGTTAATTTCGGCCTCAACTACCTGTAACCCTCAATCGAGCATGCGGTTACCGCATGCTCTTTGTAACGCCTCTTTACGCGACAACGCTAAATTCTGTTAATCCGGCCAATATAAGCGACAGTAACTGGCAGGAATTAATACCTGATCGCCCCGCGGCTTTCTGCTAACGGCCTGAAAACACGTCACCCCTCAACCTGTAAGAAAAATCCTGGGGAAAATTTAATTTCCTCCTCATCGTGTCGCTCTCTCTCATCGTTATATTTTCATACTCGGTTCGGATTGCGTCTGCACACCTCAGGGAAATCAAAGGTTAAGATTATGAAGGTGGTTTGTTACAAGATTTTCCCGAGATTCCGGCCAACGCAGCTGAGTTTATTAATAGCGAGTCTTTTCCTGGGATTTTCCAGTCATAGCTTGTCTGACAATATTGAATTCAATACTGATATTTTGGATATCAATGACCGGAAAAACATTGACCTTTCCCGATTCTCAAACAGCGGATTTATTCTCGCTGGTGAGTATGAAATGTCAGTGTTTATCAACAAACAAGCACTGCCAGAGCAAACCGTCATTATTCAGACTCAAGAAGAGACGAATAAAAGCACGGTATGCATCACGCCAGACCTTATTAAACAGTTTGGCCTGAGAAAGAGTGTGATTGAAAAAATCGTTTGGCAGCAACAGGGAAAATGCATTGACACTGCAAGCATGACGGGATTAGAGGTGCGCCCTGATCTGGCCACCTCGGCGCTGTATATCAGCATTCCCCAGGCTTATTTACAATATGTCGATGAAAACTGGGATGCTCCGGCGATGTGGGATAATGGTATTCCCGGCGCATTGTTTGATTACAACTTCAATGGGCAAACACAGAGTCAAAAAAACGGGCAGCGTCTGATGCTCAACGGTAATGGCACCGTTGGCGCAAACCTTAACGCATGGCGTTTTCGCGCCGACTGGCAATCTCAACCTGGAAGATCGCAAAACAATCAAAGCAAAACCCTGGCACAGCAGTTTGACTGGAGCCGCTATTATGCGTACCGCGCCATTCCAGGCTGGGAAGCAAAAGTCTCTGTCGGAGAAGATTATTTAGGTTCAGAGCTCTTCGACAGCTTCAGCTACGCGGGCGTGAGCGTAGCCTCAGATGATAGCCAATTACCGCCTAACCTGCGCGGTTATGCCCCTGAAGTTACCGGCATTGCACGTACCAATGCGCTGGTGATTATCAGCCAACAAGGTCGTGTGCTTAAAGAGGTTCAGGTCGCTGCTGGCCCATTCCGCATTCAGGATATTGATAATGCCGTCTCCGGCAAACTGGATGTCCGTGTTGAAGAGCAGGATGGCACGGCGCAAACCTTTACCATAGAAACGTCTAGCATTCCCTATCTGACGCGGCCTGGACGCATGCGTTACAAATTCGCAGCGGGAAAATCTTCTCAATCTCGCCATCAATTTAAAGGGCCTGCATTTGCCAGTGGCGAATTATCCTGGGGCGTGAGTAACGGTTGGTCGCTATTTGGTGGTGGTGTGGCGGCAGGAAATTACAATGCTTTGGTGCTGGGTATTGGTCGTGATTTGTACTGGTTGGGTGCTTTATCATTTGATATCACACAATCACGCGCCGCCTTACCTGATATCGCGGAAAAGCTGACTGGACGATCCTATCGACTCAGCTATTCAAAAAACTTTGAGCAGTACGACAGCCAGATTACTTTTGCCGGTTATCGTTTCTCCGAGCGTAATTTCCTCAGCATGAATGAATATCTGGAAACGCGCAAAACGGGCAGCCGTCAGCAAAACAGCAAAGAACTTTATTCGGTCACCGTTAATAAGCAGTTCCGTGATTTACGTTTGAGCACCTATTTCAACTATAACCACCAAACGTATTGGAGCTTGCCGGATAACGATCGTTATAGCGCTAACCTGTCGCAATATTTTGATATTGGCAATTTACGCAATCTGAGTTTATCGCTGTCCGCCTATCGCACTATTAATAATGGCAGCAAAGATGATGGCGTATTTGTCTCGCTGTCGATCCCATTGGGTAACAACGCCACGCTGAGTTATAGCGCCGCACAAGGCCGCGATGGGACAAATCAGCGCGTTAATTATTATGGACGTCTGGACCAACGCAACAGTTATCAAGTGGGAACGGGGATCAATAGCCATGGCAGCACGTCGAACGGCAGTATAACGCATGACGGCGAACTGGCGCATTTGAACGCTAACGTCAGTTCGCAAACAGGAAAATCCACCACGTTTGGCTTCAATGTGCGCGGTGGTGCAACGGCAACGACCAAAGGCGCCGCGTTGCATCGTTCCAGCAACATGGGCGGCACACGTTTAATGATTGATACCGACAATGTGGCCAATATTCCTGTTAGCAGTGGCGGACTAGCGGTGCGCAGTAACCGCTTTGGCAAACTGGTATCGACTGACGTCAACAGTTATTACCGCAATAGCGCCAGCCTCGATCTCAATAATCTACCGGACAATGTCGAAGCTGAACGTTCGGTAGTGCAAGCCACGCTAACTGAAGGTGCCATTGGCTACCGTAAATTTGCCGTCATCGCCGGAGAGAAAGCGATGGCGATCATCCGGCTGGCCGACGGTTCCTATCCACCGTTTGGCGCCACGGTGCACAATCGCAAAAAACAGGAAGTGGGCATTGTGAGTGACAGCGGCAATGTCTATCTCACGGGTATTGCTGCAGGTGAAAGTATGACAGTGAAATGGGCAGAGAAAGTGCAATGTAGCATTGCGTTGCCACAATCACTTAACCCACAAGACTTTACTGCAAATCTATTTCTTCCTTGCCGAAGAGACGGTGAGATTTAATTAAAACTGCAGCCTTTGACTGGCTATTGTAATAACAGGATATAACCATGTTTTTTCAATTTAAAAATGCATTGTTGTCTACACTTTTGCTCAGTGTTATTGGCCTTCAACCCACCTACGCGGCGATTTCGCTGGATCGCACGCGCATTGTATTTGATAGCACGCAGAAATCCGTCAGCTTACGTATTAGCAACGAAAATAAAAAACTGCCTTACCTGGCGCAAGGCTGGCTGGAAGATGCCGAAGGAAATAAGATCACCGGCCCTTTAGTGGTGCTGCCTCCGGTACAACGTGTTGAACCTGGCGCCAGCAGCCAACTGAAAATCCAGGCCTTACCGGCAGTCGCATCATTGCCCCAGGACAGAGAAAGTTTGTTCTTTTTTAATTTACGTGAAATTCCACCGAAATCATCAAAGCCTAATACGCTACAAATCGCCTTGCAAACGCGCATTAAACTTTTCTATCGCCCCGCCGCTATTATCGCAGATAAAAGTGCCGCGCCATGGCAGGAACAACTCAAGCTCAGCCGCGAAGGTGATAAATATCGTATTCACAACCCAACCAATTACTACATTACCTTGGTTGAAGGACGGAAAAGTGCAAAAGGCAAAACGATTGAAAGTTTTAAACCCCTTATGCTAGCACCTCAAAGTCATCAATTGCTGACGTCATCGGTAACGGAATTGGGTTCATCGCCGGTGATTAACTACGTCAATGATTACGGTGCCCGCCCCAAACTCCAGTTCAGTTGCAAAGTTAATCTCTGTATTGCCACACCACTAGATAATTAAGTCTGATTTCGTTAAGGCAAAAGAAAATGAGTTGGCTAACGGCAGTAAAAAAAGTTGTTATTTTATCGGCGTGTCTTTTGCCGCTGACTGCTTTGGCGTCCAACATTCACGTTAATGTCGAGGTGTTAGGGCCTTCATGCACCATCAATAACGGTGAAACGATTGAGGTGGACTTTGGTGATGAAGTCTTATCCACCAAACTTGACGGAAATCATTACCTGGAGATGTTTTTTGTTAACTTCCAATGCAATGCCTCCACACCCAACACCATCTTTCTTAAAATTGAAGGCGAGCAATGGGACAACAGCATTAAAGTACTTAAAACCAGCAAAGTGAATTTGAGCATTGAATTTTTTAGAGCCGGTAAATGGTTTCCACTTAATGAGCGGCTGGAAGTGGACCCACTGAGATCTTACGCATTCGAAGCTGCACCTTACAAAATTGGCAATCTCAAAGTACAAGCGGGTCCGTTTAGCGCAGCAGCAACGCTGGCGGTATATTACGAATGAACAGCACCCGCTTTTATACTCTCACTCTGATGATTATTGGAGATCTTTTGTTGTGCAGTAACATGGCCAGTGCCGTACCGAATCTACTACTTAAAGGTACAATCATTGAGCCGCCGCCTTGTAAGATTAATGACGATCAACCCATTGATATCAGTTTTGGCGAGGATTTGGGTGTAAGTAAAATCAATGGGGATAATTATCGCCAGACAATTGATTACGTCATTAAATGTGCAACTAATGATTCTTCATTTAAATTGATGCTCACTGTGAGCGGCAATGTCATGAGCAAAGATAATACGGCGATTCAATCGAGTAAATCAGGATTGGGTATTCGCATATTGCAAAATAATCAGCGTGTTCCTATTGGTTCAGCATGGGTTATTAATATGGCTAGACCTCCCGTTTTGGAAGCGGTACCGGTAGCCGATCCAGCGATTAAATTGTCCGAGGGCAGCTTCCTCGCAACCGCCTCACTCGTTGCGGAGTACCAATAATGGGTTTATGGATTCTCTGGCGAAATATAGTGGCGATACTTCTGTCGCTGGTTTCCCCGTTATCGCTCGCTACCGATATCCATTTTAGTGGTGCACTAATTGCCGAGCCTTGTGTCATCGAAGCCGGAGATGACGCTTTAGAGCTGAATTTCGGCAACATTATTGACCGAGAACTGTATGTCCATCATCGATCTCAAACGATGCCTTTCACACTGAATCTGATTGGTTGCTCCATCGATACGGCTAAAATTGTTGCCATTACTTTTAGCGGCCAGGAGAGTAATGAATTGGCCGGATTTCTGGCGACACAGGCCGGTAGCAAAGCTGCGGGTATCGCTATTGGCTTGGAAACATTGTCTGGGGAAGCCGTGTTACTGAACAAGGTCGCCCCGCCTGTTACGTTGCAAACCGGACGAACCTTGATTTTATTACGTGCGTATATTCAGGGCGAACCCAATGCTATTCGCGATCGCACCATCATTCATGGCGCTTTTAGTGCCATTGCGACATTTAATTTGAATTACCAATGAGGAATTCCGGGTGAATATACGCAGTTTATTACCCCCCTTTTTTATATTCTGGCTATCGGCAGCCATTGCAGGGCCATTCCCTGTACCATTATCAATCACCAGAACCGATGATCGACCCGTCGCTCGCTTAAAAGTTGTTTGGACAACCATTGATGTCCCCTTTGCTGATGCCCAGGCTCCGGCAAATTATTGGTTTGGCAGTTCCTTTTCAACAGGCCTTGACTTTAAAGTCGTACAAAGTGAGACCTGCGTTAATGATATATGTGGTTCGAAAGTCATACCGGGTGAAACCATCAGTGCGACCGCCATGCGCGCGTTTAAAAAAGGCCCCTCAACGACTTACTATCCTGCGGCTGGCGGACAAAATGGTGTTTGCGTGGCATTTGGTGGTATTCCACAGGGCAATACATCTTATGCAACCGCCATGTTGCCAACGGGTTGTCTAAAAGCACAACCACCTAATGTTCATTGTTTTATCGTTACGCCCGAAATAAATTTAAATCACGGATCTATTTCAATTAAGGATGTAACAACTTCGACTGCCAGCACCTCAGCCAGCATTAGCTGCTCACAAAAAAATAATGCCAAATTAAGTCTGGCGAGCAAACTCACTTATGTGCCACTTAATAATGATGCTAAAGCCAATATTCTTATAAATAATAAAAAACCAAACGAAACACATTCTCTGGAAGCGGGCCTATCTTCCCTGACCATTACCAGCCAGCTGGAAGGCATTACTCAAGGCGGCATCTATTCAGGTACCGCCGTATTAATTGTTGAGCCGGTCTAGAGTGATTGATATTAGAACTGTTTAGACATCCAGTTTCCTGCCGGTCAGCCACTCGACCATTGCGGGATCGCGGTGCGAGAAGAAGGCGCTGGTCGCGCTATCCAGCGCGGTAATTTGCTGCATTTCTGCCTCGCTGAGTTCAAAGTCCAGCACGTTGATATTTTCTGCCATGCGTGCTTTGCGCACCGATTTCGCCAGCGACACGATGCCGCGCTGGAAGATCCAGCGCAGAACCACCTGACCAACGCTTTTGCCATATTTTTCGCCAATCTTCGTCAGCAGCGGATGCTGGAATAAACCGTTTCTGCCTTCCGCAAACGGCGCCCAGGCTTCGGGCTGAATATTGCGGCTCTTCATCCACGGCACGGCATGCAGCTGTTGGTTGAACGGATTGACTTCAATCTGATTGACCGCCGGGACCACCTTGTTAAAGGCGATAAGATCCGCCAGGCGATCTGGCTGGAAGTTGCTGACGCCAATCGCTTTGATCTTGCCTGCCTGCTGCAACTCTTCCATCGCCCGCCACGCACCGTGCACATCGCCGTACGGCTGGTGAATCAGATAGAGATCGACATAATCCATCTGCAAGCGATTGAGTGAGCGCTCAAACTGCGCCTTGGCACCTTCATAGTTAGTGTCCTGCAGCCACAGTTTGGTGGTGACGAACAGCTCATCGCGCGCGATGCCGCTCTGCTTGAGGGCATTGCCGACCTGAGTTTCGTTTTGATAAGACGCGGCAGTATCAATCAGGCGATAACCGGTTTCAATGGCGTCGATTACCGCGCGCTCGCACTCGGCGGCATCGGTCATCTGAAACACACCAAAGCCCAGCAGAGGCATGTCGAGGCCGTTATTGAGTTTTACCGTTTGCATGGCGTTATCCTTTTGAGAGTTTCCAAAAGCATAACGCCACCGCATTGATTTGATTAGACCCTGTAATCAGCTAGGGTTTATTAGTTGTATTCATCAATCAATAAACCCTGCCGTTGAGCTATTGCAGATGCTTCTGCTGCAAAAACTGGCTAACCTGATCGGCGATCTGTACGTTATTCAGGTCGGAGAACGGGAAATGAGTGTTGCCTTTAATGCCGATTTCCGGCAGGTGAATCACCTGCACATCACCACCGTGTTTATTCACCACATCTCGCCACTGGCGCGCCATCGCCAGCCTTACGCGCCAGCTGTCCTGCGCTGGCATGGCGCTGGGTTTATCCGGGATGTTATCGCCATAGAAGATGAGAATAGGAATTTTGGTCAGCGCCATAAACTTATCCAGCGCCACCGGCTCACCCTTCAGCGTATCGAACGCGCTGGGCATTGCTGGCGGTAATTCATTTTCTGGAAACACAAAGCCGCTACCCGGTTCAAAGGCGACGATGGCTTTGACCTTGCTGTTTTTCATCGCGGTGTACCAGCCTGGTCCGCCGCCCTGCGAATGGGTAAACAGAATAGCGGGACCGCTTTTATCGACCACGGCGGACAGCGCATCCGAAATCACATTGACGTCAAACGGCCCGGTATTCGGCGTCATCTGGCGGAAGTATTGGTTCAGCGCCTCTTTATCCTGTGCGAACTGCACGCCTTTGAAGAAGGTGGGCCACACGCCGAGACGGAACTGATTGAACCACAGCTGCTCATCCGGTTTCGGCGTTAGTGTGCTCTCCACCGTGCTGCGACCGGCGCTACCGCGACGCGGCTGATCGACCAGATAAGTAGCAAATCCGCGTCGCAGAAAGAGGTTCTGGAACCCTTCGCGCCCATCCGGCGTGCTTTCCCAGGTGCGGGAAAACTGTCCGGCACCATGCAGCATGACAATGGGATATTTATGCGCATGTGGCGGAATTTGATACAACACCGCCGCGTGATCGCCGTGATAGGTTTGGCCTGCAGGATCCAGCGGCTTTTTGGCATCGAATTGCCCTGGCGCGGTTATCACCGTGCCGCCCGCCGCAAAACTGCCTTGTTCCTGAATTACTAAAGGTTCCACCTGTGCGGCGGCGATAATGCTGGTCGCCAGCAGACAGATGCTGCAGATTTTGAGTGAATTTTTCAAAAATCTTTCCTCTGTAATGAATAGCTAACTTATATCGCCTGCAATGCGCTTTCCGCCCGATCCGCCGCCTCAATTTCCCCATCGGCGCGCAACAGGTCCGCCAGCTGCTGCAACTGGCCGCGCGTGATCCCTACGCGCAAGCTGGCGCGCGTATGTGACAGCAGCTGCGATTCTGCTCCCGGCGTGGCGGCCAAGGCGCCTACCGTGGCCAGCTCGCGGCTTTGCCAGTCGAGGTTGTCACGGGCAAAAATATCGCCAAACAGATGGGTTTGCAGGAACTGGTTGATCACCGGCGCGAAGTCGAAAAGTGGTCCTTGCACCGGCGCGCCAGAAATTTTGGTCTGGTTGTCGGTGCCCAACTGACGCAGCGCATCGCCCACCGGAACCGGCTGCACCGGTTCTTTACCGATTACATCCTTGATGCCGCGCTGCTTGCGCGCTTCAGTGACTTTCATCAGCGCGCTCAGCGCGTTGAGACTGCGCGGGAAACCGGTGTAGGCATACAGCTGCACCAGAATTTCTTTGGCTTCGTTTACCGTTAATCCGGCGTCCAGCCCCTGATTAAGCGCCGCATCCAGTTTTTCCATGTTGCTGGTTGCCATAAACGCCGCCATCAGCGGAATGGCTTGTTGACGTGCCGAGAGCGTCTCGGACGGATTTGATGACTGATTCATTGCAGGTGTCACTCCTTGTTGGGTTGCAGCATAGGTCGCCAGGTTACAGGCGAACATCATGACGATGCCGACGGTGAGTTGCTTAATCGGCGCGATAGTGTTCATCAGTCACTTTCTCCATCCAGGTTACGCTTTTGCCGTCCACCATGCCGGTCACCGCGATATGTGTCATCGCACTGTTGACGCTGGCACCATGCCAGTGCTTGACGCCTGGCGGGCAGATCACCACATCACCGGCACGGATGATCTGCACCGGTTGCCCTTCCTGCTGGGTGAAGCCCACGCCGGAGGTGACAATCAGCCGTTGCCCGGCGGGATGCGTGTGCCACGCCGCTCGCGCGCCGGGCTCAAAGGTGACATACGCAGCCGAGGCATTAATGTCGTTGTCCGCCACAAACAGCGGATCAACGCGCACCTGACCGGTGAAGTTCTGCGCGGGACCGGTAAGCGCTGATTGGCTGCCGGCCGGTGCAATCTGCACCAATGGCTCGGCGGCAACCGATGAGAAAGCGAGGGAGAGTATTAGCCCCAGATAACCCGATTTTGCTGTCATGCCGTGCGTCCTATTTTGTTGAACATGGATGCTGCGAAGCATCGATTCTAACGAGGCGCAGATGTCGTCAGGCTGACGCATTACTGACAATATTGTCAGTTTGCAGTGAGGCGACGGGCGCGGCAGACAACGCTTTAGGTTCCGGCATTAAGGCAAAGGTCAGCCCAAAAGTGTTGATTCCCCCTTCACTGCGCGCGAACACGTCACCGCGATGCATGATGGCCACCGCACGCACAATCGATAATCCCAGCCCATGGTGGGTGTCGCTTTTGGCACGCGACGCGTCCACGCGGTAAAAGCGCTCAAACAGGCGATGCAGATGCTCCGGCGCGATGGCGTCGCCGTGGTTCGAAACCGCCACCCTCGCCTGCGTGGGGGATTCACTCAGCGTGACGGTAATGGTGCTGTGCGGCGCGGCATGGCGCGCACTGTTTTCCAACAGATTCGCCAGCGAGCGATGGAATAAGCGCCGATCGATATGCACCTGCGCATCGCCGTCAATCTGCAATCGCAGCTGCTTTTCGGCGAAACTGGGCTCTATGTATTCAGCGGTTTTAGCGGTCTCGGCGCGCAGCGACACGCACGTCAGCTGTGAAGCGTGTTCCCCAGCATGTGCGTGAGAAAGAAACAGCATGTCATTGACGATGGAGGTCATGCGTTCCAGCTCTTCCAGATTGGAGCCGAGTAAATCCTCCAGCTCCACCAGCGATCGGCGGCGCGCTAAGCCTAGCTGTGTCTGACCGATCAAATTGGTCAGCGGCGTGCGCAACTCGTGCGCGACATCAGCATTGAAACTCTCCAGCTGCCGCCACGCGACCGCCTGTCTCTCCAGTACGCCGTTAAATGAGGAAGCCAGCGGCTGCAGCTCGTCCGGCAAGCTGTCGGTATTGAGGCGCTGAGCGTGATCGCCGGGCACCAGCTGCTGCGCCTGCTGGCTCAGCGCGCCCACCGGACGCAGGCCAATGCGTGAAATCGCATAACCGAGCAGCGCCACAATAAACACGCCAACCAACGCGATAATCAGCAGCGTGCGCGTGAAGGCATCCAGCGTGCCCATGTAAGGCGTGGAGTCGATGGCCACCACATAGCGCAGCGCTGGCCGCTCGCCGTGCGCGGCAATGGTTTTCACCAGCAGAAATAGCGAGCAGGCCTCATCGGTCGCGCCCGGCACTTTATTAAAACCTTCCTGCAATGCGTCCCAGCGCACGCCAACTGGCGGCGAACCGCCCACGCTGAAACGTGCATCGTCACTCAAAATCCAGTAACGCACGCGCTCACCTTCCGCGCTGGTTAAATCGGTGAACTTACTGGCCAGCGCCGACCAGCCTTCAGGCGAGCTGCGCGCGCTAATCCACGGGCTCATCAGCGATTCACGAAACTGCAGTTCGTTGTGCATTTGCTTTTGCAGCGAATCATGCAGCGAACTGCGCATCAGCAGGCCAATCGTCGAGACGATCAGCACCATGCTGACAACAAACATCAGCGCCAGCCGCGCGGAGATCGAACCTTTAAACATGCTGATCCTCCCGCACTTCCAACACGTAGCCCATGCCGCGCACGGTATGCAGCAGTTTGACCGCAAAAGGTGCGTCGATTTTGCCGCGTAGCCGTTTAATCGCCACTTCCACCACGTTGGCGTCGCTATCGAAATTCATGTCCCAAACCTGTTCAGCGATCATCATCTTCGACAAAATTTCGCCCTGATGCCGCGCCAGCAAACTGAGCAGCGCGAACTCTTTGGCGGTCAGCTCCAGCCGATTGCCGTGACGGAATACGCGGCGCGCCAGCAGATCGAGATGCAGATCGTGGATTTGCAACTGGGTGATGTCGGCACCATCGGTGGCGCGACGCCGCACCAGCGCCTGGATGCGCGCCACCAGTTCAATCAGCGAAAAAGGCTTGGGCAGATAATCATCCGCACCGAGCCGCAATCCTTTTACCCGCTCATCCACCGAACCGCGCGCCGACAGCATCAACACCGGCGTTTGTTTGCTGCTGCGAATGCCTTCCAGCACGCGATAACCGTCGATGCCCGGCAGCATCACGTCGAGGATCACCGCGTCGTAATCAAACTCGAGCGCAAAGTGCAGCCCTTCCGCGCCGTCGGCTGAGACATCCACGGTAAACCCCGATTCACCCAGCGCGCGGCTCAGGTAAGTGGAGGTTTTCTCTTCGTCTTCAACCAACAATAAGCGCATAGCGGATGCTTCCTTTGTTTACATTGTTGAACGTTATGTTGCGCGCCGCTCACCAACAGCAAGCTGACAAGTTGCTGACAGCGCTGTCAGCCAGCCCGGATGAAACTGACAAGGTTGTTATGTTCTGGTCATGATGCTGTCAGCCCGCGCGCCTTAAGCTTCCTTGCACGGCCACTTTTCAGGCCACGACTTTTCTCCGGGAGCGAAGATGAAACTCACTGCTATACATGCCCTGCTGATCACAGCAATCTCCGTCAGCGCACAGGCCGCTGATTACAAACAAAACCCGTTCACGCTGGTTTATGACGGCGCAATAACCCAAAACGTGGCGGGCAAGGTCAACATCCATCCCGTGAAGTATGATCTGCACGGCCTGCAAATCGCCGCCAATGTCTACACGCCCGCCCATTACGACCCGGCAAAGAAATATCCCGCGATTGTGATCGCGCATCCTAACGGCGGCGTGAAAGAGCAAGTGGCTGGTTTGTACGCACAGCGACTGGCCGAACACGGTTACATCACCATCACCGCCGATGCTGCCTATCAGGGTGCCAGCGGTGGCATGCCACGCAGCGTGGATATTCCGGCTAACCGCATTGAAGATATTCACGGCATGGCCGATTACCTCAGCCGCTATCCCGGCGTTGATGCTGAGCGCATTGGCCTGCTCGGCATCTGCGGCGGCGGCGGTTACTCGCTGAAAGCGGCCCAGACTGATAAACGGTTCAAAGCGCTGGCAACCCTGAGCATGTTCGATTCCGGGCGCGTGCGCCGCAACGGCTATCAGGATTCACAACTCGCCACTGTTCAGGATCGCCTGCGGGCCGCCACCGAGGCGCGCAGCAAAGAAGCGTCCAGCGGCGAAGTCACCTATTCCGGCGACGCCAATCTGACTGATGAGCAGATCGCCAAATTGCCGTTCGACCTCTATCGCCAGGGCTACGCCTATTACTGGAAAACTCACGCCCATCCCAACTCAACCTTCCGCTACACCACCAGCAGCCTGCTGGAGTTGATGCGTTTTGATGCACAAAGCAACATGGAGCTGATTAATCAGCCGCTGCTGATGATGGCGGGCAGCAAAGCTGACTCGCTCTACATGACGCAAAGCGCCTTTAGCAAAGCCAGCGGAACCACTAACAAAAGGCTCTATCTCATCGAAGGCGCAACCCACATAGAGACGTATTGGGTGCCACGTTATGTCGATGAAGCGATGAGCCAACTCGATCCGTTCTTCGACCAGAACATTTAACCTTGCGACTTTGCCGTGGCGGCGCTGATCGCCATGACCGCACTCGCCACGGTAAACAGCGCGATAATCCAGCCCATGGTCCACGGTGTGCCGTCGCTTAACAGCGCCAGCAGCAACGACGAGATGATGCCGCTGCCGTATTGCAGCGAGCCAATCAGCGCCGAGGCGGAACCCGCCATATTCGGCACCGCATCCATCGCCGCCGCCGTTGAGGCGGCCGCGATAATGCCGTTCATCGAGAAGAACACGAACACCGAGAGAATGATCATCACGATGCCGCCGAGCTGCAGTTTGGTGCAGAACGCGAGGATCAGCGCTGCCACGGTGGCGGTTAACACCGCAAATTTCAGCAGCGACTCAAGCGGATAGCGATGCACTAAACGTCGGTTCACCATGCTCACCGCCATCAAACCCACCACGTTGACCGCAAACAGCCAGCCATAGTGCTGCGCATCAATGCCGAAATAAGAGATGTAGACAAAAGGCGAGCCGGTAATAAAGGCGTAGGCCGCGACGTAATAGAACGCCACGCAGAGGGTAAACCGCATGAAATGGCGATTTTTCAGCAGTTCGAAATAGTTGCGAAACGCGCCCGGTAGCGAGGCTTTCACCCTTTTCTCCGGCGGCAAGGTTTCCGGCAACCAGCAGATCAACATCAGCATCACGCCGCCGATAGCCGCTAAAAGCCAGAAGATGGCATGCCAGGATGTCACGCGGATCATCTGCCCGCCCAGCAGCGGCCCGGCAATTGGCGCAATCGCCATAATCACCATCAGCGTCGAGAGCATCTGCGCGGCACGCGAGCGAGCAAACAGATCGCGAATCATGGCGCGCGCCAGCATCGGTCCGGTACAAGCACCCAGCGCCTGGAACACGCGCCAGAACACGATGTGGGTAATGTCAGTGGAGAGCGCACAACCCGCAGAGCCGATGACAAACAGCGTCAACCCAATAAACAGCGGCGCTTTACGGCCGAAGTGATCGCTCAACGGCCCCCAAATCAGCTGGGCAATACAGAAGCCGATAAGAAAGCCGGTGATGGTGAGTTCCGCATCGCCGTGCAGCTCGCGCGCCATGATCGGCATGGCGGGCAGATAGATGTCCGTGGATAGCGAGGTGATCGCCATCAACGCACTCAGAATGAGGATAAACGGCAAACCGCTCGATTTGACGGTGAAGGATTGCGTACGCGTTGAGGCGTGATCCATGTTGAATTCCAGAGAGATCGAATTCGTCCATGTTAACGGAAGGGATTGTGAAGATAATGGCCTGAAATGACATTGCGCCTATGAGGAAAATTCATTAATAGGCGCAATGAATTGACATGACTTACTGCGCAATATGCACGCGTTTTTTTATATCCTTAAGGAACAGCGTGATAGTAAATGTCATCATCACCAGCATTGACCATGCGCCCCACTTGCCGACATGCACCGTCGCCCACGCGCCAAGCTGATTGGGATATTGCCAGACGCCAAAAAAGGTGCCCAGATTCTCTGCCAGCCAAATAAAGAAACCGATCAGGATAAACGCTACCAGCAGCGGCATGCGAAATGGACGATCGTAGGGGGTAAATATCACTTCCGAGCGTGCATATAAGCCCAACGCCACCGCTGCGATATACCAGCGGTAATCACCGATATAGTGATGGGTAAAGAAATTTGCATAGAGCGCCAGCGAGAGCAGCACCGCATGAAGAATCGGCGGATGATGGCGGATTTTAAGATCCATCAGACGCCAGCACTGAATTATGTAGCTTCCAACCGCCGCATACATAAAGCCGCTAAAGAGCGGTACACCGCCGATTTTACTCCAGCCCGCTTCGGGGTAATGCCATGAACCAATGGCTGACGAGGTTTTGAATAGCTCTAAGCCAAAACCGAGCAGATGAAACAGAGTGATGGATTTCAGTTCATCCCAGCTTTCCAGTTTGGTGGCAACCATTACTAGCTGGATAGACACGGCGATCATCAGCAGCAGGTCGTAACGCGCAATGCCGAACATGCCGCCACGCGGCACACAAAATATCGCGAGGAAAAACAGGCCAGCAAATAAGCACGCTCGCGCCTCTTTAATGCCAAACCAGATAAACTCGATGCCAAACCGCCTAATACCGGTTAAGCGCATTGCAGGAGGATGAATGAGAAACTGATCGAGGCGATTATGCATAACGGATTCCCTGCGCAGTGAAACGTCCTTTTTATCAGCATAATCAAAAAGTCAGGCAGCGTCGCGTAATGCTTATCCGTTGGAAAGCGTGGTCGCCATAAATGGCGACCCTACGGTTTTGTAGGGTGCGCATTTATGCGCACCTGGTTAAAGCGTGTTACTCACCCAACCTCAACGTCCGTTGCGGATGCGACGCCGGCAGCTTGCTCTCCTTGCCAAAAATCTTCTCGCGCAGCGTGCCTGGTTTGTACGCCGTTTGCGCCAGACCACGTTTTTGCAGCACCGGCACCACGTGTTCGACCCACTCATCCCACCAGCCGAGCGTGGTGATCGGCACCACGTTAAAACCATCAACGCCGGCATCAGCAAACTGCTGCACCCGGTCGGCGATCTGCTCTGGCGTACCGGCGAAGCGGCCCGGCAGCAACGCATGCTGGATCAGGTATTCGCGCCACGTCAGCACACGGCCTTGCCCATAATCAGCATCAACCGCGATACGGAATTTCGAGCGCATATGCTGGCTGAACTCCTCGCGGCGACTGAGTTCGGTCAGCGGCGTATCGGGATCGATATTCGCCAGATCGATGCCCGAACCTCCGCTATAGAAGCCCTGCAATGCATTGATATCAATGTTGTCGAACAGATATTGCTGCTTGCGCTTCGCCTCTTCCTCAGTCGATCCAATCACGGTGGACAGCATCACCAGCTTCTTCAAATCCTCCGGCTGGCGACCGAAATCCACCACATCCTGATTGAGGATGGCGATATCTTTGCGCGCGGTGTCTGGCGTTTGCGATGGCAGGAACGTCACTTCGGCGTTGCGCGCGGCAAAGCGGCGTCCGGCATCCGAGTTGCCGGCTTGGAAGAACACCGGGCTGCGCTGCGGTGAAGGCTCAACAATGTGCGGCCCTTCCACCCGATAGCGCTTACCAACGTGGTTAATTTTGTGGATCTTGTCGGCATCGAAAAAGCGGTTGGTGGCGGGATCGTGCAGCACCGCGCCCTCTTCCCACGACAGCTCCCACAGCTTATACGCCACATCGAGATACTCCTGCGCCCATGCGTAGCGTTCGTCGTGCGGCACAATGTCCTGATAGCCGTAGTTGCGGAAGCCGTTGGAGAGATACGAAGTGACGATATTCCAGCCGATGCGACCGCGGGTAAATTCATCCAGTGAGGAGATCTGGCGCGCAAATGAGAACGGATGGGTCTGAATCACGTTGCTGGTCACCACTAAACCAAGATTTTCGGTGGCTAAACCCAGTGCCGAAAGAATGGTGATCGGATCGGGCTCGGGGAACTGAGTACCGGCACTAATCGTGGTTTTGCCGTCGCCATAGTCGATGTCATACACGCCCACCACATCGGCGATGAACAAGGTATCAAACAGCCCGTTCTCCAGGGTTTTCACCGTCTTTACATAGGCATCAAGCTGGTTGTAGTTGTACTGCACCTGACCTTCCGGCGTGCGCCAGTAACCGTGGCTATGGTGGTTCGGCGTGAGATGCAAAAATCCGTTATAAATCAGTTCACGTGACATGTTCGCTCCTGTAGCAAAGTTAGGCAGTTTCCGGCGCGGCCAGACGTGGCAGCGAGGCAAGTAACGTCTGGGTGTAAGGATGGCGCGGGCGGTAGAACACCTCATCGGCGGCGCCCTGCTCGACCGCCTGGCCGTTTTGCATCACCAGCACGCGATCGCTCATGTGATGGATCACGCCAAGATCGTGCGAGATAAACAGATAGCTGACGCCGAGCTGCGCCTGTAGATCGCTGAGCAGATCGAGGATCTGCGCCTGAATGGTGACATCCAGCGCCGACACCGCTTCGTCGAGCACAATCACTTTTGGATGGGTCGCGATCGCGCGGGCAATCGCCACACGCTGGCGCTGGCCGCCCGACATGCGCGCTGGCCACTGCGTGAGATGCTCTGCGCCGAGCCCAACCGATTGCAGCAGGCTAATCGCCCGCTCGCGCGGTGTTTGCGTTGGCGCATGCCGATCGAGCGCAATCGCATCCAGCAGGATGTCGGCCACGCGCCAGCGCGGATCGAACGAGGAGAGCGGATCCTGATACACCACGGCGATCTGGCGGCGAATGGCACGTTGATCGGCGGCGGACGCGTGGCTCCACGGCTGACCGGCAAACAGCACCTCGCCGCTGTCCGGTGTTTCCAGCGCCAGCGCAATGCGTGACAAGGTGGTTTTGCCTGAACCCGACTCGCCGACAACCCCCAATGTCTCGCCGCGTTTTAAGCTAAAGGAGACGTCATCGACGGCGCTGTGCCCGCGAAAACGCTTCACGATATGTCGCGCTTCCAGCAGCACTTCCGCTGATGGCGTCACGGATCGGATTGGCACGCTGGACGCGCTGCCCGAAAGGCGTTGCCCTTTGGTGTGTTCGCTGGGAATCGCGTTAATCAAACCTTGGGTATACGCATGCTGCGGCTGTTGCAGGACTTGCTGCGCCGTACCCGCCTCAACAATTGATCCGCCCTGCATCACCAGAATCTGATCGGCGATTTTTGCCACCACCGCCAGATCGTGGCTAATCAGAATTACGCTGGTGCCGCGATCCAGCATCTGCCGTAAGACCTCCAGCACCTGCGCCTGCACCGTGACATCCAGCGCGGTGGTGGGCTCATCGGCGATCAGCACATCCGGATGCAGCGCAATCGCCGAAGCGATCAACGCGCGCTGGCGCAAGCCTCCCGATAACTCTCCCGGCCGCTGGCTGGCGCGATAAGCCGCCTGCGGCACGCCGACTTCTTCCAGCAAGGTCTGCACTTTCTGCTGACGGCTGGCGGCGTTGCCCCAGCCATGCAGCGCCAGCGCTTCGGCGATCTCTTTGCCCACCGGACGCAGCGGATCCAGCGACACCAGCGCGTCCTGCAAAATGAAACCCACTTTGCTGCCGCGCACCTGCCGCCACCAACTGTCGCTACGCTGCTGCAGCGTCTCGCCGTGCAGGCTCAGCGTTGCAGCCTGCACCTGCAATCCTTCACCAGCTAATCCCACCAGCGAACGAGCAGTGACGCTTTTTCCCGATCCAGATTCACCCACCAGTGCCAGACATTGCCCACGTTGCAGTGCGAAGCTGACGTTCTTCACAATATGGCGCGGTGGTCCGCTTTCGCTGCTGGCCCAGATATTCAGGCCGCGCACATCAATCACATTGCTGCTCATTTGCGCTTCTCTCCTTCCGCTCGCTGCTGGATGTAGCGGCCAATCTGCGTGAACGACAGCGCCACCAGCACAATGGCAATGCCCGGCAACACTTCCAGCCACCAGGCGACGGTGACGTTAATTTTTCCGGCTTCGAGCAGCGCGCCCCACTCCGGCGACGGTGGCACTACGCCTAATCCAAGAAACGACAATCCAGATGCCCACACCACCGATTGCCCGATGCCTAACGCCACCAGCGAGAACAACGGCCGGAACACGTTGGGCGCGATGTGCTGGATAAACAGCCGCGGCCAGGGATGACCGAGCGCACGCGCCGCTTCGACATAACCGGATTGTTTGACCTGCAATGCCTGCGCACGCACCAGTCGCGCATAGCCCGGCGCGGTGCCAATGCCGACCGAGATCAGTAAACTGCTGGCGGATGGACCCAGCAGCGCAACAAACAGCAGCGCCAGCAGCAAGGTGGGAAACGCCAGCAGGATTTCCAGCAGACGGTTAACCGGCTCCGCTAGCCAGCGCGGCCCGAGCGCGGCGCTAAAACCAAGCACCACCGCACCCAACAGCGCGATCACCATCGCGCCGATGCCAATCAGCAGCGACTGACGCGTGCCCCAGATAATGCGGCTGTAGAGATCGCGCCCAATGTCATCGGTGCCAAGCCAGTTGTTCCACGAAGGTGCTTGCAGCGCGCGATAGAGATCGGTGCTGAAGGGATCGTGCGTCGCCAGCACGCCAGGCGCGATGGCCGCGACAATAAAGAACAGCGCCACGAGGGCGGAGAGCAGCACCGAAAGCGGCAACTGCCAGCTGATGCGCGTGGTGCGCTGTGCGGCGTAATCCGTGAGATGAGCTTTCATGCGCGACCTCGCAGACGGGGATCGACGATCAGGTAAATCAGGTCAACCGCCAGGTTAATGACGATGTAGAGGAAACTGATAAGAATCACGATGCCGGAGACCAGCGCAAAATCCTTGTTGCTCACCGCATTGACCAGCACGTTGCCGAGTCCCGGCCGGGCAAATACCGCTTCCACTAGCACCGCGCCAGAGAGCAAATTGCCAATCGCCCAGCCGCTCAGCGTGATGGCCGGAATCAGCGCGTGACGTAACACATGGCGCAGCCGCACGCCTGCCAGACTCATGCCGCGCGCCCGCGCCGACAGCACAAACGGCTGCTGCATACTGCGTTCAAATTCGCCGCGAATGGCGTGACCAATAAAGCCCGCCAGCGGAATCGCCAGCGTGATGGCGGGCAGCACGGTGCCGAGCAGGCTGGTGCCGCCGACCACCGGGAACCAGCGCAGGCCGATGGCGAAAACGATCAGCAGCAGAATACCAATCCAGTACTGTGGCAATCCGGCCATGATGGTTTCCACCGCCGAACCAAACGCCGCCAGCCGACGGTTGCGACCGGCGGTGAGCAGCGTCCACGGAATGGCGATAATCCACGCCAGCAGCAGCGCGGCAATCGCCAGCGTAAAGGTCGGCAGCAATTGCTCGGCGATGATGTGCACCACCGGCCGCTGCAGCTCAAATGAGAAACCAAAATCGGCGTGTAGCAGCCGCCAGAAATAGTGCAGATACTGCTCGACAATCGGCTTATCAAAACCGTATTGCGCGTTGATCGGTGCCAGCTCAGCCGGCGTGCGTTCAATCACCTGCCCGGAAGTAATATTCAGCAGGATAGTGGCGCGATCGCCTGGCAGCACCGACAGCACCAAAAATGTCACGGTGATGGTGCCCCACAGCACGAACAGCGCGGAGGCGATACGCAGTGAAATCCGCCGCAGCAACAACGCCGTGCGGCTGCGTGGCATGGCCACGTTTGCCAGATGGGCGGCGCTGTTTTGCGGCGGCGATGACGTTAGTTCACTCATGGCTGCTCCTGCACGAAGTAAGCATCGTTAAAGTTCAGCAATCCGTTGCCCTGATCCTGCCAAAGCCCGCGTAGGTTGTTGGCGATGGCAACGTTGTAGGTGAAGTTGTAGCCACCGATGGCAATCGCCTGATCGTCAAACCACTTTTGTAACAGGTCAAACTTTTGCCGACGGCGTTGCGCATCGGGATCGCGCTGCGCATCAAGGATTTGCGCTTCAACTTCAGGATTATTGAAAAAGCTGGTGTTGTTGCCGTTGAACGCGCCGTTGAGCGCATGGTTGTAGACGATGTCGAGGATGTTGGGTGACGGCCAAACCCAGTAACCAAAGCTGATTTCCTTATCTCCCGGACGCGAACGTGCACCGGCAAAGCCTTCGGTTTGCGTCAGCGGGATCAGATCCAGCTTAATGCCGACGCGTTTGACCTGGTCCTGCACTGCCTGCAGCATCAACGCGCCTTCCTGGTCGATAATCGCCTGAATAAACGGTAAGCGTGCATCCAGCGTTTTACCGTCTTTGGTGCGATAGCCGGCGGCATCGCGTCCGGTCCAGCCCGCGTCATCCAGCAGCTGATTGGCTTTGGCGATATTGAGCGAATAGCGATCGTCGACATTCAGATAGAGCGGTGTGCTTTTACTCAGCGAGCCGTTGCCCTCATACGGCACTGCGCCTTTAAACACGGTTTTGACAATCTGCTTGCGGTCCAGCGCGTAAGCAAATGCCTGGCGCACCCGCTGATCGGTAAACGGACCGCGCTGCACATTAAAGGAGAACGCCTGCGGCCGTCCCGTGGCGACGTAAGAGAGCGTTTGATAGTGACGTTGCAGCGCCTGCCACTGCGCGGATGGCGGCTGATAAATCACCTCCGCGCCGCCGCTCACCAGTGCGCCCCAGCGCGTGGTGGCATCCGGTACAAACTTCCACTCCAGATGCTTGATATACGCCGGGCCGTTGTGGTACGCGTTTGGCGGTGCCCAGCGATAGTCGTCATTGCGCACAAAGCTGATGCCATCGCCGCGCACCCAGCGCGCCACTTTCCACGGTCCGGTGCCGACCGGTCGTAAGCACTTCTGCTCGCTGCTGTTATGCGCCAGCGAATCGGGCGATTGAAATCCGTAATGACCGTTTGCCAGTACATTATAGATTTCGGGATTCGGCTCAGATAAATGCAGCGCCACGGTATAATCATCGACCTTGGTAAATCCGGTCATATAGGTAAAACCGTGCCAGCCTATTCCTTTTTGCCACGCTGGATAATTCGCAATAACCGCATCGGCATTAAATACATCGCCATCGGTAAATTTAACGTCGTGGCGTAAATGAAACGTAATGGTTTTACGATCGGCGGATTCACTCCAGCTGGCAGCCAGCCACGGACGAATTTGTCCGTTGTCATAACTCACCAGATAATCAAAAACCTGACGCGATAAATAAGCTTGCTGCACCCAGCCGCCCCACAAGCAAGGTGGCTCCTGCTCATGCAGATAAACCAGCGTGCCGTTGCTATAACGGGGCGAATCGCTCTGCGCGCTGACGCTTAAGGGCAACGCACCACTTATTGTCGCCAATATCGGCATGAATAACCGCTGAAGAGACAGATATTTCATTTCGCTACATTTCCCGGTTAAAGACAAATAACAGATTTCGCATGGATCTATTCCGCTTGAAATTATATTTTTTGGAAATTAATGGGTAACTCACGGAGTAGCGTTTGAATAGAGCAC
This sequence comes from Pantoea sp. YR525, assembly GCF_900116775.1. NCBI lineage: Bacteria > Pseudomonadati > Pseudomonadota > Gammaproteobacteria > Enterobacterales > Erwiniaceae > Pantoea > Pantoea sp. YR525. Next base: position 424,466 of record NZ_FPBU01000002.1, read on the forward strand.
AGATATAAAACGCGGCAAATAACAATAGTGGCAGTGAATATGCAGAATTGAATTATTTGTTCCATATAGTGAAATAAGCAGCGATTAGTTATTTGGTGAAATAGCTTACGCTGAAAAAGCATTAATTTGCGCCCGATGGCGATGACATAGTAATGAAAATTTCTACGCTGGAGGGAAACGTCATGTCGCACATCGAATCAGGTTGGGGAGCTGGCCCGTCATCCCGTTATGAACAGCTGGCGGAGCGTTTCCGTCCGGTGTTCCAGAAAATACACGCGGGCGCGATTGAGCGTGAGCTGCAGCGTCAACTGCCGCTGGAGCAAATTGCGTGGCTGAAACAAGGCGGTTTCACCGCACTGCGCGTGCCGGAGAGCCATGGCGGCTTGGGCGCGACGCTGCCTGAGCTGTTCGCACTGCTGATTGAGCTCGGCGAGGCGGATTCCAATCTGGTGCAATCGATTCGCGGTCATCTCGGCTTTGTGGAAAACGTGCTGAACAGCGGCAGCAGCCCGTTTCGTGACAAGTGGCTGACGCGGCTCGGACGCGGCGAAATCGTCGGGCCCGCATGGAGCGAAACCGGCGATGCGCGCCAGTCTGAATTCTCCACGCACATTGCGCGCAGCGGCGAATCCTGGCGTCTTAATGGCCGCAAGTTTTACACCACCGGCTCGCTCTATTCTGACTGGATTGATATCGGCATCACCGATGAAAACGGCAAAGGTGTATCGGTGACGGTTTCCCGCACCGCAGAAGGCGTGACGGTGCTCGACGACTGGAACGGCTTCGGCCAAACCCTGACCGCCAGCGGCACGGCAATTTTCGCTAACGTGGCGATCGCCGCCGATGACATCAATGAAGAGATTCATTTCAGGTATTCACCGGCGTTTTATCAGCTGATTCATCTGGCGACACTGGCCGGCATAGGCCGCGCGCAGAGCGGCGAAGTGGCGCAGCAGGTGGCTTCACGCACGCGCACATACAGCAACGGTAATGCGCCGCGTGCCGCGCAGGATGCGCAGATTTTGCAGGTGGTTGGACGCCTGCGTGGCGCGGCCTACAGCAGTGGCGCGATTGTGCTGCACGCCGCCAGCGCGCTGCAACGTGCCTATGACGCCCACTTCAGCGGCGATCAGGATCACGAGAACCACGCGGTGGCGATTGCCGAACTGGAAGTGTCGCAGTCGCTGAATGTGGTGAGCGATTTGTTACTCAACGCCAGCTCGACGCTGTTTGATGCGCTGGGTGCGTCGGCCACGTTGAAACCGCTGGCGCTTGACCGCTTTTGGCGCAACGTGCGCACCCTTTCTTCGCACAATCCGCGCATCTATAAGGATCGCATCGTCGGCGATTTCGCCGTGAACGGCACGTTGCCGCCCGAGCAGTGGCGCATCGGCGTAGCGTAAGATCGCCATTTATGGTGACCATTTAACCAGGTGCGCATGAATGCGCACCCTACGATTTTGTAGGGTTGCCATTCATGGCGACCTGGTATGCATGGCGTTAATCCCTGCCTCATGAGACACTCCGGCTTATTCCGTCAATAAATCCATTTCACGCCATGAAAACCTTTCTGATTATTGTGCCCGACGGCGGCATGCTGTTTGAAGCGGCGGGTATCGCCGATATCCTGATGCGCGCCAACCAGCATCTACCGGCTGGCGTTGATCAGCAACGCTATCGCGTTAGCCTCGCCACCACTCAATCACATCAGGTGATCCACGGCCAATCCGGCCTCAATCTATTAGCCGACCTTAAACTGGCCGATCTCGATCCGCGCAGCGCGTGGGACACCATCATGATCACCGGACGCGGCGACAGCGCGGAAGAAGGCAACATGGTGGTCGATTTCATTAAGCTGGCGGCTCCGCAGGCGCGACGCGTGGTGTCGGTATGTGGCGGCGCGATGCTGCTGGCGGAATCCGGATTGCTGGATGGTCGCCGTGCCACCACGCACTGGCGCTTACTCGATACCTTGCAATCGCGCTATCCAGAGATTCAGGTGGAAGGCGGCCCGCTATTTATTCAGGACGGACCGATCTGGACCTCCGGTGGCGTCAGCTCGGGTTTTGACCTGACATTGGCGCTGGTGGAAGAGGATTTCGGCTTTAGCGTGGCGCGCGATATCGCGCAGGATATGGTGATGTATCTGCGTCGTCCCGGCGGACAGATGCAGTTCAGCCGTTTTCATCTGCAAACGCCGAGCGGCATTGGCCCGATCGGTGAACTGCAGCGCTGGATCCGTGCCAACCTCGCCGACGATCTGTCGGTGGAGAAGCTGGCGGAGCGCGTTGCCATGAGCCCGCGCAACTTCACCCGCGTGTTCACCCGTGAAACCGGCGCGCCGCCCGCACGTTATGTGGCCGAAGCGCGCCTCGCCGCCGCGCGTGAAAAGCTGGAGCAAAGCAACGACACGCTGGATCGCATCGCGCAACATACCGGCTTCGGCAGCAGCATCAATTTACGCCGCAGCTTTGAGCGCCAACTGCATCTCACGCCGGGCGAATATCGCCAACGCTTTCACTGCAGAAAATTGGCGTAAAGTGATCCTTTTTTGGCGTTTACGCCACTGCGTCGTCGGCTTAGAGTGACTCCAGCATCTTCGGAAAAGGAGTCAACCATGACTAAGATCGGCATTAACGGCTTTGGCCGTATCGGACGTAACGTTTTTCGTGCAGCGTTGGGCAGCGATGATATTGAAATCGTCGCCATCAACGACCTCACCGACAGTAAAACTCTCGCGCATCTGTTGAAGCACGATTCCCTGCTCGGCCGATTACCGGCGGAAGTAGAAGCCGGCGAAGGCGAATTGCGCATTGATGGCAAAGCGGTGCGGGTGTTCAGCGAGCGCGATCCGGCGAATATTCGCTGGCGCGATGTCGGCGTGGATATCGTGATTGAAGCCACCGGCTTCTTCACCGAACGTGACAAAGCCGCCGTACACATCACCAGCGGTGGCGCGAAACGCGTGATTATCTCCGCGCCGGGCAAGAACGATGACCTGACAATTGTGTTGGGCGTCAACGATCAGCGTTACGATCCGCAGCAGCACTTTGTTGTGAGTAACGGCAGCTGCACCACCAACGGCTTAGCGCCAGCGGCGGCGGTGCTGCATCAGGCGTTTGGAATCGAGCACGGTTTAATGAACACCACGCATGCTTATACCAACAGCCAGGTGCTACACGACCAGCCAGAGAAAGATCTGCGCGGTGCGCGAGCGGCGGCGCTGTCGATTGTGCCTTACTCAAGCGGTGCGGCGAAGGCGCTCGGTCGGGTGATTCCGGAGCTGGATGGTCGATTGACCGGCTATTCCCTGCGCGTGCCGGTGCCGGTGGTTTCGATTGTGGATTTAACCGTGACGCTGAAACGCGATGTGACAGCAGAAGAGGTGAACGACGCCTTTAAAGCGGCGGCAGAAGGTCCGCTGAAGGGGATTCTCGGATACAGCGATGAGCCGCTGGTATCGAGCGATTATCAGGGCGATGCCCGTTCATCGATTATTGATGGGCTTTCTACGCTGGTGATTGGCGGCAATCTGGTGAAGATCCTTGCCTGGTACGATAACGAATGGGGCTTCTCGAACCGTTTGGTGGATTTAGCCCGCTTGATGGCAAAACGCGGCTTGTAAGGTAGGGTCGCCATTAATGGCGACCTTCTCACCAATAACGCCGTTACTTCAACCCCATCGCATCCTTCAGGGTAAAGAACAGATCGGTCTGATCGGTCAAGCCCACCACATTGGCTGCATGCGGGCCATACGCTGCAATACGCACCTGCGTGCCGGTGTGCTCCTGCGAATCCTCTTCTGAATTGCCGTAACTGATGGTCATCACTGCACCATCTTTGGTGTTCACCGCCTGCGTCAGGCCCGGTGCTTTGGTGCCGTTTTCCACGATCTGGCTGCTGTGCGCGTGATCGGCGGTCACCACCACCAGCGTGTCGCCATGCTCGCGTGCAAACGCCAGCGCCTGCTGCACCGCTTCATCCAGATCGACGGTTTCACCAATCTGACCGCATGGATTAGCCGCATGATCCTGCTTATCAATCGACGCGCCTTCCACCTGCAGGAAGAAGCCTTTCTCATTGGTGCTCAACAGGTCGATAGCTTTTTTAGTCATCTGCGCCAGCGTCGGTACCGAAGCTGGACGCTCTTTATTCACTTCACAGGTCACCACCGGCTTATCAATGTTGCCGTGATAGCTGGCTTTCGGTCCCTGCCAGCGCACCGGCATATTGCCGTCGGCGAACAGGCCAAGCACCGGTTTGCTCTGGTCGGCCTGTTGAATGGCGTTCATGCCATCCAGATTATCAATCCACTGATAGCCCAGCGCCTGAGCCTGTTCGCGCAGGGTTTTGCCCTGATACTCGCCGGCTTTGGCGGTTTCGCCGAAAGATTTCGCGCCGCCGCCCAGCGTAACGTCCGCACGGGTTTTCAGCATCTGCTCGGTAATCGATCCTTTACCGCCCTGCTCCAGCGCGTTTGCCGGACACAACTCGCTGGTTTTCTCCGGGCCGTAGCATTTGCGCGAGGTGACGTGGGCAATCAGGGCAGCTGGCGTGGCGTCCTGCAGTTCAGCAGTGGAGACGTTGCCGGTGGCTTTACCGGCGGCTTTCGCCAGCTCAAGAATCGTCACCTGATCTTTGCCGTTCACGTCGACGCCAATTGCGCCGTTATAGGATTTGGTGCCGGTGGCCCACGCGGTGGCTGAGGCGGCGGAATCCGTCACGTAATTTGGCTTGTGGGTTTTCTTATCTAATGAATAGTGCGTGTATTGACCGGTTAGCGGCAACGCATCAATACCGGGGAAAAAGCCGCCTGCACCACGCGCCTGATTACGCGCGGCGGTGATTTCCGAATCACCCATGCCGTCACCAATCAGTAGAATCACGTTTTTCGCCGTGCTATTGCTTAATGACGCTTTCAGCGCTTCGGTCTGGTCGCCAGTGAGACGACGCGCGCCGCCGTGTTCGGTGACATCGCCGGTAGCGGCGCGGGAATATTGTGCATCTCCTGCCACTGCTGATGTCGCGATCAGCGAAGCCAGCAGCGTAACCGTAAAGAGAGGTATCTGTTTCATTTATAAGCATCCTTATCCATAGATATAACCAAATGTTTCCGCGGACAAGTCTGCGACAGTGCGGTGACATTTTTGTGACAGAAAGGGAATGATTTGATGACAGAATCGCCATTGTGAACAGGCTAACGGCAATACGCTCAGAGCTTAAGCGAATAGAACAAAAGGAGAAAATAGCACTTGACCCTTTTCAGCGATCTCCCTATAGTAGCGCCCCGTTGACCCAGCGCGGTTGACAAAAAAATGTGGTGAGGTGTCCGAGTGGCTGAAGGAGCACGCCTGGAAAGTGTGTATACGGCAACGTATCGGGGGTTCGAATCCCCCTCTCACCGCCACATTCTAAAGAAGAGCCTGAACGAAAGTTCAGGCTTTTTTTTGCCTGTTCTACAGAGAGGGGGATTCGAACCCCCGCCTAATTTAACAGCTGGCAAAAGCAAATTAGCCCGCGGATTTTGCTCAATATTACTCTCTTGAAGATGTGGCCACCTCTTGATAACTGGCGATAAGCTGCTTCAAGTGCATTTCCGCTTGTGCTAATTGATGTTGTGGAACGTCACCACCTGATTGCTGCAACACGCGCAGTTCTTCTTCCAGTGGCACCGTTCCGTTGAACGCCTGCGTCATATCATAGACTGCCGTTTTCAGTTCGCTCACCGTCAGATATTTGCCGCGCTTCTCATCCAGTCCGTTCAGGCGCTGCGACAACATGTTTAGCTGCTCCATGCCCTGCTGCCATCCCTGCATTTTCTCAGCAGGCAGGGCTGCCGCCTTGAGTTGCTTGTTCCAGCGCGCGCTCATCGTTTTAACAGCGTCCGAATCAGGCAATAACAGGCTGGCCTGCATCACCAGCGCATTACCGTGCTGCAGATTCCAGTCCGGCGCTGCGCCCTGCAGCCAGTTTAGTTGCTGCTGTGTTTGCTCCAGCCATGCACCGTTGTTCAGCCATTCAGGTGGATTAGCCTCCAGTTCAGCAATCCTTTCCGGTGTCAGAGGCGCAGGGATTGGCGATACCGAAGCCAGTGATTCCTGCTGCAACGGTAAGCCCTTCTCAGTATTTTGCTCAACAACATAAGTGGCGGCGATGATAAGCGACACGCTCAGCAGCGTTGCGCCCACGCCACTGATAAACGCCCGACGGCGCAGCCGCCACAAATCGGGTGCAGGCGCATCCGGAGACGGAACATACACCCAGCCGCTGACTTCTGCACTTGTTAACGCCAGTGCGGGCTTGTCAATCGGAACGACTTCAGGCAGCTTGTCCACGGCATCAGGCGTTGATACCTCGCAGTGTTCCAGCATTACCACCGCACTGCGGATGCGGTCCAGGAGCGGATCAAGCTGGCTAAGCTGACGCAGTTCAAGGCGTTGCAGATGATCGCCGGCTTCGCTGAGTAAGCGCGCCGCCTGGCTCAGCGCCGTTAAGTCTGCTTCGGTTATCGTTTGAGTACGCAGGAATTGTTGCAACCGACGGCTCAGCCCTGCCAGCAGTTCGATGCGTGCGTGCGCTGGCTGCGGCCATAACGTCGGCCAATCGCGGGTAATCAATGCTACCAGCACCGCCAGGCCTTCCGTCATACCTGCCGTTCCTGCCGTGTGCGCACGCGAAAGCGTGTACCAAACGGCACTTTGTAATTCGACGCCGTTTTTTTCGAACAGCGTTAAACAGAGCGCGGATACATGTGGCCAATCGACATCCGGGCGCGCAGGATGTGACAGCTTCTGCATTTCCTGACGCAGCGCAGCATATTCCGCAAACGCACGCGGATCGCCGCCGGTTTTAACAAACCGAGGTTGAGATGAAGTCATTGCTGTGTTCCAAAAAGCCCTAATCAGGCAAAAAAATTAAACAGATGCCCTGGCATCCAGATACTGCTGCTGCTTCATATGGCGGATCATCACGCGCCCTTCCGGCATAAATTCGGTGCCGAAGCGCACCAATCCGCCCTCTTTGAGTTCGGCATCAATGGCATAGCGCAACTCGCCGGGCATGCTCTGTTCGAGTAACACCACATCAATGCGCTTCAGGCGCGGCTCATATTTCAGCAGCACGCCGGAAAGTGTGTGCATCAACTGGTGTGCGGTGCCGGGCATGCCCTGCAGGATACGCGTCATATCGGGCAGGCCGTAATCGGGAATATGCGACAGCGATCCGGCGCGAGTATTGAGGATGCGCTGCATGTTATCGAGCACGGAGAGGATCACCTGATCCTGTTCCTTCACTCGGTCCAGCTCCAGCCCACCCGCGAAGCTGCCTTTCAACAGCTCATACAGCGAAGGTTGATGATTGCCGCCACTCATGGTTTTTCCTCGCTGATCAGGCGCAGGCTGTTGCTGCTTAACTCAATCACGCGCGCTTTATCCGGATCCAAATCATTGCGCTCCAGCACCAGCCGCCAGCTGTTTTTCGCCATATCCGGCTGCTGGAACAGCGCGACTACCGCGACAAATTTAGCTTCTTTTTCCATCGGCATATTCAGCGACACGTCGCCGCCCGGCGTCAGCACCACATCGCGATCGGCGAGGAGTTCGGCTTTGAGCACGTCCGCCGCATCGCCGGTCAGTTGCTGATACACCGCGCCGTCAAACGCTTTGCGCTCGCTGAGCTGGAACACGCGCACCATCACCGGCTGCGACAGCGGATTATGCTCGCGGCTGTCGCTGTTGAGGCTTTCACGCGCGCTGAAATCAAGTTGCAGGATTTTAATCTGCTTGTAGAAAATCGCGTCAAACGCCGCGACGGATCCATCGGTGACTTTCTGCTGCAAACCGCAGCCGCCAAGCAGCAACAGTGCGCTGCAAATCATAAATTTAATCGAAGTGGTAACTGACACGTCGCTGCTCCTCGCAGGGTTTGACCGGGCGCATGCCTGCATAGCAACCCAGTTCAGTAGTAAAAGTTTGGGGGATGTCGCTGCATGCTTCGTCCGCGCCCAGCACGCCGGTCATGCCGAGCCAGAACGGCGCATCGCCGAGTTCCGGCGGTGCCAGCAGCTGCGTCTCCAGACACAATCGAATACGCGCCCGGTAGCGCCAGCCGAGATATACCCGCAGCATCACCAGAAAATCCTGATACAGCTGGCCGTCCGGCAGCCAGCGCGTGGCCTCATCCGCGCAGGCGGTTTGCAGTTCAATCAGCAGCTGGCTGTTGGCATCCATCGCTTCATCGCCGAGCGGCGCGTTGCCATCCAGTACGAACTCGCATTCCAGCGGATGACTAACCGGCACCGGACGCAGACAGTGCGGCTGCACTGTCACCGAGGTGTTCGGCGCAAGCAAACGCACCAGCGCGCGAATGCCCTCTTCCGTTCTGCCCGGCTGACGCATGACGCCGAGTAGCGCCAGAAAGCGTGAAACCGGCGTGGCGATATGCTTGCAGGTGCCGGGAATGCCCAATCCCACCAGCCCGAGCAGCGATTGCGACGTGCTGTCGCCGCCGCCTGCTTCAAAAGTTGCCGGATACGAGTATTTGCGCCAGATGCGATAAAACTGCGTCAGGATGCGGTGGTTAAAAATATCGAGAAAGCCCTGCAGCGCTTCATGCCCTTCGTCGCGTTGGGTGATGTCATCGATATAGCTTCCCGGCAGCGGCGAATCCACGCCGTATAAACCCAAAAACGTGGTGCGCACCACCGGCGGCGCAGCGGCATCAGTTTCATTGTATTCAACCGCTTTCAGCTCACCTGCCGGAAACCCCATGCCGGGATGCGGCAGTAGCCGCACCGCATCGTTCTGCGGTTTGCTGGTGCTGCCGAGCGGCGGCTTATCGCGATGCTGATGTTCAATCAGCTGGCAGAGGCGGTAAAAGTTCAGCCGCGTCAGCTCCTGCTCCAGCCGGGGCGTCAGCCGGAGATGCGGCGATTGTGCTTCTCTTCCCATTCGAGGCGCTCTCCGGTTGGCTGCAGGATTAAAATCAGACGGTTAAACAGGTGGATATCGGTATACAACGCGAAGAAGCGGCTGAGCATTTCGCCAAACAGGCAGATATCGCCGCTGCCGGCAAAGCCGCTGCTGTCGAGAGTGATTTCGATCTGCACGCCGCGCAGCAGATAACCCTGCTCAAAGCGTTCGGTCTCTTTGTGGCAGACGTGCAGGATGGCGTCCAGGCGGCGGCGATTCATTTCGCTGTGCGTCCAGTCGTACAGCGCCAGCGTGCCGCGCAGCACCTCGGCGTTATCCATCATCCACAGAAAACTCGAACCGAGATGGCTCAGCACGCGCCAGTGGAAGCGGTCACGATTGGGCGGGTAACACGGCAGCGTCGGCGCGCACAGGTTGCGCACCTGCATCGCCACGTCGGTGCTGCTCACGGCGGTATCCAGCAGCGTGCTCTGCAGCGCGCGACGCGGCAGCTGGCCGTTGGTGCCGGTGACGCTCACCGACAGGCTTTCGTTTTCCGGCAGGCTGTGATTATCAAAGGCTTCGCCGCCGAGGATCATCCAGGTTTCGTGCAGCCCGGACGGCCCGCGCCGCACGCGCGTGTGGAAGTAATGCTCCGGCGCTTCATGACGCAGCATGCCGCCTTTGTGGCGGAAGCTGCTGAATGGCACGTAAGGCTGATTTTTCGAGCAGATCACCGAATCCACCGAGTAGATTTCGGTGTGACCGTCCTGCACGCGCATCGGGCGCAGCATGTATTCGGTCTGTAATCCGTTGATCATCAGCGGATCGGATTCCATCGCGAACAGATTAATCACCGGCACGGCGTTGAGGCGCAGATGTTTTTCGCTGAACTGAAAATCATGCTCCCAGCGCTGTGCCAGCACCACATCGAGTTCAAACCACGGCAGCGATGCGGGCAGCGCCACCTGCTCCAGACCGCGCAGATTCACCGCCATAAACTTCTCGCGGAAGGTGAAGTATTCCAGCAGCAGCTGATAGCCGCTAAAGCTGCCCTCATCGCCCGGCCACAGCCGATCTTCCTCGCTGAAGCCCTGCGCGCTGAAGTGCCCGTCGAAGCGGCGGCTGTCGGTTTCGCCCGGCAAACGCAGTGCGATGCTGGCGACGTTAAGCGTTAATGCTTCGTGCAGCGCACAGGCCAGCGGCGCATCGGCGTTGAGATAGAGCGGAATGCGGCTGACGTCGATACGGCTCCAGTCGGCCAGCGCACCGCCGTTAAAGCGCAGGCGAACAACTGAACGTCCGGCGGCATCGGTGGTTAATTTTGCCGACTCCAGCGCCAGCGGCAGCACCTGCACGTCGCGTGTGGTGGTGTAGCGACAGCGCGTGCCTTTTTCACCCACCGGACGTGAGATTACTTCAAAGCCGCGTGCCAGCCGCATCGGCTCCTTCATCTCGCGCCAGTCGGGCGTGAATTCCACCACCGACATGGACGGAATGGTGCGCAGATAGTGCGGCCACAACAGGCTGACCAGACCTTCGGTCAGTTCTGGCAGGTCGTCGTCGAGCTTTTCACGCAGGCGACCGACCATAAAAGCAAAGCCTTCGAACAGTCGTTCAACGTAGGGATCGCGCGCGCCAGCTTTGTCGAGATTGAGCATCGCTGCCTGTTCAGGATGGGCGCGGGCAAACTCTTCGCCCGCTTCTTGCAGGTAGCGCATTTCAGCGTCGTAATAACGCAGGGTTAAATCGTCCATGGTATTCACATCAGTAATGTGCAGCCCGAACCAGTCAGGCAACAGGAAGTTAAAAAGCAGAAGTCAGCTGCAGAGGATGGAGGCCCTGACCGGGTCAAGCGTGATGAGGCCGGATAACAGCGAGTCCATTTCCGGCTGGATGCGCGTGCGTTCACTTTCACTGCGCGCGGCTCGGGCACGCAGCAGCTTCAGCCGCCGGGCGCGCACTTCGAATAATAAGGTTGGTTCCCACTGCGCAAGCGTCAGTGCGCCGGCATGCTGATTGAGTTCATCCAGCAGATACAGCGCCATTTCACTTTTACCGAATTGCTCGCACACTCGCGCCATTAGCAGACGTATTAACCACTGATCTCGCAAACTATTGGTGCCCGGACGCATCTGCAGCCACGCCAGTGCGGCTTCCACGCTTTCCGATTCCGCTTTATCCACCGCCTCGTTTTCCAGGGACAGGATGTCGTTGTCAGGTCCGGCAACCAGCGTGTCGCTCTCCGCAAAGCCCACGTCGCTCATCACTTTTTGCGCGATCCAGTTGCGCGTCACCTCATCGGCAAACGGTGTGCCGTCTGAATACGAGAGCGTTTCCAGTCCCGGCAGCCTTGATAAAAGTCCATGCAAATCCTGCTGCACAATGTTCGCCAGCGCCGCGCCCTTGTCCTGACGATTCAGCGCTTCACAGGCGTACCACTGAAGATCGAACCACACGTGATTGATGGCCTGCGCAAACAGCGAGTCCGTCAGTTCCAGCAGTTCCGTCCAGCTTTGCTGCAGATACAGGCGCTTAAGGTGCGCACGGTGATCGGGTTTTGGCGGCGGCAGACGCGTATTGCCGCCGGTTCCAAGCGCGGGAAGATTGAGGATGGTATCCCAACGTACGCTTTTCATCAGATGGTGGGCGGAAAGCCAGCCGCCGGGCTGCTCGCGCAGGTAGTTTGCCAACACCTTTGCCTGTGCCTTCAACGTTTCACCGGAGTTAACCGGCGCGAGTTCAGCAAGCGACGAATCATCCACGTCCGTATGTGTCGGGCTGTTGAGTGGCACCATCGCGCTGGCACCCCCGTTCTGAGCTAAACGCAGCTCCAGCGCGCGCAACAGCGGCTGAAGCCCGTTGCGTTCATCTTCATTGAGTGCATCTTCAATCAGCAGCAATGCACCGCTAATGCGGCAAACCCGCGCGATATCGGCTTCCGGCCATAACGTCAGGCTGTCGAGCATTCTGGCGCTGCCTAGCCAGGCCAGCGCGCCCTGCCGACTGCGGCTGCGTTGTGGATGAAGCTTTCCACCAAACTTATGCAGCGCGGCGGCCAGCAGTTCCAGCCCTTCCGCCAGCCCCTGCTCGCCGTCCTGATGCAGGCGCGCCCACGCGTAAAAAGTGATAACCCGGATATCCTTGCTCACGGTTGTCAGCAACGATTCCGACAGGCGGGCGATGGCGTCGGTATCAAAGCCGGAAAGCTTGTTCACCTCTTCGCGGATCTGCATAAACTGATCGTCATACGCCGGATCGTCTCCGGCGGGCAACGCTTTACTGATGGGTTCCAGCCAGCGCGCCCAGTCGCTGCGACGCTGTTGTGCATCGGTTCTCAGCGTGGACGCATCCACGCCGCAGGCAAGAACCAGTTCGGTCATTGCGCTCATTATTCTGCTCCCTCCATGTCAGTACTGACGTCATCCATAACCGCTTCGCGCGAGGCCATCGCCTCGGAAGCGCTGGCCGCATCCACGCTGAAAATCTCCGTTGGCAGCGTAAAGCCCCGCAGACGCAGCAGCGCCAGCGGGCCGTCGCGCATCTGCGTGCGCAGCACCCACGTTAGCGTGCGCTTATCCGGCGTGGTAAAGCTCAGCAGCCAGCGGCTGCGATCGAGACGTTCACGTTTTGCCTGCTCCAGCAAGCGGATAAAGCCCCAGGTGCCAGGATAATCGCCGTAAATCTGTGCACTGCTTTTCACACCGGTCCAGGTCAGCAACGTACCCGGCTTCAGGCTGTCGCCCGGCCAGCGCATCGCCTGCCACGTCGCCATCTGGTTGAAGTAGCGCAGCGGCTGGCCGTCGAGCATCAGCTGGGTTTCAATCACCTCCGGCGCAGCGCGCCCCTGCAGTTCAAAGCTGATGCCCTGGGTGCCATCGGTAAACAGAATATCGGAGAGCTCGCGCAGCTGATTGACCGCCTTAAGGAAAGCGGGATTAAAGGTCAGTCCCTGACTGTGTGCCGCATCCGGCACCCAGCTGCTGCCCTCTTTCTGTAGTACGCCACCGAGGCGGCTGCTGAGGAAGCTGTCAATACGCCCGGCATCGCGGCGGATAAACTCCGCCAGCATCGGCAGTGACGCGTCACTTTGTCCCGCCGCGAACGGATAGCGTCCGTCAAACGCGGTGCGCCAGTTTTCCACGATGGAGCGCTGCCACTGCGCGTTCAGGCTCACCGCCGACGGCTGCAGGATGGTTTCCCACGCCTGCGTCAGCGGCTGCACGAACATCGTCTGGCCAAAGCCGCTCCACTCTTCGCCGAGGCTCGCCGCCATCAGGCTGCCGTACTGCTGGGTATCGGTCAGATCGACACTTTTGCCCTGAAACACCGTCTGCGCCAGCGTTTGCAGCATCTCCTGCGGATCGGGCGCGGCGGCGACCTGCTGCAGACGTAAGCGCACACGGGTGATGCGGGTTAAGTAGGTTTGCAGCGTCAGGCTGCTGTCGGCGGCCATCAGCTGCGAGCCGCTGTTTTTGCCGGTCAGCGCCAGCAGCGGGCCGAAGGTGACATCCAGCGGCCCTTCAGGGCCGGTGGCTTTCTGGCTGATAACCGGCTTGTCTTTCTGGCCGATCAGGTCTTTGGCCGAGTTAATCAGCGTATCGGAGAGCGCCTCGCGCTGCTGGCCGGTCTGGCCCTGCCACGCCAGCGTGTTCATCAGTGCAATCAGCGGTGACTGGCGCACGTCGCTCATCAGCGTCAGCTGGTCCGTAACGTTAGCAATGTTCTGTGCCGGATTGAGCCTGATACCGTTGAGGAAATTCAGCCAGCTGGAGGCGAAGTCCCTGAAATAGCGCTCAGTTAACCGCGCCTTCAGCGCCTCCGGGGAAATCTCCTGCGGCACCGCGCTGCGGCTGTCGCTGAGCACCCAGTCGATTTCATCGCGCCGGGTGTTGGCCGCTTTCTCAATCTCCTGGCGCACGCCACCTTCCCACGCCTGGCGAGTAAACACGCCCGGAACTCTGTCGTCACTGCTGAACAGCCGGCGCATATCGGTGCCCGGCGTCATATCTTCCAGCGTCAGGTCGGTGTAGTTGCGGCGCACGTCGCGCAGGACGTTCTGATACAGCGTCATCTCGGCGTTGCGCTGGCCGGTCTGCAGCAGCAGCACCTGACGTACCTGACTCAGCAGCGACGCATTGGGTTTGATGCGCCAGCCCGGCTGCGACGGCAACGACGCGGCATAGAATGCCCACAAATCCGGGGCCAGCGTCTGCCACAACGACGTTGAAATGCCTGGATATTCCGGCTGAACGGTCGCCATGGTCTGCGCATAAAACGCCGGTTCGGCACGCTCCGGGCGCGCCATCATCAGCCAGGCCTTTAACTGCTTATACCCCGGCTGCGCCAGCGTGGCGCGCAGTGGGCTGGCGGCGGGAAGGCTGGCCAGATAGGTCAGCTTCTCTTCCAGCGCGATGCGCGCCGGTTCGTGGATCAGCCGCTGTGCAGCAACGCCGTACCACGGCAGCAACGCATCATGCAACTGCTGCGTGTGGTTAATGCCGAAGCGCTGATACCAGGGCGCGCCGTGCTCCAGCCAGTGCTGCTGCTGACCGAGATCGTTACGCAGGCCGTGCAGCGCAATGAGCTGAGCATCATCAATCTTCGCTGAATTCACCAGTACCTCAGCTTTATCCGCCGCGCTGACAATCTGATGGCGGTTGAACAATGAGGAGGCCAGCATGCCCGCGCCGCCGAGCAGCATCAGGCTCATCATCGACCAGGCCAGCGTTTGTTCCCACGGCAGCCCGGTACGACGACCTCTGGCGTGGTCTGACGCGATACCCTGCCAGATCGCACTGTCGGATAATGCGTGAGGATGCACGCTGTCCAGCGCAGGCTTTGCTTCCGGCAGGCTGAACATCAGACCACGCAGTAAACTGCGACGCGCCGGGTCCAGCCACGGCGCTAAGCGCTGCTGCCAGGCCTGACTTTCACCGCTGGCAAGCTGCTGCGACAGACGCAGCAGCCAGTCGTGGCTGATGTTATCTTCCACCTGAGCCAGACCGCGTTCACGTAACGGAGCAACCAGGCTTTCGAGCTGTTGAATAATATTCTCCGGTAGCGCTTTTGCTGGAAATACAGAGCCTACCGCGTTGCTTTCACGTTCTGGCTGCGGCCAGTCACTGTGATCAAGCTGCCAGATCCACACCGGCGCACGCCAGCGCAGCGCGGTGGCAATCTTCTCCAGCGAGCGCATCGCTGCATCGCTTTTTTGTGGTATCAGGGTGGAATTTGAATCCTGAACCAGCACAATGCCGTCCAGCGGACGGCTGCGGCGCAGCTTGCGCAGCGCGGCGTATTTTTCGTTATCTAACTGAGCATCGAGGCTACCACCGTAAATAAGAACCGTACGGTTACCCTCCATCCACACATTTTTGCCAAGTCCCGGTACAAGCTGGCTGATCGCGGCGTCGTCGCCGACCACCAGAAGCAGACGAACTTTGCTGCGCCAGAAGAGGTTGTAGCGTGAGCGAAGATAGTTGCTCATATCGCTCGCCAGGCATGTGGAAGCAGTGGCAGAGGCAGGCATATCTTCTTTTTTGTCACCCGATGGCCTGACCGGGACGCCCGCATTCAACGGACTGAATAAGAAGAAAATCACCGTACATATCAGGCACGCGAGAAAAACAAATCCCGTCAACGGTAACCAGAACTGACGGGTGGTTGCTTCAACGGGTAAGGCTTTTAGCTGGGATAGCAGGAATAAAAAAAGCAGTAAAACGGACACGGCAACGAGCCCGTACCCCAGCAGACGAAAGAAGTTATTCATTATTTTTTATTCCTTTCATGCTCACCGGCAGCACGGAAAAATCCCGGCAGCAGCGCGCTGGCCACCACCTTTCGTAACGCGAATGCCAGACCCGGTAAGGTCACGCCAAGTACGGCCAGTAAAGTGATCGTTCCCCACCACGAAAATAACCAGACCGGGAAGGCAAAACCTAAAGACCAGATAAGAAGAGTATTAAGCAGCACCGCCAGCATCATTCCACCGGCAGGGAAAGGCGCAGCCTGCGCCCGTTCGGGGGAAGTGTTCATCAGCGGCATTTGCCTGCCTGCCACCATCGTCCAGGCCTGTTTATCATCGGCCCACACCAGCCACTGGCTACCCATGTCGTAATTGACGGCTTCAATTGCCGCAACGGACATCAGCCAGCCTGCAAGGTGGCCGTAACGATCGCAGCCTTCATCAAAATCAATGAGCCCCGCCATCGGTGCTGAACTGCGCAGAGACAGCGGCAGCTCAAATACGGCAGATGTCAGTTGCTGACGCTGAGGGGCGGTGAGTCCGCTGAACCACACCATCCCAACAGATGCAGATGGTTGCTGGTTCATCTCTTTCAGCTCTTTTAGCTCGGCTGAGAGTTCACTGGTTTGCAGCGGCATGGCCCGAAATACCTTTACGGCTTCTCGTTGCTGAGCAGCAGAAAGCAGTAAGGGAGGCGCGAGTAATAGTGCGCTGGCAAATTCAGCCAGGGTTTCATTTACCTGACGATAATGTATTGCCAGAATCAGTACCGGGTTGTGCGATGCCAGCAACTGGTTATTCCAGAATTCGAAAGCAAATTCGGCGGGTAACACATGGAAGGTGGGCGTCCACGGCAGTGCAAGCTGTTTCCACAGTGACGCAACACGCTGCTTTTCCTGCTTCAGTGATGCGGCAGACGTCTGAATAACAACAGTTAGTGCGCCGCTGGGATACCAGTTTGCTAACGATGGTGCTATCTGCTTGAGCAGTGCCTGGCTAAGCTGCTCAAAGCGTGAAATTCCGGGGATGAGTGCTTCACCTGCAAGCAATGTGGTGGATTTATCAATAGCGTCATTTTTAGCGACCAGACCTGTCAGCTGAGGGACAAAATCAGAGTTCACCATTAAATTTCTCTGATTAACAACGCACAGGTGCTGATGGGCATGCTGCTGCCAGGCGGCATGTAAATTCTGTCGCCAGCTGTTCCAGTAAAATGCCTTCAGAGCCTGAACTTCCCACCCTAATAAATACAGGGTGAGGATTGCCATCGAACTTACCAGCATCGTCGCGGCCAGCGGGAGCCAGGCTCCGGATGAGAGAGAAGACCGATCTTCCACTGAACCAGAAAACAAAAGCCAGGCAACACTGATTAATACGCAAAAGAAAATAATAAAAAAACAGATCCACGGGGAACATGCGCTGGCGGGTGTCCGCTCAGGCACTTCCGGTACTGACCATCCCATTAGCCGATCTCCATATCCGGCAGGGTTGCGATAACCACCGAGCCACATTTCGTTTTGCAGCCATGTATAACGATCCCACGTCCATTTTCTTCATAAGATGCAATATCGCATTCGATAATACGGTTAGTGCCATGTAATGGGCAGGACACCGTATCATGCAGCAGGGCGGCATTTTTCCCCTGAATATCGAAAGTAGATGATGCAGATGTGACTTTGCCACCGTGGGACGTAGAATCTCCCAGGACGACTGCTAATTTGCCCATTATTATGACCTATACTTTATTTACTGAACGAGTGGGTGACTAATTTAATATAACTGTCCATGCGAAATTATTAAGCCCCATTAAAAAAACCAA
Organism: Pantoea sp. YR525; assembly: GCF_900116775.1. Taxonomy (NCBI): domain Bacteria; kingdom Pseudomonadati; phylum Pseudomonadota; class Gammaproteobacteria; order Enterobacterales; family Erwiniaceae; genus Pantoea; species Pantoea sp. YR525. The sequence goes on from NZ_FPBU01000002.1 coordinate 441,942, forward strand.
CGAAGGGTAAGTAAGGTTTTCATTTCAAATGGGTTATCGAATTATTGGAATGCCATAATATTCGAGAAGGCCCAAAAAAAAGAAAGAGAAGATAACCGACAAAAACCATACTATTAAAACACTGAAATAAGCCCTCTCAGAAAGAATCCAATATATTAACGCAATGATACAGCTAGATAAAATTGCATATAAAAACATTATCAGATAAACAAACCCAAGCATCCCCCCTCCATAAAACCAGCTAGCTATAAAGTTAACTTCGATAACGTAAGATACTCAACCAAAAGGAGTAAGATGAAGTGAGTATTGCCAATAATAGTATGCGATAAACATCAAGCATAGGGTTGTTAAAATTCACATTATAAAAAATCTTATTACTTTATATCCCTTACCAGGACTTACTGTCACAAGCAATGTAAGAAATAACCCTGAAATTGTGCAACCAATCGCGCCCCAGAAAATTAATGCGTATACCCCTGCCATTAACTTACTCCTAACAAGCCTTTAAATATCCAGCCTATGTCACACTGAAGAATACAGACACATTTAACAAGACTCGGCCTAATTAAATTTAAAAATCATTGATATTTTTAATGTGGCGAGATAGATGTTATAATTAATCACATACTAATTTTTTCTTTATTAATAAGATCCCATTCAGCTTTTTTTCTTTGTAATTCATCTTCAGGAATGACTTCGGTAGATATCTCCGGGGGGATATTGGGAATATTTAGCTCACCCTTTTCAAAATATGAGTCATATCCTTTAGTCCAATCAGCTACATCACGTAACTTTGCCATGAAATCCTTATCCCATGTGGCATCACAAAAACCAATAGGCAAATCATAGGCAACAACCCGTCGCATAAAGTCAGGACTATTAGGTAAGGTACTGTGATCGGTTGGCTGCGAAATATAAGCGCCGACTCGGATGCGACGTTCTTCATCAGTTTCCTCACGCATCACAGGTTTGGCTTTAGGATAATCCTGACCAGATGATTGGTATTTTCCGGTTGGCAATTTATTTCTTGGATATAAAACTACAAAATTATCAAAAGTATCATCATTTGGCACCATCACTTTTTGTTGTTCATTATTTTCACTTTCGTGAAACTGCCCCCACCCAAATCCTTCGCGGGATGCAGGGCTTTCATCCCATTTTTTACCATTCCCGGGCCGTATCTTATCAAAATCAACCATTTCATGTGCGAGAATTGGTTCAGGGACTTCTTCAGCATTAATATCTAAAGTCTGTTTATCAGGCTCATTGTAAGTAAATAAATCACCGTTATCATCCCAAAACGGCTTACCATCAGGCAGTGGCCAGAAAGCCGTTTTGGCGTTAGGTTCTGAACCACATGAGGTAGAACGCGCCATCATTCTTTGAAACAAATGGCCTTTATAATTTGTAATTAATTTATGAGGTTGTTGATCCTCTCCACTATTAGGCAATCCCTGCCAACCAAGGCTCAACAGAGGAGATGACCCCATAACCCTGTCGTGTGGATTACAGTATATATAGAGCCTGCCATGGTTATCCCTTTCAGGTATCTGCTTTCCTGATGCTAATGTAATAGATATTTTTGGTGTCCAGGGTTTATTATCATCAGATTTCCCAACAAACAACTTGCTATATTTATCAGGAGGAAGGAAAGTAGCCCGATCAGCTATTTTTTTTATAATTGCTTCAAGAGTTTGCTCTCTCGCCCTATCTGAAACTATCTCATTACTGGGCGTAGAAAAATAATCTGTAACTTTTGACTTCATTCCATAAGGTGAATTAAGGATGAAAAGGCTATCCGGTGCTTTCTTCGACAGTGTCGTTGCAGCCAGAGCTATCATGGTCCCCTGGCTATGAGATATTACGCTAACAGTGTCTTGTGGATACTTTTCCCGAATTGAATCAATTAAATCAGCTAGGCGCTTGGCCGCATGCGCATAATATTTTCGTGGCGGTGCAGTTGTTAACAGGCGGTCAAAATCTGGAGCAAATGTTTGTACCTTATGATTAACAAAGCGGATGTATTCATTGAAACCCTGACCACTCCAGAGTGAAAATAGATTGGTTGTTCCATTTTGGAACGGCCCCCCACCCCAGAACCATGGGCCTTTCCCCCGTAATGCTTCTGGAGAAACACCTTGATTTTTAAGGTGATGATAATCTTCACTTTGCTTATTAACCAGAGGTATTTGATAAGTGTCCTCCTCTCCATCAGCTGAACGATAACCCCAATAAAAACGGATTACTGGCGAGTTAGCTTCTTTGGCATTAAGCAATACACGGTCTTTCTTATAATTATCAAAATCTTTTGAGTCGTCACAATTATATATATTTGACTTTAACTCATATAGTGTCTTCGCTAAGCCCAAACGAATATTTAACCCATTACATAAGTTCTCTTCTGCGGAAGAATACCATTCTCCAGTTGAGTTTACACCATGAACAAAAATAATAACCCCTGGGTAATGAGGAGGGTGTTTACATTCAGCCCTAACCTGAACGCTTTTCGGCGAAAGACTACTTCGAAATTGAGGTGTCCCGTTATCACTAAAAAAACAAGCAGCATCTCGGGTTGGTTCTTTTCCATTTTTCATATCAGTGAACTTCCTGTCAGTTTGAAATGTACTTTATTTTTCTAGGCTTGATACTTTCATTACAATGAAAACGGTCATCTATTGACGTGCTGTTTAACACTAAATCTTCATCATTAATAAAACCATAACTAGTTGAATTTAACGGTGCGTTATGACTGTAGTAAAACTTACTCAAAGCACTTATTTTAGTAAGTACGGAATCATCCTTAACTATGATGGAAATATTTGGACCAGCAACCTCCATCCGGGAGTTTTTCGAGGGGTTATTAACATTTCTAAAAGATATAAAGTGAGTAGAGTTACCATACTTATAGTTAACATTTCTAGTAGGATATGCAATGACATCATCTCCAGCAGAGTAGATGAATTTACCAATAAAAGATAAAACATCATTACGCTCACTGATAGATACCTCATTTTGAAGTTTTTTGTCACTACCCTCTATTCCAGCGAGCTTCTTAATTTTTCTCTTTGTGTCATTGTAGTATACGAATCCACCACTACTGCAACTCACATAATTTTCAAAGGTGAAAAAACGATGATTATCTATGCGATAGACAATCTGCGGGTCAACATCGATCTCAACACTCCTGATAGCACGGCCACCTGAACCACTTGGAAAGCCGTAACCAAAGCTTCCACCTACAGTAGGTATCATTGGTAAAATAAAGCTCCAGATAACTATCATCACAACTACAAGGAAAGTTAATACAGACAATATTATTTTTTTTCTTCTGCTCATGGTTTTACTTTCAGTATTATCCATTGTAATACCCCAATGTTATTTTGATGTCGGATTAAATGTCAGGATCATGTCGTCAACAATTTCAGATTGAGCCAATTCCGTCTCGCCAGAAGCAGAAGTAACTCCCTCAATCACTTTTCCTCCCGGCATGGTAATGCGGTAAGGCAGGTTGGCTATCGGATGACCTGTTAACGCATTTGTGACGACAAACTTCTCATCAAAAGTTTCTGGTGAAAATGACTTCATCACACCTTCCATATTCGCTGCACCAGCTTTACTTATGCCCGCATTTTCAACCAGCAGCTTGCCCGGCCCGCCAATCTCCACGTTGCCCCCTTTCAGCTTTATATACCCGCCGCCACAAATCAGCGTCAGCTCATCCTGCGCCGTCACGACCAGCTTCCTGCCGCTCGAAATATGCGTGTCCTGCGTTGACCAGGTCGTCACGTTTCCGCCCTGCGCCTGCACGTCGATATCGCCCCGGGATGTGAACAGCTTCGCGCCCTCGCGGCTGTACAGGCTGATTTGTTTGCCTGCCGCGACGGTGAAGTCCTTCTGCGCGCCGAGGTCCATCTGCTTTCCGGCGGTCAGCGTCAGGTTATCCTGCGCCGACAGCTGCATATCCCCGCCGCTCACCAGCGCCACGCCCTGCGGCGCGCTGCCCAGCAGCACTTCCTGCTGCATGCCTTCTATCTTTTTCTGCAGCAGCGCCTGCTGACGCGCCACGTCCGCCGCCAGCGCCTGTGCCTGCTGCGCGCTGGCCGCCAGCGACTGCATTTCCGTCAGCGCGGCGGACAGGCGCGACAGCACCGGCTGCATCTCCTTCTGCTTACCCCGCGCACCTGCCTGCCCGTCCGCGCTGATAAACAGCCCTTTGTTCGCGCGAATGGCGCCCCAGCTGTCGGTGCGCAGCTCGAAGCCTTCACCGCGAGCCTGCCTTTCACCATCCACCAGATGACCGAGGTTGAGCTGACTTTTACCGCCGTATTCGGTGCTGAGCTTGATGTGCTCCTGGCCACGCGTGTCGTCGAGGCGCAGCTTGTTGTTCGACGGCGTGCGCAGCACGTTGCGCCTGTAGTTGCGGATGGTGACGTGGTCCGCATGGGATGAATCATGCAGCACGCCCGCGATGTACGGGCGGTCCGGGTTGCCGTGCTCGAAGCCAATCGCCACCTCGGTGCCCGCCAGCAGCGGCAGGTGCAGGCCGTAGGTGTCGCCGGCGAACGGGCGCGACTGGCGCACCCACAGGCTTTCATGCCCGCTTTCCCAGCCCGCGCGGTCAAACAGCATGCTGACGCGATAGCGCCCGTCGCGGTCAATGTGGCCGTAGGTATCATTTGTGGTGGTGCTGGTGATGCGCGCCGGCAGGGTGCCGGCCATCACGGGGCGCGGCGCCGGTTCCGGGCGGTAGCCGTAGCGGCCTCCCGCCGGGATGCCGTGGAAGGCGGTTTCCATGCTGCTGTCGCGCGCCGCGCGGCACAGCAGCGAGGTGATAACCACGCCGCTGCGAAATACTTCAGCAACGTTGTCGCCGCCGCTGGCGCGCACCACCACGCCGGGCATCAGCGAGGCACAGCTGGATTTGGCGCTGAGCCGCGTCTGCCCGTTGAGGTAGCGCTCGTGGCGCAATCGGGCGTAGAACGCGCCGCTTTCGGTGGCGGGAGTCGCACTGTACGCCTCGCCCGCCTGCAGGTAGTTATCCGCCCAGTGGTAGGCTTCGCCACAGGTGGTGTCGTCGCCGCCGGTGACGTCGGCCTGCGCGTTCATGTCGGCGGTGGCGTCGCGATAGTTGTAGTCGCGGGTGCTGACGGTTTTCTCCACCACCCGGAAGCGGCTTTCCATTGCCCACACCGACTCCACGCCGCTGTCGTGCAGGCCGGACGGCGGCACGGCGGGCAGCGTCAGGCCGGTCTGGTAGCCCTGCGGGCCGTCGTAAAATTCCACCACGTCAATGTTGAGGCGCGTGTCGGTGGTGAAGCGGAACCAGATGCCCACTTCCGCCAGCAGGCGCGATACGAAGCGCAGGTCGTCTTCGTCAAACTGCATCACCTGCTCGCGCTTCGGGTAGTCGCGGCTGAGGTTAAACACGAAGTCCTGCCCGCGCATGCTGTGGCGGTCGCGCAGGATGGATTCGACAATCTGCGGCACCGACGCATCCTGCCAGATGGCGTTCTGCCGGGTGCGCGCCAGCAGCGCCAGACGCGGCTGCAGCGTGATGGCGTAGCGCGCCTCATCTGCCGACACGCCGAGCGTATCGAAGCCGGTGACCACCCCCTGCACTACGCGCAGCGGTTCATTTTTTTTCAGTAAGTCGCTGAGGCTCTGCGGCGAGGCCTGCAACGTCAGCGAGGCGGTTTTCATCAGCATCGCTTCGCGGCTGATGTGCTTGTCAGTGCTGGTAAAGATAATTTTCCAGCTGAAGGGCGCGCTCAGCGACTCCTCGCCTTCGAAGCTCAGCACGTCGAGCGGTGAGGCGCTGCCCGTGACCTTCAGCCGGTGATGGCTGTGGCTGAACAGGGTAATGGCCGTATCTGTCATGGTTAAATCCTTTTAAATGCCGCAGGCAGGAACCGTCGATCATTCAGAACGTAAAGGTCACTTCACCTTCATCATTGGTGTCCAGCGTCAGGCTGTTGCCTAAGGTGCCGCTGGCGCGGTGCTGCAGAATCATCTGGCTCAGCACCGGCAGGATCTGCTGATTGAGCAGGCTGTCGACGTTGCGCGCGCCGGTGTCCGGCAGCAGGCATGCGTCGGTGAGCATGTCACACAGGCCGTCGCCGATAGTGGTGCGGATGCCGTAATGCCGTTGCAGCCGCTGGCTCACCTGGCTGAGCTTCATCTCCACGATGATGCGCATCGCGTCGCGCGCCAGCGGGCGGTAAATCACCGTCTGGAAACGGGCCAGCAGCGCCGGCTGGAAGTGGTCGCGCAGGATTGGGCGCAGGCACTCCTGCAGGTCGGATTCGGCTGCTTTGGGCATTTCTTCCAGCAGCTGCATCAGCGCGTCGCTGCCGAGGTTGGATGTCATCAGAATTACTGTGTTGCGGAAGTCGATTTCGCGCCCTTCGCCGTCGCGCATAAAGCCACGGTCAAACACCTGATAAAACAGGTTAATCACGTCGCGGTGCGCTTTTTCCACTTCGTCGAGCAGCACCACGCTGTACGGGCGCTTGCGCACCGCTTCGGTGAGAATTCCGCCCTGGCCGTAGCCGACGTAGCCCGGCGGCGAGCCTTTGAGCTGGGAAACGGTGTGCGCTTCCTGGTATTCGCTGAGGTTGATGGTGATTAACGACTTCTCGCCGCCGTACAGCAAATCGGCCAGCGCCAGCGCAGTTTCGGTTTTGCCGGTGCCGCTGGTGCCGACCAGCAGGAACACGCCCTGCGGACCGTTTTCCGCAGTCAGTCCAGTTTTCGAGGCGCGCAGGCGCTGGGCGATGGCATTGAGCGCTGCATCCTGCCCGACCACGCGCGTGGCGAGCTGGTTTTCCAGCGTCAGCAGTTCGGCCTGCTCGTCCTTCATTAATGAAGAGAGCGGTACGCCGGTCCAGTCGGCAATCACGCCCGCCACGATGCGCGCGTCGACGTCGGCGGTGAGCAGCGGATCGCCGGGCTGCAGCGCGTCCAGATCGGTCTGGAGCTGTGCGATGGCGCTGCGCTGGCTGGCGTCTTTGCGGCCTTCCAGCAGCTCTTGCATCAGCGACTGCACGATGCCGTAGCGCTGCTCCAGCGCCTCCAGCTCTTCATCGGTTACCGCAATCAGGCCGGCGATTTCTGCCAGCCGCTCCTGCGAAACCGCGCCGCCCAGCGCTTCGTCGTCGAGGATGGTGCGCTGCTCGATGTTCAGCGCGTCCAGTTTCGCTCTGAGTCGCGTGATGGCTTCCGGCACCGTGTCCTGACTCATGCGCACGCGCGCGGCGGCGGTGTCGAGCAGGTCAACCGCCTTGTCCGGCAGCTGGCGGCCGGTGAGGTAGCGGCGCGACAGCGTGACGGCGGCGCGCACTGCCGCATCGGTGATGTGCACGCCGTGATGGTCGGCGTAGCGCGACTTGAGGCCGCGCAGCATCAGGCACGCGGTGTCGTCGTCCGGCTCGTCCACCTTCACCATCTGGAAGCGTCGCTCCAGCGCGGCGTCCTTCTCAAAGTACTGCTTGTATTCGCTCCAGGTGGTGGCCGCGATGGTGCGCAGCTCGCCGCGCGCCAGCGCCGGTTTCAGCAGGTTGGCCGCATCCGCGCCGCCCGCTGCGTTGCCCGCGCCGATGATGGTGTGCGCCTCGTCGATAAACAGCAGCACTGGATGCGGCGCGTTCTGCACCTCGGTGATGATGTTTTTGAGGCGCTGCTCGAACTCGCCCTTCACGCCCGCGCCCGCCTGCAGCATGCCGAGGTCCAGCGTGTGGACGCTTACCGTTTTCAGGCTATCTGGCACGTTGCCTTCGGCAATGCGCAGCGCCAGCCCTTCCACCAGCGCGGTTTTGCCAACGCCCGGCTCGCCGACCAGAATCGGGTTGTTCTTGCGGCGGCGCGACAGGATATCCACCATCTGGCGGATTTCGTTGTCGCGGCCAAACACCGGGTCGATTTTGCCGCTGCGCGCGTCACTGGTAACGTCGCGGGTGAAGCGGGCAAGGGCTTCGGCGGTCGGAGTTTTGGTTTCGCCTATGGGAGCTTGTTGGATAGTGTTGACCGGCATCTCTGGCTGCTCGGCTTCCGCACGCTCGTCGGACTGTGCTTCGAGCATCGTCTGTAAACGCTCGAGCTGGCTGATGCGCAGGCTCAGCAGCGGCCACAGTCCTTCACAGCGCACCAGCGACGGCTGTTCGGCCAGTGCCATCAACAGATGGATGCTGCGGATTTGCAGATTGTTATCAGATGCGGAGGCCATCAGCCACGCCTGCTTTAACAGCGCTTCTAATGAGGACGAAAGCTGCGGACGCCCGCGCACCGCACGCGGCTGGCGGTCGAGAAACGCCAGCAAATCCTGCCAGATGGCATCCATATCCCACTCGTAGCGGCGCGCAATTACGGTAATGTCGCCCTCGCCCTGTTCCAGCAGCTTGAGCAGCCAGTGTTCAGGCTGGATTTCAGCGTGCGCGCGGGTCTGACACAGCGAGGCGGCGGCTTCGAGCGCCTGAGCGCAGAACGGGTTGAGGCGACGCAGAAGCGCGGCTGACTGACTGTCCATAGCAAAATCTCCTGATTAGGGGCACGCTACCGCCCGTCGCCGTGTACCGAAGCGCATAAGGTCAGCAGGTCTGAGGTGGAAATGACTTGTGGTTTCACCCTGAAGGGATGAAAGCAAAAGGCATCTGGCGTGGTGCCTTTCAAGGTCGCCATGAATGGCGACCCTACGAGGTGGGCGGTCCGATGGGACCGCCCTTACAGCTGTTATGCTGTCGCTCTCTCATTCCACGAATCGGAATGAATGATGTTGCCGTCTTTATAGGTCCAGGTGATTTTTTCGTAGCGCAGCTCAATCTGCTCCAGATGGTTGTGCTTCTCTTTCGACGGATCCTTAACGTCGTGCATCACCGGATTGACCTTCACCACCTTCACGTTCTCAAGCTTGGTGTTGAAGTACTCCACTTCCTGGCCGGCGTCGCTGATGCGGTACCATTTGAACTCGGCAGACTTCAGCGTCTGGCCGGTGGTGACCGCCTTGTAGAGGTACGGGCTGGACGAGTCGATTTCCTTGGTGAACAGGAACGGCGTGTGGATGCGCGTGCCGGTCAGTTTGCCAGTGTTGTTGTCAGTCGGGATGTACAGGTTATGTTCCTGCGCCACCACTTCGATGCTGCCTTCGCGGTCCTGCACGTCCACCGATCCCTTGATGTCCGCACCGCCGTCGTCCTTCAGCCACAGATAAACCGGAATTGCCATGTTGTTACTCCTTTTCTTCATGATTGCCGTCACCATCCTGTGATGACGGAGGGATTGCGTCCGGCGCCTGGCAGGCATCGGCCTGCGGCACCAGACTGATTTCTACCCGCCGGTTAGCCGCGCGGCCTTCCGGCGTGTCGTTGCTTTCAATCGGGCGGCTCTGGCCGAAACCCTGCACCGCGAAGCAGCTTTCGTCTACGTCGCCGGTGTCGCGCATCCAGTCACGCACGGATTCGGCGCGCTTCAGCGACAGACGCTGATTCAGTGCCGGGTTGCCGGTATCGTCGGTATAACCCGCGACCACAATCAGCCAGCCCGCGCGCGCTTTGATGTTGACCAGCGCGTTCACCATCACTTTGGTCGAGCCTGTTTTCAGATCGGATTTGCCTGAATCAAACAGCGACATCGCGTCCAGCCGCACCAGTGTGGGCTGCGGTTTTGGCTTCGGTGTAGGTTTTGGCTTAGGTTCAGGTATCCAGGTACTAATGGCGTGCAGTACCGGCAGATGCAGATGCCCGCCCTGATAAAGCCCCAGACTCAGGCGCAGCGGCGCGCCCTGACGCGCATAGTTGTCGAGCTGACTCGCGTCCTCGCGCAGCACCTGCACAGCAGCGAGCTTCGGGGCGTAGTCGGTCATGGCAATGCGGTTGTAGTGTTCGAGGTCGAATACGATGCGATGGATTAGCGACTGGTTGTTCCAGGCCACCGCACAGAGTGCGATGACTGCGGCAACAGTGAAGGCCGTGATCGCCGTGCGCAACGCGCGGATACCCGGCGTCACGCCACGTCCTTCTGGAAGCAGCGGAAGGATAAAGTCGGGCAGGATGACGGCTATGTTCGCTGCAGCACCGGCGCGGCGTATGGTGGTGTGCTGCCATAACCAGGCGCACCACAGAGAGTCATAGTCAGCAACCGGCGTAGCGGGTTGCAGCTGCAAAACATATGTAGCGGGTATCACGGCGGCGACATCACTGTGCACCTCCGTCAACACGCGCAGCACATGCTGACGCGTCCACGCATCCAGCGAATTGAGCAGGACCTGCTGCTGGATCGCCACGCTTCCGCCCGACTGCAGCCATTCACTTGAGCCACGCGGTGAGATGTCGTCCTGCCAGATTTGTGGGCTATTTCCCGCCAGCTGTACCTGCCAAAGCGGTGCAGCGCACTGCGTCATCTCGCCGGCAACGCCGATGTTAAGCAGCAGCGGCAGCGACTGACGGGTTTCACGGCGCAGTAACGCAATTTGCCAGCGCAGAGCGAACAGCGCATTTTCCAGCGCTGCGCTGTCCTGCTGTTGCTGTGGACTGATATTGAGGCAGATTGAAATCTGGCGGCCCCAGTCGGGACGTTGCAGCAACAACTCACGCACGTTGTGCTGCAGTTCGCTGCTATCGGCAACGTGAATAAAGCAGCCGTGCGGCAACACGCGTACCGGTTCCACGTCCGACAGACCACTTGCATTGCAGCAAAGCATCACCGGCTGCCGATAAGCTACATCGGGCAAATCAGTCCATTCCTGACTCGTCACATGCTTGCGGCGGCGCAGCACTCTGAACGTTACCGTGCCAGCCAGCAGCAGTATCGCCAGCAACACGAGGAAATCGCTGCTGCGCGTAAAGCTCAGAAACTGCGTGCACAACACCGCCGCAAGCAGCCAAATCCAGAGCACCAGCAGGCGTGGAAGCAGCGTCGTCATCCTTTGACTCCGGGCAGCAGCGCCGTGATGAGGTGATCGAGCCAGTGATTCAGCCCCCACCAAAGCGCGGCCAGCAGCAGCGCGGTCAGGCCAAGACGTGCAGGCCAGCTGCTTAACCAACCCGCTCGCAGCCCACCACTTGCCAGCGATAACAACGGCGCATCCGCCTCACGCGTGAAAGGTGGTACGCGCTTAGTTAGCGCGCTCACCAGCTGCTGGCGCGCGGGTGCATCAATAGCGGTATATCCGCCGAGAAAGCCCAGCATCATCACGCGATGAAAACAGGTCAACACCATGCCATCGGCTTCCGGCTGCGCCAGCACCTGCTGCATGCGGTCGCACAACGTTTCGCCCGCATCCATGGTCTGTAAAAAATGGCCCTGCAGCGGCATGTGATACCACTGCACGCAGGCATCATCCTGCACGCCGCGCCCTTTAACCGCCTCATCCAGCAGCGCGCACTGCGCCAGCAGAATGTCATGGCGGCTCTCGCGGCTGACGCCCGCGCCACGCAGCGCCAGTTGCACGCGTTCGGCGTCACTGACGCAGCGCTGCCACAGCGCAAGCCCTTCGCCATCGGCAAATTGCGGGCCGTGGCGCAGGCTGATCACCTGCAGCCAGGTGTTCTGCAGCAGCGCATCAATATCGATAGTTTTTGCTTCAGTACTCATGATCTCAGCACCGCGAAGAGTTCCAGTTCCGGGTCACCCAGCGTGCCGGGTACGTAAAACATGCAACTGCCGCTGTCGAGCATCGCGCGGGACGCCGGATGGGACAGATCCAGCGAGAAATACTGGTTCTCCAGGCGCAGTGGAATGGCGGCCGGCACGTGACTGAGCGGCTTGAGTGGAATGCCCAGCTGCGAGCTGTTGACCAGCGCAGTCACGTCATCCGGGCTGCCGACTTTGCACTGACGCGGGAACTGCTCCTGCAGCTGCGCCACCGGCAGCGGCGAGCGCACCGACAGGTAGAAATCGGCTTCCTCGCGCAGGCGTGGATCGTTGAGGCGCGCCTGCCACTGACGCAGACGGCTGTCGTGCGTCATGTCGATTGCCACCATGCGCGACGGCAGGCTGGCTTCCAGTAGTGTGCCGAGTAGGTCGAACAACGGCGGAAAGACATCATTCAGATTGTCATGGCGGTAAGCCGGAATGGCGCTGACCTGATGTTCCAGTGAGAACGTCAGCAGACTGCCCGCCAGGCGCGCCAGTTCGGGATAAAGCCGTTCCGGCGGGCTTTGCGGATGACGTTGAAAATCGGCCAGCAGCGGCTCGGCGCTGTTTAGCGCGTTGAGCAGCCAGAACAGCGACACGTCGGCGACGGCAAAATCGGCCATGCGCTGGTTGCTTTCGCGGCGCATTGCCATCAGACGCGCCAGCCGTGCGCGCAGCTGCGTCACCAGTTGTTCAAGTGCCGTCATCAGCCACGGGCTGGATTGCAGGGTCAGGAGTGGCGGCAGGAACTGGCTGTCCAGCACCCAACCGCCCTGCGCATCCTGCTGCAGACGCGCCACCGGACAGGTCAGCCAGTCGCTGTTGTCCTGATGTGCATAACGCAGCGTCAGTTCAGGCTGCAATACCGCAACCTGCCGGGTATCGTCCCCGAACAGGTTGCGGATATCGCGCCAACGCTGACGGAATCGTACCGGACGCTCCGCCACGTCGCTCTCCTGCAGGCAGTTGCCGCCGTTGGCGTAGAGCTGCGGCAGCGCCAGAACAACCGTCACTTCCTTCTGCTCCGCCTCAAGCGTCAACGTCGGTGGCAGCGGATCGGCGTTGTGGGTATCGATCAGCGTGCCATCACGAAAACGCAGGTGCAGATGACGCGGCTTGAGCCGGCCAAGCTTCAGCGCATCCGGCTCAAACTCAACCTGAAATACGCCCCACGGCTGATTAAGCCCCATGCGCGCAATGCACTCGCTGTGCCACGCCTGCCAGGCGGACTGCTGCTGAAAGTGCTGGGGCGAGATCATGGTGCCCCGGCCCCAGAGTGGTTGTTCTGTTTTCATCCCTGAGTTCCGCCTTACGCTTTAGCTTTCGGCATCTGAGAAACCAGCGACAGGTTCACGTCCATGCCTTCCACCTGGAAGTGCGGGATGGCGAACAGCTTGACGCGGAAGAAGCCCGGGTTGTCCTCAATATCTTCAACCAGCACCTTCGCATCGCGCAGCGGATGTGAAGACTGCAGCTCGTCGCCCGGATCGGTCATCTCGGTCACCAGCGTGCGCACCCAGGTGTTCAGTTCCAGCTCCAGCAGGCGGCGGTCTTTGGTGGTGCCAATATTTTCGCGCTGGATCAGCTTCAGATAGTGCGCGATGCGCGACAGCAGGAAGATGTACGGCAGACGTGCGTTGATGCGGCTGTTGGCGGTGGCATCAGCGGTGTCGTAGATTGCCGGTTTCTGCGTCGAGTTAGCCGAGAAGAAGCAGGCGTAATCACGGTTCTTGTAGTAAGAAAGCGGAATGAAGCCGAGGTTGGCGAACTCGAACTCGCGGGTTTCCGGGATCATCACTTCAGACGGGATTTTCACCTGGTTGCCGGTGCCCAAATCGTACAGGTGGATCGGCAGATCCTGCACCGCGCCGCCAGCCTGCGGGCCACGGATTTGCACGCACCAGCCGTTGCTGATGAAGCTTTGCACCATGTTGGCGGCAAAGGCGAACGAGGCGTTGGTCCACAGGTATTTATCGTGATCCGGACCTTTTACTTCTTCAATGTAGTTGAAGCTGCGCACCGGCACGGTGTCCGGGCCATACGGCAGACGACCGAGCACGCGCGGCATGGTCAGGCCGATATAGCGTGAATCATCGGTGTCGCGGAACGATTTCCACTTGATGTATTCGGCACGGTCAAAGTAGTTGCCGATGTCTTTAATCGCCGCCACTTCTTCCATCGATTCTTTGAGGAAAAACTGCGGACCGACAGAACCGATAAACGGCATGTGTGCCGACGCCGCTACTTTCGACAGGTTGCGCAGCAGCGCGATGTCCTGTGCAGAAGCATCGAACTCGTAAGCTGAAATCACCGCACCAATTGGCTCGCCGCCCGGCGTGTCGTATTCGGCAACATAGGTTTGCAGATAGAGGCCGCTCTGAATGATTTCCGGCGCGTCTTCGAAGTCCTGACGCAGGTCATCTTTCGACACGTCCAGCACTTCAATTTTCACGTTCTGGCGGAAGTCGGTTTTATCCACCAGCGACTTCAGGCCGCGCCACGCCGATTCCACTTTCTGGAACTCGTCGTGATGCATCACCGCGTCGAGCTGGCGGCTGATCTGGCGGTCCAGCTCAGCGATATGGTGATCCAGCAGGTTTTTATCCAGCTTCTCCACTTTCGCGCCGCTGATTTTCAGGCGCGTCAGGAACACCTGCATCGCGGCGGTGACGCGCTCGTCGGCGGTGGCATCAGACATCGCCTGATTGTCCTGCCAGACGTTGAGGTCACTCAGCTCTGATACCGGATTGAGGTTGATTTTTTCAAACAGCGACGCGTAGACGCCGCCCGCAGCCGGGCGATCCAGCACGGTGGTTGCGCCATTGGCATGGGTTTCATTCTGAACTGACATCAGCATTCTCTCTCTATAGTCCGTTACGGGGATGATCAGGCTTGATCGGTGGCTAACGCAGACAGCTCGCTACGCAGTTCGTCGCTGAGTGCCGGATCTTTCAGGATGGCTTCCAGCTCTTTGCGGAAGGTAACGTTATCCAGCAGGTTGGATTTGAGGTCGCGCAGCAGATTGCGCATCGCCAGCATGGCGCGCAGCTGAGGGATTTGGCGGGCAACCTGCTCCGGTTCGAAGTCCTTCATGTCGCGGAAGTTCAGTGCCACGTTCTCTTCGCTGCCGTCACCGGCGAGGGTGTTTGGCACGGAGAATTTCACTTCAGGCGCGATATCGGCCAGCACGCTGTTGAAGTTGTTTTTGTTGACGTTGATTTTTTCGCGTTCAGACAGCGGGCGATCTTCCGCGCCGTTGCTGAAATCGCCGGTCACCAGCAGCTTAAGCGGCAGCTCGGTCTTCTTAGCGGCTGAACCCGTGTGCAGGTCAAGCTTCAAATTAATACGTGCTTTAGGGATTTCGTTCTGGTAAGAGTTGCTCATGTTTACTCCTTGTAAAAATGGCGCGGAAAGCACGCGTAGGCACACTTTCCCTGTGTGTTACCGCGCGAATATATAGCTGATATTTTAGGAAGGCAATAAAGCGAGGCGATCTTTGTGATCTGATTTATATAGGAAATTTCTTAAGATTTGAGTTAAGGCATTGATGAGCACTGAAAAAGCATCCAGGATTATTCCCAAAATTATTTTTTGGATTGTCGAGATACTTTTGCAGGCGACACTTTTTCAAAGATAAATAATAAAGCGATATTAATCGTTGTCGTAAAGTGAAAATTCGGGGGTTGGGGCAAGCGATGCTGAGAAAAAACCGCCCGATTGTATGCCATCATCCCGCACATAAAAAACCCGGCTCACGCCGGGTTTTGCTTAGGCTACGTTCTCAATCAAACGGTTAACTGTAAGCGTGCAGCGTGCGTTGGCACAGCGCTGAACGGACGCAATCCTCTTTGCCGAAACGCACCACGCCAATCATCTCATCCTCTTCGAAGCGCGCTAACGCATCGGCGAGACCAGATTTAGCATGGGAAGGCAGGTCGCACTGGGTGATATCGCCGTTGACGATAACCGTCACGTTTTCCCCCAGGCGAGTCAGGAACATCTTCATCTGTGCGGCGGTGACGTTTTGTGCCTCATCAAGGATCACCACAGCATTTTCAAAGGTACGTCCACGCATGTAGGCGAAGGGCGCGATCTCTACCTTGGCAATTTCGGGCCGCAGGCAGTATTGCATAAAGGAAGCGCCGAGACGTTTAACCAGAACGTCATATACCGGTCGGAAATAAGGCGCGAATTTCTCGGAAATGTCTCCGGGGAGGAAACCGAGATCTTCATCCGCCTGCAGAACCGGGCGCGTCACGATAATCCTTTCGATATCCTTATTGATCAGGGCCTCAGCCGCTTTGGCTGCGCTAATCCAGGTTTTTCCGCAGCCGGCTTCACCGGTGGCGAAAATAAGCTGTTTCGTTTCTATGGCATGGAGATAGTGTGCCTGAGCTTCATTTCTGGCTTCAATCGGCCCGCGGTCACGTGCATCACGCGCCATACCAATCGAATCCAACCCACCCATTTGCACCAGCGAAGTGACCGATTCTTCTTCACGCTGACGGTGACTGCGAGAGTCGCTACGAATAACGCGTCTTGCTTCACGACGTGCTTTGATCACTGCTTTCTGTCTTCCCATAGTGGCACCTTACAGTTGGTTTCATTTATCGCGGCGGATCACCCGCGGCGATGACTTGAACGCTTTAGAGGTTTAGTTGGCTTCCTTGTAAGCCGTGTCGAGCCAGTGAGAATGGTACGCATCAGCGCCGAGACGCAGGCGCGCACCGGTAAAGAAAATGAGATTGAACGAGAACGATGTTTGAAAAGTAGAGAGGTTGTTTAGCAGGGAAGAAATCCCCCGCAGTGTACTGCGTGTGTTGAAACTATTTAACTGTCCCACAGAGAGACGAATCATGCGCGAACTCCAGTGGCTTAGCCACACAACTGACAACGCTTATGAATAAAGTGCATCATATTTGCGGTGGTTTGCAACATTAATTTTACGTCCCGATAAAGAAAAAAAGATAAGCGAAGCCTGAGGTCTTTTACCTTAAATTAAATTTTGTAGATTTATCAAATGGATGGTTTATTGGTGGGTGGTAGAACTTTTTAGGAACATTCGGAAGCGACTACGTCCAGCGTAAAGTTTAAGGAATGCTTAACAAACGCGCCTGCGTATCGCTAGCCAACGCAGGCGCTGCACATTTATTAATCAGGCCTGCAGTAAAGATTGCCCGAGATAATGGTTTTTATCCGCCACACCCGGCAGCGCAAAAAAGTATCCGCCACCAATCGGGCGAATATATTCTTCCAGCGCTTCGCCATTCAGGCGCTGCTGCACGGTAATAAAGCCTTTGGCTAAATCATGCTGGTAACAAACAAACAATAAACCCATATCCAGCTGACCCGATCCGGTAATACCGCTGGAATAGCTGTAACCGCGCCGCAGCATCAAGCTGCTATCGGTTTGCGGTGTACGTGGGTTGGCGAGACGAATATGTGCATCCAGCGCAATTAAATCACCATCGGGATCTTTGCTGTAATCCGGTACGTCATGCTCGTTTTTCATGCCGAGCGGCGCTCCCGATAACTTCTCACGACCGAAGATGGTTTGCTGCTCGCCGAGCGGCGTGCGGTCCCACATTTCGACATGAAAACGGATGATGCGCACCGCCTGATAGCTGCCGCCGCGCGTCCACGCCGGTTCCTGCTGCTCGTCGGTGACCCACAACAGCTGGTTCATCAACGCTGGATTGTGGGTATCAGGATTGGCGGTGCCATCTTTGAACCCCAGCAGGTTGATCGGCGTTTCTTTACCGTTGCTGCGCGCCGCATGGTCGGCAATAAAGCCGTCACGACGCCAGCGCACCGCCAGCAAATCCGGCGTACGTTTGATGATGTCACGCAGCGCGTGAATCACCGTGTCCTGCGTGTTGGCGCAGATCTGTAGCAGCAGGTCGCCGTGGCACTGTTCAGCATCCAGCGAATCGTTGGGAAAACGCGTCATGGTTTGCAGCTGCGCCGGCTTGTGTTTGCTTAAGCCGAAGCGCTCATCAAACAGCGAGGTGCCCACCGACAAGGTCATGGTGAGATTATCGGGCGCGATATCGGCACCGAGAATCCCCGAATCCATCGGCGGCAGCTGCGGATTAGTGACAGCAGGCGCCGGTCCACCTTGCGTGAGAAATGCGAAGCGCTCGGTCAGCAAGCGAAACAGACGTTCAAGCTCGGCTTTATCGCTGGCCAGCACATCGAACGCCACCAGCATCATCGAGGCCTGCTGCGGCGTAACGATACCGGCTTGATGATCGCCGTAAAAAGGTTGCGCCTGCTGGCGCGAGTTGGGTGCAACCGTGCCGGGAGAGAAGCTATCGGCGGCGGCCGTGTGGAACGGACAACCGCCGCCGAGGGCGGCCGCGCCGCCCAACATGCCTAATCCCTGCAATAATCGACGACGCGACGGCTGCGCCGCGTCATTTTTATCACTCATGATCAGTCGAGACCCAAGGTTCCACGCAGCAGGGAGAGATCTTCCGCTAGCGTGGTAATCGGGCCTTTCAGTGCATTACGGTCAGCGGTGGTCAGTTTTTCGTACGACTCAAAGCCGTCTTTAGTGCGATATTTGCTGAGAATGCCGTCCACTTTCTTGAAGTTGGCATCCACTTTCGCCAGCAGCTGCGGATTGTTTTTCTGCAGCAGCGGACGCAGCAGATCAACGATTTTCTGCGCGCCATCAATGTTGGCCTGGAAGTCAGAGAGATCGGTACGGCTGTAACGGTCTTCTTCACCGGAGATTTTGCTGGAGGCCACTTCTTCAATCAGACCCGCCGCGCCGCCGACCACTTTCGCCGGTGGGAACGCCAGTTCGCTGATGCGGGTTTGCAGATCCAGCACATCCTGATTCAACTTAGTGGCAAACTCTTCGGCACCTTTGGTGGTGTTATCGGCGAACAGGATTTTTTCCAGACGGTGGAAACCGGTGAATTTCGGATCTTCGTTTTTCTTCTCGAAGTCATCTTCACGCGCATCAATTCTGCCATCGAGGTCGGAGAACAGCTCGGCGATCGGTTCGATACGCTCGTAATGCACGCGCGTTGGCGCATACAAGGCTTTGGCTTTCTCAACGTCACCGGCTTTCACCGCATCGGTAAACGCCTTGGTGCCCGCCACCAGCTCTTTCACTTCGTTCATTACGTAGACTTTGTAATCGGCGATAGGGCCAACCAGCTCCAGCACATCCGGTTTGCCGGATGCTGCTTTCTTCGCATCACCACTCACTACCAGCTTGCCTTTCGGATTGCTCAGCAGGCCGCAGGTCATGTCATATTCGCCCGCTTCCAGATTGGCGGTCAGTTTCTGGCTGAAGCCTGGCGCGATGTTTTCACGCTCTTCCACCACCATCACCCCTTTCAAAATCTCCCACTCCAGCGCTTTCTGGCTGTTGTTTTTGATGATGAACTGGGTTTTACCGGCCTGCACGTTGAGCGACATCGGCTCACATTGTTTGTCGGTCACGGTAACCGTGACTTGCGGGACGGCAGCAGCAGAAGCGGCACCGGAAAGCGCCAGCATAGCAACCAACAGCGCCTTACGGCGGAAGCGAATCGTCATAGTGATATCCCTGTTACATGGAAGAACAGGCGCGCAATCGCGCCTGATTTAATTTCAGCGAGTGGTGCGCGCCGCGTTGATCGAAGGTCGCGCCGGGAAGAAGAACAGCAGTAGCGCCGGAATAAGGTAGATGAGCCACATCGCCACTTCGCTGACGCTTGGCGCTTCCTGATAGCCCAAAATCCCTTCCAGCAGCGTGCCGAATACCGAGTGCGTTGACAGCGTGTTGCTCATATCGAACGCGACATCCTGGAAGTGATTCCACAATCCGGCTTCGTGGAAGGCGCGAATGGCACCGGCAGCCAATCCGGCGGCAACAAACAGAATGAACAAGCTGGTCCAGCGGAAAAAGTGCGCGAGGTTGAGGCGAATGCCGCCGTAATAGAGCAAAAAGCCCAGCGCCACGGCAGTAGCCAAGCCGAGCACCGCGCCGAGCGGCGGTGCATACCCGACATCCTGAGTGAAAGCGGCCAACAGGAAGAACACCGATTCCAGCCCTTCACGCGCCACCGCCAGAAACACCATCAGCACCAGTGGAAAGCCGCTGCCGCCCTGCTTCTGCAGCGCCTGATCGACCGATTTTTCCAGCGTGGCTTTGATATTGCGCGAGACTTTGCGCATCCAGAACACCATTGATGTCAGGATCACCACGGCAATCACCGCGACGATGCCTTCGAACAGCTCCTGCTGTTTTTGCGGGAACTCACCGGTGGTTTCATTGATGAAGATACCCAACGCTAAGCAGAGCGCGGCAGCGATAAATACGCCAGCCCACATCGCGGGAAACCATTGGGTGCGCTGGGTGCGTTTGAGATAGCTAGCAATCAGGCTGACGATGAGCGCTGCTTCCAGACCTTCGCGCAGCATGATGAGAAAGGGAACGAACATCACCAACCTCTTGAATTTTAAGAAGAGTAAAGCTTGGGTAAAAAAACGTAAAGTGCGAACGATATCGATTATCATTATCGCAGGGAGAAATACAAGTCACAGCGGGAAATTAATTTTGATTTTGCGGGTTGGAGAGCGGGAAGATGGGGGATGGTCGCCATAAATGGCGACCCTACAGATGTGGGAATGAGGTCGCCATGAATGGCGACCCTACGGAGTTACTTGCTTTGGTATTCGGCTTCGGCTGCGGCAAAGCGCTGCTGCGCGGCTTCAGATGGGCCACGACCCAACAGGCTGAACACCACAATCGCGATGCTGGCGAAGGCGAAGCCAGGAATGATTTCGTACAAATCGGTGTAACCGTAAGATTTCCACAGCAACACGGTCAGCGCACCCACCACCATACCGGCCAGCGCGCCGTTGCGCGTCATACGCTTCCAGCACACGCCGAACAACACTACCGGACCAAACGCGGCACCAAATCCTGCCCACGCATAGCTGACTAAACCAAGTACGCGGTTTTCCGGATTCGCCGCCAGCGAGATAGCGATCAACGCAATCAGCAGCACCATCAAGCGCCCTACCCACACCAGCTCTTTCTGGCTGGCATTTTTGCGCAGGAAGCCTTTATACAAGTCTTCGGTCAGGGCGCTGGAGCACACCAGCAGCTGACAGCTCAGCGTAGACATCACCGCTGCCAGAATCGCAGAGAGTAAGATACCGGCAATCCACGGGTTGAACAGAATACGCGCCAGCTCAATAAACACGCGCTCGCCGTTCTGGCTCACGTTAGCCGCGTGTTCTGGATGGTTCTGGAAATAAGCGATACCAAAGAAGCCGACGGCAACCGCCCCCGCCAGGCACAGGATCATCCAAATCATGCCGATGCGACGTGCAGTGCGAATGGTGTGATGTGAATCGGCCGCCATAAAGCGCGCCAGAATATGCGGCTGACCAAAGTAGCCGAGACCCCAACCGAGCAGCGAAATCACCGCGACAAAGTTCAGCCCTTTCAGCATGTCGAGATTCTCAAGGCTTTTCGCCTTAATCACCGCCATCGATTCATCCAGGCCACCTACCGCGACAATGACAATCACCGGCGTCAGAATCAGTGCAAAGATCATCAGGCTGGCTTGTACGGTATCGGTCCAGCTCACCGCGAGGAAACCGCCCACCAGCGTATACAGAATGGTGGCTGCGGCACCGGCCCACAGCGCGGTCTGGTAATCCATACCAAAGGTGCTTTCAAACAGACGCGCACCCGCGACCACGCCAGAAGCACAATAGATAGTGAAGAAGATCAGAATCACCACTGCCGAGATAACGCGCAGCAGTTTGCTGTTGTCCTCGAAACGGCTGGAGAAGAAGTCTGGCAGGGTTAATGCATTATCATGATGCTCGGTCTGCACGCGCAGACGTCCCGCAACGATGCGCCAGTTCAGCCATGCGCCAATAATCAGGCCGATGGCGATCCAGCTTTCTGAAATACCAGATAGGAAAATGGCGCCCGGCAGGCCCATCAATAACCAGCCGCTCATATCGGAAGCACCGGCAGACAGCGCGGTAACCACGCTACCCAAACTACGTCCGCCGAGAATATAGTCGTCAAAACTTTTGGTTGAACGGTAAGCAATGAAACCGATTAACACCATCCCAAGGATATAAACGATAAAGGTCACCAACATCGGTGTACTTATACTCATCTGACTCTCCACTTATTATTTGATCCACTAAGAGAAATCTTCTAATCATCGCTGCCGGAACGGGGCAACGGCATGATTTGACCGCATCCAGAGAAAGCGATTTCTCTTAAGGCGCGGTATCCTGCCGCAAAGGTGCGGCGCGCACAATGCATTTAACACAGCTGTCACATTGGTGACACTAATGCTGCTTTTTTTCTGCCCAGAGGTTGCACTCGATCACATTAAGGTTGCACCTCGGTCGCCATGAATGGCGCCCCTACAGAAAACGCCTGGCTTCGTAGGGTCGCCATTCATGGCGACCGCCCAGCAACATCGGTTGCACAAAGTTGCAACATAGGTGATATTGCTGCCACGCAAGCGATGAATCACTATTTTCGAGGACGAGGACATCATGGGAACCACTACCATGGGGGTGAAGCTGGATGAAGCCACCCGCGATCGCATTAAACTGGCAGCACAGAAACTTGACCGCACATCACACTGGCTGATCAAACAGGCCATTTTTAACTATCTGGAGCAGCTGGAAGCCGGTGAATCCGTGCCGGAAATCCCGCAACAGTTAATCGATGCGCTGGCTGATGAAGGCGTGCCAGAAGAGTCACTGCAGCCTTTCCTCGACTTCGCAGAACACATTTTGCCGCAGTCGGTAACGCGTTCGGCGATCACTGCCGCGTGGCGTCGTCCTGAGACCGATGCCGTGCCGATGCTGCTGGAGCAAGCGCGTCTCCCTGCCCCGCTGGCAGAGAAAACCCATCAGTTGGCTTACAGCCTCGCCGACAAGTTGCGGCACCAGAAAGGTGCAACCGGGCGCGCTGGCATGGTGCAAAGTTTGCTGCAGGAGTTCTCGCTCTCTTCACAGGAAGGTGTGGCGCTGATGTGTCTGGCGGAGGCGCTGCTGCGTATTCCGGATAAACCGACGCGTGATGCGCTGATCCGCGACAAGATCAGCAACGGCAACTGGCAGTCGCATCTGGGCCGCAGCCCGTCGATGTTCGTCAACGCCGCCACCTGGGGCTTGCTGTTTACCGGCCGTCTGGTCTCTACCCACAACGAAGCTAACCTGTCGCGCTCGCTCAATCGCATTATCGGCAAGAGTGGCGAACCGCTGATCCGCAAAGGCGTCGACATGGCGATGCGCCTGATGGGCGAGCAGTTTGTTACCGGTGAAACCATCGCCGAAGCGCTGGCCAATGCGCGCAAGCTGGAAGAGAAAGGTTTCCGTTACTCTTACGACATGCTGGGCGAAGCGGCGCTGACCGCCAGCGATGCCAAAGCCTATTTGGTGTCCTATCAGCAGGCGATTCACGCCATCGGCAAAGCGTCGAATGGTCGCGGTATTTATGAAGGTCCGGGCATCTCGATTAAGCTGTCGGCGCTGCATCCGCGCTACAGCCGCGCGCAGTATGAACGCGTGATGGACGAGCTTTATCCCATCCTCAAATCCCTGACGCTGCTGGCGCGCTCGTATGACATCGGTATCAACATTGATGCGGAAGAAGCCGACCGCCTTGAGCTGTCGCTCGACCTGCTGGAAAAACTCTGTTTCGAACCGGAGCTGGAAGGCTGGAACGGCATCGGCTTTGTGATTCAGGCATACCAGAAGCGCTGTCCGTTTGTGATTGATTCGCTGATTGACCTGGCGCAGCGCAGCCGTCGCCGCCTGATGATCCGCCTGGTAAAAGGCGCATACTGGGACAGCGAAATCAAGCGCGCGCAGATTGATGGCCTGGAAGGCTATCCGGTTTACACCCGCAAGGTGTACACCGACATCTCTTATCTGGCCTGCGCACGCAAACTGCTGGCGGTACCGAACCTGATCTATCCGCAGTTTGCTACCCACAACGCGCACACGCTGGCAGCGATCTACCAGCTGGCAGGTAATAACTATTATCCGGGCCAGTACGAATTCCAGTGCCTGCATGGCATGGGTGAACCGCTGTACGAGCAGGTGGTTGGCAAAGTCGCCGATGGCAAACTGAATCGTCCGTGCCGTATTTATGCACCGGTCGGCACCCACGAAACGCTGCTGGCGTATCTGGTGCGTCGTCTGCTGGAGAACGGTGCCAATACCTCCTTCGTGAACCGCATCGCCGATAACACCTTGCCGCTGGATGAGCTGGTCGCCGATCCGGTGGCTGCCGTGGAGAAGATGGGCGTCGCGGAAGGCGCGGTAGGTTTACCGCATCCGAAAATCCCGCTGCCGCGCGATCTGTATGGCGCCAAGCGTGCCAACTCTGCTGGTCTGGATATGGCCAACGAACATCGTCTGGCGTCGCTTTCCAGCGCCCTGCTCAACAGCGCCAGCCAGCCGTGGATCGCCCAGCCGCTGGTAGAAGGTGAATTAGGCGAAGGCGTGAGCCGCCCGGTGCTGAATCCTGCCGCGCCAGCGGATGTAGTGGGCAGCGTGCGTGAAGCCACCGAAGCCGAAGTGTCGGATGCGCTGGATGCGGCGGTGAATGCCGGTCCGATCTGGTTCGCCACACCGCCGCAGGAGCGCGCCGCAATTCTGGAACGTGCTGCCGAAGCGATGGAAGGCCAGATGCAGCAGCTGATTGGCTTGCTGGTGCGTGAAGCCGGTAAAACCTACAACAACGCCATCGCCGAAGTGCGTGAAGCGGTCGATTTCCTCTACTACTACGCGGGCATGGTGCGCGACGATTTCGATAACGAAACCCATCGTCCGCTGGGTCCGGTAGTGTGCATCAGTCCGTGGAACTTCCCGCTGGCAATCTTTGCCGGACAAGTTGCCGCAGCATTGGCAGCCGGTAACAGCGTGCTGGCGAAACCGGCAGAGCAAACTCCGCTAATTGCCGCGCAGGCGGTGCAAATTCTGCTGGATGCCGGCGTGCCGGCTGGCGTGCTGCAACTGTTGCCAGGCCAGGGCGAAACCGTGGGCGCGCAACTGACTGGCGACGAGCGCGTGCGCGGTGTGATGTTTACCGGTTCAACGGCGGTTGCAACGCTGCTGCAGCGCAATCTGGCCGGTCGTCTTGATCCTCAGGGGCGTCCAACGCCGCTGATCGCCGAAACCGGCGGCATGAACGCGATGATCGTGGATTCCTCAGCGCTCACCGAACAGGTGGTTGTCGATATCGTTGCCTCGGCGTTTGATAGCGCCGGTCAACGCTGCTCGGCGCTGCGTCTGCTGTGTGTGCAGGATGATGTGGCCGATCACACCTTGAAAATGCTGCGTGGTGCGATGGCGGAGTGCCGCATGGGCAACCCGGAACGTCTCTCGACCGACATTGGCCCGGTGATTGATGCCGAAGCCAAAGCCAATATCGAGCGTCACATTCAGGCGCTGCGCAACAAAGGCTTCAAGGTGTATCAGGCGGCGCAAGAGAATCCGCAGGACACTAAAGAGTGGAACAGCGGCACCTTTATTAAGCCGACGCTGATTGAGCTGGATCAGGTCAGCGATCTGGATAAAGAGGTGTTTGGTCCGGTACTGCACGTGGTGCGTTTCTCGCGCAATAACTTACCGCAGCTGGTCGAGCAGATTAACGCGTCGGGTTACGGCCTGACGCTCGGCGTGCACACGCGTATCGATGAAACCATCGCGCAGGTAACGGCGACGGCTAAAGTCGGCAACCTGTACGTGAACCGCAATATGGTGGGTGCGGTGGTTGGCGTGCAGCCTTTCGGCGGCGAAGGTTTGTCTGGTACTGGTCCGAAAGCTGGTGGTCCGCTCTATCTGTATCGCCTGCTGGCCAATCGTCCAGACGGTGCGCTGCGCATCACCTTTGATCGTCAGGATGCCGAGCGTCCGGTTGACAGCACGGCGCGTGCCGAGTTGATGCGCGCGCATCAGGCCTTGCAGCAATGGGCGCAGGATAAGCCTGAGCTGCTGGCGCTGTGTCAGCGTTACGACGAGCTGGCGCAGGCCGGTACGGTGCGTCTGCTGCCGGGGCCAACCGGCGAGCGCAACACCTTTACCCTGCTACCGCGCGAACATGTGCTGTGCATCGCCGATAACGCGGAAGATGCGCTGACGCAGTTGGCGGCAGTGACCAGCGTTGGCAGCCAGGCCATCTGGCAGGATGATGAGCTTCATAGTGCGCTGCGTAAGTCTTTACCAGCGGAGGTGCAAGCGCACATCAAGCTGGTGAAGGATGCGCTGGCGGCGGAGTTTGATGCGGTGATTTATCACGGTGATGCCGATCAGCTGCGCAGTTTGTGTGAGCAGGTCGCGGCACGCGATGGCGCGATTGTTTCGGTGCAGGGCTTTGCGCGCGGCGAAACCAATCTGCTGCTGGAACGTTTGCTGATTGAGCGTTCACTGAGCGTCAATACCGCCGCAGCGGGCGGTAATGCGAGTTTGATGACCATCGGTTAACAGTAACAACGTAGGGTCGCCATTAATGGCGACCTTTTTTTAAGCCGCAGACTTACCTCGCTTCAACCCAATCAGCGTTGGAAACACAAACAGCGACTGCCCCAATCCACGATTGGTCACTTGCCACACTGCCACTGAACACAGCGAACAAATCCCGACGATCGCCAGCGGATAGAAGCAGGCCCACAGTATCGAGAACCACGCTTGCTCAAACAAGTGATGACGCTGGGCGAACAGAATCGCCGACATGCCGAAGAACTCAATGAAGATGCGGTGAATCACGTAGATTTGCAGCGTATTGCGCCCGACCCAATTCAGATAGCTCATCTTGAAATGCGCATTCAACCAGCGACACGCCGCCACGCTGAACAGCACCGCAAGGATGCACATGAACAAACTCTTATCCAACCCAAAGATGACGTGCAGACCAGACAACGCGGCCAATATCGCCCACGGCACAATGTTATCGCGTCGCCATTCACTGAGACGCAGCATCATCGGGCTCCAGAAAGCACCCAGCAGGAAGAACAGGAAATACTGCGCCACGCTTTGTGGTCCCCAATACGGAATGATCTTCTCCACCGCCAGATAGTTCAGCGCAATTGCCACCACCAGCAACGCCACTTTCTGCTGTTTAAAGATCTTGGCGCACAGGAAATAGAGCGCTAAGCCGTAGAGATACCACGAGGTGCTCATGGCGAGGAACGTGAGCTTTAAGAACTCCAGCAGCGAACCGGCATACGCCGCATTGAGGTTCTGCGAAATACGCTGTCCGGTGATCTCGGTTGATATGCCAACAATCGACCACCACTGAATAAAGCCCCACAGAATATAGAGGTAAAACAGGTTAGTGATGCGGCTGGTAAACACCTGTTTCCACGGCCGATTTAAAATACCGTTCGTGGCTAATAAACCCGATACAAAGAAAAACGCTGGCATACGCAGCGGCGACAATACGGTATTAAACTGCACCCATATTTCAGCTGGGATCCAACCCGCCGTCAATAATTTCACCGTGCCTTCGAATCCAGGTAATACGGTGTGATACAACACCACCAGTAATATGCAGGCTCCCTTGAGGGTATTTATCCATGCGATATCTTCTTTCCTGGCGTTATTCATATGATGACTCCCGCTGCTGTTGCTGTGTAGGTCTTAAGGAGAAGGTTGAGGAAATAAGCGTTGATGCATTTATGATTATTCAACGATTATTAAACAGCGGGCGAAGGCATGATGTAGCGAAAGTCCTAAATGTTTTTTTGTGGTCCTGATATAACAATACTTTACAGATCCAGACAAAAATAGAACCCTGAGCAGGCTAAGGAAATTTGCCTTAATTAGAGTCACTAATAGGTTATTAAGTAAAATAAGTGTGAGCGGTGTCGCGCAGGGAAATTAAGAACAATCCACCCTTTCTTATGCCAGATTAAATTCAAATCCTAAATAAAGAATTATTTAATGTGGCAAATGGATAAGCGTGAATATTTGCATTGTGGTAACGAGGAAGTTGATTGGACGCCATTAATGGCGACCAACCAACAAACATAATCAGGGCCAGCAAACTGGCCCGATTAAATTATTGCTGCGGTGCGCTTTTGTTCTCAAGCGCAGATTTACGCAACAGGCGCGGATAGAGAAATAGCATGCGGCCCGGACCGCGATTGAGCAGAGTCCACACCAGCAGCGAAATACTGGTACACAACGCAACGCCGGTAATTGGCATTAGCAGCGCCCATGCCCAGCTAAAGGCGGTATTGTCAAACCAGCCATAATGCACCGCCAGCACAATCGCACTCAGCCCCAGCAGCTCAATAAAGATGCGGTGCAGCACGTAGATTTGCAGCGTGTTGCGGCCAATCCAGTTGAGCCACGCCATATTGAATCGTTCATTGAGGAAGCGGCACAGTACAATGCCAAACACGATGGTTAGCAGGCTGTAAAACGGATTTTTGTAGATGCCGCCAACATGATGCAGCAGGCCAATCAGCGCAATGCCGCCCAGCATCAACCAGTGCTGACGCTTCAGCTCGCTCAACTCAATCAACGCCTGGCTGAAGAACACGCCGAGCAGGAAGTAGAGATAGTTCTGCGCCACGCTGGCAGGTCCCCAGCCGGGAATCAGGCTGAACTGCGCCGCGTAGGTGGCGACAATCGCCAGCGCCATCAAGGCCAGCTTCTGTTTGTGGAAAAGCTTGGTGAACAGGAAGAATCCGGCCAGCGCGTAGAGATACCACAGGCTGGTCATTGAGGTCATCAGCAGCTTAACGAACTCAAACGGCGTGTCGGCATAGGCGGCGTTTTTGGTGCTGGAGAGCCGTTCACCCAGATGTGTGGAGATGTAGTGAATGCTTAACCACTGAATCACGCCCCACAGCAGGTAGAGATAGACGATGTTGCTGAACTTTTTAGTGAACACCTCTTTCCAGCTCTTTTTGGTGATTGAGCTGGCGGCCAGCAAACCGGAAACAAAGAAGAAAGCCGGCATGCGCAGCGGAGACAGATAGGTGTTAAACGCCACCCACCAGTGCGCTGGCAGCAGTCCAGCGGTGAGATGATGCAGCGAAGGCGCGAACGTGGTGATGATGGAGTGATGTAACACCACCATCAAAATGCAGCCCCCTTTGAGCGTGTTGATCCAGAGGACCTCTTTCCTGGCAGTCGTCATTGCTATGTCCTAATTGCGCCATGAATTTGTAAAGAATTATTTATATTTACAAAGATGTCTCAATCAGGACTTTCCTAATAAGAAAAATCTCGGAAGCACTAAGGCGATAAAAAGTTAATTTATCTTTAGATTCATTGCGTTATATTTAATTATGAAATTAACTTTAGGATAAAACCGAGAGATAAAGACCAGCAGATAATGAGTTAAAACCGGTTATTTCTTTATTGAAAGTCTTGCAATTGAGTAGAAATATCGATGAGCGGTTAAGCGGTGCGCATGAATGCGCACCCTACGATGTAACGTGCAGGATGCGCATGGTCTTGTAGGGTCGCCAGTTAGGGTGACCTGCCGTTTAAATCACTGGTTCAAAAACTTGTCAAGAAATTGCCGGGTACGCGCCTGCTGCGGGTTACTAAACAGCTCTTTTGCCGCGCCCTGCTCCACGATGCGTCCCTGATCCATAAATATGGCGCGATCCGCGACGTCACGCGCAAAGCTCATCTCATGGGTGACGATCACCATGGTGCGTTTCTCCTGCGCCAGCGCGCGAATGGTGTTAAGCACCTCGCCCACAAGCTCAGGATCAAGCGCCGAGGTCGGCTCATCGAACAGAATCACTTCCGGACGCATCGCCAGCGCGCGCGCAATCGCCACACGCTGTTGCTGCCCGCCGGAAAGACGACGCGGGAAACTCTCTTCCTTGCCGTGCAATCCCACTTTCTCCAGCAAACTGCGCGCCCGCGCGATGGCTTCTGCCTTCGGTTCGCCCTTGACGATCACCGGCCCTTCAATGATGTTCTCCAGCACCGAACGGTGCGGGAACAGATTGAAGTTCTGGAACACAAAGCCAACCTGCTGACGCAACTGGCGCACCAGCTGCTTCTGCTTATTGAGGCCGAGCGCCGCATCAATGGCGATATCACCGACTTTGATACGTCCGCTTTCCGGCACTTCCAGCAGATTGATACTGCGCAGCAGCGTGGTTTTACCGGAACCGCTCGGCCCGATAATTGCCACCACTTCGCCTGGCGCCACGTCGAGATCGATGCCGTGCAGCACCGTCTGGCCGTGAAACTGTTTCACCAGCTGACGGACTTCAATTGCACTCATTTGCCCTCCCGATCCTGTCGATTCACATGCGCTTCAAGGCGGTTTTGCAACGCCGACAGCACGGTCGCCATCACCCAGTAAATCAGCGAGGCCGCCAGATACATGGTGAACACTTCCAGCGTCCGTGAGGTGATCAGCTGCGCCTGACGGAACAGCTCCGGCACCTGAATGGTGGCGGCCAGCGAGGTATCTTTCACCAGGCTGATAAAGCTGTTGCCCAGCGGCGGCAGCGCGGTGCGCGCGGCCTGCGGCAGGATCACGCGACGCAGCGTTTGCCACGGCGTCATGCCGATGCTGGCAGCAGCTTCCCACTGCCCGCGTTCAATCGAGGCAATCGCGCCACGCAATGATTCAGAAGCGTAAGCGGCGGTATTCAGCGACAGACCAATCATCGCCGACGGAATCGGATCCAGCTCGATACCAAACTGCGGCAGACCGTAATAGATCATAAACAGTTGAGCGATGAGCGGCGTGCCACGGAAAATCGACACGTAGATGCGCGCCAGCCAGTTGATCGGCCAGAAGTGCGACAGACGCATCAGCGCCAGCACGAAGCCGAGTATCAGGCCGAAGAACATCCCGCCGATACTCAGCTGCAGCGTGAACAGCGCGCCTTTCAGTAAAAATGGTGCTGAATCCAGCACCAGTTGTAAGCTTTCCTGCATTATTTAGTGACGTCCGCGCCGAACCATTTCTCAGACAGTTTGCTCAGCGAGCCATCTTTCTGCATGTCCGCGATAGCAGAGTCGATCGCTTTCAGCAGATCGTCGTTGCCTTTACGCAGCGCCACGCCCGATTCCAGGCGGGAGAAGGCCGGGCCAGCCACCGCCATGGTGTCGCCGGTTTTCTTCACCAGATCCAGCGCCGCTAAGCGGTCCACCAGAATGGCGTCTAAACGGCCTGAACGCAGATCCTGATATTTGGTCGGGTCATCATCATAGGTACGCACATCGGCTTTCGGCACGTTATCTTTCAGCCACTGCTCGTAGTTGGAGCCGAGGCCGACGCCGACTTTCTTTCCTGCCAGATCGTCTGGCTTGGTGACGGTGGCCGCGTTTTTCTTCAGCGTCAGCGCCTGCACACCAGAGATGGTGTACGGCGTGGAGAAGTCATACTTCTTCTTACGCTCTGGAGAAATAGTGACCTGATTGATCACCACATCGATGCGTTTGGAATCCAGCGAGGCCAGCATGCCATCCCATTTGGTAGGACGCAGATCGGCTTTCACGCCGAGGTGTTTCGCCAGCTCCTGCGCGAATTCCACTTCAAAACCGGTCAGCTGGCCTTTTTCGTCCTGGAAACTGAACGGCGGATAAGTGCCTTCCAGACCGACGCGCAGCTCACCTTTACTCTTCACTTTTGCCAGCAAATCTTCGGCGGCGAAGGATTTAACGTTAACGCCCGCAACCAGCGCGACCGCCATCATGCCCATCACCATTTGGCGACGAATAGGAGAGAAAATCATGTTTACCCCATTTATTGTGATGTGTTGTTGTGTGCTTTGAAGGGTCGCCATTCATGGCGACCTCTTCTGAATAACCGCCGGATTATAAACCGTTTTTACGTTCTGTCTCAGATCGAAGGGTGATAAGCAAATAACGCCGGCGATCCACCGGTATGCACGAACAGCAGCGGACCTTCACGACGGAAGCGATTTTGCGCAATGCCATCGATTAATCCCGCCATCGCTTTGCCGGTATACACCGGATCGAGCATGATGCCTTCGAGCCGCGCCAGCAGTTTCACCGCCGCCATGCCCTCTTCGTTCGGCTCGCCGTAACGCGGCGCGAAGTAATCATCCCACAAGGTGATCGGCGCTTTGGCCTGCACTTCCAGCTGCTCAGCCAACGCGCTACGAATGCGTTCCACCACCGGCAGCTGCGCCTCGACTTTGCGCGATACGGTGACGCCCACCAGCTCGGTTTCTGGCAGCAGCTGCTCCAGACCAATCGCCAAACCAGCGTGCGTGCCGGCGCTGCCGGAAGCCACCACCACCGCAGCGAAATCCACCACGCCTTCGCTTTGATGGGCAATCTCCTGCGCGCACTCAACGTAACCAAGCGCACCGAGCGCATTGGAGCCGCCAACCGGCACAATGTAAGGACGGAACCCCTGCGCTTCGAGGTGTTCGGCCTGCGCGGCCAGCTGTTCAGTGGGATTGTGCAGCGCATCGACCATGACGATTTCCACATCCATCAAATCGAGCAGCAAGCGGTTGCCGTTGCTGAGGTAGTTTTCTGCTGTAGTGCCAATCGGGTTTTCCAGCAGCGCCACGCACTTCAGGCCGAGCTTCGCGGCCACGGCTGCAGTTTGACGTACGTGGTTAGATTGAATAGCGCCCGCCGTCAGCAGCACATCCGCGCCTTCACGCAGCGCATCCGCAGCCAGAAATTCGAGTTTACGCAGTTTGTTGCCGCCGAGAGCAACGGGCGTGAAGTCATCGCGCTTAATAAAGATATCGCGACCAAGATAGTCAGAAAGCCGTGGCAAATGCTCAAGCGGCGTAGGTGCACCGAGTAATTCAAGACGTGGGAACTGGTGCAGAAGATGTAAGGACAATGCAGCCTCCATTCGGGCAATGTGCAGTTATCCATACAGTGTTGCAGAAGATGAGAAAAGTCGCACCCGGAATTCACCGCGTGCTGCCCTTGTTGCTGTCATGCTCGACAACAACAAGGGTGGATTCACCATCAGCCCTGCTGCCAGCCTAAAAACTGGTCATATTTACGCAGTGCGATGCGGTAATTGTTATTACCCGCATCAGGCAGATCGTTCTCCAGACACTCATGCCAGCTATTGCCCCGTAATCGATCGGCCGGGAAATTTTTCGCCTTCAGCATGTCATCAAGCCGACGCAAACGTACCACATACTCGCGTATGGTACTGTGGCTCATCTCCGTCTGCTCAAACAGGTATTGCTTAAACGCCATAATGTCGAAGTAATTCGGATGGGTATTACAAAAAATATCGCTGCAGAAACGACACAAGGCGGTCAATTCTGGCTGGAGTTTCATCCACACCTGATCGTCAATCATTTGGTCCATGCGTGCGATGGCCTCTTTATTGATGATCTGTCCGCGAAAGACTAACGCCATACGATCTAAAACTTTGCCACAGTGTGAACAATTGCTTTGGCTGTGCTTATAGTCTTTAAGATAGCGACTTAAAGGTCTGGCTTTAACTTTGGCTCCCATTGCTGAGTCCCCGGTTTTATTGTTTTTTTCGATCGCCAGGAACTGAGTCTGTTAGCGCGCCCCCGATAATCGGGCACGCAGGCGTTTGATCGCCTGACTGTGCAGTTGGCTGACGCGGGATTCCCCCACTTCCAGCACCGCGCCAATCTCCTTCAGGTTCAGTTCTTCCTGGTAGTACAGTGTGAGCACGAGTTTTTCACGTTCAGGCAACGCCTCAATCGCTTCAATTACGCGGTCACGTAGGTTTCCTTCCAACAACTGATGAAGCGGGTTGGCTTCCTCATGCCCCTCCGTCACCAGCTCCGCACTGTCGCCGTGTTCTTCCCGATACTCGTCGTAGGAGAAGAGTTGGCTGTTGTTGGTATCGAGCAGAATCTGCCGATACTCCTCCAGCGAAACATTCAGTCGCTCAGCCACTTCCTGCTCAGTAGCCGAGCGCCCCAACGCTTGTTCTACCTGATGCATGGCACCTGCTACTTCGCGCGCATTTCTGCGAACGCTGCGTGGTGCCCAGTCGCGACTGCGCAGTTCATCCAGCATTGCTCCCCGGATACGCTGCACGGCGTAGGTGGTAAAGGCGGTGCCCTGTAGCGCATCGTAGCGCTCCACGGCATTCAATAAGCCAATGCCACCGGCCTGCAGCAGATCGTCAAGCTCAACGCTGGCTGGCAAACGTACCTGCAGGCGCAGCGCTTCATGCCGCACCAGAGGAACGTAGCGCTGCCAGAGCGAATGTTTATCCATCACGCCATCGGCGGTATAGAGATCGTTCACGTTGACTACCCTGCGTTAGTAAAGTTATCGGCATGATTATCCAATTCTGTAGGGGTTTTGATTGGCAGAATAGGCGGGCAAAAGCGAGGTTATTTCAAATTTGTTATGGATGGCGGTGGATCGCACCGCCATCCGCTCGGCGGTTAGCGCAAATTACGCAGTCTTTCCCGCGTGCCAGGCGGCACCGCGTCCCATAATGCGCAAACTTTGCCCTCAAGTGCCTGATAAAAAGGGGTAATCAACGCTTCAGTTTCCAGCGCGGGATTAAACAGCACCTGACCGGTTTCCGCGTTGATGCTTATCATTTTGTTGATAAACAGCCGCTGCAGGTCGCTGCGCAGGAATAAGCCGTTATCTGCGCTGTTATCCGCCAGAAAGCCCTCTTCATTCTCTTGCGTGTCGATGTAGCAGGCTTCCACCCACGGCCAGCTGTGACGTTCGGTCAACTGCGTGCCGGTGATGATGCAGGCGCCGTAACGTGCTTTCACCGCCGAAGTGAACTCCGCCTGGCTGGTGCGTTGCAACACTTTGGCTTTCACGCGTCGTCCGACTTCGGTGCCAGGCATCACGCCGCTCGGCACTTTGTATTGCGGCGTGCTCAGCACCACCAGAAACTGGATTTTGCGTGACAGCGGAAAGCACGGATGTGCCTGCGCATCAAATAGCTGCCAGTACTCCTCTTCCTCGGTCTGGCGCATCAGCACCAGCTTAAAGCCGCGACTGTTCAGCAGATTCTGCGCCGCCGCCGAGTTGGGATCGAGCATGGCAAACACCTGTGTTTCGCCCACCACTTTCCAGCGCCCCTCTTTGCGCGCTTCATCATTACGACGAAAGTAGAGAAACGCCTGCTGGTTTTTCAGGTAGTGCTCAAAGCGACGCAGATAATTTTTGCGCTCGTTGTCGTCCGAGACAAACAGCAGATCCTCGATCGGGCTGTTAATCTCCTCCTGCGCGAACAGCGCGCGGATCACCAAATTGCGAAAGCTGGTCGACGGGCTCAGCAACCCGCGTGCGGTAAGCTCTTTCTCGTCGGGATGCTGCTGCGTATAGCGCAGGGCAATCTCTTCGAAGGTCAGCAGCTCACCCGGTAACAAGTCATAATTGAAGCGCATAGACACCCCAGAAACGGAAAAAAGTGGTTCAAAAATTGGAATGATTCTGAGGGGAGTTATCGGCAAATTTGATGTGGACTGTAACAAGACAGTTACTTTTCTGAGGATGTTTGGTGGTCGGTAAAATCTTTGTTTTTGTTGGGATGTGATTTGGATTAGTGCAGAAGGAATCACTGGGTTGGTTTTGTTCCAGGTCGCCATGAATGGCGACCAATTTACTTCTCTTGCGACTAAGCCGCTTTGAGCCGTTGCAGGCGTTTCTCACGGCGGATCTTACGCTCTTCAAACACCGCCACCAGCGCCATCAGGGCGATACAGCCGATGGCTGCCGCATCGAGCGCGGCAAAGGTCCCGGCCCAACCGGTTAAGCCAAAGATTGGCGTGCCATCCGCAATCATGCCTAAGCCTAACTTAGCAAAGCTGTCGCCAATCAGGTAAGCAAAGGTGCCTTTGATGCCATCGGCGGCGCCAATGGCTTTTTTCGGCACAAAGCCGACGGCGGCAACGCCAATTAACAGTTGCGGACCAAACACCAGGAAGCCCAGAGCAAACAGCGACGCCAGATAGACATACTGATTGCTGGCATGTTGATAGATGCCGAGCGTGGCGATAATCAACGCCAGCGCCACACATGCCACCAGCGCACGACGACCATTCGCCAGATCCGACAACCATCCCCACAGCAGCGTGCCGACTAACGCACCGACTTCAAACAGCGTGAAGCCCTGAATCGCCACCTCTTTTGAGAGTTTTAACTCCTGATAGGCATACACCGTCGACCACTGATCGATACCAATGCGCACCACATACAGGAAGATGTTGGCGAAGCACAGCAGCCAAATCACTTTGTTTTTCAGCACGTACTCAACAAAGATCTGCCATTTGGTCATCGCCTGATCTTCAGTTTCCTTATCCTCTTCGCTGATCTCTTCACCAAACAGCTCTTCGGCTTTGCCCAGACCGTAGGATTCGGGAGAATCACTGCCGTAGCGCAGACCGATAAAACCGACGACCAGCGCAATCAGTGACGGAAACACAAACATGC
Source organism: Pantoea sp. YR525 (assembly GCF_900116775.1). Classification (NCBI taxonomy): domain Bacteria; kingdom Pseudomonadati; phylum Pseudomonadota; class Gammaproteobacteria; order Enterobacterales; family Erwiniaceae; genus Pantoea; species Pantoea sp. YR525. Next base: position 477,948 of record NZ_FPBU01000002.1, read on the forward strand.
CGACCACATGACCATCGAAAAGGTAGTTGGCACCAAACAGCGCCACACCGGCCGCACCCGCGCCGCCGAGGTTATGCGAAATGTTCCACATGCCGAGATAGCTGCCGCGTTTACGACGAGGCGTCCACTTGGTGATGGTGGAATAACTACAGGAGCCGCCGGTACTTTGGAAGAAGCCACTCAGCGCATAAAACGCGATCATCAGGAACAAACTCACTGAACCGGCGCCCATGCTGGCGCTGAAGCCCAGCATGCAGATTGCTGAGAGGATCAGCATAAACGGCAGGAACTGCTTGGTGTTTTTACCATCGGCGTAATAGGAAACCAGCGTTTTACCGACGCCGTAAGTGATGGAAAAGCCGAGGCCAATCATCCCCAACTGCGTCATGCTGAGTCCGTAGGTGGTGATCATGTCGTTCTGCGCAATGTTGAAGTTTTTGCGGATCAGATACATGGTCAGGTAGCCGATAAAGACCACCAGATAGGACTGCATAAAGGGTTTGAACCACATCTTGCGCCGCTCGTCGAGCGACAGATTCAGGGTCGGCTTGCGCACCTGATTTAAGAAAGCCAGCATGGAGTGCTCCTGATTAATGACCTGCGTGATGGCAGGCATTGTAAAAATCAGCAGCGGTTTCGGCCTGAGACAACTGCCCGGCGCAACCGGGAAAATTTCTTAGTTTTATAGATATAAGCGCAAAAAGCGGGGATGCATCACACTTCCTCGCGCTGGCGCGGCGTTTGAGCATGCAAGAACGGCAACAGTAGCAGGGCCGAAATGCCCGCCGCGCAGGCGATGACCGCGAAAAAGCCGCTCCAGTGCCAGACATCAATCACCCGCGCCAGCGGCCAGCCTGAAAGCGACGCGCCCAGATAGGCAAACAGTCCAACAAATCCGGTCGCTGCGCCCGCCGCATCTTTGTGCGAACACTCGGCCGCCGCCATGCCGATCAACATCTGCGGGCCGAAGACAAAAAAGCCGATGGTAAAGAAACACGCAGCCTGCATCACGTAGCTGGCAAACGGCATCAGCCACAGCGATCCCACTGACAGCAAAATGCCGGCGGCAAAGATCAGGTTCATCGGGCCACGATTGCCGTTGAATAATTTATCCGATCCCCATCCCGCCACTAACGCGCCACCGAAGCCACCGAGTTCAAACATGGTCACCGCCGAGTTAGCCGTCACCAGATTCACGCCCAGCGTCTCGGACATATAGAGATTTCCCCAGTCGTTGATCGCGGCACGCACCACGTAAACCAGCACGTAACACAGTGACAGCAGCCAGATGTAAGGGTTGAGCAGCACATATTTGGCGAGGATCTCTTTGTGACTCAGCCCCGCGCCCTCTTGCTGCTGGGCGATTTCCAGCGCATCGTGGCGCCAGTCCCCGACCGGCGGTAATCCTACGGTTTGCGGGCGATCGCGCAGTCGCCAGCAGAGGAAAATGCCGGCGACAATCGCCAGCCCGCCAGCAATCATCATGCCGGCGCGCCAGCCATAATGCAGCGCGGCGGCCCCAACGATCATCGGGATAAGCGCACCGCCGACGTTTTGTGCCGTATTCCACAGCGCCCACCAACCGCCGCGTTCGGTGCGAGAAAACCAGCTGGTGAGCAGACGCGCACAGACCGGCGATCCCCATCCCTGGAAAAAGGCATTCAACACCCACAACAAGGCGAATGCCCACAGCGAGGTGGAGAAGCCAAACAGAATATTCACCACGCCCGTCGCTATCAGCCCAATGCCCATGAAATAGCGCGCATTGGAACGATCGCTAACGATGCCAGAGAAAAACTTCGACAGACCGTAAGTGATGTAAAACAGCGTCGCCAGCAGGCCGATATCCGTGCGCGTCATCACGCCCGCCGCCAGAATTTCCGGCGACGCGGCGTTAAAGCTTTTACGGGTGAAATAGAACAGCGCGTAGCCGAGCCAGATGGTGATCATGATATGGCGACGCCAGTAACGATAGCGCGCATCAATGGTCGCTTTATCCCCGATTGGCTGCGCGCTGGCTGGCGCTTTGAGAAATCTGAACATCATCTTTTGCTTATCCATTGCGCAGAGGTAACGTGACGCTAACGCGCGTGCCGTGGGTGCAGGAGATTCCCAGCGAGCCGCCTAGCGCCGTCACGCGTTCGCGCATGCCGGCAAGGCCAAAACCTTGCTGCGGAGAACCCACCGGTAAGCCGCAGCCATCGTCTTCAATCACCAGCAGCAACCGCTGCTCCTGCAATGTGCCTTGCAGCGTCACCGCGCGGGCGCTGGCGTGTTTCACCACATTGTTGAGTCCTTCCTGACAGACACGGAACAGCGTGACGCGCTGCGCTTCACTGAGCCGCGCTTCGTCAATCTGCCAGTCGAGATGGCTGATGATACCGTGCCCTTCCAGCTCCATTTCCCGCATCAGCGAGCGAATAGCCTGCTCGAGCGAAAGATCGTCCAACTGGCGCGGACGCAAGCGCCCCAGCAATCGGCGCACGGAGTCGTAAATGCCCAGCGACAGCTGCTCAATCAACATGCCGCTCTGCTTCACACCATTCTCCGGGCTGATGCGCTGCATGATCCCGGCTTGCGTACGAATGGCGGTGATGGTTTGGCCGATATCATCGTGCAGTTCACGCGCCACTTCGCGCCTTACGCTCTCTTCAGTCTCCAGCAAGCGTTCCGTTAGGCGACGATTGCGCACCAACTCGGTTTGCAGCGACTGATTGAGTTCACGTAAGCGCTGAATCCCCGCGCCAAGCAGCAGCCCGGTCAGACTTTGCGCCAGCAACGATAACAGCAGATCGACCGCATGATCGTGCCAGGTCTGGCTGGCGATCAACGCAATGGCATTCATCAGTGTGGCGATCAGCGCGCCCTGCCAGCCGTAATGCCACGCCAGCGCAATAATCGGCAACGCCAGACAAAACGGTGTGAAGCGCGACAGCTCTGCCGGCAAGCCAAGCTGCAGCCACAAACTGACCATAAACAGCAGCACATAACCAAACAGATGGCGCACGCGCCAGTTGACCGGCTGTCCGACCAGCGAAGGACCGAGTGGCTGCCAGCGCGTGCTGGTGAGGTAGTGCCAGATCACCAGGCAGGTTGGTGCTACGGTCAATGCGCCGGTCAGCGTAAGCAGCACCGCATTTAGCGCTGCGGGTTCAGTGATCCACGGCAATGCCTGCAGCAGCGCCGCGCACACCATCGCACCGCCCTGCCACAGCAAGGTGTGCCAGTCGCGCTGATGACGATAACGGGAGATCAGCGCCACCGGCAGCAGCGTCAGCATGCTACCCAGCATTAGCAGCGGCAGATGCGCCAGCGCCACTTCACGTGAGAGCCAATAAAGCAGCAACCACTCAGCACCGAGCAGCACCGGCCAGTAGGCACGCGGGCACTGCAACATCAGTCCAAGGCGCAGGCCAAAGGGAAACAGCAACACCGCCAGCTCAGGACGATCCGCCAGATGCAGGCTGATGCTCCACAGGCAAAACCACGCGGCAGAGAAGATACAAAAACTGGCGATAACGGCAATCAGCCGCGAAAAGAGTGGCTGCATTACCAGCCATCAAACATGCGACGCGCCAGTTCAACGTCGTTACTGACGTTGAGCTTTTCCAGCAAATTGGCGCGATGAACGTGAACGGTTTTCGGCGACAGGCCCAGTTCGGCCGCGATCTCTTTCACCGCTAAACCTTGCGCCAGTTTTTCCGCCACCTGGCGCTCGCGTTTGGTGAGCGGATCCTGACGTCCAGAGGCGAGCTTCAGGGCGATATCGGGCGTCAGATAGCAGCCGCCTTTGGCCACGGTATGCACCGCCGCGATCAGTTCATCGGGGCTGCATCGTTTAGATAGGAATCCACGCGCCCCAGCATTGAGCGCCTGCTCCACCAGCGCCGGGCTGTCGTGCACCGACAGCATGATGGTCGCCATGCCTTTCGGCAGCTGGCTTAACAGCTCCAACCCGGAGATATCTGGCATCGAGATATCGCAGATGCACACCTGCACGCCGCGCCCCGGCAGCTTATTGAGCGCTTCCCGCCCGGAACCGCATTCGGCAACAACCTGGAAATCCGGTTCCAGCCCCAGCAATTGGGCAAAACCCGAACGGACGATCACATGGTCGTCGATAAGCGCAATGGTGGTCATGAGGTTTCCTGGCGGCGAAAAAACGCGCTTACCTTAGCGATAAGCTGGGGAAGCTTCAAGCGGATTGGGTGAAGGTGGCGGGTTTGGGTTTATACAATGACGTATCGGTCGCCATAAATGGCGCCCCTACCCGGTTTTGTAGGGTCGCCATTTATGGTGACCGACTTGTATCACTTGCAGAATTTACCGGCGAATTATGAGCAATTACCTGCATATTATGAATATGCAGGTATAAAAAAACCCCGCCGAAGCGGGGTTTGATAAGCAAGGAGCTTAGAGCGATTAGCCCTGCAGCAGAGACAGAACCTGCTGTGGAACCTGGTTAGCTTTAGCCAACACTGAGTTACCCGCCTGCTGGATGATCTGAGCTTTAGACATGTTTGAAACTTCAGTTGCGTAGTCAGCATCCTGAATACGAGACTGTGCTTCAGACAGGTTAGTGGTGGTGTTGTTCAGGTTAGTTACCGCTGAATCCAGACGGTTCTGAATCGCACCCAGGCTTGAACGGAACTTATCGATGCTGCTGATAGCTGAGTCCAGAGCGGCCAGTGGATCGGTAGTTGCAGTACCGGCGCTGGTGGCTTCAGTGGTCAGTTTGCCAGCAGAGCTTACATATGCTGCTGCACCTACGTTAGCAGCATATTTACCAGTACCAGTACCGCCAGTTACTGTTACAGCACCAGTATCTGCATCCGCTTTGTAAGTAGTGGTATAAGAACCAGTTGTGGTCAGCTCACCATCGCTATCAACATATGCTTTAACACCCGCAGCACCAGTTGAAGAACCTGAAGTGAAGGTAGTGCTAAAGTTTAGAGCCTGTTGGTTAAACTTGATAGTAACATCGTTTGCAGTAGTATCTGCTTTGACGTTAGCAAGCAGAGCGTCTGAAGCCACTGAATCTTTGTAAGTTACGCCACCAGCACTACCTGCAAAGTTATAAGTTTTACCATCAAAGGCTACTGATGAACCACCTGCAGTCGTGTTTGCATCTGCTGCAGTGAACAAATCACTCATGGTCGCACCAGTAGTAGCACCGGTGGAGTTGTTGGTTGACAGAGCACCATTTACCAAGTACGCAGTCTGTCCACCAATTGTAATGTTGCCACTTGCGTCGGTATCAAAGTTAACTTTACCAGTGGTAGAAGTATATGTACCTGACTTCGTCTGACCTGCATCAGCTTTCAGGGAAGCACCGAGCGCCGTGGTGTTCGCACCAGTAGTAACAGTTTTAGTAGTAGTGAAGTTTTTAGCTGTCGCATCGTAGGTATAAGTACCGGCATTTGCACCAGTAGCAATTGTAACGGTATCGCCAGTATTCAACTTCGAGAAAGCAGTATCAGCAGTTAAAGCATCAAAGTTAGTAGTAACAGTAACGTTCGTTGGGTCAGTTACGTTAGCACCAGTCGCTGCTAAGTCGCTGATAGTCGCTGCTTTGTTCGCAATAGTACCAGAACCGTTTACGTTGAAGCCATTCAGACCCAGAGTTTTAGAGTCAATCTGCTTCAAGTCAATGTTGATGGTCTGGCCATCGTTCGCGCCAACCTGAATTTTCAGAGTGCCGTCTTTAGACAGTACGTTCACGCCGTTGAACTGAGTCTGACCAGATACGCGGTCAATTTCGTCCAGACGTGATTTGATTTCGTCCTGAATTGAGTCCAGGTCAGACTGGCTGTTGGTGCCGTTCTGAGACTGTACGGTCAGTTCACGAACACGTTGTAAGTTGTTGTTGATTTCTGACAGCGCGCCTTCAGTAGTCTGCGCAGCAGAGATACCGTCGTTGGCGTTACGCGCAGCCTGAGTCAGGCCGGTAATGTTAGACTGGAAGCGGTTAGCAATTGCCTGGCCCGCTGCGTCATCTTTAGCGCTGTTAATACGAAGACCAGAAGACAGACGCTCGATAGAAGTAGACAGAGCAGACTGGTTCTTGTTGATGTTGTTCTGAGTGATCAGCGAGAGGCTGTTGGTATTAATGACTTGGGCCATGATAATTATTCCTGTTAATCAAGTCTTTCGGTTAAGGTGTGGGCTTCAACCCGCCGGCTTCAGCGCCGTCAATGTTGTTATCGTCTGCCCTTAAACAACCTTTAGATTTTTTTTAGGACCAGGTGAAAATTTTTCCCTTCAACCTGTCACGCTTATCTTTATCGCCCTACCCGAAGAGTTCTTTAGACCAACTTGATCATTTTTCTAGCCCCCGAAATACCCTTCTCTATATACGCTATTCGCTTTATTACCTGCTGGTAAATAATTCTAAACTTTGCCCATAAAGAGCCGATAACCCGCGGTATTGATTCTCCGTGTCGACATAGAAAGGAAACAACATGACCACAATTTCTACCCTCGGTATCGGTTCAGGCCTCGATTTAAGTACTATCCTGGATAACTTGAGTACGGCAGAGAAAGCCTCTCTTACACCTATCTCTAATCAGCAGACCGCGTACACCGCGAAGCTGAGCGCCTACGGCACCTTGTCGAGCGCGTTAACGACCTTCCAGACAGCCAACACGGCATTAAACAGTGCGGATTTGTTCACCGCCACCAGTGCTGCCAGCAGCACCACCGCATTCAGCGCCACCACGTCTGGCAGCACCATCGCCGGAAAATACAGCATTAGCGTTACTCAGCTGGCGCAGGCACAGACGCTGACTTCCGGCGTACAAACCAGCAATACCACCGCGCTGGGCAGCTCGGATGCCAGCCGCACGCTGTCGATCAAACTGGCAGACGGTACCAGCAAAGACATTACGCTGACCAGCGATCAAACTTCACTGACCGGCATGCGTGACGCGATTAACGGTGCCAACGCTGGTGTCAGCGCCAGTATTATTAAAACCGGTGATGGCGCCTATCGTCTGTCGCTGACCGCGTCGAAAACCGGTGAAGCCAATGCGGTTTCTTCCGTTACCGTGACTGGCGATGACACGCTGCAGGGCATTGTCGGCTTTGATTCAACCAAAACCGATGCCGACAACCCGCTGGACGTCAGCGTCGCCGCGCAAGATGCCGAGTTGACGGTCAATAACGTCGCCATCACCAGCAGCACCAACACCATCAGTGATGCACTGGAAGGGATTACGCTGAATCTGAATGATGTCACCAGCGGAAATCAGACGTTAACCATCACGCAGGATACGTCTAAAGCCTCCACCGCGATTTCCAACTTTGTGGATGCTTACAACAATCTGCTGGATCAGTTCACCAGCCTGACCAAATACACCGCGGTGGATGTCGGCTCAGATACACAAGACTCCAGCAACGGTGCGCTGGTTGGTGATAGCACGCTGCGCGGCATTCAAACCCAGATCAAGAGTCTGCTGACCAACACGGCTAGCTCTTCAACCTACAAAACGCTGGCGCAAATCGGTATTACTACCGACCCGACCACCGGTGAGCTGTCGTTAGATTCCGACAAGCTGAAAACCGAGCTGACCAAAGATCCGGCCGGCGTGAAAGAGATGATTGTGGGTGACGGTAAAACTACCGGTATCACCACCAAACTGGCGACTAACCTGACCAGTTGGCTGTCATCTACCGGCAGCATTCAGTCCGCGAAAGATGGCGTCAGCAAGACGCTGAATAACCTGACTGAGCAGTACAACAACATGAACACGCGTATTAACGCCCTGATTGCGCGTTATAAGACGCAGTTCACGCAACTCGACGTCACCATGAGCTCGCTGAACAGCACCAGCGATTACCTGACACAGCAGTTCGACAGCATGACCTCGAGCAGCAGTTCTAAATAGTAAGGAGTGACCATGTACAGCGCTACAGGCACACAAGCCTATGCAAAAATTGGGGTGGAGAGCTCAGTGATGAGCGCCAATCAACAGCAGCTGATTACCTTGCTGTTTGACGGTGCGATCAGCGCACTGGTCCGCGCCCGCCTGTTTATGCAGGACAACAATATCCAGGGAAAAGGTAACTCGATTTCCAAGGCCATTAATATTATCGAGGGCGGACTCAAGCAGGGCCTCGATGAGCAATCAGGCGATGACCTTACCGACAACCTGTTAGGGCTCTATTCCTACATGGTTCGTCGTCTGGTTCAGGCTAATCTGCGTAATGATGTCGAAGCCCTCGAAGAAGTTGAAGGTCTTCTGCGCAATATCGCTGATGCCTGGAAAGAAGTCGTACAACCTCAACACCTTCAGGACGCCGTTTAATGAATATTGCACCGTCACTTGTCACCGTTTACCAACAGTTACTCGACCTCAGCCACGGAATGCTGCGTTTGGCAGCAGACGGCGAATGGGATGATTTGATTACCAAGGAAGTGGACTATGTCAGTGCGGTGCAAAGACTGGCGCAATCAACCGAAGCCGCCGCACCGTCGCGCCAGCTGCAAGAGCAGTTGCGTCCGGTGTTACGCCATATTCTCGATAATGAGAGCGAAGTGAAACGTCTGCTGCAGTTGCGTATGGATGAATTGACGCAACTGGTGGGCCAGTCATCGATGCAGAAATCGGTGATGAGCGCGTATGGTAAGCAAGGTAGTGTGTATTTGCCGCAGGGTTGATTCGTTGCGATGAACTGAATGAAAAACGGGTGGGAAGTTAGCTTCTCACCCGTTTTTTTCGATTCCAGGTCGCCATAAATGGCGACCCTACGGGCAGAATATGTAGGGTCGCCATTTATGGCGACCTGGGAATTACTGTGCGGATGCAGACGACACCGTAATTGGGCGCATAATCTCTGGCTCGATATCCTGAATCACCGCCTCGTTCGGACGCTTCGCCACTTCTTCCAGCGCCTGCTGACACTCAACGGTTGGGCGATCCACTTTACGCAGTCTCAACCCATCGTAACGCAGCTCACCGTTCTCCAGCACCAGCGGCATCACGCGCACCTGGCGTGTCACGTTGACCCAATCATCGCCCAGACGGGTTAATTTGCCCGGCTTGGCAATCACGCGTTGCCATTGACGGCAATCCAGCGTGTCGCCTTCGGCACCGATAATCAGGCTGCCCATCGCTTGCTTGCTGATTAGCTTGCTCTGCGGGCCCACGGTTTGCCAGTTGCCTTTGAGCTCCAGCGGCGCCGGGGTTTTCACGGCCTGGTCATAATTGCTGATCTGCGCACAGCCACTCAGCGCCAGCGCGGCCACTATCATCCACTTTTTCATTCTCGATCCCTACACTCGCATCAATGGCGGCTACGTTATAATTTTTCCCATCCGTTGCGCAAGGTATCTGCTGCGCGCCGCATGATTTTCCTCAAGCTGTTCACTTCTGCGCCGATAACTCTTCTGGAGTTAAAAGAGCCTGCAAAAACAATAATTACCGACTACACACTCACCTTCGTTACGGAGAACACCGTTATGCGATTGACTCTTCGCGCGCGTCTGACATCGATTGTTGGCCTGCTGTGCATTTTACTGATTGTTGCCGCCATCTGGGGAATCATCGGCCTGCGCGCCGCCGACCAACGGGCGCAAAACGCCTACCAGAATGAGCTGTTACCGCTGCAATATTCGTCCCGCCTGTACCGCATGGTGCAGGAACAATCCTCAACCCTGTTCGATGCCCTGCGCTACTGGACCGACAGCAGCGAAGTGGATAAGCGTCTGGCGCGCATTGCGCACTACGGCGAGCAGATTGCGAAAGACCGTCAAACCTGGCAGCAGCTGGCGTTTGATGCGCAAACCAAACCCCTCAGCCAGCAATTCATCACCAATCTCGACGGCTGGCAAAGCGCGCTGAAGGATGCCGGTGAACTGCTGAAGGGCGGCAACCCATCCGGCGCGCTGGTGGTGATTGAAACCCGCCTGCGCAGCGGCAGTCAGCTACTGCAACAGGATATCGATCAGCTTGATGCGCTGATGCGTCAGCATGCCGAACTCACCTATCAGCAAAGCAACAGCGATTATCAGTTGGCGCGTAATAGCCTGATTATCATTTTGCTGGCCGGGCTGAGCGTGGCGCTGGTGTTTGGCTGGTTGCTGATCCGCTCTATCAACCGATCGATTGGTCAGGCACGCGAACTGGCCGAATCGATTGCCGCCGGTGAACTAAATCATGATATCGGTAGCGTTTCGCGCGATGAGATGGGCGAACTGATGCAGTCGCTACTGCGCATGGATGTGCGTCTGGCGGAGATCGTGCGTGAAGTGGGCGAAAGTGCCAGCGCACTGAGTGATGCGGCGCGGCAGATGGCCGACGGCAATGATGATCTCTCTGAACGCACCCATTCGCAGGCCAGCTCGCTGGAGCAAACCGCTGCCAGCATGGAGCAGATGACCGCCACGGTGAAACATAACGCCGATAACGCGGCGCAGGCCAACGAACTGGCCACCGATGTGCGTCATCAGGCCGAACGCGGCAGCAGCGTATTGCGTGATGCGGTCAGCGCGATGGAGGAGATCGAATCCTCCAGCAAACGCATCGCCGATATCAACCGGGTGATCGATGAGATCGCCTTCCAGACTAACCTGCTGGCGCTGAATGCGGCAGTTGAAGCGGCACGCGCAGGCGAACAGGGGCGCGGCTTTGCCGTGGTGGCATCCGAAGTGCGTCAGCTGGCGCAGCGATCCGCCGGAGCCGCGCACGAGATCAAAGCGTTGATCGATGCCAGCGTCGGTAAAGTAGAAGCCGGCAGCGCGCTGGTGCAGCGTTCTGGCGCGATGCTCAATGACATCAATCTGGGCGTGGCGCGCGTGGTGGATATTGTCGGTGAAATCGCCGTGGCCAGCCGCCAGCAATCCAGTGGCATTGAACAGGTCAACACCGCTGTGATTCAGATGGATGGTGCGACGCAGCAAAACGCCTCGCTGGTGCAGGAAGCCAGCGCCGCCAGCCAGACCGTCAGCGAACATGCCGGATTGCTGGTGGAGAAGATGGCCTTCTTCCGCTTGCAACAGCGCTAAGGAGCGACATGATGCGTAAACTTCTCGCGATATTACTCGCCACGCCGCTGCTGAGCCACGCGGCGACCACGCTGAATATCGCCACCATCGCCAACGGCGATATGACCATCATGCAGCAGCTCGCCACGCGCTACGAACAGGAGCATCCGGACGTCAAACTGCAATGGCATGTGATGGACGATGGCGCACTGCGTCAGGCGGTCCTATCAGCGATGAACAGCGGCCAGGCGCAGTTCGATGTCATCACCGTCGGCACCTATGAAGCGCCGCTGTGGGGCGAAAAAGGCTGGCTGGCACCGCTGAATAAGCTGCCCGCCGATTACGACAGCGATGATCTCATCGCGCCGGTGCGCAAAGCGCTGTCGTTCCAGCAAACGCTCTACGCCCTGCCGTTCTACGGGGAAAGCAGCATGACCTACTACCGAAAAGATCTGTTTGCGCAGAAAGGGTTAACCATGCCGGATAATCCCGACTGGACCGATATCAAGAACTTCGCCGCCAAACTCACCGATGTGCAAAAAGGCATTTACGGCCTGTGCCTGCGCGGCCAGCCAGGCTGGGGCGATAACGTGGCGTTCATGACCACCATGGCGAATGCCTATGGCGCGCAGTGGTTCGATGAAAACTGGCAGCCGACGCTAAATTCGCCGGAGTGGCGCGAAGCGCTGAGTGATTATCTGCAGGTGGTGAAGCAGGATGGCCCGCCGGACACGGTGAAAAACAGTTTCGGCCAGATTTTGCGTCTGACCGCGCAAGGTAAGTGCGCGATGTGGATCGACAGCACGGTGGCGGCCGGTTTGCTGGTTAATCCGCAGATCTCATTAGTCGCCGATAAGCTGGCCTTTGCGCCTGCGCCGGGCGGCATCACGCGTAATGGTTCGAACTGGTTATGGTCGTGGGCGCTGGCGGTACCGGCTAACACGCCGAATCGCGAGGCGGCGATAGCTTTTATTAGCTGGGCGACGTCAAAACAGTACATCCAGCAAGTGGCCGATACCGTCGGCTGGGGCGCGGTGCCGCCGGGCAGCCGCAACTCCACTTATCAGCAGGCGAGCTATCAGCGTCTGGCGCCGTACGCCGCGCAGGTACGAGCGGCGATTGATTCGGCTACCGTCGAGCAGCCCACGCTCAATCCGGTGCCTTATCAGGGCGTGCAGTACGTGAGCATTCCTGGATTTGATCAGATGGGTAACGCCGTCGGGCAAAATCTGGCGGATATGCTGAGCGGCAAACTGACGCTGGATGAGACGCTGGCGAAGAATCAGCAGGACGTCGCGCGGATTTATCAGCAGTTGCATTAATGTTGTGGTCGCCATAAATGGCGACCCTACGGGATTTGTAGCGAGTGTGGTTTCGTAGGGTGCGCATTAATGCGCACCTGGTTGCCACGAATATCGATCCAACAGCGGAATCCTGACAACGCAGCTTGCGCGCGTTACACTAGCGCGCAAGTTGATATGCAGGAACACCGAATGAAAACCCCAGAAGAGTATTACGCTCAGGCACGCACGATGTTTTTCGCCGCCCACCCCGATTTCCAATCCGCATTGGATGAACTGACCGAAAGCGATGCACGCCAGGCGAATTTGTCATTAGCGCAGTTACGGGCCTGGCACGCTGAACGTATTTATGCCGCGTTTTTACGTCAAAAGAAGCTGGACGGCATGCTGTTTTCCATTCAGCTGGCAGAACCCGACAAAGCCGTCGCTGCCGATGCCATTGAAAAGTATCTGAAATCTCACGCGGAAGCGTTAGGAATGACGTGGGAAGAGTTCTGCATCAAGAACGAGCTTTAAGTGCAACGCATTGAAAATGCATCAAAGATACATCTCCAACCACACAAATTGTTCAGGAAAAAGTTGTACAAGTCGATCGAACTTGTATAACTTACTCATCACGACGTAAGTCGTAGATTGTCCTTGAACGAATGGTGCTGTTGCACCGCCTCTGGAAGTGTTGCTGGATTTCCACTTCCAGAGGTCATATTTTTTCTACCCTTCTCGCTCGATCCCTTTCACTTCGATATAACTTGCCACCGCCAGCAGACGATTGACGTGGGTAAGCAGCAGATCCACATCCGACTGTAAAAAATCCTGCGACGCACGCGATGCGGTGACAATTGCATCCTGCACCGTATCGGAAATGGTCAGCGTATTATCCTCTTTTGCCTGAATCAGCAGTGCCGCAATCAGCAATGACTGCGCCTCAACCTGCGCCACCAGCTCTTTTGCTTCCACATCCATTTTTGCCATTTTCAATAAGATATCGATAACCAGTTGGCGCATGTTTACCCCTGTTTTTATTTACAGTACTATATCGCACCCGATCCAATGAATGGAACGCCCTGATGTTTGTGGAGTTGATTTACGATAAGCGCAACGTGGCCGGATTACCGGGCGCACGTGAGATGATTTTGCAGGAGTTGGAAAAGCGTGTACAGCGCGTCTTTCCCGATATTGAGGTACGCGTCAAACCAATGGAACGTAACGCGATAGATACCGATTTGAGTAAGAACGATAAAGCGACAGTTGCGCGGATTGTTGAAGAGATGTTCGATGAGGCAGAAATGTGGCTGGTGGCCGATTAGGCCACCAGTGCGTTAGAGGCTTAGCTTTCCTGCTCAGCATGGTTGATGGCGATTTCCAGATCCTGAATCGCCTCATCAATGTCATCCAGCAGCTTGCCCTGTTTATTCAGCAAGGTATCGAAGCGTCCCGCATATTCTGTGTCTTTATACTCACCCGCATCAAAAGCCAGCCAGTGGGCAGACAGCGTCTCAGTGTTGGTCTGCGCGTAGTGGCGCATCTCTTTAAGCTGGGAGGTGACATCACGCAGGTAGTCAGTTTTGGTTTTTACAGTTTCTGTATCACTCATGCTATCTTCCTTTTCGCTTAATAAGACGATTTAAATAACGCTTGAATGATTAAAGGTAGTGCAAAATATCGAAGCTGCCTTAGGAATAATCGGAAGTGACTAAAACCTGTGAGTAAACAGGGGACATCCCGGTCCCCAATGGTGCGTCGTCAGGCACTACAGATATTTCCTCGCCAGCTCAATCAGCTCATCCTTCGCGGCATCACCCAGTTTGATCACGCCCTGCTCGACAAAGTTAAACGCGCGTCCGAAATCCTTCACGCCTTCTGAGAATGCCTCACTTGCGTCATGGCTCTGCGCCGCTGCGGCGGCTGGCGGCGCTTCGGCTGCAATGGGAGCAGCGGCTTCCGGTACGCTGGGCGGCGCAACCTCGGCTGCAGCAACGGGCGCAGCCTCCACAGGCGCTGGTGTTATCGCCTCAGATGTAACAGCCGGTGCCGCTTCAGGTACCGCTGCGACTGCGACTGGCGTAGCCACTTCGTTGGCGAAATCTTCCGCAGGTGACGATGCGATGGTGGTGGTTGGATTGATAACAGTTTGATCGCTCATAATGCTCTCCTTCTTACTGAATAAAGACCGCAGTCGGGTAACAGTGGCTGCAATCCACGTGGTAATTCGCATGCTGACCTCCTTAACGCTTGGGTTGAGGTGGCGATTTATCTCCTTCAGCCGGTTTCCCCTTTTCAGCCGGATTGCTGATTGGGTGCTTCGCTATCCCATCGAGTTTGTTTTGCAGCGCCACCAACTGGCTGGTGAGTTCCGCCACGCGCGCTTCACGTCGTTCTGAGATCGTTCGATATTGCTGTCGAATCTCTTCAACGCGCTGATTGGCGCTGTTACTCACAAACAGAAACAGTACCGTCATCGCCACGCACATCAGCGACAGCATCAGCAGAAAGCCGCCGAAGAACAGCTGGCGTCGATGGTTTTTCACTACGTACTCACTGTTTATCTGCATCATCACGACTCTCCTCCAGAGTGGTAATCAGTTGATTCACCTGGCTGCGAAACTTATCGCTATGTTCGGTTTCGGTGGTCGCCAGTAAAATACTCAGGGCGTTTTTGATCAGCCGCAGATCGGTTTCCAGCGAAGAGATTCGCCGCAGGTTTTTGTCGTGTCGGACGCGCAACTCATCGTTTTCCTGGCGCATCAAGGCATGACCTTCTTTGAGCAGCATCACCTGTTCTTTGTAGCTGGTGATGATCTCCCCGCCGGCACGATTGCTGGTGACGATAGCGGCGATACCCGCCATTAACGGTTTCCAGAACACAGCTGCTGCGCCGCCGCCGAGAAGCAACGCACCTACGCTGGTGACTAAACTACTTTCCATGCTTTACCTCTCACCCCTGGCAAGGGTTGTGCCCCATAAGCACGCTGACCACCCTTGCCAGCTTCGCGGTCAACGCCTGAATTTAAGTTTACTTTGGCTTGTGAATTTAAGTATACTTAAGTCGTTCCTTCAGGAGATGTCAAGATGATGAAAAAAGAATCTTCCGGTGAGCGCATCCGGGCACGACGTAAAGCACTACAGTTAACGCAGCAGGCGCTGGCGAAGAGCGTTGGTGTATCGCATGTGGCTGTATCGCAATGGGAAAAAGAGGAAACCGTTCCGCGCGGCGAGAACTTATTGCGGCTGGCGGAGTGGCTGCAATGCACAGCGGCATGGATTATTGATGGGGACGGCGAAGTGTTTGCCACCCACGCCAAAGCCGCGCCGGTTATGGCGGTGCCATTGATTAGCCTGGCGCAAGCGTCAACGTGGTTGGGCGAGCAGCGGTTGTTGCTGAAACAGCAGGCAACGCGCTTTCTCTACAGTGAAAGTCAATTGGGCGATGGCGCGCTGGCGGTCACGGTGGAAGACCACGCGATGCAGCCCGATTACCGGCCCGGAGACAGTGTGATCTTTGATCCAGACGTTCAGCCACAGCCTGGCGATGTAGTTTTGGCGCTGGTCGATGGTGCGGCGCTGGTGCGAATTTATCGTCTGCAAACGCAGCAGCAGGATGAGAAAATCTTCACATTGCGCGCGCTCAATGATGATTTTCCTCAGCTGCATTCTGAGGAAATTTCGCTGCAAATCATCGGCACGTTAATGGAGTTGAGACGTTACCGAGGCGGCTAGCCGCTACGCTTAAACCGTTATTTTAAAAAAAGTTTAGTCTGAGCGCGGGAAGCTATGGACAGACCCCGCTGTAAGCCTGTTAATCTAGCCGCAAAATTATAATTTAGCCGGACAATCGCCATGCTCACCACCATCCTTTATCGCAGCCATCTGCACGACCACGTGCCGATTAAAACGCTCGAAGATATGGTTGCTAAAGCCAATCGCAAAAACAAAAATTCGGATGTCACCGGCATCCTGCTGTTCGACGGCCTGCACTTCTTTCAACTGCTGGAAGGCCCGCGCGACGCGGTGCAAGGCATCTATCAGCGTATTTGTCAGGACGCACGCCACCACAATCTGGTGGAATTGATGCACGACTTCGCGCCAGAACGCCGTTTTGGCAAAGTCGGCATGGAGCTGTTCGATCTGCGCGAGCATGACAAAGACACTGTGCTGCAAGCGGTGCTGGATAAAGGCACCTCGCGTTATCAGCTCACCTACAAAGATCGTGCGCTTCAGTTTTTGCGCACTTTCGTGGTGGCGCGCGACAAAGAGAACTACTTTGAGATCCCACCCGCCAGCACCTGGGAATTTATTCCCGATGATGAATGGCTGAATGAGCTGGATGACCTTGATCAGAGCGTGCAGGATTGCCGCTTTGCCTTTCAGCCGATTATCGATCCCTTCGCACGCCGCGTGACCTCACTTGAAGCGCTGATTCGTACGCCAAACGGCGGCTCGCCGGAAGAGTATTTTTCTGCGTTTGGTGGTGAGGCGATTTATCACGCGGATATTCAGTCGAAACGCCTGGCGTTTAACGTCGCGAGTAAGCTGGGTATTGGCGAGCATCGCCTGTCGATCAACCTGCTACCGATGTCGCTGGTGACGGTGCCAAACGCGGTGGATTTCCTGCTGGCCGAGATCAAAGCCAGCGGGCTGGTGCCGCAGCAGGTGATCGTCGAAGTGACGGAAAATGAGATCATCTCGCGCTCGGATGAATTTGCTGCCGAAGTGAGAAAGTTGAAAGCGGCGGGGATCAGCCTGGCACTGGACGATTTTGGTGCCGGTTTTGCTGGCTTGTCGCTGTTATCGAAGTTCCAGCCGGACAAAATCAAAATCGATCGCG
This sequence comes from Pantoea sp. YR525, assembly GCF_900116775.1. Classification (NCBI taxonomy): domain Bacteria; kingdom Pseudomonadati; phylum Pseudomonadota; class Gammaproteobacteria; order Enterobacterales; family Erwiniaceae; genus Pantoea; species Pantoea sp. YR525. The sequence goes on from NZ_FPBU01000002.1 coordinate 495,058, forward strand.
AGATTATCCGCGATGTGCATAAAAGCGGCCCGAAGCAAGCGATCATGCACGCCATCATTAAGTGCTGCGCATCGCTGGAAATCGCGGTGATTGCCGAAGGTGTGGAACAAGCCGAAGAGTGGATGTGGCTGGAAGCGGCGGGCATTAGCCAGTTCCAGGGTTTCCTGTTTGCGCATCCGCTGTTGAATGGATTCCCGGCGGTGGCGTGGCCTGAGATTAAATAGTGTGGCGGTCGCCATAAATGGCGACCCTGCAACTAATAATACGTCATCTCGATATTGCCATACTGCTTATCAACCACCTCGCCTGCTGCGTCGGTGGTAATAATGTCGCAATAATAAGGAACATCGTTTTTATATTTGCAGACATTGCTGACGGTTTTAATCTGGTCATTACGCTTCACCGTGGTGACCACGTCAGAAATCTTTTTCTTATCTTCTGCCCGCACTGCAGTAGCACGCGACACTTCCGTTCCGGCCTGAGTAATACTCAATACCGCCATTTCACCCGCGCTGTTATAGGCGAGGTGAAACGCTGCATCGGAAGCAGGCGATGAGATCTGCTCCACCAAACCCTGTTTGTTGTAGGCAATATCTACCGTCATGCTCGGCGTGACTTTCTTCACCATGGCGCAGTTTTTATCCAGCGTTACCACCACGTCCTGACCGTTTTCGCTGCCTTTTAATGCGTCGCCATCGCGCGCAACCTCAATCACTTCGCCCTCTTTGCCCACCGATTTAACATGCGTTGGACAGCCGTTGCGGTCGAAATCGACGTTCACTTCGAAGATTTGCTGGCCGTCGGCGGTGAACAGCGTTTGATGGGTATTTTTGACTTTTCCAGGCAGCGCTTCGAATTGATAGAGATAGGCAAAGTTTTTCATTTGCGGGTAATACGTCGCTTCATCCTTGTCACATCCTGCTAGCAGGGTGATAGCGATCAAAAACAGCAGGGTTTTCTTCACGTGAGAATCCTCTTCTCAAAATAAGGCAGCGCGTTGGGCGGTGTATTCACTGTGATGCAGCAACCTTCCCGCCTGAGATAAAACCATCACCGCGCTGAACTATACTCGAAAGAAATACCCGAAAGAAAGCCGAAAGAAACTACACCTGCATACTCATAATATCGGTATACGCCGACACCAGTTTGTTACGCACCTGCACGCCCATCTGCATGGAAATAGAGGATTTTTGCAGATCGACCATCACATCGTTTAACTGGATGCCCGGTTTACCCATTTCAAAATCCTGCGCTTGCGCGCGCGCCGTTGTCTGGGTTTCGCTGATCTTGTCGAGTGCTGCTTTCATGGTGGCACTAAAATCGACCTGATTGGTGGACTCCGCCTGCTTACCGCTGGCCTGCAGAGACGTCATCTGCAGCTGCTGCAGCACACCCTCAATCGCCTGAATTGACATTGCCTGACCCCTAATGAAGAAGTGATTAAATTTTCACGATGAGAAAGTTAACACACTGTCAATAGGACAAAGGCGCTAAATGACCGCAAAAAACCCGGCTTATCCACCCATCGATGTGACCCGAATCATCAAATAATGCCTGCCAATAAGTGGAATTTAATTTTCCTCCCCCCTGAATTTGGGGGAAGTCTTCAGGGAGTTCGTTTTGTCACCACTAATAATTTCAGGCAGGAATCGGTCATGAATGCGAGTGCAGCCGCTACACCAGAGACAGCAAAGAAAGGCTTCAGTGACCTTCTCGCCCGCCTGCGCGCCAATCCGCGAATTCCTTTAATTATTGCTGCCGCTGCGGTTATCGCAGTGGTGTTTGCGTTGGTGCTGTGGGCAAAAGCGCCAGACTATCGCGTCCTCTATAACAACCTCTCCGATGAGGACGGCGGTGCGATTGTCACGCAGCTGACGCAAATGAACATCCCTTACCAGTTCGCCGATAACGGTGGAGCACTGATGGTGCCCGCCGATAAAGTGCATGAGCTGCGTCTGCGTCTGGCACAACAAGGTCTGCCGAAAGGCGGCAACGTTGGCTTCGAACTGATGGACAAAGAGAAGTTCGGCATCAGCCAGTTCAGCGAGCAGATCAACTATCAGCGTGCGCTGGAAGGTGAACTGTCGCGCACCATCGAAACGCTCGGTCCGGTAAAGAGCGTGCGCGTGCATCTGGCGATGCCAAAACCAACCTTGTTCGTGCGTGAGCAGAAAGCCCCTTCCGCTTCGGTAACGCTGAATCTGCAACCTGGCCGCGCGTTAGATGAAGGCCAGATTCAGGCTATTCAGCATATGGTCTCCAGCAGCGTGGCCGGTTTACCGCCGGGCAACGTTACCGTTGTCGATCAGGCCGGTCGTCTGTTGACCCGCTCCGATAGCGAAGGTCGCGACCTGAATGATGCGCAACTGAAATATGCCTCTGAAGTGGAAGCCCGCTTCCAGCAGCGCATCGAAGCGATCCTCAATCCAATTGTTGGTCAGGGCAATGTGCATGCGCAGGTGACGGCGCAGATCAACTTTGACCGCAGCGAGCAGACCGACGAGAAATACCAGCCGAACGCCAATCCAAACAATTCCGCCGTGCGTTCTCGCCAGACCAGCAACTCCGAACAAAATGGCAGCCCATATCCTGGCGGCGTGCCGGGTGCGTTGTCGAATCAGCCTGCGCCAGCTAACACCGCGCCGGTGACCAATCCGCCAGCTAATAACAACAATAATGCCAACGGTCAGAACGCTAACGCGCAAAACGCCAATGCGCAGAATAACGGCAGCACCACCAGCACCGCACAGCCTTCTGGCCCGAGCAGCTCGACGCGCAACGACACGGTTAACTACGAGCTGGATCGTACCATTCGTCATACCAAGCTGAACGTCGGTGATGTGCAGCGCCTGTCGGTTGCCGTGGTGGTGAACTACCGCGACGACGGCAAAGGCAAAGCGGTGGCGCTGAATGATCAGCAGATCAAGCAGATTGAAGATTTAACCCGCGAAGCGATGGGCTATTCACAAACCCGTGGCGACAGCGTCAATGTGGTGAACTCGCAGTTCAACATGACCGAGCCAGCCGGTGGCGACCTGCCATTCTGGCAGCAGCAATCGTTCTTCGATCAGATGATGACTGCCGGTCGCTGGCTGCTGGTGGCGTTGGTCGGCTTCATCCTCTATCGCAAGCTGGTACGTCCACAGCTGATGCGTAAGAAAGCGCAGGAACAAGCAGCAGCGGAAGCGCTGGCGGCACGTGCTGCGGCAATGGAAGAGGAAGAAGCCTTTAGCGTTCAGCTCAGCAAAGACGAGCTGGATCAGGAGCGTAAATCTACTAACCGCATGAGCGCCGAGGTGATGAGCCAGCGTATCCGCGACATGTCTGAAAACGATCCGCGCGTCGTCGCGCTGGTTATCCGCGAATGGATGAGTAAAGAACTATGAGTCTGACCGGTACAGAAAAAAGCGCCATTCTGATGATGACCATCGGCGAAGAGCGCGCGGCGGAGGTGTTCAAACACCTCAACCAGCGTGAAGTTCAGCACCTGAGTGGCGCCATGGCCAACATGCGCCAGGTTTCACACAAACAGCTGACCGAAGTGCTGCGTGAGTTCGAAATCGATGCGGAACAGTTTGCGGCGCTGAGCCTCAACTCCAACGATTACCTGCGTTCGGTGCTGATCAAAGCGCTGGGCGAGGAGCGCGCCTCAAGCCTGCTGGAAGATATTCTCGAGAAAAACGAGACCACCAGCGGTATGGAAACGCTCAACTTCATGGAGCCACAGGCCGCCGCCGACCTTATTCGCGACGAGCATCCGCAGATTATCGCCACCATTTTGGTGCACCTCAAACGTTCCCAGGCGGCAGATATTCTGGCGCTGTTCGACGAGCGTCTGCGTCACGATGTGATGCTGCGTATCGCGACGTTCGGTGGTGTCCAGCCGGCGGCGCTGGCGGAACTGACCGAAGTGCTCAACGGCCTGCTCGACGGTACCAACCTCAAGCGCGCGAAGATGGGCGGCGTGAGAACCGCAGCAGAAATTATCAACCTGATGAAAACCCAGCAGGAAGAAGCGGTTATCGAAGCGGTACGCGACTTCGATGGCGAGCTGGCACAGAAGATCATCGACGAGATGTTCCTGTTCGAAAACCTGGTGGAAGTGGACGACCGCAGCATCCAGCGCCTGTTGCAGGAAGTGGAATCCGAGCAGTTGCTGGTGGCATTGAAAGGTGCCGAGCAGCCGCTGCGCGAGAAGTTCCTCAAGAACATGTCTGCCCGTGCGGCCGATATCCTGCGCGACGATTTGGCCAACCGTGGTCCGGTACGTATGTCTGCAGTGGAGAACGAACAGAAGGCCATTCTTCTGGTGGTGCGCCGCTTAGCAGAATCCGGCGAGATGGTAATTGGTGGTGGCGAGGAAACCTATGTCTGATGCCTTTTCCGCCCGCGCGTGGCAGCGCTGGCAGCCTGATGATTTAGGCAGCCCGTTCGGTGCCGAACCGGAGCCTCAGTTAGAGGAGCCGGAGATCGATGTTGAACTGAGCGCCGAAGCGGAACAGGAGCAACAGCTGGAACGTATGCAGCAGCAGATGCGCAAAGATGCGCAGACGCAGGGCTACAGCGAAGGCTATCAAAAGGGTTTTGCCGAAGCGCAACAGAACGGTTATGACGCGGGATTCCAGCAAGGCTTAGCCGATGCGCAGCAGCAGCAAGCGCCGCTGCAGGCGCGTATGCAGCAGCTGGTAACCGAGTTCCATCACACACTGGAAGCGCTCGACAGCGTGATCGCTTCACGTCTGATGCAGCTGGCACTGGAAGCCGCGCGCACGGTGATTGGCCAGGCCACGCAGGTGGATGGCACCGCCCTGCTGCGTCAAATCCAGCAGCTGATTCAGCAGGAGCCGATGTTCAGCGGCAAGCCGCAGCTGCGCGTCCATCCGGATGATTTACAGCGCATCGAGCAGACACTCGGCCCAACGCTCGATCTGCACGGCTGGCGCTTGCTGGCCGACAGCACGCTGCACCCTGGCGGCTGTAAACTTAGCGCCGAAGATGGCGACCTTGATGCGAGCGTGGCAACGCGCTGGCAGGAGCTGTGCCGCCTGGCCGCTCCGGGGACACTGTAATGACCTCCTCACGCCTTTCACGCTGGCTCGGCGCACTCGATGCCTTCGAAGAGCGTATTTCACAGGTGCAAACCGTGCGTCGCTACGGTCGCCTGACGCGCGCCACCGGCTTAGTGCTGGAAGCCACTGGCCTGCAACTGCCGCTCGGTGCTACCTGCATTATTGAACGTACCGATGGCAGCAAGATCACTGAAGTGGAAAGTGAAGTGGTCGGCTTCAACGGCCAGAAACTGTTAATGATGCCGCTGGAAGAAGTGGACGGCATTTTGCCGGGCGCACGGGTTTATGCGCGCGTCAGTGGCGACAGCGGGCACAGCGGCAAACAGATGCTGCTGGGCCCGGAGCTGTTGGGTCGTGTACTCGACGGCAGCGGCAAACCGCTGGATGGTTTACCCGCGCCAGAAACCGGCTATCGCGCCCCGCTGATCACCGCACCGTTCAACCCGCTGCAACGTACGCCGATTGAAGATGTGCTGGATACCGGCGTGCGCGCCATCAACGCCCTGCTCACCGTGGGTCGCGGTCAACGTATGGGCCTGTTCGCCGGTTCCGGCGTCGGTAAAAGCGTGCTGCTCGGCATGATGGCGCGTTACACCAAAGCCGATGTGATTGTGGTGGGCTTGATTGGTGAACGTGGTCGTGAAGTAAAAGAGTTCATTGAAAACATTCTCGGTGCCGAAGGCCGCGCGCGTTCGGTAGTGATCGCCGCACCCGCTGACGTCTCGCCGCTGCTGCGTATGCAGGGCGCGGCGTATGCCACGCGTATCGCCGAAGATTTCCGCGATCGCGGCCAGCACGTGCTGCTGATTATGGATTCCCTCACCCGCTACGCCATGGCGCAACGTGAAATCGCGCTGGCCATCGGTGAGCCACCGGCCACCAAAGGTTATCCGCCTTCGGTGTTCGCCAAACTGCCAGCGCTGGTGGAACGCGCCGGTAACGGTACGCACGGCGGCGGTTCGATCACCGCGTTTTATACCGTGTTGACCGAAGGCGACGATCAGCAAGACCCGATTGCCGACTCGGCGCGTGCGATTCTCGACGGCCACATTGTGCTGTCGCGCCGTCTGGCGGAAGCCGGTCACTATCCGGCGATTGATATTGAAGCATCGATCAGCCGCGCCATGACCTCATTAATTGATGAGACGCATTATGCGCGCGTGCGCCAGTTCAAACAGTTGCTCTCCAGCTTCCAGCGTAACCGCGATCTGGTGAGTGTGGGTGCGTATGCCGCAGGCAGCGATCCGATGTTGGACCGCGCCATCAAGCTCTATCCCGAGATGGAAGCTTTCCTGCATCAGGGCATTTTCGAACGCAGCGACTACGACGATGCCTGTTTGCATCTGCAGGCGATGTTCGGTTAACGCCAAACGAGGTTAAGTCATGAAAACGGCCAGTGCGATCAACAAGCTGCGCGATATGGCGGAGCAGGAACTGGAGAGTGCGGTGATTCACCTCGGCGATATGCGTCGTGGTGTGCAGCAGGCCGACGAACAACTCAGCATGCTGCTGGATTATCAGGATGAGTACCGCAACAAGCTCAATCAGGATATGTCCGGCGGCATCGCCAGCACGCGCTGGACCAATTATCACCAGTTTATTCAGACGCTGGAAAAAGCCATCGAACAGCATCGCCAACAGCTTTCCCAGTGGAATCAGCGCCTCGACACCGCGCTGAGCAACTGGCGTGAAAAGCATAAGCGACTCAATGCTTATCAAACGCTGATCACGCGCGCTGAGGAAAACGCATTACGACAAGAAAACCGTCTCGATCAGAAACGGATGGATGAATTTGCCCAACGGGCCGCATTGAGGAAAGGCGAATGATTACGCTGCCAACAGTTGCTACGCAAACCTCGGTTTTGGGAGACGCTGACAGTTCAGTTTCATCAGATCTTTTGCAGGGCGCAGACACCCTGCCGCAGGGATTTATTACTGAACTCGGCAACCGCTTGCTGACGCTGGTAAAGCAACAAGCTGTTAACACGCAATCGACTGATCTGACAACAGAAGTTGATGAAAAAGACGTCAAAAAAGCCTCTTTAAGCGCGTTATTGCAGGCGCTGGATAAACCAGATGCGTTAAACGCACTTTTACAGCCGGAAAACACTAAAGCCACGCTGAAATCAGCCGATGATAAAGACAAGAGTGAGGCAAGTTCGTTAACTGCCAGCGACTTACAGAATGTGCAGGCGTTATTCGCCATGTTGCCGGTGGCGGTTGAGAACCGCACCAGCACAGCCACGGTAAGTAGCGGCACAGGCGAAGGCAAAGCTGACACCCGCGCTTCGCTTAATTCAGCATTGTTAAGCGGTTCGCTTGAAGGTGCAGTAAAAGAAGAAACAGCACAGCCGGATAGCACAGCGAAGAAATCCAGCGATGTTGGAACGCTCTTAACGCAAACGGCTGCCAGCACGCAGACCAGCAGCAGCGTCAACACCACCGCCAGTAACAGCAGCGGCTTGACGCTGGATGAGAGTTTTAAGCAGGTGCTGAATGCGCTGAGTAAGCCGGAAGAGCGCACCGCCGCGCAGAGCAATGATGACCAGGTCGCGCCATTAACCAGCGCACCGCTCAGCGCCACCAGTTCGCTGGTGAGCAGCACCGCTTCGACCAGCACCACGCCGTCGACGCCCATGCTGAATGCGCAGCTCGGCAGCAGCGAGTGGCAGCAGGCGCTGAGTCAGCAGATTGTGATGTTTAGCCGCAACGGGCAGCAGAACGCCGAATTGCGTTTACATCCGCAGGATCTGGGCGCTATCCAGATCAGCCTGACGCTTGATAAGGATCAGGCACAGTTAAGTATGGTTTCCAGCCACAGCCAAGTGAGGGCCGCGCTGGAAGCGGCTCTCCCTCAGCTGCGAACAGCGCTGGCGGAGAGCGGAATAAACCTGGGACAGAGTAACGTCAGCAGCGACGCCTTCGCACAGGGCCAGAGTTATCAGGGCCAGCAGGAAGGACGTCGTGACGGACAGCACGGCAGCTTTACCCTCTCCCAGGACAGTGACAACGAGATAACGCCTATTGCCGTCCCGGCAGCCCTTCAAGCGCGCGCGGCCGGTAACGGCGCTGTCGATATCTTTGCCTGACAGCCGCTAAACGCTGAAGGTAAGCGTAAAACCCGCGTCTTTTCTTCCCATTGTTTGACTTAAGACGCGGGATAATCTGTCCAGGTAAGCCGAGAGGCTTGCCCATAATTCACAGGAAGTAACTGCAAGATGTCTGATAACGCGAAAGCTAAAGGCCGCAAACGTTCACTACTACTACCGGTGTTACTGATTGTAACGCTGGCCGCTTGCAGCGTGGCAGGCTATGCAGTCTGGCGAATGATGAATAAACACGAAGGCAGCCAACCGGACGCGGCGAAAGTCGAGCCACCGGCTGCTCCCGTATTTTTTGCAATGGATACGTTTACAGTAAACCTGGTCAATCCTGACAACGATCCCGACCGTGTGTTGTACGTAGGTTTCACCCTGCGTCTGCCCGATGAGGATACCCGTCGTCGGATGAACGATTACCTGCCGGAAGTGCGCAGCCGTCTGCTGTTACTGCTTTCGCGTCAAAGCGCGACGGCACTGGCAACAGAGCAAGGCAAACAGGCCCTGGTTGAGCAGATCAAACAGGCACTGGCGCCGCCGCTGGTAAAAGGTCAACCGGCTCAGGTTGTCAATGACGTGCTGTTTACCGCCTTCATTTTGAGGTGATTTAATGGGCGATAGCATTCTCTCCCAGGCTGAGATTGACGCGCTGCTTAATGGCGACAGTGACAGCGCGGAAGTAGAGAACAGTTCCAAAGGGACCGATGGCGACATCCGTCCCTATGATCCCAATACTCAGCGCCGCGTCGTACGTGAGCGTCTGCAGGCGCTGGAGATCATCAACGAGCGCTTTGCCCGTCATTTCCGTATGGCGCTGTTCAACCTGCTGCGCCGTAGCCCCGATATTAGTGTGGGTGCGATCAAGATTCAGCCGTACCACGAGTTCGCCCGCAACCTGCCGGTGCCAACCAACCTGAACCTGATCCACCTAAAGCCGCTGCGCGGCACGGCGCTGGTGGTGTTTTCACCGAGCCTGGTATTTATTGCTGTCGATAACCTGTTTGGCGGCGACGGTCGTTTTCCGACCAAAGTTGAAGGCCGTGAATTTACCCATACCGAACAGCGCGTGATTCGCCGCATGCTGAAGCTGGCGCTGGATGGTTATAGCGACGCATGGAAAGCGATTTATCCGCTGGAAGTCGAGTATGTGCGTTCTGAGATGCAGGTGAAGTTCACCAACATCACCACTTCACCGAACGACATCGTGGTTAACACGCCGTTCCAGGTGGAGATTGGTAACCTGGTCGGTGAATTCAATATCTGTATTCCGTTTTCGATGATTGAGCCGCTGCGCGAGCTGCTGGTCAATCCGCCACTGGAAAACTCCCGCCGTGAAGATAATCACTGGCGCGACAATCTGGTGAAACAGGTGCAGCACTCGGAGCTGGAGCTGATTGCCCACTTCGCCGAAACATCGCTGCGTCTGTCACGTATTTTGCAGCTGAAACCTGGTGACGTCCTGCCCATTGAGAAGCCGGACCGCATCATTGCTCACGTCGATGGCGTGCCGGTGCTGACCAGCCAATACGGCACCATCAATGGCCAGTATGCCCTGCGTGTAGAACATTTGATTAACCCGATTTTGAATTCGCTGAACGAGGAACAGCCCGATGAGTGACAGCAAGAAACCGTCCGACGACGACATCTCCGCGGACGATCTGTGGGCTGCAGCTATGAACGAACAAACCACCACCAGCGCGCCAGATCCAACTGAGAATGTGTTCAAATCGCTGGAGAATCCTGGCATCAGCGGTTCGCTGCAGGATATCGACCTGATCATGGATATTCCGGTCAAACTGACTGTGGAACTGGGTCGTACCAAGATGACCATCAAAGAGCTGCTGCGTCTGACGCAAGGTTCTGTGGTGGCGCTGGATGGCCTGGCCGGTGAACCGCTGGATATTCTGATCAACGGTTATCTGATCGCGCAGGGTGAAGTGGTGGTAGTGAACGACAAATATGGCGTGCGCATTACCGACATCATTACCCCGTCTGAACGTATGCGTCGTCTGAGCCGTTAAGCATGTTAAAGCACACGCAAGCGGAACAACCGGTAGCGAGCCAGCCGGTGGTCTCGACCGGTTCGGTGATTGGTCAGGTCAGCAGCGTGCTGGCGGTAATTGTTCTGCTGATTCTCGGCTGCGGCTGGCTGGCTAAACGTCTTGGGTTTGCCCCGAAAACGGTGACCGGCCAGGCGCTGAAAGTCAGCGCCACCGTGCAGGTGGGTCAGCGCGAGCGTGTGGTGATTGTCGATACCGCCGATGCGCGTCTGGTGTTGGGCGTTACCGCCCAGCAGATTACGCATCTGCACTCGTTACCGCCGCTGCCGCCAGAAGAACAGGCGAATCACAGCGCTGCCCCGCAGGATTTTCGTCAGTTGTTCCAGAATCTGGTTAAACGTCCCGGAAAACCACAATGATGCGTCGATTACTTGCTCTCCTGCCGCTGCTGTTGCTGGCACCGGTTGCCCATGCGCAGCTGCCGGGTTTAATCAGCCAGCCGCTGGCCAATGGCGGCCAGAGCTGGTCGCTGCCGGTGCAGACGCTGGTTTTCATCACCTCGCTGACCTTTATTCCGGCCGTACTGCTGATGATGACCAGCTTCACCCGCATCATCATTGTGTTTGGTTTACTGCGTAACGCCCTCGGCACGCCATCGGCGCCGCCAAACCAGGTGCTGCTCGGCCTTGCGCTGTTTCTGACCTTCTTTATTATGGCGCCGACCTTCGACAAGATTTATTCCGACGCCTATCTGCCGTTCAGCCAGGACAAAATCAGCATGGCGGACGCGATTGATAAAGGTGCGCAGCCGCTGCGTGAATTTATGCTGCGTCAAACGCGCGAAGCCGATTTAGCGCTGTTTGCTCGTCTGGCCAACACCGCACCGATTCAAGGTCCGGAAGCGGTACCGATGCGCATTCTGCTGCCGGCGTATGTCACCAGCGAATTGAAAACCGCCTTCCAGATTGGTTTCACCGTGTTTATCCCGTTCCTGATCATCGACCTGGTGGTCGCCAGCGTACTGATGGCGCTGGGGATGATGATGGTGCCGCCGGCCACTATTTCCCTGCCGTTCAAGCTGATGCTGTTCGTGCTGGTGGATGGCTGGCAACTGCTGGTGGGTTCACTGGCGCAAAGTTTCTACTCGTAACCCGACATTTCCCGAGGAGTGCAACATGACACCTGAATCAGTAATGGTTATGGGCCAGGAAGCAATGCGCGTCGCGCTGCTGATGGCCGCGCCGATGTTGCTGGTGGCGTTGATCAGCGGTTTGATCATCAGCGTGCTGCAAGCCGCGACCCAGATTAACGAACAAACGCTCTCCTTTATCCCGAAGATTCTGGCCGTTGCCGCTACCGCAGTGATCGCCGGTCCGTGGATGCTGAATCTGATGCTGGATTACATTCGCACGCTGTTTAGCAATCTGCCGTACATCATTGGCTAATGATTAACCTCGACAGCAGCCAGCTGATCCATTGGGTCGCACAATTCTTCTGGCCGATGGTGCGTTTGCTGGCGCTGTTTGCCAGTGCGCCGGTGCTGAGCGAAAAATCGATTCCCAAACGCGTCAAAATTGGCCTCGCGGTATTAACCACCTGGATCATCCTGCCGGTGCTGCCGCCGGTTGAAGCCACGTTATTTACACCCGCCGGATTTTGGTTGCTGCTGCAACAGTTGTTGATTGGCATCAGCATCGGCCTGACCATGCAGTTCGCCTTTGCAGCGGTACGCATGGCGGGAGAAGTGATTGGTTTGCAGATGGGTTTGTCCTTCGCCACCTTCTTCGATCCGGGCAGTCGCCTGAACATGCCGGTGCTGGCACGTTTTCTCGATATGCTGGCAATGCTGCTGTTTCTTACCTTCAACGGACATCTGTGGCTGATTTCGCTATTGGTGGACAGTTTTCACACCTTGCCGATCAGCGACCAGCCGCTCAACGCCAATGCCTTTATGGCGTTAGTCAAAGCCGCCGGATTAATTTTCCTTAATGGCATGATGTTAGCGCTGCCCTTAATAGTTCTACTCCTCACGCTAAACATGGCACTAGGTTTGTTAAACCGTGTTTCACCACAGCTATCGATTTTCGCTGTTGGCTTCCCGATTACCTTAACGGTGGGCATCCTCAGCGTTGGGTTGATGATGCCGCTGCTTGCTCCCTTCTGCGAACATCTGTTCAGCGAAGTCTTTGATTTACTCGCCCAGTTTATGTCAGAACTTTCCCGCGCGAGTTGATTAACTATTCTGTAGGCGTTCTTAAGTAATAGTTAAGCAACCAGAAACAGTCTGTGCATTTTTCGAACCATTTTTTCCAGAAATCAACTGAGGAAATTCTGATAAATGCGCATTTTAGGTGAAAATTATTCTTATTAAACCGCGCTTCGCGTATTTTAGTCAGACGATTCCTAAGGGGCTAAACCTTGAGAATTGGTTGATGAAATGCTCAAAGGGCTGTTTTTAAACAAAAAAAATTTCAAAGCGATTTTTCTTGTCTAAATCCCTTTTTTCCGGCATTGTCAACGCTCGCTGAAGCGTCATACTTTCGCTAAACAAATGTTTTTAAGATTTGTCCTATCAGATTTGTCTGTGATCTGCGCGATAGTGACAGGGCTCTCAAAACAGAGCGAATTAAACACTTAATGCAAATCCTCAGCCATCCCTACTATGGCTGGGCTGAGAGTGACGTGGATGTACTAAAAAAAATAACTTCGCAGCACGGTTCAGGGAAGAGTCATGATGGCGCATGGATTTCTATCGCCAATCTGCCGAGCAGAATAAAAAAGTGTCTTTGGAAATTTCTCTCGTACCGCAAACGCGTATTCATCGTTGATTTAAACGGATAACAAATTGGTGAGGGTCGCTATAATGCCAACGATTATTATGGATTCATGTAATTACACACGCCTGGGTTTGTCTGACTATATGTCTGCGAAAGGAGTTAAAAAGAAAAATATTACTCCTGTCTCAGACATCGACCAATTGCAACAAAGATGTGAGCAAATAAAGCCGGGCGTCGTGTTTATCAACGAAGAGTGCTTTATTCACGAATCTGATTCCAGCGATCGTATTCGTGCTATTATCATGCAGCATCCTGACACCTTATTCTTTATTTTCATGGCGATCTCGAATATCCATTTTGAGGAATACCTCTACGTTCGTAAGAACCTGATTATTACGTCAAAATCGATAAAAACTTCGACGCTGGATTCTTTGTTAGGCACCTACCTGCAAAAGAAACTCAACGCTTCGCCACGTATTTCTGCTGGGCTCGACGTGCATCCACTGACATTAAGTCAGACTGAATCAAATATGCTGAAAATGTGGATGTCAGGTCATGACACCATTCAGATATCTGAGAATATGCAAATTAAAGCCAAAACTGTTTCGTCACATAAAGGTAATATTAAACGTAAAATTAAAACCCATAATAAGCAGGTTATTTATCATGTCGTACGTTTGACTGATAATGTCACCTCAGGGATTTATGTTAACGTGCGATAATTTCCTTCAGTGAATAAAGGGGCCAATCCAGCGATTGGCCCCTTTCTCGTTTTGCGAGTTTGATCTCACTTTCCTGCCTAATCCTTTCCCCTCGCCTGCCGATGCTTATTCTCATAACACCTACCTACATGAGAGCAAGGATATGAAAACAGCATCGATTGATGAGCAATATAAGCTCAGCATCTGGCAGAACCTGCGCCTGATGCCTTTGTTCAGTATGATCTTTGGTGGCATTCTGCTGCTTTTTGCCCTGTGCATTGGACTCGCCAGCTACTTTTTGATTCAGAGTAATAACTCACTCAATGATGCCACGGAAGAAATTCAAATCCGCATGGGCATCTCTAACAGTTCTAACCATCTGCGCACTGCGCGACTGAATGTGCTGCAATCCGGTGCCGCCGCGCGTATTGGCGAAATGGATGGTTACCGTGCCGATTTAGCGCGCACCGAGACGCGAATTAAACAAGCGCGCGAAGGCTTTAAACTCTATATGGATCGCAAGGCGAAAACGCCGGCGGATATTGCCCTCGATGAGCCGCTAACCGCCAGCTTCAATGCTTATATTGATAAAGGCCTCAAGCCGATGATTGAATCGGCTAAGCAAGGCAGCTTTGAAGGCATTGTGGCGCAGGAAACCGACGTCACGCGCAAGCTGGATGACGCCTATAACGCCGTGTTGTTGAAGGCGATTAAAATCCGTACCGACCGCGCCGAAGCGATTAACGCCGCCGCCGCACATCAATCGCGCGTCGGCTTTATTGCGATGGCAATCGCATTTGTCGCCGCATTAGTGTTAGTGCTGTTGACCTTCGTGTTCCTGCGTCGCGTGGTGATTAACCCGCTGCGCCAATCTGTTGACCGCATCGAACGAATTGCGCAAGGCGATTTGACCGCACCGGAGCAAGCCTATGGCCGCAGCGAGATTGGTAGCTTGCTGCATAACCTGCAACTGATGCAGGCGTCGCTGGTGCGTACTGTAGGAACGGTGCGTGAAGGTGCGGTGGCGATTTATCAGGGTTCCAGCGAGATTTCCGCCGGTAACACCGACCTCTCATCGCGTACTGAAGAGCAAGCTTCAGCGCTGGAGCAAACCGCCGCCAGCATGGAGCAGCTTACCGCAACGGTGAAACAGAACGCCGAGAACGCGCATCATGCCAGCCAGCTAGCTGCTGATGCCTCTGGCAAAGCACGCAGCGGCGGCGATCTGGTGAGTGGTGTGGTGCAAACCATGAATAACATTTCTGGCAGCTCGAAGAAGATTGCCGAGATCACCAACGTCATCAATAGCATCGCTTTCCAGACCAATATTCTGGCGCTGAACGCGGCCGTCGAAGCGGCGCGTGCCGGTGAGCAAGGCCGTGGTTTTGCCGTGGTAGCCAGTGAAGTACGTAATCTGGCACAGCGTAGTGCGCAGGCGGCTAAAGAGATTGAAACGTTGATCGCGGAATCGGTGGGTTTGATTACCAACGGTTCACGCCAGGTCGGTGAAGCCGGTAATACCATGGGCGAGATTGTTGAAGCGGTGCGTCGCGTGACGGACATTATGGCGGAGATTGCTGCCGCGTCGGATGAGCAGAGCCGTGGCATCCAGCAGGTGAGTCTGGCGGTGACCGAGATGGATAACGTGACGCAGCAGAACGCCTCGCTGGTTGAGGAAGCCTCTTCGGCAGCGGCTTCGCTGGAAGACCAGGCTGGCCGATTGACGCAGGCGGTAGCGGTGTTCCGTTTGAATGATGCGCCGGTTGCGCAGGTGGCTAAAGCGGCGCAGTCCGGGTTGCGTACGCCGAATCTGGCGCCGCGTCCGGCATTGGCGACGTCGGGAAATGATAATTGGGAGACGTTTTAAGCGTTGAATTTGCAGAGGTCGCCATGAATGGCGACCCTACAACTCAGGTGCGCATTTATGCGCACCTGGCATCAAGCCCCTTCATACGGCTCAACAAACACGCCTTCGGCATGATCGCTTTCATTAAAGAACCAAATCCCCAGCGGGTAATCTTCTAACGCCACCAGATACATGGTGCCCTCATTGAATGCTTCCACTGCCAGCACCGTACCTACACGGCGCGGGCCGCCGTCGGTTTTAACCGTAACGCGATCGTTCACCTTCATTGATTACTCTCCACAAATTGTCCTGCGACACAGTTTAACGGAAGATAATCAACACTGCCTGATCGCGATCAGCGTCGGGCGATAACCCACACCGCATGAACGATACCGGGAATGTAGCCGCACAGCGTCAGCAGAATATTAAGCCAGAACGCCCCGCCGAACCCGACCTGCAAGAACACGCCCAGTGGCGGTACCAAAATGGCGATGACAATACGTAAAAAGTCCATATTCACTCCCTGATATCACTTAACAATCAATCGCTAAGCATAGACGCTGTTACGCACTGTGCATTTAAAGGCAGGTAAAACTCTGTCAAGATGCGCTTTTTCGCTTTCTTAACGTTTCATTGAGAGACTTTTGACGCGGGCTGCTCGTACACTTCTCCTCACTGCACCAACCCCAAAGGCGCAGTCAACCTAAAAGTAACAAGGATTTTTGCCCGCGCAGCGCGGGCTTTTTTTTGCCCGCAATTTGCCCGCGACGCCCTCTTTTCAGCACCGTCTATACTGTTAACTCATCCAATCGCCTCTGGGAGGGCGCTATGACGACGGCAAAAGAGTACAGCGAGAATGTGCAGCGCGAAGTCAATATTGATGTCGATGCGCTGCTGGAGGCGATTCAGAAGAAATCGTCGGGCGAGATACAAGAGTATATGGAGGCCGAAAACGCCCATCGTGTCAAAGTGAATGGCAAGCCTTATGACTCTTACACCGACTTAGCGGAAGCCTTCGAACTCGACATTCGCGACTTCGCCATCAGTGAAGTGAACCGCTGAAATCGATTTCAAAAAAATACCCGGCGGGATGGCCGGGTAAAAATAAATCAGTAAATTCGTTACACCAGGGAATTCTTAACACCCGGTCAGATTACGCCTTAGTCCGATTAAGACAAGTCTTATCCCTGCATGTAAATCGAACAATTTTGTATAACCATTCATGCGAATCGCCCCACGCACCGCGTCACAGCTGGTTTCAGCTGTGCACGAAATGTGCATCGCGCATCCCGTCACGTCTGCTGTTTAAGAATTATCCTGGATGTCGCTGGCCGGGTCGCCGGAAAAAGTGTGATCGCGATTCCGCTATTATACTGATTACTCTTCGCTTTACGGATGCCACTGGCGTAAGGAGTGTGATGATGCTGAGTCTTAACTCTTCCCTGATGATCGTTACCGATCTTGATGGCTCATTACTGGATCATCATGACTACAACTGGGATGCGGCCAGTGAATGGCTGGCGCGTCTGAAACAACATCTGATTCCGCTGGTGATTTGTTCCAGCAAAACGGCGGCAGAGATTATTCCACTGCAAAAGAAGCTGGGCATTGTTGGCGCACCCTTTATTGCTGAAAACGGTGCGCGCGTGGTGCTGGGCGGTGAACAGACGCCGCCAACCGAAACCAGCGCCGGTTATCACGCGCTGTGCCAAACACTACACGCGTTGCAGGCACGGTTCCGCTTCAACGGTTTTCATGAATTTAGCGATGCCGAAGTGGCACGCTTCACCGGTTTAACGCTCACCGAAGCCAGCCAAAGCCGCCTGCGCGAAGCGTCGGAAGTGGTGCTATGGCGCGATGATGAACACCGTTTGCAGGAATTTCGTGAGGCGCTTGCCGAATACCATCTGGCGTTAACCCAGGGCGGACGCTTCTGGCATGTGATGCCCGCCGGCACCGGCAAAGGCATCGCGCTGGCGGAAATCCAGCAGCATCTTGCCGCGCAAGAAGGAGAATCGCGCACCACCATCGGCCTGGGCGATGGCCCCAACGATGTGCCGATGCTGGAGCGCGTTGATTATGCCGTGGTGATAAAAGGCTTCAGCAAAACGCCGGTAGAACTGCAACGCACCGATACCGAGAACGTTTACCACACCGCGCACGTCGGTCCGCAGGGCTGGCGTGAAGGTCTGGACTATTTTCTTGCGCCGAACGAGTAACGGCCTTTAACCAGAAGGATGAGACGATGAGTGATTTTTACCAGAATGGTGTCATTACTAATTTCCATAATCTCACCCACCGCAGCGTCGAATCGCTGGAAAAGGAGATGGTGCGCTTCTCACGCAAACGCAAAATGGGGCTGATTTTGCCGTCGCTGTTTTCGGAACTGGAAGGCCCGGCGCTGGATAACATTGTTAACGAACTGGCGAAAGTGCCCTATCTGGATGAGATCGTGATTGGCCTTGACCGCGCCGATCGCGACCAGTTTCTCTTTGCGCGCGAGTTCTTCTCCCGCCTGCCGCAGCGCCATCGCATCTTGTGGAATGACGGCCCGCGCCTGAAAGCGCTGGACGCCGAACTGGATAAAGAGGGTTTGTCACCGAGCCAACCCGGTAAAGGCCGCAATGTGTGGTTCTGTACCGGCTACACGTTGGCTTCCGATCGCACCCAATGCGTGGCGCTGCACGACTGCGATATCGTCACCTACGAACGCGGCATGCTGGCACGTTTACTCTATCCGCTGGCCAATCCATCATTTCAGTATGAGTTCTGCAAAGGCTTTTACGCGCGTGTGGCCGATGGCAAATTGAATGGCCGTGTTGGACGTTTGCTGGTGGGTCCGCTGCTGCGCTCCTTGCAGAAAGTCTACGGTCACTCGGAATATCTTGATTACCTCACCAGCTTCCGCTATCCGCTTTCTGGCGAGTTTGCCATGCGCACGCACGTGCTCAACGGCATCAAGATTCCCGGCGATTGGGGATTAGAGATTGGTGTGCTTTCGGAGATTTATCGTAACTACACCACGCGCCAGACGTGTCAGGTGGAGATTGCCGATAACTACGACCACAAACATCAGCCGCTGGCGGAAGATGATGGCACCGGCGGTTTGAAGCGCATGAGTAATGACATCGTACAGTCGCTATTGCGTAAGCTGGCGACCATGGGCGTGCCGCTCACCAGCGATTCGTTCCGCGTATTGAAGGCCACTTACTACCGCAATGCGCTGGATATGATGGAGATCTACAACCACGAAGCCACCATGAACGGCCTCAAGTTTGATCAGCACATTGAAGAAGCGGCGGTGGAAATGTTCACTCAGGCGATTCTCGATGCCGGACAAGCCTTTATTGAGCGTCCGAACGAGAAACCGTTTATTCCCAGCTGGAGCCGGGTGCAATCGGCTTTCCCGGATATTTTGCAGCGTATTTATCAGGCCGTCGAAGAGGATAACGACGGCAAGGTTTAATTGGCTGCACAGACGCGATTACGCCCACCCGTCTTCGCCAGATAGAGCCTGCTGTCCGCGCTGGCCTGCAGGCTCTCAGCCTCATAATCGCCCTGCTCTTCACTGCCGCTGACGCCCGCCGAAAGCGTAATGCCAAAGGTGGTGCTGGCGTTAACCAGAATGGTTTTCGCCTCCAGCCGCACGCGAATCCGCTCCGCCACCGCCTGCGCCTCTGCCAATGTAGTTTCTGGCAGCACAATGCAGAACTCTTCCCCGCCGACGCGTCCAGCGACATCGTATTTGCGTAGCGTGTGGCTGATCACGCTCGCCACGCGGATAATGGCCTGATCGCCGGCCTGATGTCCCCAGGTATCGTTGACCTTTTTGAAATGATCGATATCCAACTGAATTACCGCCAGCGGCGTTTGCTGCTGCTGGCCGCGCGCCGCCAGCGCATCAAATTGCTCGAAGAAGTCACTGCGATTGAGTAGGCGTGTCAAACCATCATAATTTGCCCGCCACACCAGTTTGGCCGACATATCATTCAGGCGCCGCACCAAACGGAAGATCACCTGATGCGCCGCCACCAGCAGCAAGACAAACACCAGCCACATGCCCACCATAAACAGCGCCACACGGCCTAACTCTTGAGAAAAGCCCTGCTTCAGACTTTGAACATTGACGATGTAGGCATCAACGTTCCTGAGTTTGCTCCAGGTAATAAACTGCGTCCCGAGCCGCGACACGCCAGCTGGACTCTGCAGAATTTGCTGCTCTAACAACGCCTTTTGTTCTGCGGTTAATGGCTGGTCGTTGGGTGCAGTCAATCGAGTAATTTCATGCAGTGAGCGATCCAGCAATACCATTTTGCCCTGCAATGAGCTGTTGCGCGCGGATGCAAGCAAAGCATGGATACGCGACTGAGTGAAATCCATCGACAGCACGCCGTACCAATAACCTTCGCTGATAATCGGCGTGCTGACCGTCATCATCAGCCCTTCATCAAATAAGCCCTGATAACCTTCGGTCCAGCGCAGGCGTGCATGCAGCGGATTGTGCGGATCCTGATCGCGGAAATAGGGGCGCTGGATCATGGTGGCGTAGCTCTCTTCCAGCTCCTGCGCGTTTTGCGGCGGACGCGAACTGATATAGAAACCGGCCCGCGAGATGTACCAGAAGCGGGAATGGAAATCCTGTTTGGTATCGCCAAACTGCAGGATAAAGCTGAACTCGAGCGCCGCACGCAGCTCATGATCGATATGGGTATCGTCACGCGATAACAGCGGGTCGCGCGTTAGCCAGCTATCGCCGACACCGTTAATCGGCATGCTGCGCGGGCTGGATAGCTGTAGCTGCCAGGGATTCTGCTGACGCAGCTGCTGGAAGCGCGCCACCGTTTCGCGCGCGTGATCGGAATCGAGCGGATGAGTCAGCGCGTAGTTGAGCATTTGCTGGTAATAGAGCAGCTCGTCCAGGCTCTCCTGGAACTGGCTGTCGAGGTTTTTCTGCACGTCGGATAACTGCGCGCGTTGACGCTGTTCGTAATTGTTTTTCAGCTCAAAGGCTTCATGCACGGTGAGAAAAGCGGAGAAGAGAAAGACCGCCAGAAAGCAGAGATGGACCGGTATAAATGGACTTTTCCAACGCGATAATTGAGGTGAGTTTGGCATGTGCATCCCTGCTTCGAAAAGAGGCGAATGCGCAAAGTGTAGTCAGTTTGGAAAAAAATTTATAGGCAGGGATCAAAGGTAAATCATTGAGCTACAACTCCATTCGGGACGGTAAAAACCGTCCCGAATGGATTCAACTGGCCAGCTGTTGCGCGCTCGATAAGTGACTGAGTTCGTCACTGTGGAACGCCTCACGTCGCACGCTGTAACCATCATACCAACGACACTCTACCATTCCGCTGGCATAGCCGGTGACCACCATGGTGGGTCCGCCCTGTTTGTGCTGAACTTCGTCACTGATTGCAAAGATCATACCGCACCTCCCTCTTTCATCGTTAAATGACCGAGTTTAGGTATAGCAGCTGTGACCGATTTTTTCCTATACGATAAATCTATTACTTCTACTAAATCAGAATAAGCAGTTAAAAACTCTGTAAATAAAAAAAGCCGACAAGATTTATTGTCGGCTTTGATAGCACTTCCCGAACAGGAAAATTAGATTTTGCAGCCTTCGCAGTCCGCTTCGTCGCTGATATCAGCAGGGACTTCGTTGGCTTTCTCTGCCGCTTTGGCTTCAGCCTGTTCCAGCTGTGCATCGATATCAAATTCAAACATATCGTCGTTCATCATCGTTCTCCTGACCGTGATTAGAAATTTACAGCGCTTTATAACTGCTAGCCGCGCAGCTTAGCAATCAGATTTACGCCTAACAGCACGATCGACCCAATGATAAAGCCGATCACCAGATTGGCGCCGTTGCTCAGCAGCGCCGAGACCAAACCGTTGAATCCGGCGCTGTATTCGCTGATGGCGTGATGTAACGGCGTAATGCCGTGCACCACAATGCCGCCACCGACCAAAAACATCGCGAGGGTACCGACCAACGTTAAGGCTTTCATTAACCAGGGCGCAAAGGCCAGTAACACGCCGCCAATCGCCTGCGCGACGGTAGAGGATTTCTCTTTAAGCCAGAATCCCAAATCATCGATTTTGACAATCATCGCCACGATGCCGTACACGCCGATGGTCACCAGAATAGCGACGCCCGCCAGAATCAGTACCTGATTCAGCAGCGGCGCCTCTGAAACGATGCCCAGCGTGATGGCGACAATTTCTGCCGAGAGGATAAAGTCGGTGCGCACCGCGCCTTTGACTTTATCTTTTTCGAACGCACGCGGATCCTGCTGCGCCAGCTTATCGAGACGCTGTTGACGCGCTTCCGGACTCTGCTCAGCCTTATCGTGATTCAGGCTGTGCAGCACTTTCTCCACGCCCTCGTAGCAGAGATACGCGCCGCCAATCATCAACAGCGGCGTAATCAACCAGGGCGCAAAAGCCGAGATCAATAACGCTAGCGGCACCAAAATTAATTTATTGAGAAAGGAGCCTTTTGCCACGCTCCATACAACCGGCAATTCACGGTTGGCTTTGACACCGCTAACCTGCTGCGCATTCAGCGACAGATCGTCACCCAATACGCCTGCGGTCTTCTTTGCCGCAACTTTGCCCATTACCGAGATATCGTCGAGCAGTGTTGCAATATCATCCAGAAGTGTAAGTAAACTGGTTCCTGCCAAAGTGGTATTCCTTATTATTCCGGTTCGTGATCCTGACAACAGGGGCAACGCTCAATCGCCGTCACTGACATATCGGCGATGCCCGCACAGTCCCATTCAACGCGTAATGGCCCCGTCAGATCTCCGGCGTGCAAATACTTGCTCACCGGACTTTCCGTCATGCCGCTGATCTCTTCGGTGGCGACCAGCCGATCGCCAAGATAAATGCGCGCCGTGGCTTGGGTTGTCACCATCCGCTCATCGCGGAGTTGATACAGGCGCTTAACGGTAAGTTTGATGCTGCTCATGGCTCATTCCGCGTCCCAGAGAAAAGGGAGATCTAAACTGTTATGGCGGCTAAAAGCAACAATCTCGCACTATTCAACGCGATAGTGATGCAAGCCCTGATGGTCGATTTCGCTGCTGTCGGTTGCCGCCAGCAGCCACTCTTCTAAACGTTCAATCAGCGCGCTGTCCTCCAGCTGCAGTTTGCCGCGCAGCGCGCACTCCCAAACAATCAGTACTTTCCAGCCTCCTTCGCGCAGTTGCTCGACGTAACGCCGGTCGCGCTCAACGTTACTGTTAATTTTGCCACTCCAGAATTCGGTACGCGTGGCGGGCATCTTAAATAAGTAGCAGTGATGGCGATGCCAGAAGCAGCCGTGAACAAAGATGATCGCTTTCTCGGCGGGCAGGACAAAATCCGGGCGGCCCGGTAGCGCTTTATCCTGCACGCGATAGGTGAAGCCGCGATCTTTAAGAATCAACGCAATACGCTGTTCAATCGCGGTATCCTGATTGCGAATGGCGCGCATGTTTTTGCTGCGAATGGCTTGCGAGTGAACGTCTGCCATAGCGTCTCCTTGTATTAGCGCTTCTTCAACTTTAGCGGCTTAGGCCAAAAGCGAAAGCACACCGCACGCCAATTTCCTCGTTGCGTGATGAGTGTTAGCATAGCCGCTTCACTGTTAAGGAAAAACGCATGCTCGCTATCGACCCCGTCTCGCCCTCCCCGTTTACCGCCAATCAGGATGACGCGACGTCGCTGTTACTGCAGGTGCTCGATATCTATGCCGCACGCGATGTGGTTATCACCTTAACTGACGCCGGTGGCCGCGACTGGAGCGTGCCGCGTTTGAATCGTATTCGCGCCGGTAAAAGTGCCGCGCCGGCGCTCTCCAGCCGCGAAGTCGCCAGCCTGCAGGCCTTGCTGCCACAGCGTCCGGCGCATTATGACGACGCCAAATTCCAGTTTGTCGATCTGTTTGCCGGTATCGGCGGCATTCGCCGTGGCTTCGAGCAGATTGGCGGTCAGTGCGTGTTCACCAGCGAATGGAATAAAGAAGCGGTGCGCACCTATAAAGCCAACCTGTATAGCGATCCGCAGTTGCACCACTTCAACAGTGATATTCGTCTGGTAACGCAGCCTGCGGGCATCAGCGATGAGCAGGAAATTTATCAGCATATCGATCGCACCATTCCCGATCATCAGGTGCTGCTGGCCGGTTTTCCTTGCCAGCCCTTCTCGCTGGCGGGCGTGAGCAAAAAGAATGCGCTGGGTCGCGCGCACGGTTTTGAGTGTGAAGCGCAAGGTACGCTGTTCTTCGATGTGGCACGCATTCTCGCCGCTAAAAAGCCGCCGTTCTTCGTGCTGGAGAACGTGAAAAACCTCAAGAGCCACGACAAAGGCCGCACCTTCGCCATCATCATGGCCACGCTGGATGAACTCGGTTATGACGTGGCGGATGCCAACGACAGCGGTTTGCCGGATGCCAAGGTTATCGATGCGCGCCATTTTCTGCCGCAGCATCGCGAGCGCATTGTGCTGGTGGGCATTCGTCGCGACAGCGGTCTCAGCAGGGGTTTCTCGTTGCGCGCCCTGCCCGCGCTCTATCCGCAAAACGTGCCGTCACTTCACAGCCTGCTGGAAACCCAGCCGGAAGCGAAATACACGCTGTCGCCGACCTTGTGGAATTATCTCTATCAATACGCGAAAAAGCACAAAGCCAAAGGCAACGGCTTCGGCTTTGGCCTTAACGATCCGCGTAATCTGAACATTTGTGTGCGTACCTTATCGGCGCGCTATTACAAAGATGGTTCGGAAATCCTCATCGATCGCGGCTGGGATCATGCGCAAGGCGAAAGCGATTTCCAGCAGGCTGAGAATATGGCGCGCCGTCCGCGTCGTTTAACCCCGCGCGAATGCGCCCGCTTGATGGGTTTTGAAGCGCCGGGAGAAGCCAAACTGCGCATTCCGGTGTCCGATACGCAAGCCTACAAGCAGTTCGGCAACTCGGTGGTGGTACCGGTATTTGCTGCGGTGGCGCAACTGTTATTACCGTTGATTGAACAGTACGCCGCGCAAAAGGCGTAGCTATTCAGGACCACAATTTTATTTAGGGCCGCGCTTTATGCTGTTTTCCGCCTAATCGCGCCCGCTGTCACCAAACTGTCACGCGTGCTGCCAATACTCCTGTTTTATTTTTTGGAGGCGTGTGATGTCACTCCTGTCCGTTATCTCTCTGCCGCTGAGGCTGCGCGCGCGGTTATCCCTGAAAATTCCGTTGTGGCTCACCAGTTTGCGTAGCCAGTTTTTGCTGTTCATTGTGCTGTTCTGCGCGCTGCAGTTTGCCGGTGTGCTGCTGCTGAATACCCACGTGAATCAGACGCAAACTTCACTGCAGCAGGCCAATCAACTGCGCGAACGTCTGGCCCTGCTGGATAAAGCGCGCATTGAACTGCTCACCGCCAGCGATAACAGCCATCGCGCCGGCATCTATCTGATGCAGGATCAGCAAAGTGGCTCGGTGGATAGCTGGAAAAGTCTGGCTGCGGCGGCCGATGACTCGTTGAAAAATGCACAGCAACAGTTCGCCGCCTATCACGCCAATGCAGATAGCCCGCTGGCGCAAGGTTTCGCCATGCTGGCGGAAGGATTGCAGGAGCAGCTGAAAGGATTAGCGGCCAACGACATCAACGCCTTTTTTATGGTGCCGATGCAGGCGTTTCAGCAGCAGTTTAATGATGCCTGGTTCAGTGAAATCGAGCAGGCTAATCATCAGCTCAGCAGCGTGAATCAGAACACGCTCAGCACCTTGAAGCTGAGCCGCAATATGTCGCTGATTGTCAGCGCAGTGCTGATGGCGCTGTTAGTGCTGGCCTCCAGCTTGCTGATGCGCGGCGTGCTGTTGCCGTTGCGTCGCGCTAACGCGCAGCTGGAACAGATCGCCACCGGTGATCTGGTCGATGCGCAAAACCATCCGCGTCGCCAGTCGCTGGAAACACGCCAGCTGTTCCAGTCGATTGATACCATGCGGCGCGGCTTGCAACAGATTGTGCGCGACATCAACACGGTGGCAGTCAGCGTCGCCGCCGGTGCCGAGGATATGCAGCAGCACAACGAAAAAGTGATGCAGCAACACCAGAAGCAAAATGCCAGCTTCCATCACTTGTCGCAGCGCTTAGATCGCGTCTCAGAAGAGGTGGAGATCGGTGCGCAGTTCTCACAGCAGGCGACGCAGGAAGCACAATCAGCCGATGCGTTAATGCGTAACTGCGCGGTAGAGGTCGATAAGATGGAAACCCAGATGCAGCAGATTGTCACCGCATCCGATGATATCGCCGGGATTGTGGGCATGCTGGATGACTTGTCGATGCAGACGCGGTTGTTATCGCTGAATGCCGCCATTGAGTCGGCACATGCGGGCGCTTACGGCCGCAGCTTCTCGGTGGTCGCCAAAGAGATGGGGTTGCTCTCGCAGCAAAGCGGGGCTTCCACGCGCCAGATCGATGGCTTGATTCAGCATACGCAGCAGCATGTGCATGATGGCTTCGATAAGGTGAAAGCGCTGGAAGTGCTGTTCGCGCAGATCAGCGCTGCGGTGTCTGGCGTGGTAACGCAGCTGAACGAGCTGCAGCAAAACAGTGCCGCGCAGAGCCATCGGGTGAAAAAGATTGCGCTGGAAGTGGTGGAGATGAGCGGACAGCTGCAGCAAAACGAAGCGCTGAACGCCCATCAGGTGCAATCGGCGGTGCAATTGCGCGAGTTATCTGACCGCCTGGCGCAGCGTGCGCAGCAGTTCCGTATTTAATCTGCAGACATAAAAAAACCCGTCAATGACGGGTTTTTTCGCTTATTTCTTCTTCTTACTTTTCTTCAGCAGCGCACGAATCTGCTTCAATTCCGCAGCGGAGAGCTGATCTTCCACCGCTTCCTGGGTGTCCAGGCTATCAATGGCCGGTTGCGCACCCGCATCTAAACTGGCCTGCAAGCGATTAACGATCTCCTGACTCATGGAGATTTGGTTATCTGCGGCTAACTGTTTGATGTGCTCTTTCAGTGCCGGGTCAATTTTAATGGTTAAGTTAACGGTCTCGGTCATTTTCATACTCCCTTTTGATTTACAACAACGTAGCGGAAGCAGATGAAAGTTAACAGACTGTCATAAAAATTTAATATTACGAGTGTATAGGGCTGAAATCCCTTAACACCGATTCATCAACCGACGTCAGATTGCCCTGCAATTCGGCGCAAAGTTTGCCCATGTAGTGCACAAGAAAATCGGCGTTGTGTTCCGCCAGCAGGCGCCCGGCTTCGGTTTGCATGGTTTGCGGTAAACCCAGCAGCTTTTTCTGGAAGTGATCCAACGTCCACTTCACGTCATCCAGTTCACGCTCTTTTCCTAACGGATCTTCGCTATCGAACAGCGGACGACCTAGCGCGCCAGCCGTGTAGAAAACCCGCGCCAGGCCGATAGCACCTAATGATTCGAGACGATCGGCGTCCTGCACAATTTTCGCTTCCAGCGTTTGTGGCGCGATACGCGCACTAAAGCTGTGAGCCTGCACCGCGTGCGCGACGGCATCCAGCAGTTCAAATGGGAAGTCCGGGAAATCCTGCTGCAGAATGCGGCGCGTCTCTTCCGCCGCATAAGTTGAGGCTAAATGACGTTCAGGATGGTTTTTCGGCAGGTTAACCACATCGTGAAAGTAGCAGGCGGTCATAACGATCATAGGATCGGCGTCGCTGTGCTGCATGATGCGCTTGGCACTCATCCAGACGCGGCGCAGGTGCGCGATATCGTGGGCTTTGTCGTCATGCAGCCAATTGAGCTGCAGCCAGTTCTCGTAGCGTTGTTGCCAGTGAGTAAGTGACATCGTGCTTCTCCTGTTATTGCTGTTATCTAAGTTCCTGCGGACATCATAGCGGCCTGGTCATGACACTTTTTTTACATCCTTCCAGGATGTGCAAAGCGTAAAAATGAGATCCCGATCTTGTTATAGCGCTGTTAACGTCACTTGCACAGCAGCCATTACGATTTCGGCATTTCCTTAGCGGGTTTTAGTTAAATAACTCTGTTCAACAGGCTTAATATATTCGCGTCATCAACAAATTTCGCTTTAGCGCTAAATTCCAGTTATATGTGCTGATATATGCGGCTTCTTAAGGGCAGATCAACACGGCATTATCTGAAAAGGTTCCCATTCTGGGCTTTATAACGTACTGTATCTGGAAAAATTCTGGCTTCGGATCCCTTGCGAAGTCCTTTTCAGCACACATTTTGCTTATGAACCATTTTTAAAATCTAAAATTGCCAGATTAGCCTGATACTAAGGCGACAAATTATTAAGCAAACTGATTCAAACCCATTATGCTAGCTCTCACATCTACGGATGTTGGGGGATTCTTCGCAGTTTCCGGGTTTGTGACACAATAAGAGGTATGCAATGAAAGAACGGCCGATTCTTTTTTCCGAACAGCGGGTGCGCGCCCTGCTGGTTGGCCAGCAAACGCAGACCCGGCGCATTATGAAAACTCAAGCTTTCGGTCCGGGTCAGGATCACCATGAAGGCGTACACGCGTTTGACGTCAGTGCCAATCACCTGCACGGCTATAAATTGATGTCGATGACCGATGTCAGTTCGCACTGCCCGTTTGGTCAGGCGGGCGATGGTTTGTGGGTGCGTGAAACCTGGCGTGGCCCGATTGTGCCGGAAAACTTACTGGCAGATTACGAACGTGATCCCCTGCCATTCCGAAATGCGGCGTATTGCCAATACCGCGCAGACAGCAATGAACTGGGACAGCTGGATGAGAATTTGCAGAATGCCGAGCAGTTTGGCTGGCAGACCGCAATTCATATGCCGCGCTGGGCTAGCCGCATCGATCTGCAAATTACCTCGGTACGTGCCGAGAAGATTCAGGACATCAGTGAAGATGACATCATGGCAGAAGGCGTGCAGACCGATTCGCACTTCCTGAATAACTTCTTCACCATGAATATGAATTCTGAATCGCCGAAAGAAGCCTACCGCAAAGCGTGGCAGAAACAGTACGGCGCCACCAGCTGGGAAGTGAACCCGTGGGTTTGGGTGATCGCGTTTCAGCGGGTTGAACGCTAAAGATAAACGCTGCGAAGCATGCAAACGTAAGGTCGTCATTCATGACGACCTTTTTTATTTCCTCACCATGACTTTCCCGCTTTGCCACGCCAATCACAGACAAATCCTCGACTAACTGGTTGAATAGCCGGCTTTGATTACGCGCTGGTAATTCCTCCTTTGCCGCGCCAGGATACTGTTTTCGTCTGAAGAGTGAGTGACGCAATGTTCAAATGGCCGTGGCATGCGCAAATAGAGACTTCAGTACTGGCGCTTCCCTGGCAACAGGCGCTGGCGCAGCCCATCTTTTCACTGCTCGATCCTGATGAAAAAACCGCACTGGTTACGCTGGCACAACGCTTCCTCCAGCAGAAAAAAATCTCGCCGCTGCAAGGCCTGCAGCTCGATGAACTGTTGCTGACACGTCTGGCGCTGCTGTTTTGTTTGCCTGTATTGAAGCTTGGACTCGAATGGCTCGATGGCTTCCATGAAGTGCTGATCTATCCCGAGCCGTTCAACGTCGACGATCGCTGGGAAGATGATAACGGTCTGGTGCACCACGCGCCGGCGGTGCACGCCGGACAAAGCTGGACGCAAGGTCCGGTGGTGTTAAACGCATTGGATATTCAGGATTCACTCGATCTTTCCGGTTTTAACCTGGTGATCCACGAAGTGGCGCATAAACTCGATGCGCGCGGCAGCGGTTATACCAGCGGCATTCCGGTGATGGCGTTACGTGATGTCGCCAGCTGGGAGAAAGATTTGCAGCAGGCGATGGCAGAAATTGAAGCTGAAGTTGAATTAGTCGGTGAACAGGCGGCAACCATCGATCCCTACGCCGCCAGCGATGCAGCAGAGTGTTTCGCGGTGCTGTCAGAGTATTTCTTCAGCGCACCGGATTTACTGGCTAACCGCTTCCCGGTGATGTATCGCCATCTGCAGCAATTCTATCGTCAGGATCCACTGGCGCGATTGGCGATGCTAACAGCAGAACCTGCTTAAATCGCGATCGCTTTGTACTAATGCTAGCCAGTTGAATACAAATGTGTTTTAAGCTGTTGACACCTGCAAGGGGCGCCATTAATATTCGCCTCGTTCACACGATTCCTCTGTAGTTCAGTCGGTAGAACGGCGGACTGTTAATCCGTATGTCACTGGTTCGAGTCCAGTCAGAGGAGCCATATATAGAGAAGCCCGCTTAGGAAACTAAGCGGGCTTTTTGCTTTTACGGATTGCAGGCATAAAAAAAACCCGCTGGCCTATGAGCGAGTTCTTTATTCATCAGCGCACAGCTCGTTCCAGTAGCTGTAGCGGATCACATGGTGCAGGCGCCTATCTCTCATAGTAGCGATACACCGATGGATGGAACTCAACGCCGTACAGTTGGCTGATGGGAATCAGCAGGTCGATATGATTGCTGAGATCGAATTCGCCCTCTTCTGCGGGTCCAGTCTCGCCATTGATCAGTTGGTTAAACCACTGCTGCAAGAGGTGTTTCATTGTCAGCTGCTCCACAAATGATTGAGGCTGACAGTAAACCGCATGCGCCCCTATAACCAAAACGATTAGTTGTGCGCTTCTTTGCCAAATAATGCATATATGTCGGTGCGCATAAATGCGCACCTTACGAAAACTCTGGCAAACAGCTGTAGGGTCGCCATTTATGGCGACCAGGCCAATGCGTTATCCCCGACTCTTCGCCATCATCTTGCGATAATTGTTCAGCCATTTGCCGCTGTTGAGTCGCCACCAGAAGAATACGCCGCGTACCGTCCAGTCGAGGAACATACCGAGCCACACGCCAATCACGCCCATGCCCAGCACAATCCCAAGGAAATAACCGGCCACCACGCGTGCGCCCCACATACTGAACATCGACACATACATGGTGTAACGCGCATCGCGCGCGCCCTTCAGGCTGGCGGGCAGCACCCATGACGCGGTCCAGATCGGCATAAAGGCGGCATTAAGCCAAATCAAATGCTTGGTGACTGAGATGACTTCCGGATCGCGGCTGTAAAACTGCGCGAGTGTTCCGGCGAGCGGCACGGTAATCAACGCCAGCGAACATAATCCAATCATCGCCAGCCAGAATACGTGTTTGATTTGCCGTTCCGCCTGCATCACCTGATTCAGCCCCAGCCTGCGCCCGGTAATAATGGTCGATGCCGATCCCAACGCGTTACCCGGCAGGTTAATCAGCGAAGCAATTGAGAAGGCGATAAAGTTACCGGCGATCTCATTGGTGCCCATGCCAGCGACAAAAATTTGCGTCAGCAATTTGCCGCCATTAAACAGCACCGATTCAATACTGGCGGGCACGCCAATGCCCAACACTTCCATCAAAATATTGCGATCCCAGCGCCGGAAATAGCTGGCGATGGAGATTTTCAGTGCGGGCGTAATACCGCGATACAGCACGTAAATCGCCGCTGCCGCACCGATATAGCGTGAGATGGTTAAGCCCAATCCGGCACCGACAAAGCCCAGCCCTTCCCAACCCATGCAGCCGTAAATCAGCACGCTACTGATCACGATGTTGAGAATGTTCATGCCGCCGTTGATCAGCATCGGGATTTTGGTATTACCCGCACCACGCAGCGCGCCGCTACCAATCAGCGCAATCGCCGCCGCAGGATAGCTCCACGCTGAGGTTTGCAGATAGCTCAGCGCCAGCTCTTTCACTTTGGGATCGGCGCTGCCGGCAATCACATCAATGATCAGATGCCCCCAAAACTCGATAGCGATCACCAGTACAAACGCCAGCGCGGTCATCAATCCCAGCGACTGTCGCGTGGCGGCTCGCGCACGTTTACCGTTGCGTTTTGCCAGGCTGAACGCCACCACCACCGTGGTACCAAGATCGATAGCGGCAAAGAAGGAGATGATCACCATATTGAAGCTGTCGGCCAGACCAACGCCCGCCATCGCTTCTTTACCCAGCCAGCTCACCAGGAAGGTACTGAGGACGCCCATCAGCATCACGCAAAGGTTTTCGATAAAAATGGGCACGGCTAATGGGGTGATTTCTCGCCAGAACAACGTACGGTAAGAGCGGCGCTTGGGATACCACGCCGTGTTTCTGACCGCCCGCATCACTGCTACGCCAGGATTTTGCAAGGGATTACCAAATCACTTTGGAGAGGAAGAAGAGTAATAATGATGATAGGCCACTGAGAATTATGCAAAGTGTTTCCCATCACCATTTAATCATTATTACAAACTTTTTGTCGCCACCACCGCAGGATCGGCTGCGCCACCCAAATAGGCGCTGCGCACTTCATCATTGTTGAGCAGCTCGGCACCGCTACCGCTCAGGCGAATCTCGCCGTTCACCATCACATAACCGCGATCCGCCAGCTGCAATGCATGGCGGGCATTCTGCTCCACCAGAAACAGCGTCATGCCTTGCTGAGTCAACTCGCGCAGGATGCCAAAGATCTGCTTCACCACGATCGGCGCGAGGCCCAGGCTGGGTTCGTCGAGCAGCAACAACTTGGGTCGACTCATCAGCGCGCGGGCAATCGCCAGCATCTGCTGCTCACCACCGGAGAGCGTCATAGCGCGCTGCTTGCGCCGCTCCAGCAGGCGCGGAAACAGCTGATACATACGCTCTTTATCCTCTTTGACAAACCGTTCGCCGATGGCAATGGTGCCCATCAGCAGGTTCTCTTCCACCGTCATATCAGGAAAGATGCGCCGCCCTTCCGGTGCCTGGGCAATGCCGCTGGCGGCGATGAAGTGCGTGGAACGCTGGCTGATTGCGTCACCGCGCAAACGAATCTCGCCGCTGGCAATGCGCGGCTGACCAAAGATCGACATCAGCAGCGTGGATTTTCCCGCACCGTTAGCGCCAATCAGCGCCACGGTTTCGCCCTGATTCACCGTCAGCGATACCTGCTTTAGCGCCTGCAAAGGACCGTAAAACACATCGACCTGCTCAAAAGCCAGCATCGGTTCAGCCATGATCGCTCTCCTCTTCCGCGCCGAGATAGGCGGCAATCACTTTGGGATCATGACGAATCTGCTGCGGCGTGCCCTGAGCAATCACATCGCCATGATCGAGCACCACGATGTGATCGGAAATGCGCATCACCATCGGCATATCGTGTTCAATCAGCAACACGCTGATGCGATGATCGGCGCGCAGGCGATGCAGAATCTCGCTCAGCGCCTCAGTTTCCACCGGATTCAGCCCAGCCGCCGGTTCATCCAGACAAATCAGCTCCGGGCGCGTACACATGGCGCGCGCGATCTCCAGCCGCCGTTGCTGACCGTAAGAGAGCGTACCGGCCAGGCGGTTGGCGCTGGCGACTAAATCGACGTTTTCCAGCCAGTAGAAAGCGCGATCCAGCGCACGATTTTCTGCTTCACGGTAGCCACGCGTGTTCAGCACGCCCGCCAGCAGCTGACGATTGACCTGCATATGCTGTGCCACCAGCAGATTCTCAATCACCGACATCTCGCGGAACAGCCGAATATTTTGGAAAGTACGCGCCAGCCCGGCGCGGTTCACCAGATGCGCGCCGCCAAACATC
This sequence comes from Pantoea sp. YR525, assembly GCF_900116775.1. NCBI lineage: Bacteria > Pseudomonadati > Pseudomonadota > Gammaproteobacteria > Enterobacterales > Erwiniaceae > Pantoea > Pantoea sp. YR525. The sequence goes on from NZ_FPBU01000002.1 coordinate 528,139, forward strand.
TTGTACCAGAGCCGCGAGCCGAGCCGGGTGGGATTGATCCAGTCGCCCGCATGGATTTTCTGCCCCAGCACCTGAATCACATCGGTGCTGCGCTGGTTGGCGTTGAGCACAATGCGACCGCCGGTGGCGCGATAGAAGCCGGTCAGACAGTTAAACACCGTGGTTTTACCCGCGCCGTTGGGACCGATTAATGAGGTCACTGAACCGCGCTCCACCGCCAGGCTGACATCATTCAGCGCTTTGATGCCGCCGAAGCGCATCATCAGGTTGTTTACTTGCAGAATGGCATCACTCATGGCGCACTCCTTTTCGCAGCGGCACGCCGACGCGCGCGGTGCGCACCAGCCCGCGCGGCCGCCAGATCATCATCAGCACCATCAACATGCCGAACAGCAGCACGCGGTATTCGGCAAAGCTGCGCAGCAGTTCCGGCGCTACCGTCAACACAAACGCCGCCAGCACCACGCCAAGCGTCGATCCCATGCCGCCGAGCACCACGATAGCGAGAATCAGCGCCGACTCAAAAAAGGTGAACGAGGTAGGATTGACGAAGCCCTGATAGCTGGCGAAAAACACCCCAGCAATCCCCGCCGTTGACGCGCCCAACATAAAGGCCGAAAGCTTAACCAGCACATGATTGAGCCCCATTGCGCGGCAGGCAATCTCATCTTCACGCAGCGCTTCCCAGGCACGACCAATCGGCATGCGCGTCAGGCGATGCTTGATCCACAGCACCAGTAACACCACCAGAACCAGCACCACATAGATAAAGATAAACTTCATATTGGGGTTGTAAGTGACATGCAGAAACTCGTGATACGGCACGCCACCATCGCGCGCGCGACGGGCAAACTCAAGGCCAAAGAAGGTGGGCGACGGTACGGAAACCCCGTTCGGACCGCCAGTAAAGGCCACCCAATTGGTCAGCACCAGGCGAATAATTTCACCAAAGCCGAGCGTAACAATCGCCAGATAATCACCGTGCATACGCAGTACCGGGAACCCAAGCAGCGCACCGGCAAAAGCCGCCAGTAGCGCCGCCAGCGGCAGCATGCTCCAGAAACCCAATCCGAGATATTGATAGCCAAGCGCCAGGCCGTACGCACCGATGGCATAAAAGGCGACGTAACCGAGATCGAGTAATCCAGCGAGGCCAACCACAATGTTCAAACCCAGCCCGAGCAGCACATATATCAGGCCGAGAATCGCTACCGTCAGTAGGTATTTGCTGGAGAGGAACGGAAAGGCCAGCGCCACGATCAGCAGCAGCGGCAATATCCAGCGCAAACGCGAACGATAGCCGGGCTCGCGCACATAAACACCGTCATCGCTGCTGGCAAACTTACGCATGATGCGCTGACCAAAAGGCGCGTGCAGAAACACGCTAAACAGCAAGCGCCCCGCCATCACCACCGCCACCAGCAGCGCCACGCGCTGTGGCGACAGTTTGAAGCTGTAACCGTCGAGCACCACGCCAACAATCGGACCAAACACCACCAGCGCCACCAATCCCGCCAGCAGCGTGTCGAGCAGCGCCTGGCGCAGAGGACTTTGCGTCATTGCATTCATCGGGGCTTCCTCACACTTTAGCGACCAGCGGCCGTCCCAGCAGTCCTTGCGGGCGGAAGATCAAAATCACCACCAGCAGCGAAAACGAGAACACATCTTTGTAGTCAGAATTCACCATGCCGGCGAACTGCGCCTCCGCTACGCCCAGCAATAATCCTCCGAGCATCGCGCCCGGTAGCGAACCGATGCCGCCGAGCACTGCCGCAGTAAAGGCTTTGATGCCAATGATAAATCCGGCGTAAAAATCAAAGGTGCCGTAATTCATGGTCACCAGCACGCCAGCCAATCCGGCCATCGCCGCACCAATCACGAACACCAGCGAGATAACGCGATCGGTATTGATACCGAGAATCGAAGCCATACGCCGATCCTGCTGCACCGCGCGGCAAATACGCCCGAGTTTGGTGTACTGGATAATCCAGGTCAGCAGCGCCATACCGCAAAATGCGGCGATCAGGATGAAGATTTTGGTCCAGGTGATCTGCACCACGCCGCCATCAAACTCCATGCGCAACACGCCGGTGAGCAGCGTGGGAATGCCCTGTTGATTCGGCCCCTGACTAAGCTGCACGTAGTTCTGCAAAATCAGCGACATGCCGATCGCCGAAATCAACGGTGCGAGGCGCGTCGAGTTACGCAGCGGCCGATAAGCGATACGCTCAATCGCCCAGCCGTAAGCCGAAGTGACAATAATGGTGAAGATTAAGGTGCCGAAAATCAGTAGCGGGAAGGAGTGAATGCCGAAAAAGCTGAGTAGCGATAAGCCAATGGCACACAGATAGGCGGAGATCATATACACCTCGCCGTGGGCGAAGTTGATCATGCCGATGATGCCGTAAACCATGGTGTAGCCGATGGCGATCAGGCCATACACTGCGCCCAGCGTTAAACCGTTGATCAGCTGCTGTAAGAAGAAGGCGTCCATAATGTCGTCTCGTACTCAATGGGAGCGCACACCTCGCGCTCAATCGCGAATGGCCCCGCAGCGCGCGGGGCCGCGTGGCACATTACAGCTGGTGATACTTGCCTTTGTCGTCCCATTGGTACACGACGTAATCCGACACTTTGAGATCGCCTTTACTGTCCCAGGCTTTTTTGCCCATCACGGTATCAACGCTGTTGGCTTTCAGCCAGTCGCTGGCCTTGGCGTTGTCTTTACCTGCCGCTTTGTAAGCAGCCGCCAGCGTTTGCACGGAGGCGTAGGCATACAAGGTGTAACCTTCTGGCTCAAATCCGCTGGCACGGAATTTCTCGATCACCGCTTTGCCATCGGCGATGGTGCGCGGATCGTTGCCGAAGGTCATGTAGACGCCTTTGGTGTATTGCGGGCCGCCTGCTGCCGTTACCATCTCTTCAGTCACGATGCAGTCGCCAGAGAAGAAGGCGGCATTAACGCCCTGCTCACGCATCTGGCGCACCAGCGGACCGGCCTCCGGATGACAGCCACCGAAATAGACCACGTCCGGTTTCAGCGCGCCGATCTTAGTTACCAGCGCATTGAAATCTTTCTCACCGCGCGACAACCCTTCATACAGCACTTCTTTCACACCACGCTTTTCAAGCGAGGCTTTGGTGGCATCCGCCAAACCCTGGCCGTAAGTGTCTTTGTCATGAATAATGACCACGTTCTTGGCTTTGAGCTTATCGATGATGTAATCCGCGGCGATGGCGCCCTGCTGGTCATCACGACCACACATGCGGAACATGGTTTTCATGCCGCGTTCGGTAATTTTCGGGTTGGTTGATCCGGGGGTGATCGCCAGCACGCCGGCCTCATCATAGACTTCCGAGGCGGGCATGGTGGATGAGGAGCAGAAGTGGCCGACTACCGCCATCACCTTGTCTTGATCGACCAGTCGGTTAGCGACAGATACCGCCTGTTTCGGTTCACAAGCATCATCGCCCTGCACCAGTACGATTTTCTCGCCGTTGATGCCGCCCGCCGCGTTGATATCCTCCGCAGCCTGACTCGCGCCTTTCCAGTATTGCGCGCCGTACGTTGCATTAGGCCCAGAGAACGGACCGGCCACACCAATTTTAATATCTGCCTGAGCGTAAAAAGCCACGCTTAAACAACCTGCAATCGCCACCTTCATTGGGTGTTTTATGAATTTCAAAGACATGCTTTCAATCCTCAACGGGTCAGGAACGGAGCCATACCACGGCATGGGAGAAATCAATTTCTGAAACTTTGGCAAAACAGCGTGCGGCCCACAAACCCGTAGGGTCGCCATTCATGGCGACCTCTTTTCAGTAAAGACATCGATTCATTAAGGCCACGGTTGAAAACTAAGCAATAAGCTCGCCAATACCGCGAAGGTGGACGATTTATTACTCGGGCATCGCTCCAGAACAGGAGACACGCGATGTAACATCCCTGCTGATCATAAACATAGCTGTGGTTACGCCACGCACCAGCACCGTGATGGTGCAGAATGCGGTCGATCACAGATTCTTCATCGTCGCGCTGGGTTTATCCGCTATGCTCTGGTGAAAACGGTCCACGTTTCCTGAAGGAGAACCCATGAATACACAACGGAACGGATTGAGCAGCCAGCAAGCGCTGGACGAATTAGAACGCCTGTACGATGCAGCCGTTGACGCGCTGCGCAACGCCATCCGCGATTTCACCACTAGCGGGCAGTTGCCGGATGAAGCCGCTCGTCAGCAAGGGCTGTTTGTCTATCCGCAGCTGCGTATCACCTGGCTTGGCGAAGGCCCGCAGAAAAATCGTACCCGCGCATGGGGACGTTTTACCCATACCGGCAGCTACAGCACCACCATCACGCGCCCGGCGCTACTGCGTCATTATCTCAGCGAGCAGCTGCAGATGCTGGAGAAAGAATACGACGTGCTGATTGAGGTCGCGCCATCCCAGCAGGAAATTCCTTATCCTTATGTGATTGACGGCTTATCACTGGATCGCTCAATGAGCGCCAGCATCGCACGCCATTTCCCGACCACCGAACTGTCGCAAATCGGTGATGAAACCGCCGACGGCCTGTTCCACGCCAATGCGATTTTCCCGCTGTCGCACTTTGACGCGCTGCGCACCGATTTCTCACTGGCTCGCCTGCGCCACTACACCGGCACCGGCGTAGAGCACTTTCAGCCGTTTGTGCTGTTCACCAACTACACGCGCTACGTTGATGAGTTCGTGCGCTGGGCAATTGAGCAAGTACAGGATCCCAACACGCCTTACGACAGCCTGGCCTGCGCCGGTGAAGTGGTGATCACTGCCGATACTCAAGACCCCACGGCGATGATGTCCGATCTGGCGTGGAAGAAGCACCAAATGCCCGCCTGGCACCTGACATCACCGAATCGTCGCGGCATTACGCTGGTGAACATCGGCGTTGGCCCGTCCAATGCCAAAACCATCTGCGACCATCTGGCGGTGATTCGTCCGCACGCCTGGCTGATGATTGGCCACTGCGGCGGTCTGCGCGAAAGCCAGACCATCGGCGACTATGTACTGGCGCATGCCTACCTGCGCGACGACCACGTACTGGATAGCGTACTGCCGCCAGATATCCCAATCCCCAGCATCGCCGAAGTGCAGCGCGCACTGTATGACGCCACCAAAGCGGTGAGCGGCATGCCCGGTGAAGAAGTTAAACAGCGCCTGCGCACCGGCACCGTGGTCACCACCGATGACCGTAACTGGGAGCTGCGCTACTCCGCTTCTGCGCTGCGCTTCAACCTGAGCCGCGCCGTTGCGGTTGATATGGAGAGCGCCACCATCGCCGCACAGGGTTACCGCTTCCGTGTACCCTACGGCACCTTGCTGTGCGTATCGGATAAACCGCTGCATGGCGAGATCAAGCTACCGGGCCAGGCAAACCGCTTTTATGAAGGCGCAATCTCCGAGCACCTGCAGATTGGCATCTGCGCGGTAGAACTGCTGCGAGCTGAAGGGGATAAGCTACATTCAAGGAAGCTGAGAACCTTTAACGAGCCACCGTTCAGGTAATGATGATGGCGTTCCGGCCCTTAAAGGGCCGGAACATTGCAGTAAAACGCGTTATGACATTTTCAAAACGATATTCTGCACAAACCACGCCAGCACCAGAAGGCCGGTCGGGATCATGATTTTCCAGGTTATACTGTTATTGAAGGCAGATATTTTATCCTCCAACTGATTGAATCGTTGATCAACTCTTTCAAACTTCTCGTCAATCCTCTCGAATTTTTCATCTATTTTTTCGAACTTTTTATCGATTTTGTCGAATTTTTGGTCGAACTTCTCTTCCATCCGCTCAAACTTTTTATCGATACGTTGTTCCAGCGCCCCCAGCTCGCCCATGATCTCCACACGCATTACGCCCTGCTCGGCTCTGACCTTTTCGATATCCGCTTTGGTGGCAAAATGTTCTGAACGCGCCGTGAGCACCGCAACATCTGTCTGAATCTGCTGCGTGGTTTTTTCCAGCTGTTCAACCCGTTTGGTTAATTGTTCCATTTGATGATCTCCTTTGTTTCCAACGTCAAAAATAAGCGGTGGGAACACACGAGTTGTATTGCTAATGGGGTAATCCATCACCGAATCCTCTTCCATCGCGTTGCTCAATCTTTCCACCACACCGTTAGTGAAACAGATTTGCGCAGCGTTAACATTCCACGATCCCGCCATTCGCAGCACATTTTTTGCGGGCAGGTTTAAACAACACGCCCAGCCTGGGCCGTTTTGAGATTGAAGGAAAGTGAGCATCAAAAAGGATTGCGAGGTGACACGCAGAAAATAAACGAAGGGATGCAACAGCAGACACGGAAGCCCGAGCGGGCTTCCGTTAAGCAAGATTTACGCGCTCAGCCAGCCCAGTTTGATGACAAACAGAATCGACAGAATGATCAGCGCCGGGTTGACCTCTTTGGTGCGGCCGCTCAGCAGTTTCACCACTGTCCAGGTGATGAATCCGAAGGCAATACCGTTGGCGATTGAGTAGGTTAGCGGCATGGTTAGTGCAGTCACGGTAACCGGCGCGGCGGTGGTGATGTCTTTCCAGTCAATATCAGCCAGACCAGATGCCATCAATACCGCAACAAACAGCAGCGCTGGCGCGGTGGCATAAACCGGTACACTGCCCGCCAGCGGCGAGAAGAACAGGCTTAGCAGGAACAGAATCGCCACCACAATTGCCGTCAAACCGGTACGGCCACCGGCGCTGACACCCGCAGCAGATTCCACATAGCTGGTGGTGGTTGACGTACCGAGCAGCGAACCGAACAGCGCGGCAGCGCTATCTGCGATCAACGCACGGCCCATTTTCGGCACGTTGCCTTGCTCATCCGCCAGTCCAGCACGCTTGGTCACACCCAACAAGGTGCCCGTGTTATCGAACACGTCCACGAACAGGAAGGCGAAGATTACGCTGACCAGGCCAACGTTAAAGGCCCCAGCGATATCCAGCTGCATAAAGGTTGGCGCGATTGAAGGCGGAGCAGAGAACACGCCGCCAAATGGCGTCAGGCCAATGCCCATGGAGATGAAAGTCACCACCAAAATGCCGATCAGCACCGCGCCGGTAACGCGACGCGCTTCCAGCACCACAATGATGAAGAAGCCGAGCAGCGCCAGCAGCGGGCCCGGTTTGGTCAGGTCGCCCAAGCCAACCAGCGTAGCTGGGTTATCCACCACGATACCCGCGCCTTCCAGCGCGATGATTGCCAGGAACAGGCCGATACCGGCACCAATACCGGCACGCAGCGGCAGCGGAATGCTGTTAATAATCCACTCACGAATCTTGAAAAGCGACATGGCAAAGAAGATCACCGCCGACAAGAACACCGCGCCCAGTGCGACTTGCCACGTGTAACCCATATGCAGAACCACGGTATAGGTAAAGAAGGCGTTGAGGCCCATGCCCGGTGCGAGTGCAATCGGATAGTTAGCGATCAGGCCCATTAACACACAGCCAATCGCCGCTGCCAGACAGGTCGCCACGAAGACCGCACCTTTATCCATGCCGGTTGCACCGAGAATGCTCGGGTTAACAAACAGGATGTAAGCCATTGCCAGGAAGGTGGTGATCCCCGCAATAATTTCTGTGCGAACCGTTGTGTTGTGCGCTTTTAGTTTGAAGAGTTTTTCTAACATCATCATCTCTCATGAGCGGAGTCGGCACGAATGCGCGCGCTCCTTGCCAATGTGGTTTACAGACTTATTGTTGTATTGGACGCAAGGCGTTTAACCTTCCCCTGTCCACATAGCAATAGCTATGCCATCACCCTACGCAATCGATTACGTTTCCGAATAATGCTTCGCTTAGGATAATTCCGAACCAGAATGAGGCGCGATTATGGTGCATTGCACCAGCGCTGCGCAATCGTTTTCCTTCGTTGCGATTGTTTGGCAAAAAGAGTGCGGCACTGCACGCTTCCACACTCTGCCAGGCGATGGCGCTCACGTTTCTGTTGCCGGAATCAGCAGGTAAAAAACATCGGGTTACACTGCTTTTAACCCTTTCGTAACAAAAGAGGCGCACCCATGAAGCCCGCGATTTTGGTGGTCGATGATGATCGTGCAGTGTGCGAATTGCTGCACGATGTATTGAATGAACACGTGTTTACCGTTTATTGCTGCCATCAGGGTAGAGATGCGCTGGCCCTGCTGGCGCTCCACCCGGAAATTTCGCTGGTGATGCTGGATATGATGTTGCCAGACACCAACGGCTTGCTGGTGCTGCAACAGATGCAGCGGCAGCGTCCCGATCTGCTGGTGATCATGTTGACCGGCATGGGTTCGGAAGCGGACATGGTGGTGGGACTGGAGATGGGCGCGGATGATTACATCGCCAAGCCGTTCAACCCGCGCGTGGTGGTGGCACGAGCGCGCGCTGCACTGCGTCGCTGCGGACGCCTGGCGCAACCGGAAGCGTTGCCGGATGAAGGCTGGCAATTCAACGGCTGGCGGCTGGACGATGCGCGCTGTCAGCTGTTCAATCCGCAGCGCGAAAGCGTGCCGCTGACGCAAGGTGAATACACGCTACTGCGTGCGCTGGTGGCGCATGCGCGCAAAGTATTAACCCGCGATCAACTGCTCGAACTGACGCACAGCGAAAGCCTCGAGGTATTTGATCGCACCATTGATGTACTGATTATGCGGCTGCGACGCAAAATCGAAAGCAATCCGCATCAACCGAGCCTGATCCGCACCATTCGCGGTCTCGGCTATGTTTTCTCCGCCGACGTGATGCGTCCGGCCTCTTCGGCGCGTGAAACACAAATCGCCTGATCCATCCAGCGCTGCATCTCGGCTAATGGCCGCGTGCCGTCCAGCGCGTTAGCGGCATGCAAATTAAAACAGGCGCAGGTGTGCGCCAGCTTCAGCGTTTCCGTCAGCGACCAGCATTCGTGGCTGGCATAAAGTACACCGGCGCAAAACGCATCGCCCGCGCCAACGCTACCCACAATCTCTTCCGGCGCTAAACACCACGCCGGTTGCCAGCGCCCTTCGCCGTCCGCTTGCTGGCCCCACGCGCCTTCCGGTGCGTGAATCACCACCCGCTGACGTACGCCTTGCTGCATTAGCCAGGTCGCCGCCTCGGCAAAGGCTGCGGGTGCGGCAAGCCCGTGCGGCGTACGCAGACTTACGCCGGTGAGCGATTGCGCCTCCAGTTCGTTAATCACCAGATAGTCGAGCCAGCGCAGCGCAGGCACCACCAGCGGGCGATATTCGCCCACGCGCGACACCAAATCGAGTGAGGTGAGGTAGCCGCGTTGCTGCATCTGCGCCAGCAATCGTGCGCTGCGCGTGCCGTATTCCTCATCCGGCACATCGAGGCTATCCAGCAGCAGCAAATAACCAAGATGGAAGATGCGATGTGCAGTGGAGACGTCGGCGAAATGCGCCAAATCAAGCTTGCCATTGGCACCGCGTGCATGGAAGAAGGTGCGCTGGCCGTCCGGCGTGGTCATCACCTGCGTCATCGCCGTGTTGATGCCTGAGGTGCGCTGCACAAACTGGCGATCGATGTGATGGTCATCCAGCAGTTGCAGGATGTAGTCGCCGTCGCTGTCCTCGCCCACCATGCCAACGCCCGCCAGCGGCAGATTCAGCTGCATGCGCGCCAGGGTAAACAGCACGTTGAGCGCCGCGCCGCCGCTGCACTTCTCGCTGTGCTGAATCTCCGTCAGCCAGCCCTGTTCCGGCCAGTGGCTGATGCGCTGCACGTGATCTACCAGCATGCTGCCGGCACCGATGATTCCGTTACGCACCATCCTGTCAGGCCCTCCCGGCGCTGCCAAATACCTGCATCTGCTGCGCCACCACGTTGGCGATGTCGCGTTCCACCGCCATCAGCAATTCGGCAAAGGAGTCGTAACGCGCATCGCGCTGGGTAATCTGCGCTTCAATCGCGCCGAGTGCCGCCTGCGACATGCCGGTGTAGAAGTTAATTTTGTTGATGCCGAGGCTGACGGCGCGGCGGAAGTCCGCATCGCTAATTCCGGAGCCGCCATGCAGCACCAGCGGAATGCCAGCCGTCGAGCGAATCGCTGCCAGCCGGTCGAAGTCGAGTTTGGGTTCGCCTTTGTATTTGCCGTGCGCATTGCCAATCGCCACCGCCAGGCAATCAATGCCAGTGGCGTGTACAAAATCAGCGGCCTGCGCCGGGTCGGTAAATTTATCGCTGTCAGCCTCGCCAAACAGCGCGCCGCCTTCATCGCCGCCCACCGCACCGAGTTCGGCTTCCACCGAAACGCCAAGCGCGTGGCACATCTTCACCACTTCGCGCGTCTGGCGTACGTTTTCCTCGTAGCTGAGCGTCGAGCCATCGAACATGACCGAGGTGAAGCCAAGGCGAATCGCCTGCATCACCGCCTCAAAGTGCAGGCCATGATCGAGATGCAGCACCACCGGAATATCGTGCAGCGCCGCTTCGGTGCGCACGGCGGCGACCAGATGTTCGAGGCTGACATACTTGAAATGCACTTCGGCAATGCTGATGATAAATGGCGAGCGCTGCCGCTCAGCCGCCTGATAGAGCGCGCGCAGAAAATGGGTGTCGAGGACGTTAAACGCGCCGAGCGCGTAGCCGTTCTGTTGCGCATGGGCCAAACCCTGCGCCAGGGAAATCAGTGCCATATCAGGCTCCTTTAGGCCAGCCAGCGGTGATATTCGTTACACAGCAGCCAGCGCGGTTCTTCATCTTCATCAAGTGGATTAAAGCGCGCCAGCGGGGTGAGAAACACGTTGTCATGTTCGTCGTCGTTGGGCATTGAGACTTCGCCCACCAGCACGTCGCCGTAGCCCTCTTCACCCCAAAAGCTGTGCCAGATGCCCGGCAGCAAAGTGACGCTTTCGCCCGGCGATAAACGCAGCTGCGAACCGGCGGCGTGGGTTTGGCGGATGCCATCCAGCGTAACGTTGACCGCCGTATCGGCCAGCTGATTGCCCGCGCGGTTATGCAGCGTGACGATCAGATTGCCGCCGCCGCGATTGATAATGTCTTCCATCTTTTGCGGGTGATAATGCATCGGCGTGACCTGCCCTTCGCGCACGTGCATGATCTTTTCGGCGTAAGGTTTAGCCCACGGCTGGCCACCGCGCGAACCGTTACGCAATGTGAACAGGGTTAAACCGGTTTGATTGAAATCGTCAGCGCCAAAGCTGGTGACATCCCAGCCGAGGTGCAGCGCCAGCAGTTCATCGGCGTCATGTTTATCGAGCGCGCGCCACTGGCTGAGACCGTAATCGGCCCAAGGCGGCAGATGCACATCCTGGCGCATAAAGAATTCGCGGGTGCGTTGTAGGATCGCATTCACTTCTGAGCGTTGCATGAAAGCTCCTCACGTTATGGGGTTCAGGTCGCCATGAATGGCGACCCTACATCTGTGTGGGCTTACTTCACCGTCCAGCCCTTGTAACTGCTAACGCTGTTACGATCGATCATCGTCACCGGAATCAGTACCGGCTTATCTGGCGCGGGTTTGCCCTGCAGGATGTCGTAGCCAATCTCCACCGCTTTCGCCGCCATCACCTGCGGGTCTTGCGCTGGCGTTGCCACGAACAGCGAGCCTTTGCGCTTCAGCGCCTCTTCACCGTCTGGCGATCCATCGACGCCGACAATAAAGAATTCATTGCGCTGCGCCTGTTTCGCCGCCAGATCGGCACCGATCGCGGTTGGGTCGTTAATCGCGAACACGGCATCAATCTTCGGATTAGCCGACAGCAGGCCGGTCATCACTTCCAGGCCACCTTCGCGGCTGCCTTTGGCGTTCTGGTTGTAGGAGAGCAGCTTGATGTCCGGATGGGTTTTCAGCTCGTTCATGCAGCCTTCCACACGGTTCTGTACCGCAGAAACTGGCGGTCCGTTGATGATCACCACGTTGCCTTTGGCTTTCAGGCGGTCGGAGATGTATTTACACGCCATGGCACCGGCGGCGGTGTTATCGGAGGTGATAGTGGCGTTAGCGCCGTCTGCCGCCACGTCGACCGCCACCACTACAATCCCGGCATCACGCGCACGTTTTACCGCGGGCGCGATGCCTTTGGAATCGGCGGCGTTGAGGATAATCATGTCTACTTTGGCGGCGATGAAGTTATCAATCTGCCCTACCTGCTGACCGAGATCATAGCCGCTGGAGACCAGCGTTACGTTGACCTTGTCACCCGCCAGCTCGCGCGCCTTCAGCTCCGCACCTTTGGTGATCTGCACGAAGAACGGGTTGGCGAGATCGCCGACGGTCACACCAATGGATTTCAGCTCTTTGGCCTGCACCAATGGCGCGCTCAGAAGCGTAGCCGCCAGCAGTCCGGTTAGAATCGGATTAAAACGCATAGTCGATGTTCTCCTGCTTTTTGGTTTTTATGGTCGCCATAACTGACGCCCCTGCTTACTTGTAGGGTCGGCATTCATGCCGACCTGGTAACAACTCAACCCACGTGATGCCGCGTCCGGTACTTATCGATCAACACCGCGATAATGATCACCGCGCCCTTGATCACTAACTGCCAGAAATAGGAGACACCCATCAGCGTCATGCCGTTATTCAGCGTGGCGATGATCAGCGCACCAATCAGCGTGCCGGTAATGGTGCCGATACCACCGACAAAGCTGGTGCCGCCGAGGATCACCGCCGCTATCGCATCCAGCTCATAGCCAACGCCGAGGTTACCGTTGGCGCTGTAGAGCCGCGAGGCGCTCATCAATCCGGCCAGCCCAGATAGCAAACCGCTCATGGCGTAGACAAACAGCAGCACCACGCTAACTTTGATGCCGGTCAGGCGCGCCGCCTGCACGTTGCCGCCGACCGCATAAATGTGCACACCTAAGGTGGTGCGACGCAGAATGAACCAGCACAGCGCAATCACCGCAAAGGCGATGATGATCAGCCACGGCACCGGCCCGAGATAGCCGTTGCCTATCCACTCAAAGTTGATGTCGGAGTTAATCACCGTGGTGCCGTTCGCCAGCAGATAAGCCGCGCCGCGCATCGCGGTATAGGTGCCGAGCGTGACAATAAAGGGCGGCAGCCCTGCCCACGCCACCAGAATGCCGTTGAACAAGCCCATAATTAGCCCAGCACCTAACGCCGCCGGAATCGTCAGTGACGCAAACGCCGGATCGAGTGACACCACCATCGCCACCACCGCCGTGGTACCGAGCATCGATCCCACCGACAAATCGATGCCGCCGGTGAGAATGACAAAGGTCATGCCCGCCGCCAGCACGATGTTGATCGAGGCCTGACGCGTAATGTTGAGCAGATTGCCCTCGGTGAAGAAGTTCGGCGTGACAAAGCCGAACACCGCCACGATCAGGATCAGAATCGGCAGGATGCCGACGGTTTGCAGCAGGTCACTCATTAACGCGCGCTTTAGCGTTGGACTTTTTACGCGTGCGGATTCACTGGTCATTGCGCTCTCCTCAGGCCTGAACCGGCTGCGCGCCGGTGGCCAGTGTCATAATGTTTTCCTGGCTAATCTCTGCCCCACTCAACTCACCGGCGATGGCGCCTTCACGCATCACATAGACGCGGTCGCTCATGCCCACCACTTCCGGTAACTCGCTGGAGATCATTAAAATCGCCACGCCCTGCTGCGCCATCTGCTGCATCATGCGGTAGATTTCGCTCTTGGCGCCGACATCAACGCCGCGCGTCGGCTCATCAAGAATCAGGATGCGCGGCGCAATCGCCACCCAGCGTGAAATCAGCAGCTTCTGCTGATTGCCGCCGGACAAGCCGCCCGCGCGCACCTGCGCATGCGGCACGCGGATGTTGAGCGCATCAATCGCCTCGCTGGCGATCTTCTGCCCTTTACGCCGGTTCAGCAGCCCGTAGCTGGCATCGCGCTCCAGCGTCGCCATCACAATGTTGTCCTGCGCCGCCAGTTCAAGAAACAAGCCCTGCTCTTTGCGGTTCTCGGTGAGAAACCCGATGCCGCGCGCAATGGCGTCACGCGGCGAGTGAATCTGCACTTTTTCCCCGTCGATCCAGATCTCGCCGCCGCTCGGTTGATGCACGCCAAAAATCAGCTGCGCCAGCTCGCTGCGCCCGGCGCCGACCAGCCCCGCCAGCCCGACGATCTCACCGGCCCGCACCGAGAGGCTGCTGGGATGCACTTTGTGTTTGTCGCACAGGTGATTGACCGCGAGACGGATGTCGCCGAGTGGAATGTTGCGATCTTTATTGAACAGATCGCTGAGCGGACGCCCGACCATCATGCGCACCAGCTCACTGGCATTGAGCTGCTCGCGCGTCAGGCTGCCGACGTACTGCCCGTCGCGCAGCACGCTGACGCGATCCGACAGCTCATACACTTCCGCCATGCGATGGCTGATGTAGATGATCGCCATCCCTTCGCTGCGCAGACGTTTAATCAGCGCAAACAGCTGCTCGGTTTCCCGGTTCGAGAGTGCGGCAGTCGGCTCATCCATCACCAGAATGCGGCTGTTGCGATGTAGCGCGCGGGCGATTTCCACCTGCTGCTGCTCGGCAATGCTCAGGCGACTAACCAGATCGGTAGCGCTGAACTGCGCGCCCAAACGATCAATCACTCGCTGCGCCTCTTCCGCCATCTGGCGACGCTTCACCAGACCCGCGCGGGTGATTTCACTGCCGAGAAAGATGTTCTCCGCCACCGTCAGATTGGGTGCCAGATTGATCTCCTGATAAATCAAGGTAATGCCCGCCGCCAACGCCTCTTTTGGGCCTTTAATGGTGTACGGCTGGCCGTCGATAAGGATTTCCCCGCTGCTGGCGGTATAAGCACCGGCCAGAATTTTCATCAATGTACTTTTGCCCGCGCCGTTTTCGCCCATCAGCGCATGCACTTCACCGGGCCAGACCGTAAGATCGACGCTCTTCAGCGCATAGAAGTTGCCGAAGCGTCGGGTGATCGCGCGCATTTCTAATATCGGTGCTGTCGCCATAACGAGGCTCCTGCTGGCAAAGGTTGCAGCGAGTAAAGCCTCCTTAGATAAATGGAAAATGTCAGCGGCCATTCATATTTGTCATATTTCGCCCCGATCGCGCTTCTATACTCGCCAGCAGTTGAGCGGTAAGGAGTGACAGCCATGAGTCACAGTCTGCACTGGCACGCGGGCGCGCGCAGTCGCCTGCTGCTGTTTAATCTGCTGGTGATGTCGGTGACGCTGGCGGTGAGCCTGGTAGCGATTTTTGGATTTCGCCACGCAGGTCACATTCAGGAACAGGCGCAGGCACAAACGCTGGCCGATATGAACGGCAGCCTGGCGCTGGCGCGCGATACCGCCAATGTGGCAATCGCGGCAGTGCGTTTATCGCAGGTGGTGGGTGCGCTGGAGTATCAGAGTGAATCGGCGCGCCTGCAGCAAACGCAGCAAGAGCTGCAGCGGTCGCTCAGCTTACTGGCGAATGCGCCGCTGGCGTCGCAGCAGCCGCAGCTGCTGACGCGCATCCGCGAGCGCAGCCAGATGCTGGAACAGACCATCAACCAATTGCTGCGCGCCGGGCATCAGCGCCATCTGCAGCGCAACGTGATGCTTAGCGGGCTGTGGCAATCGCAGCTGTTACTTAATCGCATTGACCTGCTAACGCACGCTGATTCCCCTTCCGCCGCGCTGCGCCAGCAAACTCACAGCTTATTCAGCGTGGCGATTCAATCCAGCGCGCCGCAGGCCGCAGTGCAGCAGCTGCAATCGGTGCTGCGCCAGTGGCAAGCGTTGAGGCTCAACGGCGTGCTGAATACGCAGGTGCAGCGGCTGATCGCCACCAGTACTGATTTGCAGCCGGTGGCGCAGCAGCTGGAACAGAGTGATATCGCCATCGCCTACGCCACTTATCGCATCAAAGCGCTGGTGGCGATGCTCAACGACGACATCACCCATTACGTGCAGCTGGTGGCGCAGCAGAGCGACGCACGCAGCGCGGTAACCCATGAAGAGCTGGATTCGATCATCGGCTTTATCGGCCTGTTTATGCTGCTGGCGCTGCTGATCACCGGTTACGCCGGTTACTACATCTACCGCAACCTCGGTTCGAGTCTCACCGCCATCGCCCATGCCATGACTCGGCTGGCGCAGGGTGAGAAAAGCGTCAACGTGCCGGGTTTGGCGCGGCGCGATGAGCTGGGCGATCTGGCGCGCGCCTTCAACGTGTTTGCGCGCAATACCGCGTCGCTGGCGCACACCTCGCGCCTGCTAAAAGAGAAAAGCAACCAGCTGGAATCAACCTTTCTCGCCATGCGCGACGGCTTTGCGCTGTTTGATAACAGCGGCCAGCTGGTGGTGTGGAATGCGCAATATGCCGAGCTGCTCGGCATTGCGCCGCGCGAACTGCATCGCGGTTTGCACTATCAACAGCTATTAAAACGCGTTGATGTTGAGCTCAACGGCTTAGCCGATGCGCAGGAAGTGCGGCTGGCGGATGGACGCACGCTGGAGCTGCGCTTCAGCCCGGTGCCACGGCGCGGCATGGTGAATACCGTGCTGGAACGCACCACGCGCAAGGCGTTAGAAGAGGCGCTGCTGCACAGCCAGAAGATGAAAGCGGTTGGACAGCTAACCGGCGGACTGGCGCACGACTTCAATAATCTGCTGGCAGTGATAATTGGCAGCCTGGCGTTAACCGTCGATCAGCTGCCGCCCGGCACGCTCGCCAGCCGTATCGATCGTGCGCGTCAGGCTGCCGACCGCGCGGCGCAGCTGACGCAGCGTTTGCTAGCGTTCTCGCGCAAGCAGGCGCTCTATCCGCGCGCGGTGTCGGTGGTGGAACTGGTGGATAATTTGCATTCGCTGCTGCAACACGCACTTTTGCCCGGCCAGCAACTGGTAATCGATGCGCAACGTCCCGGCTGGCCAGCGTGGATCGATGCCGGACAGTTGGAGAATGCGCTGATCAATCTGGTGGTCAACGCGCGCGACGCGATGGCGCAGCAGAGCGGCGAAATCCGCCTGCGAATCTGGAATCAGCGCAAACAGGAAGCCGACGGCAAGCGCGATCGCGTCACCATTGAAGTGATCGATCACGGCTGCGGCATGTCGGCGGAGGTGCGTGAACAGGTCTTCGAGCCGTTCTTCACCACCAAAGCGATCGGCAGCGGCAGCGGTTTGGGCTTATCGATGGTATATGGCTTTGTGCGCCAATCCGGCGGGCAGATCGAGCTGGAAACCGCGCCCGGCCAAGGCACCACCGTGCGGCTGTTATTGCCGCGCGCGCCTGAAGCGGCACAACCGCTTAGCGTGCCGCCGCCGCTGGTGCCGCAGGCCAGCAACGATCGGCTGGTGTTGGTGCTGGATGATGAACCGACGGTGCGACAAACGCTGTGCGAACATCTGCATCAGCTGGGTTATCTGACGCTGGAGTGTGGCGACGGCGAAAGCGCGCTGACGCTGCTGCGCCAGACGCCGGATATTGAGTTGCTAATTAGTGATTTGATGCTGCCGGGCGGCATTAACGGCGCGGATGTGATTCGTCAGGCGCAGGCGCAGTGGCCACATCTGGCAACAGTGTTGATCAGCGGTCAGGATCTGCGCCAGACGCAGGTGACGCTGCCGCTGTGTGAGCGGCTGGCGAAACCCTGGCATCAGGCGCAGCTGATGCAGGCGCTGGAGCGCGCCTGGCAGCGCAGTGAACGGCTTAGTCGCGCGCGGCAGGCTGCCACAACGGCACCCCTTTCCCCGTGATGTAACGCTTACGCAGCTTGCTGGAGACAACATCCATGATCATCACCACCGCCACCAGAATCAGGGTCAGGAACATCACCACATCCCAGTTCCATAAACGCATGTTCTCGGCATACACCAGACCCACACCACCTGCGCCGACAAAGCCCAATACCGCCGCTGAGCGGGTGTTGGACTCAATCTGATACAGGCTGAGCGCGAGGAAGGTCGGGAACGACTGGGTGAAAATGCCGTAGCGATGTTTCTGCAGGCTGTTCGCGCCGACCGCGCTCAGGCCGCGACTCGGCGAGCGCTCCACCGCTTCGTGACCTTCGGCATAGAGTTTGCCGAGCAAGCCGACATCCTGCATCACAATCGCCAGCACGCCGGCCAGCGGTCCCATGCCGACGGCGCGCACGAAGATCAGCCCCCAAATCGCCATGTCGATGCCGCGCAGCACATCCAGCACGCGGCGTACCACCAGTGAAATCGGTCGCGTAACCGGATCGTGCATCACATTGCGCGCTGCGAGGAACGAGACCGGCAGCGCAATCAGCGATGCAGTTAGCGTGCCGGAGAACACAATCGCCAGCGTAATCCCGACCTGCGTGAAGTAGTAAGCAAACGGCCAGTTGAGGAAATCCTGCCAGACAAACATACGCAGGAAATAGCGGCTGAGCTGCTGGCAGCCAATGAGAAAACGGCTCCACTCAATGCCAAAGAATTCGAAGAAGAACAGGTAATAGAGCGCGATGGCAAGCGCCACCAGCGCAACGCGGCGCAGATAGCGGTTCTGCGCGGCAAACAGGGCAACATGCTCCTGCTTGAGTTTGGCGACATCCGGCGCTAAGGCGATCATGCTGTGTCTCCTTCCACTACGCGGCGACGCAGCCAGCCGGACAGCGTATCCAGCAGCGACACCACCACAATGATCAGCAACAGCGTGATGCTGACCTGATCGTAACGATCGAGTTTGATATTGGTCATCAGCTCTTGCCCGATACCGCCCGCGCCGACCAAACCAAGGATGGTTGAGGAGCGGAAGTTGATTTCCAGACGCATAAAGCTGTAGGAGAGAAATGTCGGTTTGACCTGCGGCCAGAAGGCAAAGCGCATGCGCTGCAGTTTGCTGGCACCGCACGCCGCGAGGCCGCGCACTGGTTTATCTGAGGCGCTCTCAATCGCTTCGTAAAACAGTTTGGTCAGGCTGCCGACAGTATGCAGCGCCAGCGCGAGGAAGCCGGGAATAGCGCCAATGCCGAACGCCATCACGAACATCACCGCCCACGCCAGTTCCGGCATGGTACGCAGGAAGGCGACAAAGGCGCGGATCGCCACACGCAGGCTGCGCGGCGTTTGGGTGTTATCGGCGGCGAAAAACGCCAGCACACCGGCAACGGCCACCGCCACGATGGTGGACGACAGCGCCAGCTGCAAGGTTTCCCAGATCAGCGGCAGCTGAAAGTGTAAGCGATAGCCCCAATAGGCCAGCGAGCCTTCAGTTTTGCCGTCGGCGAACAGTAATGACAAATGCAGCACCGGCAGAGTTTCACCGATGTAGTCAAAAAAGTGTGGCAGCGACTGCCAAACGGTAAGCAGGTTAAATTCCGCCATCTTGCCCGCGGCCAGATAGAGCGCCAGCAACAGCAGCGACCACAGCAGCGAGTCGCGCTTTTGCTGGCGGCGGATGCGTTGGTAGTAGTGTTCAAAATCGGTCAAGGGGGGATTCCTGTGTAACCAGGTCGCCATGAATGGCGACCCTACAATGTAAGGTGCGCATTAATGCGCACCGTTGTGAAGGCTTAACCGCGCGTACCTTTCATCAAATCACGCTTCATATCGATGATGTTCTGATAATCCGCCACGGTAGCCGGGCCGATGTGCTGGGTACCGCCAACCGCTTTAACAAAGCAGCCGTGATCTTCTTTATCCAGTTTCTTGATGGTGGCCACCACCTTCGCTTTGAAGTCAGCGGGCAGGTTGTTGCTCACCAGAATCGGGCCGTTCGGGATCAGCGGCGACTGCCAGATGATGCGGATCTGCTTCATCAGGTCAGGATGATCCATGCGAATCAAACGGCCAAAAGCACCCGAGGTATAACCGGTTTCACGGTCGCCAATCAGTGACGTCCAGGTTACCGCGCCTTCGAACTGACCGTTCAGCACGCCGAGGATGTCCTGCTCGTGGCCGCCGGAGAAGGTGACGCTGGAGAAGGTGTTGTTGTACTTATCGTCAACCGTACCGCCGAACTCTTTCTTGAACGCCTGGTTCGGCATCAGGAAGCCAGAAGTTGAATCGGGATCGGCCATGCCGAACGATTTGCCTTTCAGGTCTTCCAGCTTTTTGTACGGGCTGTCAGCTTTAACGATCACCACCGAGTGATAACCCTGTGAACCGTCTTTGTCGTCCACCACGATGCCCACCACGTCCACCGCTTTCGGGTTTTGCAGGTAAACCGAGGCAAATGAAGCCGGTGACATGCTCAGCACCAGGTCGATTTTGTTGCCCAGCAAGCCCTGAATTACGCCTGAATAGTCAGACGAGTTGCGCAGTTTGGTATCCACCTGCAACTCTTTGTCGAAGAAATCTTTCACACATTGGTTATCACCAATCTGCTGCGTGGCGTTCTGGCCGCCAAGAATCCCGAGGTTCAACTCTTTTGGTGCATCCGCTGCGTTTGCGCCAAATGCCATCGCAATAGTCAGTAAAGCTAAAGAAGTCAGTTTCATTCTTAGGTTTTCTCTTGCTGTGGGAGTTAGTGGAGCTGGTTAATTTCGTCGCCGTACAGCTCATGCATCAGGCCGTCGGTCAACTGGGAAGGATGTCCATCGAACAGGATTTTGCCGCGCTGAATGCCGATCACGCGGGTACAGTAGCTTTTAACCAGTTCGATGGAGTGCAGGTTTACCATCACGCTGATGCCCTGCTCGCTCACCTGACGCAGCACATCCATGATGCGTTTGGTGTTTTTTGGATCGAGTGACGCCACCGGTTCGTCGGCCAGCAAAATGCGCGGGTTCTGCATCAATGCCCGGCATATCGCCACGCGCTGCATCTGGCCGCCAGAGAGGTTTTCCGCACGCTGCAACGCCTGCGGCAGCATGTTCATCCACTGCAGCAGTTCGATAGCGCGAGCGCGGTCGGTTTCGGAGAAGACTTTGAAGAACGATTTCAGCGTCGAGGTCTGGCTCAAACGACCGAGCAGCACGTTGGTCAGCACATCAAGACGTGGCACCAGACAAAAGTCCTGGAAAATCATGCCGCATTCGGTGCGCCATTCGCGCATCTGCCGGCTATTCAGCGTAACCACATCGCGATCCACTTCGCCGTGGCGATTGCTGAGGATCGCGCCCTGCGACGCTCTGATGGTGCCGTTCAGCATGTGTAACAGTGTCGATTTGCCTGCGCCTGAGCGGCCAATCACCGCTACCAACTCGCCCGCATGCAGATCGAAGCTGACGTTATCCAGCACCTGATTGGCGCCGTAGGTTTTGCACAATCCCTGCACCGACAACACCTTGTTGCCCTGCCCTGTAACGTGCGGGTAAGGGTTGTCGACGACGGTTTTCAGTAATGCCTGAGCCATGTTGCACTCCATCTCTTCTGAGGTGTTGATTGCCCGCTATTACGGGCAAAACGGATGAAAGCTTGATGACAGTAAAATGATTAAACGGTGACACCGTAGGGTCGCCATTCATGGCGACCGTCCGTTAATGCATGCAACGCACCAGGTCGCCATGAATGGCGACCCTACGGGGTAATCAGCTGGCGCAGATGCTCGAGGGTGTCGCTCAACGCGCCATCGTTATTCAACGCATGACAATGTGCGGGCAGCGGTTCGGTGGCGCGCGCCAGCCGTTTTTCTATATCCGCTTGCGACTCGCGCCCGCGCTGTCGCAATCGCGCTTCCAGCACCGCAGGTGAAACCTGCAACACCAGCGGCAGCAGCTGCGTGCCGTAATGCTGCTGCACAATCGGCAGATGCAGGCGCGAACCGTTGACCAGCACATTTAGTCCGCGTGCCAGCCACAGATCGATCTCCTCGCCCAGCCCGTAATACATGCCGTGCGCCTGCCAGCTCACGGCGAACAAGCCCAGCGCCTCGCGCCGTCGGAACTCGGCTTCACTCAGCGCCACATGGTTCTCGCCGCCCGCATCGGCGGCGCGCGTAATGTAGCGATGGGCAATCAGCAGATTCTCCGGCGGCGCCTCGCGCAGCGCGTTCAGCAGGCTGTCTTTTCCCGAGCCCGAAGGCCCGGTAAGCCAGATCAGGCGCGCCATCAGAACACCAGCTTGCCTTGCGACCAGACGTGACGAATGTGCGAATGACCATGTTCGGTATGCGCCAGCACTAAATCGGCACGCAGTCCTTCAGCGATGCGTCCGCGATCGTGCAGACCTATCGCCCGCGCAGGATTGCTGGTCACCAGCGCAGCCGCCTGCGGTAACGTCAGCGTGTTGCGTTCATCAGCAACCAGGCGGAACACCGCATCCAGCAAGCTGGCGGGATAGTAGTCGGAGGAGAGAATATCCAGCAGGCCGTGGCTGGCAAGATCCGCCGCCGCCACGTTGCCGGAGTGCGAACCGCCGCGCACGATATTGGGCGCGCCCATCAGCACCTGCATGCCGCACTCGCGCGAGGCGCGTGCTGCCTCCAGCGTGGTAGGGAATTCGGCAATGGCGCTGCCGACGTCATGGGATTCAGCCACGTGCGCCGCCGTAGCATCGTCGTGGCTGGCGATCGGAATACCGCGCGAACGGCACAAACTGGAGATGGCGTTGCGATTCGGCGTGGAGAACTCGGCGGCCAGCGCCAGTTGCTCACGCTCAAACTGATCCATCTGCTCGTCGTTAAGCTGATATTTGCCCTGATAATAGGTGCGATACATCTCCAGCGAGGCGTACTGACGCTGACCCGGCGAGTGATCCATCAGCGACACCAGCGACAGCTCTGGCGTGTTCATCAACTTCTCAAACAGTGGCAGCGTGGTGTGATGCGGCAGCTCGCAGCGCAGATGCAAATGGTGATCGGCGCGGTTAATGCCTTTGCGATTGCTATCCTGAATCGCCTCAATCATCTTATTAAGGTTTTCAATGCGATGCCCGCCATCGCGCACGTCGCCGACGCCAATCGCGTCCAGCACCGTGGTGATGCCGCTGGCAACCATTAACGCATCGTGGCTGCTCATCGCCGAGTGCGCCGGCCAATCCACTTTGGGGCGTGGCGTGAAGAACTTGTCGAGATTATCGGTGTGCAGCTCCACCAAACCCGGCAGCAGGAAGGCGTTTTCGCCATCCAGCGCGCCCGGCAACTGGCTGACGCTGTCGCTAAAGCTGGCGATGCGCCCGTCGCGAATCTCCAGTGAACCCGCCACCACGGCCTGCTCCAGCACCAGCCGGACGTTATTAATGATCATGCTTCTGCTCCTGCTTTCATTGGCTGCATGACGTGCAGGCGATCGGCTACGCGTTCGCGCACCGCTTCGTCATGGAAAATTCCGACAATGGCGGCACCACGGGCGCGCGCCTGTTCAATCAGTTCAACGACTGCGGCGCTGTTGGCGCTGTCGAGCGAGGCGGTCGGCTCATCCAACAACAGCACCGGATAGTCGGCGATAAAGCCGCGCGCGATGTTGACGCGCTGCTGCTCGCCGCCGGAGAAGGTGGACGGTGCCAGCGACCACAAACGCTCCGGCACGTTAAGGCGCGTCAGCAGCTCTTTGGCGCGCTTCTCGCAGAAGGCGCGCTCGGTGCCGCGCTCCAGCAGCGGCTGCATGACGATCTCCAGCGTCGGCACGCGTGGAATGACGCGCAAAAACTGGCTGACCCAGCCGACAGTGTGACAGCGAATTGCCAGAATCTGCCGCGCGGGCGCGTTGGCCATGTCGATCCATTCGCCCTGATGTTGTAGCCAGATGTGGCCGCTGTTGGCCTGATAGTTGCCGTACAGCGCACGCAGCAGCGTGGATTTTCCGCTGCCGGAGCGGCCATGCAGCACCACGCATTCGCCGCCGCTGACTTCAAGATTGGCGTCCTGCAATACCGGCAGCGCGGCGCTGCTTTGGTTGTGCAGCACAAAGGTTTTGCTCAGATGCTCTACGCGCAGTAAAGGTTGCATAGTGATGTCCTGATGGTTTTGATAGTTGTGCTGGTCTTCGAGAAGGTCGCCATAAATGGCGCCCCTACGGGCAATACGGTTGCATTGGGCACGTCGTAGGGTCGCCATTTATGGCGACCGGCGAAATTGGGCTCGTCGTAGGGTCGCCATTTATGGCGACCTTGTTCATCTCAACTCAGCACCGATGAAACCAGCAGTTGCGTATACGGATGATGCGGATCGTCCAGCACCCGATCGGTCAACCCGCTCTCCACCACGCGGCCCTGCTTCATCACCAGCAGGCGATGCGCCAGCAACCGCGCCACGCCGAGATCGTGCGTCACAATCACCACCGCCAGATTCAGCTCGCGTACCAGCGTGCGCAGCAGATCCAGCAGGCGCGCCTGCACCGACACATCCAGCCCGCCGGTCGGTTCATCCATAAACACCAGCGTCGGCTGCGTTACCAGGTTGCGCGCAATCTGTAAACGTTGCTGCATGCCGCCCGAGAACGTGGTGGGCAGATCGTCGATGCGATTAGCAGGGATCTCCACATCCTGCAGCCAGCGCATCGCTTCTTTACGGATATCGCCATAATGACGCTGGCCCACCGCCATCAACCGCTCGCCGATATTGCCGCCCGCTGTCACCTGCGGACGCAAACCGTCAAGCGGATGCTGATGCACCACGCCCCATTCGGTGCGCAGCAAGCGGCGGCGATCGCTTTCGCTCAGTTGATAGAGATCCTGCGCGCGATAGAGAATGTTGCCCTGCTGCGGCGCCAGGCGTGCCGACAGGCTGCGCAGCAAGGTGGTTTTACCGGATCCGGATTCGCCAACGATGCCTAACACTTCGCCGGGATAGAGCTCAAAACTCACCTCTTCAAAGCCTTTGCCGGGCGCGTAAAGGTGAGTGAGATTGTTGACCGCAAGCAGCGGCTGTTCACTGTGCATGCTGTTGTTCCTGCTGCTGGTGGCAAAAATCGGTATCGGAGCAGACAAACATGCGCGTACCGGCGTCATCCATCACCACCTCGTCGAGGTAGCTGTGGCGCGAACCGCACAGCGCGCAGGGTTCTTCCCACTGCTGCACGCTGAACGGGTGATCGTCGAAGTCGAGGCTTTCCACTTTGGTGTACGGCGGCAGCGCATAGATGCGTTTCTCACGCCCGGCACCAAACAGCTGCAGCGCCGGCATCATGTGCATCTTGGGGTTGTCGAATTTGGGGATTGGCGACGGATCCATCACGTAGCGATCGTTGACCTTCACCGGATAAGCGTAAGTGGTGGCGATGTGGCCGTAGCGGGCGATATCCTCATACAGCTTCACCTGCATGATGCCGTACTCCTCCAGCGCGTGCATGGTGCGGGTTTCAGTCTCACGCGGCTCGATAAAGCGCAGCGGCTCGGGGATCGGCACCTGGAAAATCAGGATCTGATCTTCTTCGAGCGGCGTTTCCGGAATGCGGTGACGCGTCTGGATCAGCGTGGCGTCACGGGTAGCTTCGGTGGTGGCCGCGCCGCTGACGCGCTGGAAGAAGCGACGAATCGATACCGCGTTGGTGGTGTCATCCGCGCCCTGATCGATCACCTTCAGCACATCGGCATCGCCAATGATGCTGGCGGTGATCTGAATGCCGCCGGTGCCCCAGCCGTAAGGCATCGGCATTTCGCGTCCGGCAAACGGCACCTGATAACCTGGAATTGCCACCGCTTTCAGAATCGCGCGGCGGATGGTGCGTTTGGTCTGCTCATCCAGATAACCGTTGTTGTAGCCGGTTAACTCACTCATGGTTCTGCTCCTGATGCTGTTGGCGTAGCCGTTTCAGCAGCTCAAGCTCCGCCTGGAAATCGACGTAGTGCGGCAGTTTCAGATGCGAGACAAAGCCCGCCGCTTCCACGTTGTCGGCATGCGACAGCACAAACTCTTCGTCCTGCGCCGGACCGGCAATGCGTTCGTTGTACTCTGGCGCCTGCAGCGCGCGATCCACCAGCGCCATCGCCATCGCTTTGCGCTCGGAGCGACCAAACACCAGGCCGTAACCGCGCGTAAAGTGCGGCGCGCTGCTGGTTTCGGTGGTGAAGCCGTTGACCATCTCGCATTCGGTCAGCAGGATTTCGCCAATCTCAATCTCAAAGCCCAGCTCTTCCGGGCAGATGGAGACGCTGAGATAGCCAGTGCGAATTTCTCCGGCGAACGGATGGTTGCGGCCGTAGCCGCGCTGCGTCGAGTAGCCCAGCGCCAGCAAGAAACCTTCGTCGCCGCGCACCAGCTGTTGCAGCCGTGCGGCACGCGTGGCTGGATAACCTGGCGGTTCGCGGGTGATGTCGCACGGCTCGCTGCCGTCATCCTCTTCACGTGCCGCTAATCCTTCTGCGGTCATCATGCTGAACACGTGCGGACAGCGTTCGGGCAGCGCCTGATCGTCACGCGGTGCAGCGGGCGTTTCGCCGTTTGCCAGCAGGGTGAAATCGAGCAGACGATGGCTGTAATCGTAAGTTGGGCCGAGAACCTGGCCGCCCGGCAGATCCTTGTAGACGGCGGAGATTCGGCGTTCGAGGCGCATCTCTGCGGTTGCCAGCGCCAGGCTGTCGGCGAGGCGCGGCAGCGTGGTGCGATAGGCGCGCAGCAGGAAGATCGCTTCCACCAAATCGCCGCTTGCCTGTTTAATCGCTAAGGCCGCCAGCTGCGGATCGTAGATGCCGCCTTCGGTCATCACGCGATCAACGGCTAAACCCAACTGTTGCGCGACCTGATCGCAGCCCAGTTCAGCGACTTCGCGATCGCCACGACGCAGATCGGCCTGCAGCTCATGGGCGCTGGCAATCGCCTTTTCGCCCCCTTTTACCGCAACATACATCAGCACACCTCCACGTCGGTGGTGCGTGGCAGCGCCATCATCGCTTCACCGCAGGTGAAAATCAGATCCACGCCCTGTGGGAACGGATGCGGACGCTCACGCAAATAATGCAGAATCGCTTCCGGCAGCTGCGGCGCAATGGCACGTGATTCACGTAAGCCGGGACCAGAAAGACGCAACGTTAAACCGCCGCTCAGTGATGGCACTTCCACAATCAGCGTGGTGCTTTTTTCCGGGGACATGTTGTCGCCAGAGGCGAACAGCGCCGGATCGGGATTGGCCGCCGCGTGCGTCAGCGCAAAGGGGGCATCGCGCTCATCGACAATCGGCACACCGGTATGGAAACGCAGGTTGCTGCGCACCACCTCATTATCAATGCGATTATCCAGCCACAATGCGCTCTCCTGATCGACCAGCGTCAGCAGCACCGCCGTGGCCGCCGGCGAGAGATCGCCCCAGCCCTGTTGCAGCGGCAGCGACACCATCACGCCCGGCTCGCTCATCGCTTTTAAAATGCGGCGAAAGGCACGTTGGGCATCAGCCACCGGATGGTTAAAACTTGCCAGTAAAGTCATCAGTTATCTCCGCGAACCAGCGTAAAGAAATCCACTTTGGAGCTGGCGATTTCACGCGCGCGCAGCTGACGCTGCTCTTCACGCAGTGCCGCCAGCGGGGCAATCAATTTTTCCTGCAACAGCGCCTGGGTTTCCGGCTGTTGCAGCAGCGCATCAATCAGCGCGCAGCGTTCGGCGTGCGCTTTGTCGCGCCCCAGCACGTAGCTAAAGCCGAGCGTGCCGTCGTGCAGTTTCACCACCGCGCGCGTTACCGTGGCATCGCCCATCACGAAGCGTTTGCCGCTGCCGCCCATGCGCGCCTGCAAACGGGTTAAGCCGGTTTCTGCCGGGCGGATGCGTTCAAAATCGGCGTTGAGGCGTAACGGTTGCCAGTGCGCCTCAAGCTGGTTGGCATCGCTGTGCGCCAGCACCGAGAGCCAATGCTGGCGGGCTGTTTGCTGTGTCATTCGTGCTCCAGAGTCAGTTCAATCATGTCGCCACGCGTCAGGCTGACGGAGTATTCCGCTACCTGACCGTCGCTGTGTTTATTCAGGGTGCGTACGCACAGCAGCGGCGACTGCAGCGCAATCTCCAGCTGCTTGCACTCTTTGGCCTGTGCGCGACGGGTGCTGATACGGGTTTGGCTGCGCGTCAGGCTCAGGCCAAGCTGCTGCTGCATAAAATCGTGCAAGGAACCGCTGTGAAACTGCTGCAGCGCCGGCCACCAGCTGAGTTCCGCCAGGAAGTGGTTGATGACGCACACCGCCACGCCATTGACGCGGCGCAGCGTGCGCAAGTGAATGACGTTGTCGCCTTCGTTCACACCCAGCGCGCTCGCCACATCGCTGCTCGCCGGACGCAGCACCGCCAGCAGACGTTCGCTGGTGGGATGACTGCCCTGCTCCATCAGGTTCTGGCTGAAGCGGGCTTGCGCATGCAGCGGATAATCGTAAGGACGCATCAGCACCAAAATGCCGACACCGTGACGCCGTTGCAGCAGGCCTTTGTTGACCAGCTCGTCAACCGCGCGGCGCAAGGTGTGACGATTCACTTCGTAGTGATCGGCCAGCTGCTGCTCGGAAGGCAGATAGTCGCCGCAGCGATAGCGCTCCTGCAGCGCCTGCTCCAGTTGGGCGGCAACGGCCTGATACACAGTGGTCGGATGTCTGGATATCTCCATCACGCTCAATACCTCATTCGCATTGGTTGAGGAACGCAGCGGGCTTGCTGCGGGATGGCGATTACATTGCGCATGTCAGATGACAGCGCCGTGACGGCTCAATGACGGGCGGATGAATTTGCTTTAGGGCAGCAGAATCACAGCGAAACGGCAGCGGTTTTAATAAATTATTTTTAACTGTTCTCTTTGTGACAGTGTTCAAAAATTTACCACTTATTTACATCGTGATTTCAACACCCTTACAGGATACAGCCTGCGGATGTTCTGCTAAGTTAAAAGATGAATCCTTCTTGTCAGGCTCACCTTAAAATGATTAACGCAATAAAACTATCGGATGGTTTTCGCCGCAACTTTGTTCGTGAAGTAATTTTGCCGCTGATGGCAATTTTGCTGCTTACCTTTGTCGGCGCGGGCGTGGGTCTGTTCTGGGGGACATCATTAACCAATAACGAAGCGCGCGATCAGCAACAGCGCATGATCGAGGCTTCCTTTACCCAGAGCCTGACGGAACATCTGCGCCAGCTGCGAAGCCTGACGCGCTGGTCGCCGCTGGCCGATCAGCTGGCGTCGCCGCATCCCGACCAAAGCTGGCTGACGCAAAATGTCGGCGGTTGGCTGTATGACATGTTTGATCACCAGCTGGTGGTGCTACTGGATCGCGACAATCAGTTGATCAACGTGTGGCGCAACGGCCAGCCGGTGCCGGACAAGCGCATCGGCCCTTATCTGCAGGACATGCTGAACAGCCCGCTGGTGCAAAACAGCGATGTGGCGGCGGGCCCGACCGATCACGCCGATTTCGTGCGTATCGGCCAACGCGCTGCCGCGCTGGCGGTGGGCGATATCAGCAGCACCAAACAGGCCGGGCGCTATCGTCTGGTGAGCATTAAGTTTCTCGATGACGGCTATCTGCGCAACCTTGCCGATCGCAGCCAGCTGCGCCAGCTGCATTTCAGCGACAGCGAACCGGCAGGAGAAACCAAAGCGCGCTTTCTGCTGAATTCACAACAGGGCGATCCGGTCGGCTATCTCAGCTGGAATCCGGATAAACCCGGCGCGCAGATGATGCGCACCATTGGCCCTTCTACTTTGTTGTCGGTGCTGCTGATTACCGTGCTGTGTTTGGTGATGGTGCGGCGCATCTGGACCTCGTCACTCAAGCTGTCGCAGTCGCTCTTAAAACTCGGTGCCAGTGAAGCGCAGGCACAGCATCTGGCCTTTCATGATGTGTTAACCGGTTTGCCGAATCGTTCACTGGTGGAAGATCGCTTAACCCAGGCGCTAGCGGTGGCCGGACGCCACGATCAGCGCGTGGCGCTGCTGCTGTTGGATCTCGATCGCTTCAAAAATATCAATGATACCTACGGTCATCACGCTGGTGATGAGCTGATTATTGAGGTGGCGCGCCGACTCAATGAGATTGTGCGCGCCAGCGATACAGTGGGTCGTATTGGAGGCGACGAGTTCATCATCGTGATGCCGGATGTGGAGAATATTGGTCAGGTGCAATCGCTGGCGAAACGTATCATCAGCCGCCTGAGCGAGCCGTATCAGCTGGTCGGCAGCGAGCTGTGGGTTGGCGTTAGCGTCGGTCTGGCGCTGGCACCGAAGGATGGCATTGATCGAATGGAGCTGATGCGCAAAGCGGATATCGCGCTTTATGACGCCAAGAATCACGGGCGCGGCCAGTATCGCCAGTTCGAAAAAGTGATGGATGAATCGCTGCGCACTCGCCAGCAGATGGCGGCGGATTTACGTCAGGCGCTGGTGAAATTTGAGGGATTAGCGGTGTGGTATCAGCCGTTAATGGATATCAGCGGTCAGCATGTGGTGGGATTGGAAGCGCTGTTGCGCTGGCATCACGCTATGCGCGGCGACGTTTCGCCGGGTGATTTCATCGCCATCGCCGAAGAGACCGGCATGATCATTCCGCTCGGCGAATGGGTGCTGCGCGAAGCCTGCAAAACCGCGCTGAAGCTGCCGGATATTGTGATGGCGGTGAACGTCTCGCCAGTGCAGTTCCGCGCGGTGAATTTTGTCGAGCGCATCATTCATATCGTGCAGGAAGAAGGCGCCGATCCTAGACGCATGGAGCTGGAGATCACCGAAGGCGTGCTGATTGAGGATGAACACGAGGCGCGCAACAGCATCATCGCGCTGCGCGAAGCCGGTTTCCGTATCGCGCTGGATGATTTTGGTACCGGCTATTCGAGCCTTAACTACCTCAGCACCTTCCCGGTGGACAAAATCAAAATCGACCGATCCTTTACCCAGTCGCTGGGCGTGGCGCAGAACTCTACCGCGATTGTTGAATCAGTGGTGCGGTTGGGCCACGCGATGGGCTTAACGGTGACCGCCGAAGGCGTCGAGACCGAAGGCCAGAAAAACGCGCTGGCCGATGCGGGCTGCAATCAGCTGCAAGGGTATTTGTTTAGCCACGCGGTGCCGTTTAGTGAGATTGAGAAGATGATGTGAGTGACATCTCCGTAGGGTCGCCATTTATGGCGACCTGGCCAATAATCCCGCCGCGCCGTATAAATTATTCTTAATACGTCCCTCAGGTTTCACATCCCGTCATCGCCCTCTAGCCAGACATGCTGCAAAATCATTCCGGCAAGGAGGCCATTATGAAAAACCGCAAATATCCGCGATTAAAACATCATAATTACCGCGCTAATGGCGCGTATTTCATCACGCTGGTTTGCTATCGCCGCGCACCTTTATTTGGTCAATTTATCGCAGCGGAATTCTGTCTGACTTCAATTGGTGATTACGTCATCAAAACCTGGCGGGCTTTACCCCAGCGCGATACTTCAATCATCCTCGATGCCTTTGTCCTGATGCCGAATCACCTGCATGGCATTATTTGGCTGAATGAAAGCGCACAGAGAACCCTGCTAAATATTGTTAATTGGTTTAAAGCCGAGATTACGCGTGAAACAGGTGTGAAGGTGTGGCAACGCAGTTTTTATGATCGTGTGATTCGGGATGAGAGGGAGTTACTGGCGTTCAGAAAATATATTGAAAACAATCCGAAACAGTGGGAATGGGATCGGTTGTATGTGAATGGTTGAGGTTGTGCGGTTGTTAGCAAGGTCGCCATAAATGGCGACCCTACGAAGGTGTGTGACGTCTGTATTTATGGCGATAAGCGGAGCTTTTGTAGGGTCGCCATTTATGGCGACCTTGCCGAAACGTCACACCGAATAACGCCCTCTGAGATCCGCGAAAATAACATCCATCGACGCATCACTGTCTGCGGCCACCGCCGTAAACACCTGCTGCTTAAGGAAATGCCGCCAGCTCACCGGCGCGGCGGCCAAAAATGCCGTCAGCACGCGATAGCGCTCCGGCGTCCAGATCGCTTCAAACGCACTGCGCGCCATACCGTGATCAAAATGCTGCGCCGCCGAAGATCGCATCTCAGCCCGAAGTCGCGCGGTTTCCACCTCATCAATCTCACCCTCGCGCAGCGCCACGCCATAACTATCTCGCGCCACTTGCTCAGAGACAAACCCACAGCGCACATCCTGCACTACCTGCTGCACATCGCGCTCCACCGGCAAACCGTACCCACCCGCGCCGGGTCCGCGCACTTCGACGATATCGCCCGGCTGGCAGTGAATTACGTCGGTGTTGCCATGTTCAATCGCGGTGCCGTTACGCAGCGTGCGGAAGTGCGAAAGGCCGCCGGATTCGCCGCCCAGCACGCCCGCCGAAGCGAACACCGACCGGTTGCGGTTACGCGCCGTCACCGTGGTATTCGGCGCAAAAACTTCAAACGCCATCTCGGTGGCTAAACCGCCGCGATAGCGCCCGGCTCCGGCGCTGTCGGCGGCTAAGCCGTAGCGATGGAAATGGATTGGCACTTCCGCTTCATTAATCTCAATCGGCGTGTTTTTCAGGAACGCCGATAAGCCGCCCGATCCGTCCGGGCCATCGTGGCGCGGCGTGCCACCTGCCCCGCCGCCGACCGGGCCGAGCGAGGCCACCACGCTACGGTTGGCGCTGTCGGTAGTGCGGATGTTCATGATCGAGTTACCGCCCGGCGAATTCGCCGGTAAGCGATCGGGGATCGCCTGCGAAAATACGCCGAGCGTGGCGATTTGCGACAGCGCACAAGTCAGCGAGCGCATGCCGACCGCCGCCGGTGCTTCGCAGTTCATCACCGTGCCCGGCGGCAGAATGGCGCGCGTTGGCCGCAAGGTACCGGCGTTGAGCAGCAGGTTACGATCCAGCGTCGAGAGCACATACGTCACGCCAACCAGCGCCAGTGGATGACGCTCGCGTCCGCCGGTTGGCATGTTCAGCGACGAAGCCAGCTGCGGATCGCTGCCGGTGTAATCGAGTTCCAGCGTGTCGCCGCTGACGCGCAAGGTGATCGCCACGCGGCACGGGAAACCGCCTTCGCCATCTTCATCGGCGAAATCAGCATAGAAGTATTCGCCATCCGGAATGGTCTTGATAATGCTGCGCGCCTGCGCTTCAGCGTAATCGAGAATCCCTTCAATACCTTGCAGAAAATCGGTGACGCCAAAGCGCGCAATGATGTCGTGGATTTTGCGTTCACCGACGTTAACCGAGGCAATCTGCGCTTTGAAATCGCCCCAGTTCTGCTCCGGCGCGCGCACGTTGAGGCGCATGATGCGCGCCACCTCTTCATTCAGTTCACCGTGGCGCACAATTTTCAGCGGCGGAATGCGAATCCCTTCCTGCACGATATCGGTGAGCGAACGGGATAAAGACGCGGGCACCGCGCCGCCGACATCGGTGTTGTGAATGTGCCCCACCACAAAGCAGACAATCTCGCCGCCATGAAACACCGGTTTCCAGATATGGATATCCGGCGAGTGCGTGGCGACGTTACCGGCGTAGGAATCGTTGGTGATGCAGATATCGCCTTCTTCGTAGCTGTCGATCAGCGCCAGCACCGGGCCGTAATCGATGCCGCTGTACCAGGGCGCGCCGAAGCTGCGCGGTGAGGCGAACGCCAGGCCGTCGCGGCTGACAATCTGGCAGGAAAAATCTTCCGTCTCTTTGACGAAAGTGGAGTGCGCAGTGCGCATCAAGGTGAAGGCCATCGCATCGGCGGCGGCCGCGCAGTAGTTGGCCAGAATTTGCAGGTTACGTCCGTCAATCGCCATGTTAGTTCGCCTCCACCGGCGTGATCAGCAGGTTGCCAAAGCTATCCACATCCACTTTCATGTTGGGCGGCACGCAGGTGGTGCAGTCATCCTGCGCCACAATCACTGGGCCGATCAGCTGATGCCCGGCGCGCAGCGTGGCGCGCAACACCACATCCACCTGATGCGCCGCGCCATCGATCCACGCGCTAACCTGCTGCGCCACTTCAACCGGCGCATCGGCGGCGGCCAGCTGATTGAGCATCGGTTTCGGCGTGGGCGAGGCGATCACCAAACGCAGATTGATAATCTGCACCGGCGCGTCGGCATCAAAGTGACCAAACAGCTGCTGATGCTGGCGATCAAAGGCATCATGCAACGCCGTGACATTGGCCTGCGCCAGCCACTGCGGCTCGAGCGCCACTTCGATTTCAAATGACTGGCCGCGATAGCGCATGTCGGCGCTGTAGTGCAGCGTGAACGGCATATGCGCGCCGTGCTGGCTGCTGAGCCAGTCACGCGCACGCTGGCTCAGCGCCTCGGCTTCGGTCGCCAGACGATCCGCCAGCGAAGCATCAAGATCGCTATACAGCGTGCGGATAAAGTCGTTACGAATATCCGCCACCAAGCCACCAAGCGCTGACAGCACGCCCGGCGTCGGCGGCACAATCACCCCTTTCATGTTTAGCTCACGTGCGAGGAAGCAGCCCATCATCGGGCCCGCACCGCCAAAGGCGAGGAACCAGAATTCACGCGGATCGAGCCCGAAGCGTGACAGCAAGCCGCTGGTGTCGCCATACATGCTGGAGATCGCCAGCTCGATGGCGGTTTCGGCGGTCTCTTCAACGCTGATGCCGAGCGAATCCGCCAGCGGCTGCCACGCTGCGCGCGCGGCGGCGACATCCACCTGCACCGCGTTGTAGCCGAGATCGCCGTGACCAATCATGCCGCAGGCGGCAAAAGCATCGGTGGCGGTTGGCTGCGTGCCGCCGCGCTGAAAGCACACCGGGCCCGGCAGCGATCCGGCGCTGTCCGGCCCCATTTGCAGCACGCCCTGATTATCAATCCACGCCAGCGAACCGCCGCCCTGCCCAACTGACGTCACCGCCACAGACGGAATGTAGATTGGGAAATCACCGATGATTTCGCCGTTGCCCTGCGCGACCTGGCCATCAACGATCACCGCCACGTCGGCGCTGGTGCCGCCAATATCGAGGCTGAGGATTTTGTCGAAGCCGCAGGCGCTGGCGAGGAAGCTGGCACCGATTACGCCCGATGCGGTGCCGGACAGCACCATCTGCACGCACTCGCTTTTTGCCTGCTCGACGCCCATCACACCGCCGTTGGATTTGGTGATGCGCGGTGGAGGACGCACACCTTTCTCTTTTAACGCGCGCTCAAACGATTCCAGATAATGGATCACCATCGGCTGCACGTAGGCGTTGATGGTGGCGGTGATGGTGCGTTCGTACTCGCGGATGATCGGCCAGATATCGGCGGAACAGGAAGTCAGCAAGTCGGGCGCGTGTTGATTGATGATGGCTTTCACCGCCGCTTCGTTGTGGCGGTTGCGATAGCTGTGCAGCAGTGCCACCACAATCCCCTGACAACCGGCTTCGCGCGCGGCGTTGATCGCATCCAGCACGCTTTGCCGATCGACCTCGGTCAATACGTTGCCGTGGCGATCGGTGCGCTCTTTGATAGCAAACACCCGGTCGCGCGAAATCAGCGGTGCCGGGCGACGCGAAAACAAGTCATGAATGTGCGGGATCTTCAGGCGCGCCAGCTCCAGCACATCGCAAAACCCTTCGGTGGAGAACAGCGCCAGCTTTACGCCGCGTCGCTGGATCACCGCATTGATACCAACGGTGGTGCCGTGCGTGAAGTAGTCAATCTGTTGCGGATCGATGCCATCGCGCTGCTGCAATTGAGTTAACCCGGTGAGGATTTCGCTGCCGGGCTGGTCCGGTCGCGACAGCACTTTCAACGTGTGAATCTGATTGGTGTGTTCATCCAGCACGGCGAAATCGGTGAACGACCCGCCAATATCGACGCCAACGCGGTAACCCATGTGAAAACTCCAGTGTCAGGAGGGAGGAAATTCCATCAGTTTTTGCGGATCCTGCACCACGCGCCAGCCGAGGCGCTGATACAGCGGATGCGCATCATTGGTCGAGAGCATCCAGCGGTGCACCGTCGCCAGCTCTGGATGCGCACGCACGCACGTTGCCAGCCAGCTGCCTAATCCGTGACCGCGCCAGTTCTCATCAATCATCACATCGCACAGCCAGCCGAAACGGGTGTAATCCGTCACCAAACGCGCAAAGCCAATTTGCTGGTTTTGGTGATACAGACCGAACGGCAATGAACCAGCAAAAGCGCGTTCGGTTTTGGCGCGCGGCTGGTCTTGTGCCCAATACGATTTTTCCGTCAGCTGTTGATGGATGTAATCAAAATCCAGCCTGGCGCGCTCGGTTGAGAGCGTGAAGGCATCGCGCTGCCAGGTCTGATCAGGAATGGTGAGTGTGCTCATAACAACTCCTTGTAACGGTTGGAATCAGTGTAAGGGGGTTGGTTTTACCATGAAAACTGAAGCACGGCCGCTAACGCGCAGGATGCAGCGATTTTGCCACCGGAATGAAATTTTATGCTGTGGAGCTGGCGCAATAACAAGCTGCATATACCGTTATTTACCTGCCTCATCCCCGGCACTTTTCTTTGCAGACGGTTCTTGAACGCCCCTATTACCCGTTGCTTTAACATCCTTCAGCGCTTTGTTGTGGAGGGCTGCGTTACCGTACCGCCAGGACACAGACAGTACTGTTAAAAACATATAATGGAATATTCTTATGATTGAGCTCTTTGCACGCACCGAAACCACCTATATCGAAAAAGCCAACGGCAATTTAGTCTTTGGCAACACGATAGCACTCGCCGAAAAAGGCACAATGGAGCTGGTTATCGGCACCGACCGCTTCCTGATCCCGATTGATGAAAATGGCTTCTGGCGCTGGGAGGCGACCACGCCGTATGCCGATGGCAACTACAGCCTCTCGCTGCGTCAGTACGACCGTGCTGGAAACCTTTCCGAACCCACACTCGCCACGATTGTTGTTGATTCCACGCCGCCTGAAGCACCGCTGCTGATCAAACTCTATGATGATTTCGGCGCAGAGCAGCGCGGATTTGAGCCGGGCGATACAACCGATGACAAACGCCCGACGCTGACCGGCGTTGCGCAGAAAGGCACCACGGTTTACCTGCTCAATGACAAAAATGAGAAAATCGGCAGCGCCGTTGCGGATAAAGACACCGGCGTGTGGAAGATGGAGCCATCGCAGGACCTTGCAGACGGTACGAATAATCTGAGACTGGTTGCTGAAGAGACGTTTGCTAAAGTGCCCCGAACGGGCCCCCCTTCTGCGCCGTTTACCATTGTGATTGGTGAAGACGCATCCGTTCTGCCGCCAAACACCATCACCATTAAAGAAGCCATCGACGACGTTGGCACCTACATGGGCAAACTCAGCAGCGGTGCGCTGACCGACGACACCACGCCAACCCTGCGCGGCGACGTTTCTGCTGGCAACACGGTCACCGTTTACTATCGTCTGGCGGGCAGCAGCACCTGGACCGGTAGCGCTACCGCGACGGTGAACGGCACTGAGTGGAGCTGGACGCCGGGCAGCGCGCTGGCTTACGGCGAGTATGAGTTCCAGGCCAGCATCGGCGGCTTCAGCAGCAGCCTGTTCACGCTGGATATCGCCACCGCCGCAGACATTGCTAATAAAACCCGCATCGAAATGGTCAAAGATGATTTTGGTGCCTGGCAGGGTGAGTTGAGCAGCGGCGCGATAACCGACGACGCCACGCCATCCTTCAGCGGTCGCGGCGAAGCCAACGGCAAAGTGGTGCTGCGATTCGCACAGGTTGGGCAGTTGGCGAATACCGTTGTGGTGGATGTCGACAGCAGCGGTAAATGGGCGTGGACGCCAGCATCAGGCCTGCCAGCCGGCACCTGGAGCTTTGAGGTTCAGCCGCAGGGTCACAATGCCTGGTCAAATACCTTCTCGCTGAGCATCACCGGCAGCGACGGTTTTAACCCGGTTATCACCGACGGTTATGACGATATGGGCACGTCTAAGGTGCTGGCAAACGGTGACCGCACCGACGACACCACGCCAACCCTCAACGGCCAGGCCGAAGCCAACAGCATTGTTTATCTGCGTGCGACTAACGGCACAAACGCCACCGTTTACAGCGTCACCGCCGATACGGCTGGTAACTGGACATGGACGCCACCGGGAACACTGGCCTACGGCAAGTGGGATTTCCAGGCGAGCAAAATGTCTACTGGGGGCTGGAGTAATGCCTTCACGCTGAATCTGGAAGTTGAGAAGGTAGGAACTTCAGGGCTCGAGGATTTTGATTGGGTACATGATTATCTTAGGAGTGTAGGAGCTCCTTATAATAGCGCATCAGTGCCTGCGAACACCCTCAGTCCTAATGGCCTCAGGTTTATCAAGGATGCAACGGTCATGGGACCCGGATTTGGTCATGAATATGCAATATTCACAGGCGGTTTGCACCTTTCGCTGGGATGGGATGAAGGTACAACAGATTTTGAATTTAAATTGAGTTCACTTGCAATCAATGCTGACACATTTATAGCTTATATAAAAATTTATGATATCAATGGTAAATTTATTACCCAAGAAAATCATGGCATGGTGAAAGGTGATCAAACAGTTCATACTTTCCGATATATTGCACCAGAAGGTACGCTAATTGGTAGATTTGAAGTCACTAGATCAGCCGGTGCTGGAGGTGGTGGCATTGAAGATATTCGTTGGGGAACAAAATCCCTGAACTCATTTGCTATAGAGGAAGAATCTCAGTCGACATTATTGCATGATGACAGTATCCATCAGTTGTACAGTGCAGATGATTTAGCGACTCAGAAAATCACCGGCAGCGAAGAGCAAATTGACACCCTGCAACTTACCGATTCAGGACAGCTCCTGGATTTAACCGCGCAGAATAGCTCGATTGAATCGATTGAAATTATCGACATTACCGGTAGCGGCGATAATATTCTTAAGCTCGATCTCAACGCCCTGCTCCAGCACGGCGAGAAAGATCTGTTTATCGAAGACGGTAAAACGCAGTTGCTGGTTAAAGGCAATGAAGGTGATGTGGTTCAGCTCAAAGATATTCTGCCTGAAGGCAGCGATATCAGCGAATGGCAACATCAGGATGGCACTGTTACCGTTGCGGGCGTGGAATATAATGTCTACAGCCACGGCGATGACGCGGAATTGCTGGTGCAGCAGGGTGTGAAAACTGAACTGGTTTAATCGTTAAATAATTAATCCGTTCTGTGATTTAAATTCAGGCCACCGTGTTATTGCGGTGGCTTTTTTTGTCCGAATAACAAACCGCATATTCCGTAGCGGCGCGATTAATCGCGCGGTTTGGATTTGATGGTTTACATATCGTGCCCGCAGATGAATTGCGCAATATATTGCGCCATTACGGGATGTGCGAGGGTTTATTTCTGCGCGCGGTTTTATGCCAGGTCGCCATAAATGGCGACCCTACAAAAACGCGTAAATAACATCTGTAGGGTCGCCATTTATGGCGACCTCTATTCCAGACACACAAACAACTCAACCAAACTCCACCGAATTCTGTTTCGAAATTAACGATCTCAACGGCACGCTGCTTTTCATAATCGGTGATTTAATCACGATATAACTGAAGTATTTATCGATGCCGATCTGCGCATCCAGCATCTTCTCAATCACTTCCTGGTAATGTTCAATGCTGCGGGTAATAAAGCGCAGCAAATAGTCGTAACCGCCGGTGATCAGATGACATTCCATTAACTCATCCACCTCACGCACCGCGTTTTCGAATTTCATAAAATCTTCGCGGCGATGGCCAGAGAGCGTGACTTCGGTAAATACCGTCACGGAATCGGTGATTTTGGTGAGATTGATGTGGGCTTCATAACCGTTGATAAATCCGGCTTGCTCAAGGCGCTTGACGCGTTGCAGGCACGGACTGGGCGAAAGCCCAACGGCATCGGCGAGATTGACGTTGCTGATACGGCCATCTTTCTGGAGTTGCACCAGAATATTGATGTCGATGCGGTCGAGTTTCATTAAGCCGTTCATAGCACCCCTCATTGCCAACCGATTAGGTTTAACCTCCCGAAGATATAACACGCTTTAAGGTAAATGTGCTATCTCGTTAACTGGTTATACCAGCGGGAGGTTTTCAAATTACTGCAATAATTTCAATGAGGAAGCGCTTTTTAACCCAGCCGACCGCTGGCGCGCGCCAGCGCGATATCAAAGATATGCAGCGCTTCTTCCAGTTGCGAATCGGTGGTGACCAGCGGCGCGAGGAAGCGCACGGTGTTGCGATGAATACCGCACTTAATCAGCAGCAAACCTTCCTGACAGGCGCAGTCGAGAATTTTCTGCGTCATCGCCGCATCCGGCTTTTTGGTCTCGAAATCGACGATCTCAACCGCCTGCATAAAGCCAATGCCGCGCACATCGCCGATGCAGGCATACTTCTCGGCCAGCTGTTGCAGGCGCGCATTAAGCTGCTCGCCGAGCTGATTGGATCGCGCCAGCAGATTGTCATTTTCCAGCAGATCCAGCACCGCCAGCGCCGCCGCACAGGCCAGCGCGTTGCCGCCGTAGGTGCCGCCTAAGCCGCCCGGTTGTGGCGCATCCATGATCGCCGCTTTTCCGACCACGCCAGAGATCGGCAAACCGCCGCCGATACTTTTCGCCACCGTCACCAAGTCCGGCGTAATGCCAAGATGCTGGAAAGCGAACATCTTGCCAGTACGACCAAAGCCGGTTTGCACTTCATCAAGGATCAGCACAATGCCGTGCTTTTCGGTGATACGGCGCAGCGCCTGCATAAAGTTAGCGCCAGCCTGCAGGAAGCCGCCATCGCCCTGCACCGGTTCGATGATGATCGCCGCCACGCGTTCTGGCGCGATCTGCACCGCGAACAGCTGATCCAGCGCTTTCAGGCAGTCGTCATCGCTTACGCCGTGAAACGCATTCGGGAACGGCAAACGATAGATATCGGAGGGGAACGGGCCGAAGTTTTGTTTGTAAGGCGCAGACATGCCGGTCAGCGTGGTACCAAGCAGTGTGCGGCCATGAAAAGCACCATCGAAGGCGATAACACCGCTGCGTTTGGTGTGGGCGCGCGCAATCTTCACGGCATTTTCTACTGCTTCCGCGCCGCTGGTGAAGAACACACTTTTGAAATCTTCACCGTTGCCGACCAGCGCATTGAGGCGCTTAGCCAGCTCGATGTAGCCCGGATACGCCACCACCTGGAAACAGGCGTGCGATACTAAACCGAGTTGTTTGGTGACTGCGTTGACCACCGCCGGATGGTTGTGCCCGACGTTGAGCACGCCGATGCCACCGACGAAATCGAGATAGCGATTGCCCTCAACGTCCCATACTTCGCTGCCTTTCGCCCGCTCGATCACCAACTGATGCGCAGTAATGACGCCACGTGGCACATGCTGCTCACGCGCGTCGAGTAACAGGCTGTTATCGGAATATGTTTGCTGCTCCGCCATGACATTCTGCATTTTTAAAACCCCTTTCCACGTAACGTTCGGATGGCTCAAGTATCGCAACCTGTTGGTTTCTCACGCTGCCGTAATCCAGCGGGCAGCGGCATTTCCTGTCAAAATCCACCGCCAATCAGCAGGGAAATTCTGCACCCAGCGCATGCCGCGCCAGCGCCGTCAGCGTCTGGATGCCGTGCGGAATCAGCTGATCGTTAAAGTCGTAGGCCGAGTGATGCAGCGGCTGGCTCGGCGCGGAGCCAATCCACAGATACGCGCCGGGACGCGCCTGCAACATAAAGGCGAAATCTTCGGAGGTGAGCGCCGGCTGTTTGGCCTGCTGTGCGTGAATACCGGCCTGATCCAGCGCGTCTAACGCCAGCTGCGCCATCGCCGCGTTATTCACCGTGGCCGGGTAATAACGCAGATAGTTCACGTCCGCCTGCAAGCCGTGTGCGGCGGTGACGTGCAGCGCCATTTCCCTCAGACGATTTTCGATGATGTCCTGCGCCGCCGCGCTGAAGGTGCGCACCGTGCCGGTAATGCTGGCTTCTGCCGGAATCATGTTGTGCGAGAAGCCGCCCTGCATGCGCGTCACGCTAAGCAAGCCGGGTTCGCAGGGATCGAGCGCGCGCGCCACCAGCGTGTTGAGTTGCACCACCAGTTCGCTGGTCGCCAGCAACGTGTCGCGCGTTAAATGCGGCTGCGCGGCATGTCCGCCGCCGCCTTTGACGGTGATATCGAAGCGATCCGCCGCCGCCATGATCGCGCCGGGCCGCGTCTGCACTTCGCCGAGCGGCAATTCCGGCCAGTTATGCAGCGCGAACACCGCATCGCAGGGAAACTGCTGGAACAAGCCGCTATCGATCATCGCTTTCGCACCCGCCAATCCCTCTTCGGCAGGCTGGAAGATAAACACCAGCGTGCCGTCAAAATCGCCCTGCTCTGCCAGTTCAAGCGCCGCGCCCAGCAGCATCACGGTGTGACCATCATGGCCGCAGGCGTGACACACGTTATCGTGCACGCTTTTCCACGGCTGATTGCCGTTATCCTGCATCGGCAGCGCATCCATATCGGCGCGCAGGCCAATCATGCGCTTGCCGTTGCCGCGCTTCAGCACGCCGACCACACCGGTTTTACCGAGGCCGCGATGAACTTCAATGCCGTGTTCTTGCAACAGCTGCGCCACGATGTCGCTGGTGCGCTGCTCCTGATAACCCAGCTCGGGATGGGCGTGCAGATCCCGTCGCAGCGCGACTAATTGTTCCAGTTGCATCTCAGTATCCCCGGTTGCGATCGATCAGGCCGACCATCGGTTCGCCGCGCTGATAGCGGCGCAGATTGTCGAGCAGCGCGGCGACGGCGCTGTCGGTTTGTGTTGCGCTGGCGATGTGCGGCGTCAGCCAAATGGCCGGATGCTGCCAGAACGGATGTCCGGCAGGCAGCGGCTCGGGATCGGTGACATCAATCACCGCCGCGCTGAGTTTGCCGCTTGCCAGCGCAGCCAGTAAATCCGCTTCGTGAAGTTGCGGACCGCGTCCCACCTGGAGCAACGCTGCACCGTCAGGTAGCTGCGCGAATAATTGCGCATTGAGCAAGCCGCGCGTGCTGTCGGTGAGCGGCAGCAGGCACACCAGAATGTCGCTGTGAGCAAGGAAATCACCCAGCTGATCGCTGCCGTGCCAGCAATGCACGCCGCTGATTTCACGCGGGGTGCGGCTCCAGCCAGCGCAGTCAAAACCCAGTGACACAAGTTGTTTTAAGCAAGCCTGACCGAGTTCGCCCAGCCCCATCACGCCCACACGGCGCTGGCTGGCGGTGCGAATTGGGTGAGTTTGCCACTGCTCATCACGCTGCTGCTGAAAGTAGCGTGGCATATCGCGATGTAAGCCAAGTACCGCGAAAGTGACGTACTCGACCATGCCTTGCGTCAGGCCAGGTTCGATCATGCGAACCACCGGCAAATCGGGTGGCAGTTGGCTGAGATCGAATTGATCCGCGCCCGCGCCGACCGATAACAGCGCTTTGAGATTGGGAAAGGTGCGCATCAGGTTTTCCGGTGGCTGCCACGCCACCAGCAGTTCAACCTGCTCGGGATCGCCGATATCCGGCCAGATGTGCAGCTGAATATCCGGCGCATGTTGCGCCAGCCAGCGCTGCCAGTGCGCGCCGCGCGTGGCTTCTGATTTGTAGACGATATGCATCAGGCCATCGCCTGGGTCATCAACCCGAACGCCTGCATCTCACCTTCTTGCGGTGACCACGGCGTTCCCCGAATCATGGTGGTGGGCGCATCCACCTGCGCCAGACCCAGGGTTTCCAGCCAGGCCGCCAGCGGCAGCGCGCCATCGGTATCAATACGCACGAACTCGCCGCGCAGGCCTTGCATCAAAGCGGAAATCAGCGTTTGCGCGATGTCGACATTCAGCGCGATCACCGGGCCAATCGCCCAGCCGTGACCGAAGCGTCGCAGGCTGGCAAAACCGTGCACGCGCTGTTTGGCATCCTGCAGCAGCACGGTTTGGTAATCGGTAATCAGGCTGTTGATCAGAGCTGGACGCCACATGCCGTGCGCCTGATGATCGAGTTCGATCAGCAGATCGGCGTCTGCGGCTTGTGCGTTACGCAGCGTTAAACCGGCTGGAATAGTGACATTCGGTACCGCCGCCAGTTCGCGCGTTTGATGCTGCTGAATGTGGCCAGTGACCTCAAAGCCGAGCTTCTGGTACAACCCTTTGCCCATTTCTGTGGCGTGCAGGCGGATGTTGTAGTCGGGGAATTTCTCCAGCAGCGCAAGCATCAGTTGCTTGCCGGTGCCGCGGCCTTGAAACTGCGGATTCACCACCACCAAACCGATGGTTGCTGCCTGCTCGCCCCAGCGCCAGCCAAAGGCGCTGCCGACGAATTCGCCGTTTTCTTCAGCGACCACGCCTTCACCCAGCGCCAGCGCTTGCTGCCAGTCTTCCCGGCGGTGCGGCCATTTGAGCTGTTGGGTGATGGCGTAGCCGTGTTCGATGTCGTTTTGCGTCATTGCGCGTAGTGTGATCATGGTTTTCCTTGCTAGTGAGGTCGCCATAAATGGCGACCCTACGAGTTCTGTGCATGTGCTGACGGTCGCCATAAATGGCGACCCTGCGGGTTCTGTGCATGTGCTGATGGTCGCCATAAATGGCGACCCTACGGGTTCTGTGCTGTTGTAGGGGCGCCATTTATGGCGACCTGGCATTCACTCCGCCTTCAACACTTCTTCGTGCTCATCCAGCCAGCCTTGCCGCAACTCTGGCACGGCGCGTTTCAGGCGTTCGAAATAGAGTTCGCTGGTCGGCTTATCGTAATCGGCGCGGGCAATCTGCGTAACGATCTTGCCGGATTTCATCACCACGATATCGTCGCACACCGCGCGCACCGCGTGCATATCGTGGCTGATAAACAGCACCGACAATCCCAGTTCGCGTCGCAACTCGCTGATCAAATCCAGCACCGCCGCAGCCACCACGGTATCCAATGCTGATGTCACTTCGTCGCACAGAATCAAATCTGGCTCGGCCGCCAGCGCACGCGCCAGGTTCACACGCTGCTTCTGTCCGCCAGACAGCGCCCACGGACGTCGCCATAGCACGG
Source organism: Pantoea sp. YR525 (assembly GCF_900116775.1). Lineage (NCBI taxonomy): Bacteria > Pseudomonadati > Pseudomonadota > Gammaproteobacteria > Enterobacterales > Erwiniaceae > Pantoea > Pantoea sp. YR525. The sequence goes on from NZ_FPBU01000002.1 coordinate 572,846, forward strand.
TGCGCGGCAGCTTCACCAGATCCAGCAATTGATGCAGTCGTGCCTTCAGCGCCGCGCCTTTCAAGCCATGGAACAACACCAGCGGACGCGTCAGAATCTGCTCGACGCTGTGCGCCGGATTGAGCGCGGTATCAGCCATCTGGAACACATATTGAATACGGCGCAGCTCATTGTCCGGGCGCTTATGCATATCGCCGTTAATGTAGTGGCCGTTAAACAGAATATGGCCGTGGCTCGGCGCGTTGAGTCCGGCAATGGCGTGCGCCAGCGTGGTTTTACCTGAACCGGACTCACCAATAATGCCAATCGCCTGGCCTTTCCATAGCTTCAGATTGATGTCTTCGAGAATACGGATTTTCTGCTGGCCGTTGCTGTCGCGCGGGCCGTAACCGGCGCTGAGATCGCGCACTTCCATCAGCGGCTGCATATCCGCATCGGCGCAAGTCCAGCTGCTTGGACGCTCTTTTTGCCGCGCCGCATCCATCAGCAGTTTGGTGTACTCCGCCTGCGGTGCGCCAATCAGTCTTTCGGTGGTGCCGTATTCCGCCATCTGACCGCGCAGCAGCACCAGAATGCGGTCGGCCATCTGCGCAACTACTGCTAAATCGTGGCTGACGTAGATCGCCGTGACGCCGCGCTGCGCTACCACGCGGCGAAACGCTTTCAGTACTTCCACTTGCGTCGTCACATCGAGTGCGGTGGTCGGTTCGTCGAGGATCACCACATCCGGATCGCCAATCAGCGCCATCGCCGTCATCAGGCGTTGCAGCTGACCGCCGGAAACCTGATGCGGAAAGCGGTCGCCGATGGTATCGGGATTAGGCAGCGCCAGCTCGCGGAACAGCGCAATCGCCTTCTGTTTGGCGTCTTTGCGCTTCATGGTGCCGTGAATCACCACCGGCTCAATCACCTGATCGAGAATGCGCATGCCGGGGTTAAACGACGCCGCCGCACTCTGCGCGATGTACGCCACTTTGTTGCCGCGAAACTCGCGCAGCTGGCCTGGCGACAGGCTGCGCACATCGGTGCCCGCCATGTGAATATTGCCGTCGGCGATGCGACAGCCGTGGCGCGCATAGCCCATCAGCGCCATCGCAATGGTGGTTTTGCCGGAGCCAGATTCACCAATCAGCGCCAGCACTTCGCCTTTCTGCACCGTGAAACGAATATCAGAAACCAGATCGATCTCTTCACCTTTGTCGGTCTGCGCCGTTACGCGCAGGTTCTCCACCGAGATCACCGGCATAGCGGTATGTGGCGTCACGTTCATGCTCCCTCCTTCGCCAGCGTCAACGGACGCATCTGCTGCAGGCTATCGATAAACAGATTCGCGCCAATGGTCAGGCTGGCGATAGCCACCGCCGGCATCAGCACCGCTGGCGAACCGTTGAACAAGCCCTGAATGTTTTCACGCACCAGCGTGCCCCAATCGGCATACGGCGGTTGCACGCCAAGGCCAAGGAAACTCAAGCCGCTCAACAGCAGCACGATATAGACAAAGCGCAGGCCGAAGTCGGTGAGCATTGGATGCACCATGTTCGGCAGGATGTCGTGGATCGCCACGTACCAGCGGCTCTCCCCGCGCAAACGCGAGGCACGCACGTAATCCATATTGCGCAGGCTGCTGGCCATGGCGAAGGCGATACGGAACGCGCCCGGCCAGTAAGTGAAGATGGCGGTGAGAATCAGCATCGGCAGCGATGAACCGAACACTGCGACAATCATCAGCGACAGCACTTTGCCCGGCAGCACCAGCAGCGCATCGTTAACGCGACCCAGCACCTCTTCCAGCCAGCGCCCGGCGACCGCCGCCAGCAGCGCCAGTAAGGTGCCGATAATACTGGCGCACAGCGCGGCGGTGAGCGCCAGGCCAATTGAGAATTTCGCGCCGTAGAGAATGCGGCTGAGGATATCGCGCCCCAGATAATCGGTACCGAGCAGGTTGGCAGACGTCATGCCACCGAGCATCGGCCCGCCGCCAATGTCTTCGACGTTATGCGGCGCTAGTTGGTTACCAAACAGCGCCATCAGCAGCCAAAACAGCGAGATCAGCAGTCCGATGCGGCCCGAAAGCGACAGCGACTGAAACAAACGTACAGGCAGCAGTAACGTATTCATCAGCTTCTCCATTTCGGGTTAAAGGCGATGGTGAGGATATCGGCCGCCAGCAGCAGCACCAGATAACAGGCGGCGAACAGCATGACGCACAGCTGCACCACCGGCAGATCGCGGTTGCTCACCGCATCCACCAGCGCACTCGCCAGACCGGGATAGCTAAAGATCGATTCGATGATGATCACGCCACCGAATAGATACGACAGGCTGAGCGAGATGGCGTTGGCAATCGGCCCGACCGCATTCGGCAGTGCGTGGCGCAGCACCGCACGCAGCGGCGACACGCCTTTCAGCAGCGCCATCTCCAGATACGGGCTGTCGAGCTGGTTGATGATGGCGGAACGCGTCATGCGCGCCATCTGCGCCACCAGCACGCAGCACAGCGTTAACACCGGCAGCGCGTAGGCTTTGAGGTAGCTGATGACGTCCATGTCCGGGCTGCCGAACGACATCGCCGACACCCAATGCAGTTTCACCGCGAAGATCAGCACCGCCACCGTGGCCACCAGAAACTCCGGCACCGCAACGGTTGCCATGGTGCTGATCACCAGAAAACGGTCCAGCGCCGAACCGCGATTCATCGCCGCCACGATGCCGATAATCAGCGCCAGCGGCACGCAGATCACCGTGGTGATGCCGGCTAACTCCAGCGTGGCGGGAATGCGCTGCTCGACCAGCTGCAGCACCGGCAGATGGCTGGCGAACGAGGTGCCAAAATCACCCTGCAACATGCCGGTGAGCCAGGTGAAGTAGCGCACCAGCAGCGGCTGATCGAGTCCCAGCTGCTGGCGCAACGCCGCCACCGTTTCCGGCGTGGCGTTTTGCCCGAGAATCATCTGCGCCGCGTCGCCGGGCAGCAGGCTGGTGATAAAGAACACCACCGCCGAGACGATAAGCAAGGTCAGGATGCCTGCGCCTGCGCGCCGGGCAATCAGGAACAACATGTATCGGTTCATCGGCGATCTCCTTGTTCAGAATCTTCAGGCGCTGATTGTGCGGTCGCCATAAATGGCGACCCTACGTTAGGCATTCAGCCAGGCGAATTCATGGAAGCGATAACCCATCATCATGCCGCTTGGCCAGGCTTCAACGCCGCCCACTTTCTTGCTGTAACCGTCAGTGGAGCTGATAAAGGTTGGGATGATGGTGCCGCAGTGATCGTAAATCAGCTTCTGCATGTCACCGTACATCTGCTTGCGTTTGGTCTGCTCGCGCTCGCCGCGCGCCGCCACCACCAGCTGGTCAAACTGCTCATTCTTCCAGCCCGATTCGTTGTTGGATGCGGTGGAGAGATAGAACTGCGAGAACAGCATATCCAGCGTCGGGCGCGGGTTGATTGAGCCGTAGCCGACCGGATCTTTAGTCCAGTGCGTTGACCAGTAACCGTCATATGGCACGCGGCGCACTTTGATATTCAGACCAGTGCTGCGCGAAACCTGCTGAATCAGCTGGCCGCCCTCCACCGAGCCTTCAATGTTTGGCGTGGTGATGATCTCCACCGTCGCGCCTTTCATGCCGGCTTTCTCGATGTGGAATTTGGCTTTCTCGGCATCGAGCGGACGCGGTTTGAGATCGGCGTTATACAGCGGATGCCACGGCGGTACCGGCGTATCGTTACTGACGTCGCCGTAACCCTGCAGCACGGTTTTCACCAGGATGTCGCGCGGCTGCAGATACTTCATCGCCAGCACGAAATCTTCGTTGCTGCCCGGCTTCACGTCAGTACGAATGATTAAGTTGGTGTACATGCCGGATTTGCTCTCCAGCACGCCGAAATCCGAGGTGGCTTTGATGCGGTTGCAGTCGGCGGCGCTCAGGGTGGAGACGATGTGCAGATCGCCCGACATCAGCGCATTGACGCGCGCTGCCTGATCGGTGACGCCCAGCAGCTCGACTTCATCCAGATGCGGCAGGCCCGGCTTGAAGTAGTTCGGGTTTTTCACGCCGACCGAACGCACGCCCGGCGTGAACTCTTTCAGTTTGAACGGGCCAGTGCCGATGCCTTTGCTGAAGTCTTTGGTGCCGTCCTGCACGATCAGGAACGGCGCGCTGGCCAGCATAAACGGCACGTCGAAGTTGGCCTGCGCCAGCTCCAGCGTCACTTCGTTGTCGTTAACGGCAGTGAAGGTTTTGAACTGATCGGCCAGCTTGAAGGCGTTGGACGCTACCGCCGGATCTTTGTGGCGGCTCAGCGAGTAGATGACATCTTTGGCGGTCAGCGGTTTGCCATCGTGGAAGGTGACGCCTTTGCGCAGTTTGATCTGCCAGGTGATGCCGTCGCTGGAGTCGATGGATTCCGCCAGCGCCGGTTGCACCGCGAGGCTTTTATCCAGTTCGGTGAGGCCGCTGTAGACCATGAATTGACGGGTGTAATCGCCGCTGTTGTTGCCTTTGGCCGGATCGAGTGTGTCGGTGGCGGAGGCGTTAGACATGGCGGCGCGCAGCTTGCCACCTTTTACTGGGGTGGTTGCCGCAAAACTCATCTGCGGGAAAGCGATCAAACCGCTGCTCATCACGGCACCAGCAGACAACAACTTCATCAGGCCACGGCGCGACATCGACCCTTCGGTCAGCATGCGGGTTAAGGCCGGATTTACAGCGTCAGACTCTTTATCGAATTTACTCATCTGCACACCCTCAATATGAATTGTTGTTGATTTCGTTGTTCGTCTTTTAGGCGGTCGCCATAAATGGCGACCCTACAAAACCCGCGTTATCTGCACGATTTCATCGGCGCGGTCGCCATAAATGGCGACCCTACAAAACCCGCGTTATCTGTACGATTTCATCGGCGCGGTCGCCATGAATGGCGACCCTACAAAACCTCGCCGTTCTCAACGTAGGGTCGCCATTTATGGCGACCGTTTCGATGACCGCACGATCCAGGTTTTCACGACAACCGATCCTTGGCTTTGTAATACAAACCCGCCAGGGGCAAAAACCACGGTTTCCCGTGGTAACCGGGCAGCGCAGGCCAGGTATCGCGCTGCCAGGGATTTTCGTTGCGTTTCTCCGCCAGCAGGTCGGCCATCACGCGGCCCATCCACACCGACATCTGCGTCCCGTGGCCGCTGTAACCCATCGAATAAAACACGCCATCCTGTTCACCGGCATGCGGCAAGCGGTCGGCGGTCATATCCACCATGCCGCCCCAGCAGTAATCGATGCGCGACTTGCCCAACTGCGGGAACAGCGCGGTCATTGCCGCACGCAGTACGTCGCCGCTGCGTGTGTCCGATGTCGGATTGCTCACCGCAAAGCGCGCGCGGCCACCAAACACCAATCGACGATCCGACGTGGTACGGAAGTAGTTGCCAATATTCAGTGAGGTCACATAGGTGCGGTCTTTCGGCAGCACCTGATTGATCAGTTCGTCACCAAGCGGTTCCGTCACCACAATAAAGCTGCCGACCGGCACGATGCGGCGCTGGAACCACGGGAAAGGCCCTTCGTTGGAGACGCCGGTTGCCATCATCACTTTGTCGGCGATGATCTCGCCCTGCGCGGTGCTGACGCGGTGGCGATAGCCGTCGAGGCGCGTTAAGCCGGTCACTGCGTGATGCGGGAAGATCTTCGCCCCGCTGCGCGCCGCCGCTTCCGCCAGCCCGATACCAAACTTGCCCATGTGCATCTGGCCGCCACGCTTTTGCAACAGGCCACCGTGAAAGGCATCGCTGCCCACTTCACGGCGAATATCATCTTTGCTAATCAGCTCGATTTCCGGATCAACGGTGTCGCGCATCAACTGCCACGCGCTGCGCAGGCCGGGAAAATGCGAGGCTTTGCTGGCGAGTTTCAGCTTGCCGCACAGACGAAAATCGCAATCAATCTGCTCTTCGCGCACCAGCTGTTCGACGTAGCTCACAGCATCGTCATAGGCACGATAGAAGCGGCTGGCCTGCTCGATTCCCTGGCTCTCCACCAGCGAGGCAAAGTTCTGCGCCACGCCGGTATTGCAGTGTCCACCGTTACGCGCCGACGCCTGGCTCATTACCTCGCCGCTCTCCAGCAGCACCACGTTGATGCCGCTGCGCGCCAGGTTGAGCGCCGTCGAGACGCCGGTAAAACCGCCGCCAATCACCACCACCTCAGCGGTGCTCGGCAGTGCGCCAGTGGCTGCGCCGTTAAAGGTCGGTGCTGTGGCTTGCCAGAATGATTCGAGTTTCATCGCCGCCTCCGGGCTTAGAGTCCAACCACAGCGGCCAGACCGCCGATATCGTTGATTTCGGTGTATTGATACGCCGGATTGGCCGGATCGTGACCGCGATTGACCCACACCTTGTTTTTGATGCCCATGTCGTAGCAGGTCATCAGGTCATAACGCAGGCTGGAGGAGACATGCAGAATCTCTTCCGGACCGCAGTTCAGCTTGTCGAGCATGTACTCGAAGCCTTTCATCTGCGGCTTGTAGGCACCCACTTCTTCGGCGGTGATGGTCATATGAATCGGCGCGCCAAGACGCGGCACGTGATGCGGGATCAAATCGTCCATCGAGTTAGTGAGCAGCACCAGCGGGAACTCTTTGGCTACTTTGGCTAAACCGGCGGGCACGTCAGGATGTGGACCCCATGTGGCGCAGTCGGTGTAGATAAAGTCGCTGTCCGCCTGGCTCCACGCCACGCCCCACTTTTTGCAGGTGCGCTGAATGGCATCGCTGACCACGTCGTAATACGGCTTCCACGCGCCAAGCACTTCGTCAAAACGGTAGCGGGCGAAATCAGTGGTGAACGCCAGCATCTCCTGTGCGGATACACGATCTTTGAAGCAACGTTCGGCTGCGCCTGCCATGTCAAAATTGATCAGGGTGCCGTAGCAATCAAAGGTGATGAATTTCGGTTTAAACAGTGCCATGAAGCGACCTCGCGGTTGAGAACACAAAATTAGAAATCGATTAACACGCTTTTCTGGCGCTGACAGGCCTGGAATGCCTGACGTCCCAGATCCTTGCCAATGCCCGAACCGAGGAAACCGCCGGTCGGAATAATGAAATCGCCGGAGCGGCCATAGCGATTGACCCACACGGTGCCGGATTCCAGCGCGCGCACCGCACGCAGCGCACGCGGCAGACTCAGCGTATGCACGCCCGCGCACAGGCCGTAGGTTTCGTGTGCCGCCAGCGCCAGTCCTTCTTCCTCGTCATCAAACTGTTGCACGGTGAGCACCGGACCAAAAATTTCCTGCTGCACCGCCGGATTATCGTGGGCAACGCCGCACAGCAGCGTTGGCTGCCAGAACCAGCCTTCTGCGGTGTCGGCAAAGCGTTCACCGCCCACCAGCACTTCCGCGCCCTGCGCTTTGGCATCGGCGATTACCGAGGCCACTTTTTTACCCTGACGCTCATCGATCAGCGGCGCATAGCGGCTGCTCTCCTGCCAGGTCACGCCCGGACGCGGCTGCTGACAGAGCGCCACCAATCTATCCAGCAACGGCTGCGCAATGCCGCGCTGCACAATCAATCGGGTTCCGGCGACGCACGCCTGGCCGCCGTTGGCGGTGAAGCCGCGCAGAATACGCTGCGCTAACACGTCGATATCACCGGCATCGTCGAACACCAGCTGCGGGCTTTTACCGCCCAGCTCCAGCGTGACCGGTTTCATGCCGTGCTGCGCAATGTCGCCCATGATGCGAGCGCCGGTAAGCGTGGAACCGGTAAAGGAGACTTTGCGCACCAGCGGATGGGTGACCAGCGCGTTGCCGGTTACCGCGCCGCTGCCCTGCACGATATTCAGTACGCCCGCCGGTAAACCGGCCTGCACCGCCAGTTCGGCCATGCGCACGGTAGAGAACGGCGTCAGCTCAGAAGGTTTCAGCACCACAGCATTTCCTGCTGCCAGCGCCGGGCCGCACTTCCATGACGCCATCGACAGCGGGAAATTCCACGGCGTAATCGCGCCGATCACGCCGTACGGCTCAGCAATCAGCATGCCGAGGCTGCTTTCCTGAGTGGGGAACAGGTCGCCGCTGTATTTGTCGGCGCACTCGGCGTAGAAGCGAATGGCTTCGGCGGTGAAGGGAATTTCGTGCTGCATTACGTCGCTGATTGGGCGCGTAGAGCCCAACGATTCAAGCTGCGCCAGTAATGGATCGCTCTCGATCAGATCGGCCCAGCGACGCATGATTTTGCCGCGCTCACGTGGCGCACAGCTGCTCCAGCCACTGGTTTTCAGCGCCTGGTGCGCGGTGGTGACGGCGCGATCAACATCTTCAATCATGGCTTCGCTGAGTTCGGCATAGACTTTGCCATCGGACGGACGTTTAACGGCAAAACGCGCGCCCGCCGTTTTAAGATGTTGCCCGCCAATATAATGACCGGCAGGAAGTAAAACTTTTTCAGGGTCGAAACTTAACATGGAAAATTCCTTATTTGTTACACCCATCACAGACGCGCTAATTAACGATTTGCACTGCGTTTTTCTGTCACGCTAATAAGCTAATGCAGAAAGTATGCCAGCCCAGTGAAAAATAAAAATGCGTAAAAAACAGCGCAAAAAAATTTTCTGCCGTATTGGTGAGCGAAATTTTGCGGAATTGCCGAAGGAATAAACAGATGATTTACTTCACAAAATATGTGCGTCGCGACGGTGCAATGCGCATGAAACTTGCACTAAAACGGGGATGGACGACAAAGTATGACGCGACACACAAAATAAACAGCGCCGCGAACCTGAGGGTTGCGGCGCTGTTTTTGTTGGTCGCCATTAATGGCGACCCTACAAATAGGGAGAGTTAAAATTAAAGACTGCCAATATGAAACGTCTTCTGCTCTAAATACTCTTCGATACCGTAACGCGATCCTTCACGACCTAAGCCGGATAATTTAATTCCACCAAAGGGTGCCGCGTCTAATGAAATTGCACCGGTATTAAATCCGACCATACCAAATTCTAATGATTCTGCCACGCGCCATGCCCGGCGAATATTCTCGGTAAAGAAATAAGCCCCAAGTCCATAAGGCGTGTCATTCGCCATGCGGATTGCCTCTTCTTCCGTGTCGAAGATAAACAGCGGTGCTACCGGGCCGAAGGTTTCTTCATGTGCAATACGCATGCTGCTGGTGACGTTGCCCAATACCGTGGGCTCGACAAAGGTGCCGTTTGGCGCGCTGATGCCGCCGCGCAGCAAGGTCGCGCCCTGGCTGAGTGCATCGTCGATATGGCTGTTAACTTTTTCGACGGCGCGGTCGTTGATCATTGGCCCGATGGTGCTGTCCGGCGCAAATCCGTCACCGACTTTGAGCGCAGATACCGCTTCCAGCAAGCGTTCACTGAAGCGCTCATAGATGCTGCGCTGCACCAGAATGCGGTTGGCGCAGACGCAGGTTTGTCCGGCGTTGCGGAATTTACTCGCCATCACGCCGGGAATGGTCACGTCGAGATCGGCATCATCAAAGACAATCAAAGGCGCGTTGCCGCCCAGCTCCAGGCTCAGGCGCTTGATGCTGTCGGCGCTCTGCTGCATCAACAGCTGGCCGACGCGGGTGGAACCGGTGAAAGAAATTTTGCGCACCGTGCGGCTGGCGGTCAGCGTGCTGCCAATTTCGGTTGGCAAGCCGGTTAACACTTGCAACACGCCGCTGGGGAAACCGGCGCGTTCGGCTAACACCGCCAGCGCTAATGCCGACAGCGGCGTTAACTCCGACGGCTTAACGATAATCGGGCAACCTGCGGCCAGCGCGGGCGCGACTTTGCGGGTGATCATCGCAATCGGGAAGTTCCACGGCGTGATTGCAGCCGCCACGCCAACTGGCTGCTTGAGTACCAGAATGCGGCGATCGTCGCTCGGCGCGGGAATGGTGTCACCGTAAATACGACGCGCCTCTTCCGCGAACCATTTCACGAAGCTGGCGCCGTACAGCACTTCGCCTTTGGCTTCCGCCAGCGGTTTGCCCTGCTCGGCGGTCATGATGATCGCCAGATCGTCGGCATTATCGACAATCAGCTGATGCCATTTTTCCAGCAGCGCGGCGCGCGTGGCGTTGGGGGTTTTGCCCCAGCTGACGCGCACCGACTCAGCATAATCTATCGCCTGCTCGGTTTCCGCCGCACCCAATGCCGGAATGGTGGCAATCGGCTGCTGCGTGCCGGGATCGATCACCTCAAGCGTTGCGCCCTGATGCGCATCCTGCCAGCGACCGCCAAACAGCGCCTGCTGGCGCAGTAATTCCGTATCTTTCAGTTGAATTCGCGACATGACAATCCCCTGTATCTTCGTCATTTCACTGTAACGTGAGGCGACAGCGCAGGATGTTTTTCTGGCGCAGGGAATTTGTGTCGGTGTCTGTTTTGCGGCGGGAAAAGAAATTTTATGCTGTGTGGGGGAAGGTCGCCATAAATGGCGACCCTACGAAGGATCGGTACGGTTTTTTCCAACGAATCAAATCTGGAAATCGATGGCCGGTTCGTTTTCGGTTTCGTACGAGAGCGCCTGACGTTTGATCTCCTCCAGCGACAGATTGGCGTTACAGAGTTCGAGGAACTGCCAAACGTAATTGCGCTGCAACTGGCCACGCTTCAGGCCGAGCCATACGGTATTGGCATCGAACAGATGGTGCGTGTCGATTTTTACCAGGTCTTCCCCTTCGTAAATATCACACGCCTGATCGGCCAGAATTCCCACCCCAAGACCAAGTTCAACGTAGGTTTTCACCACGTCAGAATCCTGCGCGCTGAGCACGATATCCGGTCTGAGTCCTGCCGCCTGGAAAGCACGATCGACCCGCGAACGGCCGGTAATGCCCTGACGATAGGTGATCAGCGGATAACGACTGAGGCTGGCGAGCGTGACCGGCTGATGCTGCAACAGTTCATGATCATGCGGCACTAAAAGTGAGTGATGCCAGCTGAACCACGGAAATGCCGCGAGGCTGCTGTTATTCACTAACTGCTCGGAGGCGATGCCGATATCGGCTTCACCCGCCAGCAGCATGGCAACGATCTCCTGCGGCGATCCCTGATTCAGTTCGAGACGCACGTTGGGATAGAGCTGACGAAACGCTTTGATCACGCGCGGCAGACTGTAACGTGCCTGAGTGTGCGTGGTGGCGATAGTCAGCACGCCGCTGGTTTCATTGGTAAACACATCCGCTAAGCGGCGAACTTTGCCCGCTTCATCAAGGATGCGCTCAGCAATGGTCAACAGCGCCTTGCCCGGTTCGGTCATGCCTAAGAGTCGCTTGCCACGACGAATAAAAATTTCCACGCCCAGTTCATCTTCCAGATCGCGAATATGGCGGCTTACTCCTGATTGGGAGGTAAACAATGTATTCGCCACTTCGGTCAGGTTGAACTCGCAACGGGCTGCTTCACGTATAATTTTAAGTTGCTGGAAATTCACGCCCTTTTCTCCTGATTCCTGCCCCTGTTTCGTCCATGTTATGAAGTTGGCGTCATCGCAACAAATAATAAAAAACGGTGTGTTATGCGGAATAGTAATAAGGGAGGTTTTGATGGATGCCCTCACCCCAACCCTCTCCCGCAAGCGGGCGAGGGAGCTGACCGAGCAGCTGGATGGTAAGGTAGATAATTGTGCTACATGAGGGCTGGATCGGTCCCCTCTCCCGCAGGCGGGAGAGGGTTAGGGTGAGGGAAAAAGCACGTTTAACTCATCCCACCAGCATCAATTCACGATCCTCTACCGCCGGCTTATTCAGCAGCGACAGCAGAATATTCTTCACCGCCTGCGCCGATGGCGACAGCGGCAGACGCGCCGAGATGTTCAGCGACAGCGGCAGATTCAGCGATGGACTGTTAATTCGCGCCATCCACGCATGGGTTGAACTCACCAGCGCACGCGCCGCAGACTCTGGCAGCACCGTGACGCCCATGCCGCTGGAAACTGCCGCAGTCAGCGTGGAGATCGATTCGATTTCACCGATGATGCGCGCGCTCAGACGACGCAGCGAGAACGCTTCATCAACACGTTTACGCACCGCGCTGTAGTCGCGTGGCAGGAACAGGCTCATCTGCGCCACTTCCGCCAGATCGACAGTCGCACCCGGACACGCCGTTGCGCCCACCAGATAAAGCTCTTCTTTCATTAATGGAATGCTGTTGATGCCCGCTGTTGGCGCACGATCGTACAGCACCGCCATGTCCAACTGGCCGTTCATTACTTTTTCGTTCAGCGAGGTGCCGCTGTTTTCATGCAGATACACCAGCACATCCGGGAACTGCTCACGCACTGTTTGCAACAGCGGCATGGTGAGCGAGGATGCGGCGGTGCCCGGCGCTAAACCGATGGAAACCTGGCCGTTGAGTGCCTGGCCGGCGTTGATCACTGCCGTTTGCGCCTGTTCACACTGACGCAGAATGGTGCGAGCGTGGGCATACAGAATTTTACCGGCTTCAGTTGGCGTCACGCCGCGCTTGGTGCGGATCAGCAACTGCTGATCGAGTTCATTTTCCAGCGTAGCGACCTGCTGGCTAAGCGCAGGCTGCGCGATGTGCAGCACTTCTGCTGCCTGAGTCAGGCTGCCGATATCGACGATTTTTACAAAATACTTGAGTCGTCTTAAATTCATGTTGCCTCCGTCAATCCCCGAATACCCAGGTTGGGCGTCTCAGCCTGCTGGCTTGTGGAAATGAAGTTGCAATATGCAGGCCAGGTTTGTTTGCGACGCAAAATTGCATCGCCAGATTTTTCCTAAAGGCACGGAAAATAAGCGTTTGTGATTACCTCGAAGGAGTTAATAAGCGCGAGCGATGACGCAAAAAGAGTAAGAACTAAACGAATTGCACTGCAATGGGGCAGGAAATGCGAGTCAGGCGTGCAAAAAAGTGATGACCGGATGAGCTGGTTTGGTGCAGATAACGCAGAAAATGAGCAGAAATGGCTGGAATGAAACCAAACGAGCGTAAAAGAACGGGTTTAACCAGTTGGAAAACTTATGTGGGGGCGGTGCGCGTTGTCCCTCACCCTAACCCTCTCCCGCGCGCGGGAGAGGGAACCGATCCTGCACAATGTCGATACGCAAAATAATTCGCGCTGTAGCAAGGCGGCAAGAAAATTCAGCCCCGGGAGCATAGTTCACTATGTGACCGGGGTGAATTTTCGCAGCCAACGCTGCTACAGCGTGAAGTATGAAGCGTATCAGCGTTTTTTACGGTTGCGATGCATATCTATTGAAACTGCCGCCACGATGATGATGCCCTTAATGATGTCCTGCACATAAGCATCCACACCGACAAAGGTGAAGCCGCTCTTAATCAGGCCAAGAATCACCGCACCAATCAGCGTACCGGTAATGCGTCCAACGCCGCCCATCAGGCTGCTGCCGCCGATAACGGCTGCGGCGATGGCATCCAGTTCGTACGCCATACCCATGCTTGACTGGCCGCTACTGACACGTGCCGCCAGCACCACGCCCGCCAGGCCTGAGAGCGCACCGGCGATGGTGTAGACGATGATCAGATACTTATTAACGTTGATACCGGACACTTTGGCGGAGGTCATGTTGCCGCCAATCGCGTAGACATATTTACCGTAACGGGTATGTTTCAGCGCGATGTGGAACAGGAACGCCACCACCAGGAAGATAATCACCGGCATTGCGCCCTGGCCGATGGAGGTGAAGCCATCTGACAGGAAGCTGATTGGGTTACCCTGCGTGTAGTACTGCGCCAGACCGCGTGCCGACACCATCATGCCGAGCGTGGCGATGAATGGAGGAATACCGGTTTTGGTGATCAACACGCCGTTCATCACGCCGCACAGCAGCCCCACGCCAATCCCGGCAACAATCGGTATCACCGCAGGCAAGTTGACCAGCGACGGATACATCGGCGACAGGCTGTCTGAAGTTTGCGCCAGACTGGCCGCCACTACCGCGGTTAAAGCGATAACCGAACCGGATGACAGGTCGATACCGGTGGTAATAATGACCTGAGTCACGCCCACCGCGATGATACCGATGATCGCTACCTGCAGAATAATCAGTACTAAGCGGTTGGTGTTCATCAGGAAAGATTGATCACGTACGTACCAACCGGCAATTTCGAAAATCAGGGCAATGCCCACCATCACAACAAAAATCCCGGTGTCTTTTGGCAGCTTGTGACGCAAGTTGCTAAAGAAAGAACTCTGATCTGCGGCCTGCGGGGCCGTAATTTTTACGTTACTCATAGATGTCTCACGCCTCACTCGGATGCCAACGACAAAATGGATTCCTGATTGGCCTCTTCTTTATCGAGGATGCCGGTTATACGTCCGCCGTGCATAACCATCACGCGGTCGCTCATGCCGAGAATTTCTGGCAGCTCGGACGACACCATGATGATGGCCACGCCGCGATTCGCCAGTTCACTGATTAAGCGATAAATCTCTGCTTTTGCACCAACGTCGATACCGCGCGTTGGTTCGTCGAGAATCAGGATCTTCGGTTGCGCCAGCAGCCAGCGAGCAATCAGCACCTTCTGCTGGTTACCGCCGCTGAGGTTATTGATGATCTGATCCATGGTTGGGGTTTTGATGTTCAGTTTGCGAATCTGATCCATGCAGTCCTGCGCCATTTTGATGTGGCTGACAAAACCGCTTTTATGGGTGTAATCGGGCATGTTGACGATGCTCATGTTCTCCATCACCGACAACACCAGGAACAGCCCCGACTTTTTACGGTCTTCGGTCAGGAATGCCATGCCTTTCTCAATCGCCGTCGAAGGCGAATCGATCTTGACCGGCACGCCATCAATCAGGATTTCACCGCTGTCGAAACTCTCCATGCCGAACAAGCTTTCCATCACTTCGCTGCGTCCGGCACCCACCAATCCCGCCACGCCAAGGATTTCGCCTTTGCGCACCGAAAAGTTGATGTCGGTGAAGCGATCTTTGCAGGTCAGATTGCGCACCGTCAGCACATCTTCACCAATTTCACCGTTGAATTTCGGGAACAGCTGGGTCAGTTCACGGCCTACCATCTGCGTAATCAGTGACTGGCGGGTGTATTCACTGGTGTTGTTGCTGCCTACCCACGCACCGTCACGGAAAATGCTGATCTCATCGGTTATCGCAAAAATCTCATCCATCTTGTGGCTGATATAGATGATGGCTTTGCCCTGCTCGCGCAGGTCGCGGATGATGGTGAACAGATGCGCCACTTCGGTTTCCGTCAGTGCCGAGGTCGGTTCATCCATAATCACGATGTCCGAATTCCAGGAGACCGCTTTGGCGATTTCCACCATCTGCTGCGAGGCGATACTCAGCTCGCCCACCATACGATCGGCTTTCAGACGGATGTTCAGTCTGTTCAGCAGTTCCTGCGTCTGTTTGTTCAGCTTGCCGTGGTCAACAAAGCCGTACTTCATCGGTTCGCGACCGAGCCAAATGTTTTCGGCTACGGTCATGTAAGGCACCAGATTGAGTTCCTGGTGAATCATGGAGATGCCGGAACGCAGCGCATCCATGGTGTCCTGAAACTGCACTGGCTCCCCTTTAATGCGAATGGTGCCCTTATCGGGACGATACATCCCGATAAGGCATTTCATTAAAGTGGATTTGCCCGCGCCATTTTCACCCATCAGGGCATGTACCGACCCCGGTTTGATTCGCAGTGAGACATTGTCGAGTGCCTTCACTCCGGGGAAGAACTTGCTGATGCCTTCGGCTTCAAGCGCAAAAGCGGTCATACATCACCTCCGTACGGCTGAGTCGGTTACGGTTTATTTCTGGTTCTGACTGGCGAATTTTTCGTAGTTATCTTTGGTGATCAGCTGGAACGGGATATCGACCACTTTCTGCACTTTCTCGCCGTTAATCAGTTTGACCGCCGTTTGCACAGCGCCTTCACCCTGACCTTTCGCATCCTGGAATACGGTAGCGACCATCTTGTCGTTCTTGATCATCTGCAGTGCATCCGGTGTACCATCCACACCTGCGACCAGGATGTGATTCGGGTTTTTACCAAGCGCCTGCAGTGCACCAATCGCCATTTCATCGTTGTTGGAGGCGATTGCCTGAATGTCATCGCCCGCTGTCAGCCAGTTACTCACCACATCTACCGCATCGTTACGGGTAAATTTGGCCGTCTGTTTCTGCACGACTTTGATATCCGGGTATTTCGCGACCACCGCTTCCACACCTTTGGTGCGTTCACGCGTTGATTCGTTAGCCAGGTCGCCCAGCAGAATCGCCACGTTGCCTTTGCCGTTCATCTTTTTAGCCAGCGCTTCCATCTGCAGACGTCCCGCCAGCTCAGAATCGGAACCCACAAACGCCATTTTGTCTTTCAACTCGCCAGCCGGTTTACGGTTAACGAACACCAGCGGCACGCCGGCTTTCGCGGCGGCATCCACCAGCGGTTTCACGGCGTTGGTATCCACCGGGTTAACGATGATGGCGTCAACGCCCTGACCAATGAAGTTCTGTACCTGCTGCAGCTGCTGAGCCACGTCGCCTTTGGCGTCTTCAACCTGGCCCTTAATGTTGTCTTTTTGCATCTCTTTCTGCATCGCGGTGCGCAGAATGGTGAGGAAGTTGTCATCAAACAGCGCCATAGAAACGCCTACCTGAAGGTCTTTTGCCATCACTGCGGCAGGTAACATGCAAACTAACAGGGAAGTTAATAACGCTTTTTTGAATTTCATAGGGAACCCTTCTTTATCATTAACATGCTCAGGTTGGCTGATACTGCGAATGAAAAATATCTTTTACATTCACTCAACGTCACTGGCGCTTTTTTTGTGGTTGTAGAGGTAAGGCTTCTGATCTAACGCTATCGGTTTACAGCATCTATTTCTTGTAACTCATTCCTTATCAATCAGTTATTTTCAAAATGCCGTTTTAGATGAAGGAACTCGTTTCGCTGGTGATGATTAGCAGTTCATTTATTTCATCTAACTTGCATTTGAAACTTTCATCATAAAAGCACTGAAATGATTGTTTTAAAATCGGCAAATAACAAAACTTTGACATGCCTCTAACATCTCAAAGGAATTGGTTTTAAAGTGAGATCTTGCTGGCAGTTTAGAATCTGATCATTCAAGGCAGAAAAGCAGCATTCCGCTGCTTTTACGCGCACTTAAACCAGAAGTGTGCAGTAGAGCTTTGACAACGGGGATCGGCATCGCTAATATGCGCCTCGTTCACACGATTCCTCTGTAGTTCAGTCGGTAGAACGGCGGACTGTTAATCCGTATGTCACTGGTTCGAGTCCAGTCAGAGGAGCCAAATTCAAAAAGCCCGCTCAGGGAAACCTGAGCGGGCTTTTGTGTTTTTGCGGTTTTGCGGTTTTGCCAGGTCGCCATAAATGGCGCCCCTACAATGTTCCGGTGCATTTCGTAGGGTCGCCATTTATGGCGACCAGCAGGATTCTTACACTACGAATTCGAAATGCGAACCATCAGGCAACTCGATATCCAGACGCAATTTTCCCCCCGCCGCTTCGATGTAACGCTTGAGCGTTGAAAGCTTAAGATCGCGTCCCGGCTTTTCCATACCAGCAACAGTCGGTTGTTTGATGTTGAGCGCCTGTGCCATTTCCACCTGAGTTTTCTGCACTTTCTCACGCAGTTCTGCAAGGTGGATGTTAAGCAGCATCTCTTCTGCCATCGCTTGTGCGTTAGCAACGACTTCAGGCTTCTCATCAGCAAGAATCTGTTCCAGCGTTCTCCCCATCGCGTTACTCCTTTTCATCTCTTATTCTCTAAGTACTCGGTAAATTCACGATCGGCCAGCGGGATCATCTCGGCATAAAAGCGCTTTTCATTTCCCACCTTACTGCCTGCACAAAGCACAATTCCTGTTCGCCAAGGGTCGAAGGCGAAAAATGCCCGTATTGGATCGCCTTTACTCTGCACACGCAGCTCTTTCATATTGCTGAAACGTGATCCTTTGATCGAATCGGCATAAGGCCTGCATAATCCCGGCCCTTTCTGGCGTAAAACGATCAATCCTGCCAGCACACAAGTTCGATCTGTGTCATCAAGCGACATCAACCAGCTATCAAATCGCTCCGTGGTTTCAATCTGCCACACACTAACCTCTATTAATATAGGTCTAAAGCTATATAGGTGTAAAGCGATAATCGGAGTGTGCCGGGAAGGTATAAAATTGGAATTTGCTAAAATGCATATGACTTTTAGCTGGCTTAATTAATATGGGCGGAATTAACTTTGTTATAAAAATGCAAATTATGGTTAAAAGCAGATGTTCGAGGAAATAATTTGGTTAGTCATATAGTTAAATGTATGGAATATTAATTAAAAAAATTGATGAGCATTACCTTGACGCTAATATTCAACGTTCACTTTTATGATCTAGAACTTGAGGTTTTATTTAATTCTCGCCCTCCTCAATATCAAATATATTATTTACTGATAACCTTAAGCAATATAAATCAAAAAAGCCCTTGAAAAAATCAATTTCATTGCTTATTAATTAATATTATATGAAACTCAAAATGCCTTATAAAAAATAGTAGCAGAAAATTCATAAAAAAATTTAATACAAATTTATAATGCATAATTTATAAAATATGTTTTCGCAAGAAAATTATATCCATCCACCTTAACTAGGTATCATTAGATATTTAATAACTCAGCCCGCAGTCTATCTTTAAAATCGTCTAAATAAGCTTTTGCTAAACTACTGAATGGCGCATGAGGCATTGTAAGATTTCGCATCTCAGTTAATATCTTTTCCTGAAGAAGTTTGATACTTTTTATTGCATTAATTACGTCAGGGAAGTTATTTAACTCTGAATTATTGAGATTTTGAATTATAGTCCCTAACTCGACAACTACCTCCTCTAAAAACCTCATTCTATTAATTAATGAAATTCTTTCTTGAACTAACTTAATTCTGTTTAATCCATAAACTTGAATTGAGATCGCACCTCTTATACTAATATTTCTTTCTAACCGCTCTTGACCCAACATAGCGTAATCATGATTATTTTCATCAACATCATGAATCATTTGAGGTATAATCAATCCGACTGCGTTATCATTTTTAATGCAATATGTTATGTGCTCCGAAGGATTATCTCGTGTCGGGTCCAGCAGTAAAGGTTTTTCTTGTGAGAAATTTTTGTTTTCGGCTAAACTTCTTACACCTAATATTGGAAAAGAATCTTTCTTTCCTGTCTGCATGTTTTGATGAAGTTGTCTCATATTATTGACCACAACTGGTATTATTTGCTTTCTACGTCGATTGCAGTCAATACAACTTGGTAGTAAATTTTCCCAATCCATAGCAACCCACCAATATCCTGGGTGCTGATGCTCACCCTCAACAGCACCTTTAGGTCTGTAATGCTCAACATCCACCGGTGCTTGGCTAGCATAAAAAGATTCACAATAAGCGCATTTACCATGGAATAATTCTTCGAGCCTTTTCTTTACATCATCAGATTTATAGACTGAAAATTTAAATGACTCTCTTTTTTCATTGGGTTTTAACGGCTTCGTCATGTGAGCCCTAACCCTTTCAAGTTCTGTTGTTCCATCTTTCTTTGTTGACATGAGTGAAGGTGGTGGGGGTTTATTCCCTCTTTTTACAGAACGCATTTCAATATCCCTCTAATGCCTTAATTATTGAACGGCGAGTTTCTTCTTCAAGAATGTGTAAACCGGTTTTACTTTCATGTTTACGACGCTGCAAATATTCTGCAACTGCTTTCTGAACTATTCTTTCTACTTCGGTTGAGCCAAGAGGTAATGAAGAGCTCACTTGCTGTTCAAGCTCTTTTAGCGCTTCTTCTTCTACAGGTTTTAAAACAATACCACTTGCTTTTTTAGCCAAAAGGTCAGCTAAATGAGCTAGTTTAGCTTCTGCCCCACTTGAGTCTGTACTGAACATACTGAATAAATCAGATGTCAATAACTGTTCAATAGTAAGATTTTCAATATTAGGTAGCTGATCAATTAATTCAACCATTATAGGAATTTCATTATTTTTGTTTTTTGAAATTCTAATTCTATTAAATACAACCACTTCGTTTTCATACATTCCCCTTAAACACAAGGGGTCATGAGTTGTAGCGATGAAGTATGCATTTGGAAATGTTTGCCTTAAGGCGGTCATTATTTGCATCTTCCAGCGAGGATGAAGGTGCGCCTCAATTTCATCAATCAATATTATAGCTTTAGCTTTATCAAACTCAACTGTCCCACTCCGGCATTGTCCTGCAAGTAATCCTTTTAGTACATCGCAAACCATTGCCAGCACTGACCTGAAACCTGAAGATACAACAGATAATGGTGTCTTTACTTCCGTAATATTATTATAGTCACCAACTTTAGTGACCATAAGACAGCGATTATTTTCTTTGTCACGAATTAAAACATCAAAGTCTTCATCCACTGATAGTATTTTCCTTAGAGCTCTTACAACCATCAAAAATTCATTATCTGGAAGACTGAGTAACCATACTTCAGGATTTACCAAAACACGATCAGAATAAAATAGCGTCCCAATATTACCTAATGAATTCTTTAATCTATTATTAGCTCCATACTGTCTGAAGGCACCATAGGCAAAGAGTGGTGGTATCGCATCGATTTCACCAGTAACTTTCAACTTAAAATCATTCTCAATTTGTAATTCTAGAATTGCTGAATTAGTGAATTCAACGATGACTGAAGCTGATTTTGGACTATAACCATTTGTACTACCCATTAATTCAGGTGAAAGAACAAATGTTAATGGTGATTTGCCTAGCTGGCTACGTTGTATCTCTCCACATAGTGCTAATGCAATAGCCTCAAGAATAGAACTCTTCCCTGATGAATTTTCACCTAATATTAGTAAAGCTGCAGCTTCATCTTGATAGTTATATACATTATCTGCGAGCCTAACTTTAGGCATTTTCAACTTAATGCTTTGTAATGACTTAAAGTTTTTAAGTTCAAAGAATGATGGTGTTATATATTCTATGCGTGAGACGGGCGTGCTACTTTTCATTTCTTTTTTAAGTATTTGCTTGTTTTTTAATTCATTAATGGATTCATTAAGCACCTTAATTCCAATGGGGGTTTTATAAACATCTTGTAATATACAATAAAGTTTACTTTTAGCTTTTAACAGTTTTTTATCGAGTTTTATTTCTATAACTTTAATAAGTCGCTTAAGTAACAAAAACCATGTACCACCAAACTCTATAGTTTTAAATTCAAAAAGAGGTGACTCGATTTCTCTAACAAGATTAGATAACAATATATTCATATAATTATCGTATGCTTTACCTCTCTCTTCAATCAAATACTGACTATTTAAATTAAAGAGTTTTATTGTTATCTCTGCGCGACGCGTTAGTGCTAAGATTTCACCGGAATAGTCGACAGAAAAATGCATGCCGAAATTTTTAACTTCGCAGGGATTCAATAATAATGCTCTATCCATATGCTTCCCTCGCCACAGTCCAAAATTTTCATTGGCGAAATTTTTTACATCTTCTACCGAAGGGAGTTCCCCACGGTTTTTACCTGAAACTGGGAATGTATTTCGAGAATTAGCATTACACTGTGAGCATACTGAGTAATAATTACCCCAGTCAGTTCTGAGCCAAATATAATAAACATGAGAAAAGTCAGACTTCAATAATGGCATTGCGCCATCAGTTGGTCTAAAAAGGTGTATGGATAGCGGATTTTTACTCTCGCAAAATGCACACTTAGAATGAAAAAGCTTATTCAACGCTAATTGTATCGATTCATCATTTATTCTAAATCGCGTTGGAGGTACTGATGTTTGAGCTTTTCTATCATCAGAAAGGCTCATGAACTCAACTAGATCACTACGTTCAGCTCTTGCTTCTTGACTTTGGAATGGGAGTGGTGGTGCAACATCGTTTCTGTTATGAAATAGCATTAGTTACACTCCTGTAACTACAATTGATTTATATTTGCATTTTACCTTTATAGCATGATAGATATGTCATAAACAATAATTAATTTAATTGGGGTTAAGGATGAAACATCAAGTAGGAACTCTGGATGCGGTACCCTCAAAAAGACTTTTCCTATCAATAATAGCTGATTACGATCTTAATAAATCCATATGTGAATTGATTGATAATAGTTTCGACGTTTGGACGCGAAATGGCAGAAGAAACAGCATCGAAATTAATATTACCCTAAACAAAGAACAGGGTGTTATTAGTGTTGAAGATAACGCGGGTGGCCTTTCACAAAATGAACTGAAATACATCGTTAGCCCTGGTCATACTGGTTCCTCTTCAACAGATCAAACTATTGGAATTTTTGGTGTGGGTACAAAAAGAGCAGTTGTAGCTTTGGCTAGCGATATCCAAATTCAAACCCGGTACAAAAAAGAACAAACGTATCAAGTCGAATTTGATGACAATTGGCTTGATGATGAAGAGTGGATTCTACCTCTATTTACAGTTGGAGATATTGATTTTGGTTCAACACGTGTAGAACTGAAGAAATTGAGAATTATTATCACCGATGATCTAATTGAGAAGCTGCATAACCATTTAAGAAAAACTTATGGAAAACTGCTAACCATAAATAATGTTTACTTGAAGTTAAATGATAAGATCATTGACCCCGAGTTTTTTGATAATTGGTCATACCCTCCGAACTATGAACCCAGAAGATATCATGGAATATTAACTACAGATAAAAAAAGAAATATTGATGTTGAAGTTATTGCAGGCCTAAGTAATGAGTCTAGTCCTGGTGCAGGAGAGTACGGTGTTTATTTTTATTGTAATGACCGTTTAGTAGCCCCAGCAATGAAAAGTTTTGATGTGGGGTTTACAAAAGGCCAAGCAGGACTACCCCATCCAAAATTATCTTTAACAAAAGTAATTGTTTCAATGCAGGGCGATGCATCAGAAATGCCATGGAATAGTAGTAAATCTGACATTAATGTCAAACATCATGTTTTCATAGCACTGCATGATTGGCTTGTTCAAGTCGTTAAAGAATATGCAACATTATCAAGGCTTTGGATGGGGGAATGGCCAGACAAAGTCTTTTCTCATGATAAAGGGAGTATTATTGATGTTCCCATTGAAAATTTTATAAATGTAAAAAAATCTTTTCTGCCCGACCCACCTAAATCAAGAATGAGATTGGCAGAAAAGATTGCAAAGAAGAATGAAAGATTATCAATTCGCAAGCCATGGACGAAAGGATTGTATGAAGGGGTTGTAGCCTCTGTTACTTTATCAAAACAACCTTTATCGCAAGCAAATTGGTTAGCATATAGTTTATTAGGAATAACATTGAAATCAGCCCTTAAAGAGTTTGTTGTTAATGAGATTAATTGCAACTTATCAGACCAAGATATCAAGAAATTATTGAATTTTAAAAATGGAAAGTTACCAGAAAAAATAAAAGAGCTAATAACATTACCGGACTTACTTTGGGGTAGGGTTGAGAATATTTTGCACAGGCAAGAGAATTTACTCTATAGCCGAACCACACCCTCTGTTAGTCCAAATGAGTTCATTGAAGCAAAAGAAGTAACAAGTGAAATATTAAAAAAACTCTTTAAATTAGACACAAAGGATTAACTTAAAATTAATTTCAATAATGTATTACTTGAAGGCATATTAGCATGGATTACAGGACCGCTATTTATGCCTTCCATTATATTATATTTATTTTTCTGTTAACTCAGCCAGCTCCAGGCTGCTGCGGAAATCGTTGCCGACATAATCCGTATCAATCAGCTGGCGGCGACGCAGTTCTGGCAACAAGCCGTTGAGCAGCAAATCCTGTTGACCGGGCTGACCGAGTCCATGCAGTGAAATCACATCCAGCACGCCAGCGCGATAGCGCTGTTCAATGGCATCGGCCAGGGTTTCTGGCGTACCGGCGACAAACCAGTGGCCGGTCTCTTCAGCTTTGATGATCAGCTGACGCAAGGTTAATCCTTCCAGCGCATAGCCACGGAAAATGGCAGCACGCCCCTGACGACGATGCACCTGCGCCAGCTCGGGAATAAACGCGGCGGGCAGCGGTTGGCCCAGTGGCAAATCGCGCAGATCCACCTCGCCGCCCAGCATATCAGCCACGCGTAATCTGCCCTGCTCATAGTTAATGCGTTCATGCTTATCGCGTAGACGGCGCGCCACATCGGCGTCGCTGTCGCCAATGATGGCGTGGAACGAGTTCATGATCAGCGGCGGATTATGTTCGCGGCCGAAACGTCGCGCCCGCTGCTGCACATCAGCCACGAAGGTTTGCGCCGCCTCAAACGTGGGCTGCGAGGTGTAAATCACTTCGGCATAACGTGCGCCGAGCGTTACGCCCGCCTCAGATTGTCCCGCCTGAAACTGCACCGGACGGCGCTGTGGCGGCGGCGGAACGTTAAGCGGCCCCGCCACCTGGAAATAGTCACCGCGATAGTTAATCGGATGCAGTTTAGTGTGGTCGAGTTTAATGCCACCGCTGGCGGTGCGCTGCACTGCTGCCCGTTCGTTGGCGTCATACAGCGCATTCATCACTTCGATAAATTCAGTGGCGCGCGCGTAGCGCTCTTGCGGTGGCGGCAGCTGGCTTTCACCGAAGTTCTCTTCGCCAACCGATGAGGTCACCGCATTCCAGCCCGCGCGACCGCCGCTGATGTGATCGAGCGTGCCAACCTGACGCGCCAGATTATACGGATGCAGCCAGCTGGTGCTGACGGTGGCGATCAAGCCGATATGCGAGGTCACCTGGCTCAATGCCGCCAGCGCAATCAGCGGATCTTGCGTGCCGGTGGTGCCAGCTAATCCGGCCGGATCGGCCTGCAGCAAATCGGCAGTGAACAGCCCGGTAATCTTTTCGCGCTCGGCAATCTTCGCCAGTTCGATGGCGCGCGTGATGCCCACGCCCGGCTGGCTATCATTGGCGGCGGAAATCACGCTGCTGGCGCCGACCAGCGTTTTGAGTTTTCTGCGATAGGTTTGCGACACATCACTCTCCTTTATAGTTGTCGCGCGAAATCCGCTTTGACATGGTTTAAGGCGTCCGCATCGGTCAGCAGACGTAAGCCGGTGCGCGCCAGCACGCGCGCGCCAATCAGCAGCGCCTGATAACCACGCTCAGAGTTGGCCGCTTCACGGAATGGCACGGTGTGGAAAATCAGATCGTCGGGGCCGATTTTCAGCCACGGATGCGCCGTCGGCACCGCATGGCTGATGTCGCCGGCATCGGTGGAAACTTTGTTCTTCTGCGGCGACAGATCGACGGTTTCGCCCGCAGCCGTGAATTCTTCCAGCAGCAAGGCATCCAGCGCTGAGTTCAGTTTGAAATCGCGTGGGCCAATTTGATGATCAATCTCGACGCGTGCGCCGGTCGCCAGCGCCACGCCTTCAGCAATGGCACGCAGACGCGGTTCAAGGGATTCCACCACTCCGCGGCTGTCCGCGCGGATGTAGTAATGCGCCGAGGCGTATTCCGGGATCACGTTCGGGGCCTGGCCGCCGTTGGTGATAATGCCGTGCACGCGCACGCCATCCGGCAGTTGCTGCCGCAGCACGCTGATACCGTTGTAGAGCAGCACCAGCGCATCCAGCGCGTTGATACCTTCATGTGGCGCGCTGGCGGCGTGCGACGGCTTGCCATAGAAGTGGAAATAGAGATGATTATTGGCCAGCGTGGATTCGGTCAGCCGGGTTTTGCCCGCTGGATGCACCATCAAGGCCACGTCAACATCCTTGAGTAATCCGGCTTCGACAAAGCGCTTTTTCACATTGCCTTTCGGGCCGCCCGGTCCGGCTAATCCGCCCTCTTCTGCTGGCGTGCCTAGCACCACCACGCGTCCACCGGTTTGATCCAGCACCTGCGCCAGCGTGATGGCAGCCGCCACGCTGGTGGTGCCAATCAGGTTGTGACCGCAGGCGTGGCCGATGCCGATCAGCGCATCATATTCTGCGAGAAAAGCGATGGTTGGGCCCGGTTTGTCGCTGGCCTTGACCGCGTAGAACGCCGTTTCATGGCCGGCGACGTTGCGCGTGACGGCAAAACCCTGCGCCGTGAGTAGCTGGGTGAGCTGCTCGCTGGCGAAATATTCGTTGTTGCCGGTTTCGGGGTTTTGAAATATCGCCTGCGATACCTTGAGGTAAGTGGCGCTGTGTTGTTCGAGGTTGTTTTCCAGCGTGAGCTGAAGCGGATTCAGCGACATGAGCATTTTCCTTGTTGCGTTTAGGTCGCCATAAATGGCGACCCTACAAAGGCCACCACCGTTCACATGGCCACGGCAAATCAATGACGTTTATCGATGTGCTGCACCAACCGGTCGCCGACCCACTGAATGCCGCACACCAGCACAATCAGCACCGCAATCACCGCGATCATCACTGAGGTTTCAAAGCGCTGATAGCCGTAACGGATCGCCAGATCGCCGAGGCCACCTGCGCCAATTGCGCCGGCCATCGCCGAAGCGCCAATCAGCGCCACCAGCGTGACAACAAAACCAGACAGAATGCCGGGCAGCGCTTCCGGGATCAGCACATCCCAGACAATGCGCAGCTTGCTGGCGCCCATGGCGCGCACTGCATCAATCAATCCGCGATCGACATCGCGCAGCGACACTTCCGCCACGCGCGCGAAGTACGGCGTTGCGGTGATCGACAGCGGCACAATCGCTGCCCAGGTACCGAGCGAGGTGCCGACCAGAAAACGGGTAAAGGGAATCAGCGCCACCAGCAGAATGATGAACGGCAGCGAGCGGAAGCTGTTGATGATCAAGCCCAGCACGCGATTAACGCCGCGATGTTCGGCGATGCCGCCGGGGCTGGTCATCACCAAAATCAGGCCGAGCGGCAAGCCCGCCACCAGCGAAAACAGACCGGAAATCACCGTCATTAATACCGTTTCGCCTAACGCATTAAGTAAAAGATCAATCATCACTGGCGACATAACCCACCAACTCCACTTGAGCCTGCTGCGCGTGCAGCCAGCTGAGAATCTGTTGCTCGTCGGCCGCGTTGGCCGCCGGGAGCGCAATAAAGAAACGCACCACCGCGTAGTGCTGGATGTGATCGATGCCGCCCTGCAGCAGGCGGAACTTGCCCGGCAGCGCGCCGGCAAAGCGGGTGAGCAGATCGCCCTGCGCATCGTCACCGGCAAAGTGCACGCTGTAGATGGCATCGCCCTGCTTCTCATCGCTGAGGCGCGCGGCAATATTTTCCGGCAGCTGCGGCAGCAAACCGCGCAGCAGCGTGCGCGTCAATTGCGACCTGGGATGCGCAAACACCTGCCAGACCGGACCTTGTTCAATGATTTCACCGGCATCAATCACCGCCACGCGATGGGCGACAGATTTGATCACTTCCATCTCATGAGTGATCAGCAGAATGGTGATACCGAGTTTTTGATTCAGAGATTTGAGCAGCGCCAGAATCGAGCGCGTGGTTTCCGGATCGAGCGCCGATGTGGCTTCGTCGCACAGCAGCAGCGCCGGGCTGGCCGCCAGCGCGCGGGCAATGCCGACGCGCTGTTTTTGGCCGCCGGATAACGCCGCCGGATAGCTTTGCGCTTTGTCCGCCAACCCCACCAGCTCCAGCAATTCCGCCACGCGCTGCTGGCGCTGCGCTTTATCCATGCCGGCGATTTTCAGCGGCAGCGCCACGTTCTGCGCCACCGTTTTGGCCGATAACAGATTGAAGTGCTGAAACACCATGCCAACGCGACTGCGCACCGTTTGCAGCTGTTTTTCCGTCAGGCCGGTAATGTTGCGGCCTTCGATTTCGATGACGCCTTCATCGGGTTGTTCCAGGCCGTTGAGACAGCGGATCAGCGTGGATTTCCCCGCGCCGCTGCGTCCAATCAGGCCAAGAATTTCGCCTTTCTGCACCGTCAACGAGATATCGCGCAGCGCCTGGGTTGGTCCAAAGCGACGTGACACGCCTTGCAGGCGCACCACGCTGCCGCTGTCGCGAAACTTCACCTGCGCCTCGTCATGAGTGCTTTCCGCCACGCCGCGTTTCACGGCGGTAAAGGGCGTTTCGGCTGCTGAGAATAGCGTCATCTTTTTCGTTCCTTACCAGGCCGTTTCGCCCGTGCCTTTGTAGACTTTGTCAAACACGGTCTTCACGGCATCGTTCTGATAAGAAGCCACCAGCGTTTTCACCCACGGCGCGCTGACATTCTCTTTCTTCACCGCAATAAAGTTGTTGTACGGGTTATCTTTTACCGGCTCCTGCGCAATGCGATCTTCTGTGGTTAGGCCACTTTTCAGCGCCCAATCGGTGTTGACCACGGCGGCATCCAGATCCGGAACGGAACGGCCGATGATGCCGGAATCCAGCTCTTTGATTTTCAGATGATGCGGATTCGAAGTGATATCGGCGGTAGTGGCCGCAATGCCGACGCCCGGCTTCAGTTTGATCAGACCTTGTTGCTCGAGTAGCACCAGACCGCGCGCTTCGTTAGAGGGATCGTTGGGCACGCCAATCACCGCGCCCTCTTTCAGCGCTTTGGCGCTTTTCACTTTCTTCGAATAGAGACCAATCGGCCACACGGCGGTATCGCCGACGCGTACGATGTCGTAGTGATTCACCTTGATTTGGTTATTGAGGAACGGCTGATGCTGGAAGGCGTTGGCATCCACTTCGCCGTTTTGCAGCGCTTCGTTCGGCTGGTTGTAATCATTGAAGATCACGGTTTTCACCGTTAAGCCTTTTGCCGCCGCCTGTTTGATCACTTCGCGCCAGACATCTTCATCTTCGCCGCTGATGATGCCGACTTTTACCGAGGTTTTATCCGCTGCGTGCGCGATGGACAACGGCGACAGCGCCGCGCTGGCCAGCAGCAAAGCACCAGCACTTAACAAGAATTTATTTTTTACTGAGACAAAACGTGTGTGCATAAAGTGTTTCCCGATCGTTATAATTGCGCGAGTCAAAATAAGCTGTCGTGACGACAGATGACCGCAGTATACGCAGTTGCTTATTCCCGCATTATGATTTATTCAGGAAAGCTATTCCTGAAAAGCATAAAGCCGCGCGCCGCTCGCATCGCCACAAGCGAGAAAATGGCTGTGTTATCCTTCCCCTTTTGATGGACTTGTTACTGAGCGCTATGTCGGACACCACAATTAAACGAAAAAATGACCCTGAAGGGCTGAAGAAACGCATCCTTGCCGGTGCGCTGAAAATGTTCGCCGAGTTCGGCATGCAGGGTGCGCGGCTGGAGCAGATTGCTGAACACGCGCAAACCACCAAACGCATGGTGGTGTACCACTTCAGCAATAAAGAGCAGCTGTATATTGAGGTGCTGGAACAGGTGTATCAGGCGATTCGTGAGCACGAAACTGGGCTTAATCTCGCCGAGATGGAGCCGGAACTGGCAATGACCAAACTGGTGGAAGCCAGCTTCGATTACCACGTTTCCCACCCGGATTTTATGCGGCTGGTGTGTACCGAAAACCTGCTGCGCGGGCGCTACATCATGCAATCCGAACGCATCAAGGCACTCAACAAAAGTGCACTCGATTTGCTGGATGACATTCTGACGCGCGGCCAACAGCAAGGGCTGTTTATTGATGGGCTGGATACCGTCGATGTACACCGCTTGCTCAGCAGTATTTGTGTGCACCACGTCTCCAATCGTTACACCTTCCACACGCTGTTCACGCCAAACGATAGCGAAGAGGACAGCATCCGCCGTAATCGCCAGTTAGCCGTCACCGCCACGCTGCGTTACGTGCGCAAAGCCCCGTAGGCTGCGGCTGTGCGCTGATGGTCTACGCTTTAAATCCTGGGACCGTCACAGACCTCAATTTAAGGAACGCCGTAGTGAACAAAGACCCCCACCTTTATCCCTTACGCCATACGCACAATACTGACCAGGACAGCGCACTGTGGAACTGGGCGCAAAACACGGTGGTTGGTCAGCGTAGTCAGTTACAACAGCCGCAAACGGAAGCGGAGTTACAACAACTGCTGCGCAGCGCTAGCGGCAAAGTGCGCGTGCTGGGCAGCCGCTTGTCGCCGGGCCGCATGCTGGGCGTGAATGAGGAGGATTTGCTGCTGGACCTCAGCGCGTTCAACGGCGTGATTGCGCAAGACGCCGACAGCGTCACCTTTGCCGCCGGCACGCCACTGGAACAGGTTTACAGCACCTTAACCGGGATGGATCGCATGCTGGCCTCGTCGCCGGGCGTGATTGCAGTGCAAACGCTGGCGGGCGCGATGGCCACTGGCACGCACGGCCAGGGTTTAGCACAAAGCTCAATCGCCGATGAAGCGTTGCGCATCCGCATGGTGTTGGCCGACGGCAGCGTGCGTGAACTTGTGCGCGGTGAGCCCGATTTCGCCGCCGCGCAAGTTTCGCTCGGCACTTTAGGCATTGTTACCGCCGTGACGCTGCGCACCCGCCCTTTCCGCCTGTTTACCTGCCACAAGTTTGCCGTCTCCGCCGATACGCTGGAAAAGGATCTGGTTGAGTGGAATCAGCAGTATGAGATGAGCAAAGCCTGGTGGTTTGTCGATGACAACCTGATGCACGTATGGAACGCGCACGAGGCCAGCGACGAAGAGGCTGAAGCCTGGCATGCCAATCAGCGTGAAGTGATTGAGCATGGCGATGACACCGACAGCAGCCTGAATGACACCATCGATCAGACGCTGGCGCAGATGCATCGTGATACGCAGATTCACGGCAAAGGCGGCAAGCAGTTTCGCACCGTGACGCGCTTCCGCGATTTCACCGATATCAGCGGCGATATCTATCAGCTGTTTTGTCGCGGTATTGCCGTGCCGCAGATCAACGTTGAGATCGGCGTGCCGCTGGAGAAAACGCCGCAGATTATCAGCAAAATCAAAGCGTGGTATGCCGAGAATCATCCGCATATGCACTATCCGATCATTCTGCGTTGCACCGGCGCGTCTGAAGCCTGGCTCAGTCCGGCGTATCAGCACGCTACTTGCTTCTTCGGCTTCGTGGTCTATTACGCCGATGACGGTTCGCTATCGCAGGATGGCCTGCATTTTCTTACCGAAGTTGAGAAGCTGCTGGCAGCCGAAGGCGGACGTCCGCACTGGGGCAAATATTACGACCCGCAGCGCTATCAGTGGCGCGATATCTATCCGCAGTGGGACGCTTTCCGCGCGGTGCGCAACCAGCTCGATCCACAACGCCGTTTTAGCAATGACTATGTCACTGCTTTGTTTGATTAAGTTTGAGGGGGAGAAACCATGTTTGCATGGGTAACGCTGTTAACGCAGCCGGACTATTTTATTGGCGTGAAGGCGCTGCACCGCTCGCTGAAGCGCAGTGAAACCCGCTGGCCGCTGATTGTGATGGTCACTGACGCCATCGATCTGGAGACGCGTGAAGCCTTGCAGGCGCTGGGCTGCGTAATCCATCCGGTGGATCCGCTGATGCCAAATGCCGAACTGGAGCAGCATTACGCTTCGGCGCAGTTCGGTGAAGTGTGGAGCAAACTGCGCGCGTGGGAGCTGGTTGACTGCGAGCGCGTGGTATTTCTCGATGCCGATATGCTGGTGCTGCGCAATATGGATGAGCTGTTCACGCTCGACCTGGGCAAGCATGCGCTGGCAGCGTGTCACGCCTGTCGCTGCAATCCCAACAAGATCGCCAGCTATCCGGCCAGCTGGCAGCCGGAGAATTGCCATTATACCTGGCAGGATCGCGGCGAACCGGCACCCTCCACGCTTGATCGCTATCTGAACGGCGGTTTCCTGGTGCTGAAGCCGGATCTGGCGGTGTTCGAGTGGCTGCAGGAGAAAGTGGCGGGCATTACCGATTTGCGTCGCTATCCGTTCTCCGAGCAGGATTTACTCAATGAAGTGTTCGAAGATCGTTGGTTACCGCTTTCGTATAAATACAATGCGCTGAAAACCTTGCCGTTCCAGCACAGTAAGATGTGGCGCGAAGATGAGGTGAAGAACCTGCACTTCATTCTGGCGAAACCGTGGAAACGCGATTTGAATCAGCCCGAGTCTGAACGTGACCGTTATTACGCGCTGGATAAGCTGTGGTGGGAGTTGGCGGCGGATTGAATTTGATTTTTTAACATGCGTATCAGGTCGCCATAAATGGCGACCCTACGAAATCTTAGACTTAACGCCAACCCAACTCCGGTGCAACGTGGGTCAAAATGCTCTCAATCACGTGCGCACAATAATCCACGCCTAACTGGTTCGGAATGGTCAGCAGCAGCGTATCCGCTTCAGCAATCCCTTCATCCTGCGCCAGCTGTTTGATCAACTGATCCGGCTCAGCGGCGTAGCTGCGACCAAAGATAGCGCGGGTTTTCTCGTCGAGGAAACCTACCGAATCCTGATCCTGTCCACTGCGACCAAAGTAGGCGCGGTCGGTGTCGTTGGTCAGCGCAAAGATGCTGCGGCTCACCGAAACACGCGGCGTACGCTGATGGCCCGCTGCTTCCCACGCCTGACGATAAGCACGAATCTGCTTCGCCTGCTGTACGTGGAATGGCTCGCCGGTTTCATCATCTTTCAGGGTTGAGCTTTGCAGGTTCATGCCCTGCTGCGCTGCCCAGATGGATGTTGCATTGGAACCCGATCCCCACCAGATACGCTCACGCAAACCGGCCGAGAACGGCTCAAGTCGCAGCAAGCCCGGCGGATTCGGGAACATCGGCTGCGGATTCGGTTTCGCAAAACCTTCACCGCGCAGCACTTCCAGCAGTTCCTCGGTATGACGACGGCCCATATCGGCATCGCTTTCACCATTCTGCGGATCAAAGCCAAAGTAACGATAGCCTTCGATAACCTGCTCCGGCGAGCCACGGCTCAGGCCGAGCTGCAGACGACCGTTAGAAATCAGATCCGCCGCACCGGCATCTTCCGCCATATACAGCGGGTTTTCGTAACGCATATCAATCACGCCGGTACCAATTTCGATCTTTTTGGTACGCGCACCGACCGCCGCCAGCAGCGGGAACGGCGAACTCAACTGACGCGCAAAGTGGTGCACGCGGAAGTAGGCGCCATCGGCACCCAACTCTTCAGCCGCGACCGCTAAATCAATCGATTGCAGCAGGACGTCCTGCGCCGAACGGGTGGCGGATTGTGATGATGGGGTCCAGTGACCAAAGGATAAGAAGCCAATCTTTTTCATGCTGAAATTCTCCTCGTGAGCCACGCAGGCTCGAACGTTTTCAATGCAGCAAGGTTACGCCACAGACGAGGTGACTGATAGCCAATAGATTTCGCGCGCTTCATCAACTTTTTTGCATAAGTAAGAAAAAGAGATTCTTTGTGTTCATCACGGTGATCAATCATCGTCAGAGGCCTAATCTCTGTTCACAGGTTCAGCTTCTCCATGAGTAAAGGGACATCCGCCTATCTCAGCGCGCAACAGCGCGAGGTGGTGCATCAACTGGCGCGCAGCTGGCTGTGGCGCAGCGAATTGCCAACGTGGCTATTGATGGTGGCGGTGTACGGCGGCTGGTTCGCCAGCGTTGTCTATTGGCAAACGCTGGGATTAACCTTGAGCACGCTGCTGTTGATCCTGTTTACCACCTGGTATATGTCGCTGCAGCATGAGTTGATTCACGGTCACCCGACACGTTTTCCCCGGCTCAACCAGCTGTTCGGCACGCTGCCGCTGGCGGTGTGGTATCCGTATGGTTTATATCGCGATTCGCATCTGGCGCATCATCGCAATCACACGCTGACCGATCCCGATGAAGATCCGGAAACCTACTACCTTTCACCGGCGCGCTGGGCGCAACTCAAGCCGTGGCAGCAGCAGGTAATTCATCTGCGTAATACTTTTCCCGGCCGCTTACTGATCGGCCCGCTGCTGGATATGGGCGCGACCGTCAAAACCTTGCTGAATGCCTTTATCCAGCGCGATACACCGGCGATGGCGATGTGGACTATTCATCTCAGCTTGCTGAGCGGGCTGTTTTACTGGATGACGCTGCACGGTTTATCGCCGCTGTGGTTCGTGCTGACGGTGAGTTATCCGGCGCTGATGCTGACCAAAGTACGATCCTTCTACGAGCATCGCGCTGAAGAAGAACCGCTGGCGCGCTCAGTCAATAACGAAGCCGCGCTGCCGTGGCGCTTGCTGTTCCTCAATCTCAACTATCATTCTGTACATCACGATCTGCCCGGTTTGCCGTGGTACGGATTACGCAAAGTCTATTTGCTGTATCGCGATGGCTATCATCAGCGTAATCACGGTTTTCGCGTCGCCGGTTATGGCGAGTGGATAACCCGCTTCTGGCGCAAATCGGTCGAGGTTAATGCCCATCCGGGTACGCAAAAGGATGCACAGGATGCCCACTCTTTCGTTACCGATGTACGACATCAATCATCAGGCAACTATCGGCCTGACCTCAGCGCTAACGACGCTGCTGCAACAACGCGGCGTGCCAGCTGAGGTTAGCTGGCCGCAGGATTTACTACCGCACTGGCGCGATGAGCAATTGCTGCTGGGCCAAACCTGCTGTTATCCGCTGGTGGAACTGCTGCCCGATGTGCAGCTGGTCGGCACCTTTCACTCCAGCGCGCAGGGCTGCGACGGCAAGCGCTATCGCAGCTGGCTGGTGGCACGCCGCGAAGATGAGAACCTGACGCTCAGCGATTTTCGTGGACGGCGCGCGGTGTGCAACAGCAACGATTCGCACTCCGGCTTCAACTCGCTGCGCTACGTGATTGCCCCGCTGGCGCAGAACGGAAAATTCTTCAGCGACACCCGTTTTAGCGGCAGCCATCGTCAGTCGCTGGCGGCGTTGCGTGCCGGCGATGCGGATATCGCGGCGATTGATTGCATCACCTGGGCGCTGCTGCGCCGCAATTATCCAGAGGAGTTGGCCGGACTGGAGATCATCGGCGAAACGCCGCTGTGCGCCGCGCTGCCGCTGATTACGTCGGCCAAAACCGATGCGGAAACCCTTGAAAAACTGCGCGGTGCGTTGAGCGAGCTGACCAGCGATACGCGTTATCAGGATCTGCTGGCGGAGAGTTTGATCAGCGGGTTCAGCGTGAGCGAACGGGCGTTTTATGACGAAGTGCGGGAGTGGAAAGATCGCGCCGCCGCGCTGGGCGTGACGGCGTTGTAAACACCTGTTTATCCATTGGAACGGTCACCATAAATGGCGACCCTACGGGAAATGTGCGGGATTTTGTAGGGTCGCCATTTATGGCGACCTTGCCAACATTAAGCTACATCAGGCGTTTATGACGAAGTGCGGGAGTGGAAAGATCGCGCCGCCGCGCTGGGCGTGACGGCGTTGTAAACACCTGTTTATCCATTGGAACGGTCACCATAAATGGCGACCCTACGGGAAATGTGCGGGATTTTGTAGGGTCGCCATTTATGGCGACCTTGCCAACATTAAGCTACATCAGGCGTTTATGACGAAGTGCGGGAGTTAAAAGATCGTGCCGCCGCGCTAGGCGTGACGGCGTTGTAACCATCTTTATCAATTAAAACGGTCACCATAAATGGCGACCCTACGGGAAATGTGCGGGATTTTGTAGGGTCGCCATTTATGGCGACCTTGCCAACATTACGCTACCTGCTGACGACCACGCTGCACGGCGAACTGGTTTTCCGGCTCGGCCAATCCCAGGTTCTCGCGCAGCGTCTCGCCTTCATACTCTTTGCGATAAATACCCCGCGCCTGCAACAGCGGAATCACCTGTGCCACGAAATCATCAAACGCGGTTGGCGTACCGCCGCGCACGATAAAGCCGTCGGTTGCACCTTGCAGGAACCAGTTCGCCAGCCCTTCCGCTACCTGCTCCGCCGTACCGAGGAAACTCGGGCGTGGCGTGGCTTCTTCCAGCGCCGCCTGACGCAGCGTTAAGCCGCGTTCACGGGCGTTCTGCTTAATCTTGTCGGTGGTGCTGCGGAAGCTGTTGCTGCCCAGCTCGCCAATGTCCGGGAAAGGGGCATCCAGCGCGTACTGACTGAAATCGTGATGCTCGAAGTAGCGGCCAAGATACTCCAGCGCTTTATCAATAGTCACCAGCTCGGCAGTTTGCTGATAGCGACGCTCGGCGTCTTCCTCGGTTTCGCCAATAATCACGCTGATGCCCTGGAATACACGAATATCATCGGCATCCCGCCCTCGCGCCACCAGCCTGCGACGCACGTCTTCGCGGAACTCGCGCGCCTGCTCCAGCGTTTCCTGCCGCGTGTAAATGGCATCGGCGGCTTCGGCGGCGAAGGCTTTACCCGCTTCAGAAGCGCCTGCCTGGAACACAATCGGACGCCCCTGCGGCGAGCGGCCGACATTGAGCGGTCCCTGCACCGAGAAGTAGTGTCCCTGATGATTCAGCGTATGCAGCTTGTCGGCGGCGAAGAATTCCCCGCTCTGTTTGTCGCGCACAAAAGCATCGCCTTCCCACGAATCCCACAGCCCTTTCACCACCTGCAAATATTCGCTGGCGACGCGATAACGCTCGTCATGTTCCGGATGCGTGCTGCGCGAGAAGTTTTTCGCCGAGCCTTCCAGCGGCGAGGTCACCACGTTCCAGCCAACGCGACCGCCGCTCAGGTGATCGAGGCTGGCAAACTGGCGCGCCACGGTAAACGGCTCGCTGTAGGAGGTTGAAAGCGTGGCGACCAGGCCGATTTTTTTAGTTACCAGCGACAGCGCCGACAACAAAGTGATCGGCTCAAAACGGTTGAGGAAGTGCGGAATCGACTGCGGCGTGATGTACAAACCGTCGGCGACAAACAGGAAATCGATCTTCGCCTGCTCGGCTTTGCGCGCCAGATCCAGCACGTAATCGATGTTAATGCTGGCATCCGCCACCGCATCGGGATGACGCCATGCCG
Source organism: Pantoea sp. YR525 (assembly GCF_900116775.1). Taxonomy (NCBI): domain Bacteria; kingdom Pseudomonadati; phylum Pseudomonadota; class Gammaproteobacteria; order Enterobacterales; family Erwiniaceae; genus Pantoea; species Pantoea sp. YR525. The sequence continues at coordinate 609,643 of NZ_FPBU01000002.1, forward strand.
ACATGTTGCCGGATACGCCCTGAATAATCGCGCCCAGCCGCAGCTGACGTTGTGTCTGACTCATTCTGCTCTCCTTAATATGCGTTTGCGGGCTGCCAGTCGGGAATGACCGGCAGCGCCTGTAACAGTTTTTGCGTCCACGGATGCTGCGGCGCGGCGAACACTTGCTGCAGCGCTCCGCTCTCCACCACTTGCCCGTTCTGCATCACCAGCACGCGATCCGCCAGATGCTGGATCACGCCGAGATCGTGAGAGATAAACAGCAGCGCGGTGCCGTGTTCGGCCTGCATGTCAGCCAGCAGATCCAGCACCTGCGCTTGTACCGAAACGTCGAGCGCGCTGACCGGTTCATCGGCCACCAGCAGCGCCGGATTCGGCGCAAAAGCGCGCGCAATCGCTACGCGCTGACGCTGACCGCCGGAAAGCTGTTGCGGATAACGCTGCAGGAAGCGGTCGCCAAGCTGCACTTCATCCAGCAGCTGGCGCACCCGCTGTCGCCGCGCATCGCCGTAAATCCCGGCGCTATCGAGGCTTTCGCCGATAATTTTTTCCACCGTGTAGCGCGGATCAAATGAGCTGAACGGGTCCTGCGCGATCAGCTGTAGCCGCGCACGCCGGGCGCGACGCGCTTTCTCCGGCAGACGATCCCAGCGCTCCCCTTCCAGCAGTAGCGTGCCGCTGTCCGGTTCGGTTAAGCCCATCACTACTTTCACCAGCGAGGTTTTGCCGGAGCCGGATTCGCCGACCACGCCAAGCGTTTCCCCGGCGTGCAGTGTGAAGTTGATGTCGTTGAGCACCAGACGATCGCCGTAGGCTTTGTGCAGGCCGATGCCCTCCAGCAGCGGCGCGCTGCTGCATGTCGGGCGCGGCGGCAGCGGCGTCGGTTCCGCTGCACTGAGGCGCAAACCGCGCGTGGCGGGCGTCGGCACCGCGCGCAGCAGGCGCTGCGTCCAGGCGTGTTGCGGACGATTGAGCAGCGGGCCGCTGTGGCCCTGCTCCACCACTTCGCCATCGCGCATTACCAGCACGCGATCCGCCAGTTCCGCTACCACCGCCAAATCGTGGCTGATCAGCAGCAGGCCGTGGCCGTCGCGGCGGCGCTGCGCCAGCAGTTGCAGAATCTGCCGCTGTACCGTCATATCCAGCGCAGTGGTCGGTTCATCAGCAATCAATAAAGTTGGCGTGCCGGCCAGCGCGGTAGCGATTAACGCACGCTGGCGCTGGCCGCCCGAAAGTTGATGCGGATAGCGTTCAAGGCGGCTTTCGGCATCGTGAATGCCCGCCGCCTTTAGCAGTTCGATGCTTTTGTCCTGCAAATTGCCGCGATGACCGGCGGCGCTTAGGGCATCACTTAACTGCTGACCAATGCGGCGCAGCGGATCGAGCGACACCAGCGCGTCCTGCAACACATAGCCAATGCGACGACCGCGCAGCGCGCGCCAGTCGCTGCGGCTGGCGTGGCGCATATCGCGGCCGTCGATGGTAAAACGGTCGGCGGTTAACACCGCGCCTTCCGGCAGCAGGCCAAGCAGGCTGCGCGCGGTCAGGGTTTTGCCGGAACCGGATTCCCCGACCAGCGCCACCGATTCGCCTGCCGCGACTTGCAGGTTGAGGTTTTTCACCACCTGCTGCGGCCCGAAACGGATCGAGAGATTCTGGATATCAATAAACGGCTGACTCATGCGGATCGTCCTTCAAAGCGTGCCTGCCAGTAACGACCGAGCGTATTCACCGCAATCACCGTCAGCGTAATAAACACGCCCGGCCACACGGCGATCCACCACGCGTTACGCAGATAGTTGCGTCCTTCCGCCAACATCAGGCCCCATTCTGCGGTCGGCGGCTGCGGCCCCATGCCGAGAAAACTCAATCCGGCGGTGCCGATAATCGCGGTGCCGAGCCCAAGCGTGGCCAGCGCTGGCACCTGCGCAATGGCGTGCGGCAGGATGTGGCGCGTAATCAGCGTGAAGCGCGACAGGCCAAAGGTGCGCGCCTGCTCAACGTAACCGGAGGTCATCACGCTGTAGGTTTGTGCGCGTACCACGCGAGCAAAACGCGGCACCGACGCGACGCCGAGCGCGATAATCAGGTTGTTGGTGCCGGGCCCGGTGAAGGCGATGAGCATCAGCGCCAGCAGCAGATCGGGAAAGGCGGAGATCACATCCACCGCGCGGCTCAGCAGCTCATCCACCACGCCACGCGCCAGCGCCGCCACCAATCCCAGCAAGGTACCAAACACCACCGCCAGCGCCATCGCCGCCACGCTGATCAAAAGCGAATAGCGGCTGCCGTAGATCACGCGCGTCAGCAGATCGCGTCCCAGCTGATCGGTGCCCAGCCAGTGCTGCGCCGACGGCGGCAGCTGCGCGTTAACCGGATCGGCCAGCAGCGGATCGCTGTGCGCCAGCCACTGCGGCGCGATCACCGCGATTGCCAATACAATGAGAAACAGAATCGCCGCCCACACCGCGGCGGGCAGCGCAACCGGAAGGCGTTGCAGTGTGGCAATCATGATTTGCTCTCCCCGCGCAGACGCGGATCAATCCACAGCGACAGGATGTCAACCAGGGTGCTCATCACCACGTAGATCAGCGCTGAGAGAATCGCCACCGCCAGCACCACCGGCAGATCCTGCGCCAGCACCGCATCGACGGTGAGTTTGCCGAGGCCGGGACGTCCAAAGACCTGTTCGGTGATCACCGCGCCGCTCAGCAATCCGCCCACCAGCCAGCCGGTTAACGTGACGGCGGGCAGCGCCGCATGACGCAGCGCGTGGCGAAGACGAATAGTGGTTTCCCCCACGCCCCACGCACGTAACGTAAGGGTGAATGGCGCATCCAGCGCGCGCTCCAGCTCGCGGCGCAGCAGCTGAGCGATCACCGCGCCCTGCGCCAGACCGAGCGCCAGCGCAGGTAGCACCAGCGACGATAGCGAGCGATCGCCCGCCACCGGGAACCAGCGCAGCGTGAAGCTGAAAATAAACAGCAGCACGATGCCCATCCAGAAAGAGGGCGTGGACGCCAGCAGCAGTTCGACACCGTTAGCCACGCGGCGACCAACGCGACGATGCGCGGTGCCGATGGCAATCACCACCGCAAAAATGATGCTGACCAGCAGCGCCGCCAGCGTCAGTTTGATGGTTGGCCACAGCTGCGTGGCCAGCAGATGGCTGACTTCGGTATTGAGCATGTAAGAGCGACCAAAATCGCCGTGCAGCACGCGCCACATATAGTGCAGATATTGCCACCACAGCGGTTCGTTCAGGCCCCATTCAGCGCGGATCGCCGCCTCAATCGCGGGCGTACGCAGCTGCTCACCGATCAGCAGGCTGACGATATCGCCCGGCGCCAGATGCACGCCGAGAAAGGCCAGCGATACCGCCGCCCACAGCACCAGTACGCCGCCCAACAGACGGCTGACGATGCGGCGCGTCAGGTCGCTGCGCCACACCGATGGCCGACGCGCGCGTGGCGTGCGGGTGACAATGCTTTCCAGACTCATCTTCGCCTCCTGATTAGTGGTCGCTGAGCCAGATGTCGTACGCGTTCTCCGGCATCTGTTTAAAACTGCGGAAACCGGCACCGTGCACGTAGCTGGCGGTGGCGATCTGGTCTTCGGGTTCATACAACGGGATCGCCAGCGCCTGCTGTGGCAGCGCGTATTGCTGCAGCTGGCTGTAGAATTTACGGCGCTGATTGATATCCAGCGTCGCTGCTGCCTGATCGAGCCAGCCGTTGATTTGCGGGCTGTTGACGCGGCTGTAGTTAATCGGCCCGCCGGCTTTCACCGGGCGATAGTGGTTTTCGATATCAATGCCGTCGGTTTCGGTATTCGAGTTAGCAATCGAGCCGAAGTGGCCGGTGTTACGCACGTCGGTATAGGTGCCGGAATCGACATAGCGCAGTTTGAGGTCCACGCCGAGACGCTGACGCGCCTGCGCTTGTACCGCCTGTAGCAGCACATCGCGCTGATCGCGCACCGTTGCCTGCGCCTGAATCACCTCAATGCTCAAACGCTGGCCGTCTTTGGTGCGGAAACCGTCGCTGTCGCGCGTTTGCCAGCCCGCTTCGTCCAGCAGCTGGTTGGCGGCGGCGGGATTGTTACCGTACTGACCTTCGAGATCGTTGTTGTAGAGCGGATCGACCGGCGAGGTAATGCCCCACGCGCGGGTGCGTTCACCGCGATACACCGACTTGAGCAGCGGATCGATATCCAGTCCTTGCAGTAATGCCTGACGCACCTTCACATCCTGCGTCGGGCCGTATTCCACGTTGAGGAACAGCGAATAAGGCGTGCCGGTATTCAGCGCGTGCTGATAGGTGAAGTCGGGGTTGTCTTTGAATCCACCGGCGTCATTGCCGGAGATGCCTTCAATCGCGTCCAACTGACCGGACAATAGCGCGCCGGTGCGCACCGAGGATTCCGGCAGGAAACGATAGGTCACGCGTTCGAGATATGCCGGACCTTGATGTTTGGCGGTGGCGGGCGCCCAGTTGTAGTGCGGATTGCGCACCAACGTCACCTGCTGGCCTTTTTCGTAGCTTTCGATAATAAATGGCCCGGTACCGGCGATCTCTTTGCCACCGGCTTTCAGCTGCGGTGAGTTCCAGCTGGCCGGCGCCAGAATCTGCAATTTGGCGGCGAACGACAGGAACGGCGAATAGCCCTGCTTCAGCGTGATGGTGACGGTGTGATCGTCCGGCGTCGCCACGCTGGCAATGCGCGCGCCCAAGGCACAGATGCTGCTACCGGCGCAATACTTCGCATCCTGCACGTGGCGGAAATTCTCGGCCACCGCGTTGGCATCCAGCTTCTCGCCGTTGGAAAAGGTGACATCGCGGCGCAGGCTAAAGCGATACACTTTGCCGTCCGGGCTGACCTCATAACTTTCTGCCAGCCAGGGTACGAAACTGCCGTCGGTACGGCGCGCCAGCAGCGATTCCCACACGTTACGCAGCGTCACTTCCGCTTTGGATTGCCCGTTCAGCTGCGGGTTAAACGGCACAGGTTCGGTTTCGACGCCAAAGGTTAAGCTGCCGCCGCTGCGCGGTTGCTCTGCGGCGAACAGTGATGCGCTTCCCAGCAGGCAGGTGACACCCAGCGCGAGAGTGATTGAATTCGCTTTCATAAGATCCTTGGTGGTTGCAGGTGCTTTTTTAGTTGTTCAGGCGATTTTGGCGATAGGTTGATCGGCTGGCGGGTTGAATTCCTTTTTCAGAAACACCAGCGCTTCGCCTAATGGATTGGTGCGGTGATGAAACGGTTGATAACCGCGACGCAGATAGAGCTCGCTCAGCCACGGATGCTTGATGGCGGTGGCGAGATAGACGCCCGGCGCTTTCAGCGTCTCTTTCAGCAGAGTTTCTTCGGCGTAGGTAATGATGTCGCGGCCAAAGCCCTGCCCTTTGTAATCAGGATCGACAGCAAACCAGTGGATAAACGGCAGCGACGAAGGTGCATTTTCATCCTGCTGCCACGGAAAACGCACCGTGACGGTCGCTACTGAGCGTTTCCATTTGCGCAGCACCAGCACGGTTTCCTGCTCAATGACGCGGCGAACCTGCTCGACGTTGCCCTGTGAAATAGTGAAATGCACATCCAGCGCCACCAGCGCGGCGTAGGCACGCTGCAACAGCGCAAATATTTCTTCCGCATCGTCGGGCTTGGCAACTTCAATTAGCTGACTCATGGTGACCGTTTCCTTATTCAATCCTGCCGAAAGTATTAAAATCCGGCGGATTAAAGTAAACCGAGAATAACGGCAATCGATTTGTTGAATATGGGAAATGGTATTTTATGACGAGGCAATAATCCGCGCGGAAATAACCATCGCGTAGGGTCGCCATTAATGGCGACCGTTGGGTGCAAATGTGAAAGCCAGGTCGCCATTAATGGCGACCCTACGGAGTCAGAATTACGGTTTGGTTACCCACACATCGTAAACGCTTTCTGGCATCTGCTTATAGCTGCGGAAACCGTAGCCATGCACGTAGCTGGCGGTGGCTAACTGATCTTCCGGTTCATACAGCGGCACTGCCAGCGCCAGCTGCGGTAAACCGACCTGCTGCAGTTGGCTGTAGAAATCGCGACGCTGCTTGAGGTCCAGCGTGCTGGCGGCTTTATCCAGCAAGCCATTGATCTTCTCATCGTTGACGCGGCTGTAGTTAATTGCTCCGCCCTGAGCGATCGGACGATAGTGGTTTTCGATATCCACACCATCGGTTGGCGTGTTGGAGTTGGCGATGGTGCCGAACTTGCCGCTTTTACGCACATCCGCATAAGTACCGGAATCGACGTAATTCAACTTGAGATCGACACCAAGACGCTGACGCGCCTGCGCCTGAATCGCCTGCAGCAGCACATCGCGCTGATCGCGCACCGTCGCCTGCGCCTGAATCAACTCAATGCGCAGACGCTGGCCCTCTTTAGTGCGGAAACCTTCGCCATCACGCGTTTTCCAACCGGCTTCATCCAGCAGCTTGTTGGCCGCATCAGGATTGTTGCCATATTTGCCCTCCAGCTCTTTGTTATAGAGCGGATCGATGGGCGACGTGATGCCCCACGCGCGGGTACGTTCGCCGCGATACACCGACTTCAGCAGCGGATCGATATCCAGACCTTGCAGTAACGCCTGACGCACTTTCACATCTTGCGTCGGGCCATATTCCACGTTGAGGAACAGCGAATACGGCGTACCGGTGTTCAGCGCATGCTGATAGGTAAAGTCGGGATTGTCTTTAAATTCACCGGCATCGTTACCCGAAATGCCTTCAATGGCATCAACCTGGCCCGACAGCAGCGCGCCAGTGCGCACCGAGGATTCCGGCAGGAAGCGATAAGTAACGCGATCGAGATACGCCGGTCCCTGATGCCTGGCGGTGGCCGGTGCCCAGTTGTATTTCGGGTTTTTAACGTAGGTCACCTGCTGGCCTTTCTCATAGCTTTCGAGAATAAACGGCCCGGTGCCCGCCAGATCTTTGCCGCCCGATTTCAGCTGCGGTGATTTCCAGCTGGCCGGGGCCAGAATCTGCAAGCCCGCAGCGAAGGAGAGGAAGGGTGAGTAAACCTCTTTCAGGGTGATCACCACAGTGTGATCGTCCGGCGTTTCAATCTTCTCGATGTGCGAACCCATCAGGCACAAACTGGTGCCGGCGCAATATTGCGCGACCTGAGTTTGGCGGAAGTTCTCAGCCACCGCGTTGGCATCGAACTTCTCGCCGTTGGAGAAGGTAACGTCCTGACGCAGGTTAAAGCGGATCACTTTGCCATCCTGGCTGGCCTCATAACTTTGCGCCAGCCACGGCACAAAGCTGCCGTCCGGACGGCGCGCCAGCAGCGATTCCCAGAAGTTACGCAGCGTGATTTCCGCTTTGTCCTGACCATTAAGCTGCGGGTTAAAAGTGGTCGGTTCGGTTTCGACACCCACCGTTAAACTGCCACCGCTAACCGGTTGAGCGGCGGCTACAGCATTAAACGTGTTTCCCAGCAGGCTAAAACCTAATGCCAAAGCTATTGAAGTTAATTTCATATTGTCCTTGGTGATTGCAGGTAAATATTATGTATGGCCTTAATCTGGCCTGTATTAATTCCCGCTGAATTATTAAAACCCGGACAAATAAATGTAAAACGACAATAGTGGCAATCGATTTGTTGAATATGGCAATTCATCAATAACTGAAAAAACAGATTATTGTGACATGCTTGCCGGTAGCGGAGGCACGCCGGATAACCCGCGTAACCCGTACTCGACCATTGCCATATAGACCGCAAAATAATCCAGCGCCATTTGCATAAAGGAGAGATGCAAAATGAGTGTATTGCTGGCTTTGTCCAGCGTCAGCAAACCCGCCGCTTCGGCGTCCTGCAGGCAGCGTTTGATGTGCGAACGCGATACCCCACATTTCAGTGACGCTTTCAGGTAGTTGTACTCAATAACGGTGGTTTTTTGTTGCAGACTTTCGATGTAAAGATCCATCAGCAGCATATGCCCGGCATCCCTGAAAATGAAGGCTTTACTCTCTGGCACCATATCGAATAAGTAGACATGCTTGAGGGTAATTTCAGCGTATTTTTTAAAGTATTCGGCATGAAAGTTTTCCATTTTCAGGCATGCCGAAACGTCGAAATCTCCATACAACATGCCATACGGGATCATCATGGTATTAATTAAGGCGCGGGTTTCATCCAGCGCTTTGCTGGTCACCGTGTAGGTTAACTTGCGTTTATCCTGCGCATCCTTTTTAACTTCCATACGCCCGCCTACCCGAATAAACAGCAGAAAGGAGTCAATGGTGTTGTCGCTAATCAGGCCGGTTTTCTTACAAAAGTCTTTTACATCACGCAGCGTTGGGTTTGCTGAGGTGAAGGAGTACGCCATAATGGCCGAACCAATAATAAAGCGATTGGCTTTAAAAATGACTTTAAAATAGAGCGGCTTAGTCAGATACAGTCTAAACAACAGTTTGTAATGCTTCTGCATAACTAACGAGATGTTTTTATTTGACTTAATCTCTGTTGCGCGATGATAAATTAATGCTGTGAGTTGCTGTTTGCTTTTCATATTGCTGTGTTGTGTGCCTGGTTATCAATTATAAATATTTCAAAAACCACCCACCTTCTCATACGTTATTTTAAAGCCGGTTGAGAATCGGTTGATGATGCTTTTGGGAGGCATTTTTTCTGAGGTTAACATTTTAAGATTAACAAGGGTCTTTTTGCCCTTCCGAGTACGATCTTACCATCAATGCGCTATTTTTTGTAAAGCCTGATTTTATTTTAACCTGATAAGGCCATTTCTAAGCCTGTAAATTAATTTTTGTTTTTATAGCTATTTCATTAAGTTAGGTTGCGATATTTTGGCAAGTATTCCCTTTGCAGCACGGCTTAAAAAAATTAACCACAAAAATGGACAGTGACTTAACAAAGCCCTTATGAGAACTTTCTTAACGCACGGTTATTCCGCTTGATTAAGCCACGCTGGCTTATAGCTATGCCGATTTTCACAGGGAATATCCGACAGGTTTTTAATGGATTTCATAAGGATTTATCATGGACGATTCACCGCAAAAAACGCTGCATCACGGCTTTTCATTGAGTATTTCATCCAATAATTATCTGCTAAAAAAACTCGCTTACCCTCTGATCCTCATGGGTTTTATTGCTATGCCATCAGCATGGGCAAATATGAGTATCTATCCAATGGAAGTCACCCTGAATAATCAGGGTGCGGCACAGGTGCAGACATTATCACAGAGTGGTGAAGCGCAGTTTATTCGCGTCAGCATCAAGCGAATTGAGCGTCCTGCGACACCGTTTGAAAAAGAAATATTGCTTGAGGATGCCGTTTCGCGCCCGCTTATCGCCACACCGGATAAGTTCGCGCTCGCTTCCGGTTCTCAACGCATCATTCGGCTGATTTCATTACAACCGCCGGAAAAAGAGACCGCCTGGCGCGTCTACTTTGAGGCCGTTGCTGCCCCGGATGAATTGAAAGATAAATCGCTGCCGAATAATAACATCAGCAATCAGGTCGGCATCAATTTAGTCTGGGGCGTGCTGGTCCATATTCCGCCGCGCAATGCCCGGTTATCGCTTACTGCATCCACATCGGGCGAAGTCAAGAATTCAGGTACGGTACGCGTAGTGATTCGTGAGGTGGCGGTTTGCTCAAAACAACATATCAGCAGCAGCTGCCAGTGGAAAAAAGAACACGCCACGGTTTATCCGGATGAAACACTGCGCTTCAAAGCCTGGAGTTCGGCAGAATTAAGCGCTGCTCAGGAAGTCAGAATTAAATATATTGATCTCAACACGCGGAATATAGCCGAGTACGTTATCGGACAATGATCAACACCTATTAAAGGAATAACAACCTGTTTGTTATAAAGCAGTTTACTACCCATGAGACGGTCATTTACGGCCAGTACAAGGATTTTCACGGAGCTACAAATGCAAAAATTAATTAAACCACTTGTCATCGCTGCTGCGTTAACGGCTGTATTTAATGCACAGGCGGTGCAGAAAGATATTACGGTGAATGCGAATGTCGATTCGACGGTCGATATGACCCAGGCGGACGGAACCGCATTACCGGGCACCATTAATATGCAATATATTCCGGGCCGTGGTTTGTCTACCTATTCACTGGACACCAAAATCTGGTCGAACTCGCAAACCGCCAATATTAACGTTGCGCTGGTGAGCGCTGCTCAGCTTAACAATACCGTCACCGGTACAGCGGTACCCTTGACCGTCACGCTGGGCGCGGATTTAAAACCGATTACTACCACCAACACACCGCTGACTTACGCCTCGCTGTTCCCGGCGGGTACCGCCAACGGTTCGTCAGTCTTGCCACTGAAAATCTCGCAGACCACGCAAGGCGTGCTGGCAACCGGTACCTATTCCGGCGTGATCAGCCTGTTAATTACTCAGGCCACCACGCAGAGCTAATTTGTCGGCATTGACTGATCAATTATTTCGGGGGGCATTCGCACCTAATGCACGTCAGTTAAGCGTAATCGGTCGCCATGAATGGCGACCCTACAGCAGTTGGCGAGGTTTTCGTAGGGTGCGCATTCATGCGCACCTGCTTACATAGGCAATTTATTGCTTAAGTGAGCGGCATTAGGCAGGTCGCCCCCCTTATTATTCTTTTTCAGCAGGATGCTGTAATGAAGGTCAATATTCGCGTCGTATTAATAGCCTCTTTCATTACCCTGATCCCCTCTCTTGCAGCCCGCGCTGCCACGCAGGTTCCGCCTGGTTTTGAATCGCTGGTTACCGGCCAGACGCTGTGGGTCAACCTTTCTGTTTACGGGCAATCGCTCGGCCTGTTTGAAGCCTCTGTTTCGCTTGATACCGTCACGTTCTTAAAACCGCATCAGGTTGCACGGGCGGTGATGCAGCATTATCAAAAGGATCCGCAGAAGGAAAAGCGCTTAGACCATTTGATCAGTGCACCGCTGGCACGCAACGGCAACAAGGCATGCAGCAGCAACGGCGGCGCAGCAGGCTGCGACTATCTGGAAACCGATTCCCTCGCGCTGATCTACGACGAAAATAATGCCAAAGTGGCGCTGTTTCTCGGCCCGGAATTTGTGCCGCTGGCGGCAGACAACGCATCGCCCTACTACCAGCAGACCGCCGAAACGGAAGCGGCGTTTATTCATCAGCAGAATATCAATTTCGTCACCAATCGCGATGACCAAACGTTATCCCTGCAGGGTGCGGGCGCGCTTGGACTCACTGAAAACAGCTATGCCGGTATCGACTGGGACTATCTGGCGCAAAAATACCGTCAGCAGAGTCATCAGGAAGTGCGCTTTAACAACGTGTTTCTGCGCCGCGATCTCGGCAAACGCTATTACGTGCAGGCCGGACGCATGGATTCGCGCGATATCTTTAGCAACGCCGGCGGCAACATTACTTTAAGCCAGTTGCCGCTTAGCACCATTGAAGGTGCGCGCGTCGGTTCGACGCTCGCCTGGATGAACCGCGCACAGGCGGCGCAAGGCACGCCGGTGACGGTGTTTATTACGCGTCCGTCGCGTATTGATGCTTATCGCGGGCAACAACTGCTGGGCACCTTTTACCTCAATGCGGGCACGCAAAACCTCGATACTAGCGCCTTTCCCAATGGCAGCTACAGCGTGACGTTGCGCATCTATGAAGAGAATCAGTTGTCACGTACCGAACAGGTACCTTTTAGTCGTACCGGCAATGCCACCAGCCAGAACATTGAATGGTTTGTACAAGGCGGAACCATTCCCGATCGCGAGATGCAGGGCAACGGCGCTGCGTCACAGCAGAGCGCCGACCGCCGCGTGATGCAGGCGGGCATCAAAGTGCCTGTGACGCAAGACGCTGCGCTGACCGGCGGTGTCGCCGTGACCAATCGCAACCGCTTTATCGAAAGCGCGCTCGACTGGAGTCACGGCTTTGATAACCCGCTGCTCGACGGCATTCTCACCACCCGCTTTAGCTACCTGAAAGGCAGCGAAGGCTCGCGCGGCAATATCCAGCAGGTCGCCTATAACGACGGATTCTCCCTCAGTTTCTACCGCAGCGCCTTGTATGCGCAGGATTGCTACAGCAACAACGGTGGGCAATACGGTTTCAGCGGGTGCTACCAGAGCAGCAGCCTGATGTTCAGCGTGCCAGTGAAAAGCTGGTATCTGAATGCCGGCTACAGCGCCAGCAAGAATGAAGGCCGCAATGTGCTGCCCGTTCAATTGGATGATAACGCCGTCGTGCCACAGTGGGCGCGCCGTAACCTCTACAGCAAAACGCAGACCACCACCTGGCAGGCTGGCCTTGGGCGCGGTTTTAGCGTCAACGGCATCAATATTAATACCAGCGCCAATCTCTTTACCCGCACCAGCAGCAGCGGAACCCAGCGCGATAATGGCGGCTTCCTCTCAGTTTCACTCTCGCGCGTCAGCACCCCGACCGTCAATTCACGTTCGAGCTACAGTTCGCTCGGCATGACCTACCAAACCGATCGCAACAACAAAGATCAGATTGGCTATAACGTGGCGCAGAACTGGTATTTCGATGCGCAGAATCAGCAGGAAATCGGTGTGAACCTCAACGGTAGTCAGGAAAACAAGCTGAATGCTTCCGTTTATGGCAAAACCGGCGGCGAATACGGCAGCGGCAGCCTGGCGGTCAGCTCGGCATCGTCCGGTTCATCCGCTCAACGCTTTAGCAGCAGCGGCAGCTATAACTCCTCTTTGGCGGTGGCGCGTTCCGGTCTGTACTGGGGCAAATGGGGCAACGGCCTGCCCGGTGCGGCGGTCGGTTTGCATGTGGCAAGCAGCGATGAGAGTCGCGATACCCGGGTGGATGTCTCGGTTGATGGCGCGGGCAGCGCCAGCCTGCACGGCACCGGCCGCACGCTCTTCAGCGTACCGGCTTATACCCAGAGCGCGATCAGCATCAATGATTCCATCGAATCCACCGACGGGATGCGCAGCGAAATTACTCAAGGTGCCGGACGACGCACGCTGTTCATCGCGCCGGGGCGCATGTTGGTCAGCAAGGTGAATATTGTGTCGCGCTACACCTGGCTCGGCAGGCTGATGATCAATCAACAGCTTCCACTGGAAGGTGCCACACCGCTGAATGTCGCCAGCTGGTCCGGTTTAGGCCAGGGCGGATTCAGCGCTGAGACCGATCACCGCATAAAAAATCTCTACATGGTGCGCGGCATGCAGATGTACCGCTGTGCAATGAAGGTGAAAAGCACCCATGACGTGGTGCGTTACGTCGGCGATAGCGACTGCCAACCTATCGAACTGGCTTCAGTGCCGCAGGATGTGCAGCAACGAGCAAAAATGCTGATTGTCACCCGCCAGGCGGATGAGGTTCCGCTGGCACGCACCGCGCCTTCTGCGCAACAACAATAGGGATTTTGGATGAAAAGTAGCTTTCTTAGCGCGCTGACGCTGTTTTGGTTAATGGTCAACACATTGGCGCAGGCGGCCACGCTCACGCCTTCTGGGCGCAATACCAGCGTTGCGGTGACGTTTGACCGTATGTCAGTGCCGGCGCAATTGCCGATCTGGACCAATGAAAATGGCGGTTACGATACCAATGACGCGCCAAAATGGGGCCGCAACACGCTGGTTTGCCAGTCGCGCACCAGCAATCAATATGGTGCCTGCCTGACATTACCTGTCTGGCTGGAAGCGTCTCCGTCACCCTATCCCGTGCCGCTATTGTTTACCGAAAGCAGCACCAAACAGACGTTGGTACTGAATGTCTATCTCACCAAAAGGCGCTCATTGAATAATGTGGTGGTGGCGACCAATCTGGTGCCGATGAATGCCTTTGGCGGTGCCGTTACGCCGCGTGGCGATGGCACCGATTATTCAGCCTATCTTCCCTCTTCTGAGCTGAGTAAATTCCCGTCGGCGGGCACCTGGAGTGCGACGCTGAAAATGTCGCTGATGCAGTGGCCAGTAACCTCCTGCACCGGAAATTCGCAGAACGTGAACGTGGGTTGTACCAATGTGACGAAGATGGGTGACTGGATCGCCAGCATCACCTTTAAGGTGACGGATTACGGTAATCAGCAGATTTATCTGCCAGAGTTTGGCAATGCGGCCGCCAATATTGATCTCGGTTTAAAAACCTTCCCCGGTGCGCGCGCCACCACCACCGTCAGCGGCAGCCGTTCCCTGGATATGTGCCTGTACGACGGCAATAACTCTGACAGCAACCGGGTGAGCATCTTATTTCAGGACGAAGGTGCAGCCGCGCCCGCCAGAGCCACGGGATTATTTTCGTTATATCGCACAGGCGCGGACAAAAATCTGGCGCAAAATCGTCTCGATTATGCGATTGAAGTGATTAACCCGCTGACCAAAGCGCGCCAGACAGTTGAGAACGGCAGTGAAATTATCTGGAGCGGCACCAACAGAGGTGTGTTGCGACGTGTGGTGTTACCGGGCCAGAGCAATTCGGTGCTGTGCGTTCCCGCGCCGATGCAGCTTATTACGCCAGCCTTCACCCTGTCGTCAAAAACAGCGGGCCGTTATCAGGGTACGTTGAGAATTATTTATACCCCGACGACGCAATAATGGCGCGAGCGGTGAAGACATTATCCGATGTTTTCGTAGGGTGCGCATTTATGCGCACCAGGTCGCCATGAATGGCGACCGTGCGGGGTAGGTTTAAAAATTATTGGTGAAACGCTGATAGAGATGCAGGCTGTTTTTCAGATTGAGTTTTTTAACGATCTTATTCTGATGGCTGTAGAGTGTTTTTTTATTTACACCGGTAATCTTCGCCACCCCTTCAATCGATTCGTAAGTGAATAAACAACACAGGAAGTTGAATTCTTTACGGGTTAAATGATTATTGATGGCGGGAGCAGCCAACAGCTGGCCGTTTTTATGCTGGCACAACATCATCGCCAGCCTGGTACTGATGGTGCCGATTGGAGATTTTTTATCGATAAAACAATCGGCTGTAATGGCATGAGTGCTGTAATTAATCTTGCTTTTCACTGAATCTGAAAAGAAAATCAGTGTTGCATTTAAGGTGATTTTCAGTCTGGTCAGATAATCTATCTGAACCAGCGCCGTGCGAAAGTTTACCGGCAAATCAAAAATAATGATCGGTGAAAGGCTGGCGGTTTTTTCCCTGTCACTCATTAGCGTCTTCATTTCACGAAGCGTATTACAGCAAGTGATATTTGAATTTTCCAGCAGCGCAATTAAGCCCTGCTGGTGATAGCAAGACTGATCCAGATAAATGACATCCATGATTAATTTCCGATAAATATCCCTCATTCTGCAAATACTATCGGCTTACCGGCGGAAATTAACTGTCCATTTTTGGTGCTAAATAATTCACGTCATCGACCGGTCGATTTAAAAGTAGACCGGGCACAAAGTGTTACCTCTGTGCCCGGTCTGATCTCACTCTAAAGCTAGAGGCGGGCGGCGATGATGCTTTCAGCCACGTTGCGTGGCGCTTCCGCGTAGTGCGCAAACTCCATGCTGTAGGTTGCGCGGCCTTGCGACATCGATCGCAGTGTGGTGGCATAGCCAAACATCTCGGACAGCGGCACTTCGGCGCGAATAATGCGCGCACCAAAGCGTTCATCCATGCCCTGCAGCGTACCGCGACGCGCCGACAGATCGCCCATCACGCCACCGGCATACTCTTCCGGCGTTTCCACTTCCACCTGCATCAGCGGTTCGAGGATCACCGGATCGGCCAGTTTCGCGGCGGCTTTGAAGCCAAAGATCGCCGCCATACGGAATGCCATTTCCGATGAATCGACGTCGTGGTACGAACCAAACGTCAGCGTGGCTTTGATGTCCACCACCGGATAACCGGCCAGCACGCCGCTGTTCAGCGCTTCACGAATCCCCTTCTCCACCGAAGGAATGAACTCGCGCGGCACCACGCCGCCTTTGGTAGCATCTTCAAAGGCAAATCCGGCACCCGCCTGCTGCGGCTCCAGCGTCAGCACCACATGGCCGTACTGACCTTTACCGCCCGACTGGCGCACAAACTTGCCTTCCACCTCGCGCACCGTTTTGCGAATGGTTTCGCGATAGGTGACCTGCGGCCGACCAATGTTGGCTTCCACGCCAAACTCGCGCTTCATGCGATCCACGATAATCTCCAGATGCAGCTCGCCCATGCCGGAAATAATCGTCTGGCCCGATTCCTCATCGGTGTGCAGACGGAACGACGGATCTTCGGCCGCCAGCCGCTGCAACGCCAGGCCCATTTTCTCCTGATCGCTCTTGGTTTTCGGCTCAATCGACAGCGAAATCACCGGATCGGGAAACTCCATGCGCTCCAGCGTGATCACCGCATTGGGATCGCACAGCGTTTCGCCGGTGGTGACCTCTTTCAAACCCACGCAGGCGGCGATATCGCCAGCACGAATCTCTTCGATCTCGATACGGTCATTGGCCTGCATCTGGACGATGCGACCGATGCGCTCTTTGCGCCCTTTCACCGCGTTCCACACGCTGTCGCCTTTGCGCAGCACGCCGGAGTAGACGCGCACGAAGGTCAGCTGTCCGACGTAGGGATCGCTCATTAGTTTGAACGCCAGCGCCGAGAACGGCTCGCTGTCATCCGCATGACGTTCGTCGTGTTCGCCCTGCTCGTTGACGCCGCTCACCGCCGGTACGTCGAGCGGTGAAGGCATCAGTTCAATCACCGCGTCGAGCATGCGCTGCACGCCTTTGTTTTTGAACGCGCTACCGCACAGCATCGGCTGGATTTCACCGAGCAACGTGCGCTGACGCAATCCGGCAACGACCTCGTCTTCACTGAGATCGCCCTGCTCCAGATAGCGATCCATCAGCGCTTCGCTGGCTTCTGCTGCTGCTGCCACCATGTTCTCGCGCCACTCGGCGGCGAGTGCCTGCAGCTCAGCAGGAATCGACGCATAGCTGAAGCTCATGCCCTGGCTGGCGTCGTCCCAGTAAATGGCGCGCATTTTGTTGAGATCAACCACGCCGCTGAAGTGCTCTTCCGCACCGATAGGAATCACAATCGGCACCGGATTGGCGTGCAGGCGATCTTTCATCATCTGCACCACGCGGAAGAAGTCCGCGCCCTGACGATCCATTTTGTTGACGAAGGCGATGCGCGGCACATGATATTTGTTGGCCTGGCGCCACACGGTTTCAGACTGCGGCTGCACGCCGCCAACGGCGTCATACACCATCACCGCGCCATCAAGCACGCGCATTGAACGCTCAACTTCAATGGTGAAATCGACGTGTCCGGGCGTATCGATGATGTTGATGCGGTGCGGCGTGAAGCTGCCGTCCATACCGGGCCAGAAGCAGCTCACCGCCGCCGAGGTAATGGTGATTCCACGCTCCTGCTCCTGCGCCATCCAGTCGGTGGTTGCCGCGCCATCGTGCACTTCACCTAACTTGTGGCTCATTCCGGTGTAAAACAGGATGCGCTCAGTGGTGGTGGTTTTACCGGCATCGATGTGCGCGGAGATGCCGATGTTGCGATAACGTTCGATGGGGAGGGTTCGGGGCATGATGCGTCCTTAGTCATTCGACTAGTTATGCGGCGCGCACCATTGCCCGCCGCTGCGCAACAGCCTAAACCTATTGTACGAGTAAATACGAACAGTTTGAGCCTTTTTTAAACATCGTTAAAATCTTGTATCTGATTCAGCATTTACGGGCTGGAAAGCCGTCGCCGCTCACTTTAAGGTAAGGCTTTCACTCTCAACGGGAAAATTGACCATGCGTATTCTGGTAGTCGGCGCCGGCGCCACCGGCGGCTATTTCGGTGCGCGTCTGGCGCAAGCAGGACGTGATGTGACTTTTCTGGTGCGCGAGCGCCGCTTTCAGCAACTGCAGCAGACCGGTTTGGTGCTCAAAACGCCCGCCGGTAGCGAAGTGATTCAGCCGCAGCTGGCGCAGGCCGGTTCGCTTTCGGGGCATTTTGACCTGATTATTTTGACGGTGAAAAGCTTCGCGCTGGATCAGGCGATGACCGACATCGCGCCCGCTGTCGGTCCTGACACGCTGATCATGCCGATCCTCAACGGCATGCGACACATCGATACGCTGCGTGCACGCTTTGGCGACAAGGTGATTGGCGGCCTGTGCAAAATCAACGCCACGCTGGGTGAAAACGGCGAAGTGCTGCAGATGACGCCGCTGCATATCCTCTATTACGGCGCGCTGGACGGTCACAATGATGCGCGTTTGCAGCGGGTGGATGAAGCGCTGCGTGCGGCGCAGTTTGATACGGTGTTTGCCGACAACATCATCAGCGAGCTGTGGGAGAAATGGTTGCTGCTCAGCACATTGGGTGCGGTGTGTTGTCTCGCGCGAGGTAATACGCAACAGGTGCTAACGTCACAAGGCGGCGAAGCGCTGCTGCAAAGCGTATTTGGTGAAGTTTTGGCAGTGCTGAGTGCGGAAGGTTATCAGCAGCGCCCGGCGGTGACGGCGAAGATTTATGAGACGCTGAACAATCCCAAAGCGGCAATGACCTCGTCAATGTATCGCGATTTAACTCAGGGCTTTGAGATTGAGGCCGATCAGGTGATTGGCGATCTGCTGGTGCGCGGCGCACGCAGCGGCGTGGTGACGCCGTTGCTGAACGCGGTGTATGTCAATTTGCAGGTGTATGTTCAGGGTCGATAAAACGGATCGGCGTGGATGACAATCTCCGGATTGGTTTTTCGTAGGGTGCGCATTTATGCGCACCAGGTCACCATAAATGGCGACCCTACGGAAATAATGTGAGTGATTGGTCCATCATAGCCTTGACTGCACGCCTGGCAACTGCTTCAGACGTTGCCAGCCTGCTTCCACCACTTCTGGCACCTCAACGTGGCCGAGGAAACCTTTGCCGCGTGGCCCGTAACCATTTTCATCGTCACGCAGACGCTGGATTTCCCCCATCAGCAGCGAGAGAAAGCGCTCCATCGACCACAATCCCTGCGGCGGCGCACCAATAATGCGCAACATGCCCGCGTCCATCTTCACCTGCGGCACAAAAACCGGCCAGCTGATAAATTCCGGCGCATCCGCACGATCGCGCCATTGATAGCGGAAGGTTTCCCTGGTGCGACGCTGCATCAGCGGATCCTGCACCAGCAATACGCGCTGCGGCTGCCAGCTGTGCTCATCCAGCAGCTTCTGGCTGAAGGCGGCGTTTTCCCCGCAGTTGCGTGAGGCGGTTTCCAGCAGCAGCAAATCGTCTGGTAGTGCGGCAAAGACGCGAGCGACATCGCCTAACAATTCGGCTTCGCTTTTGCCTTTGCTGTCGATTTGGCGATACAGCGGATGCGCCGCGAGCATCTCCACCAGCAACGGCGTTGAGTGGCCAATGCCGCCGCTGATCAATAACGGCAGCTGATATTTTTTCGCCACGGCAATCACCGCTTCCACGTTCGGTAGTACCGCGTGACCGGCGAGAATGGCTAAATCGATGTCGAGCGAGCCATCTTGTGGCATCTGATCCAGCGCCAGCCAGGCCGCCAAGGTGTTGATATCCTGAATCTGATGGTTATTGAGTTGCATCCGGTTCTCCTCTTTTTACCTTTGGCAGTGTAGCGGCTTAAGTGCGTGTCGGCAGGGAAAAATTTGCTACACTCGCAGCTTAATCTTCAGGAGAGATTCATGACTGCGCGCTCAGTAACCCTCGACGATGTTGCTCATCTGGCTGGGGTTTCTTATCAAACCGTTTCCCGCGTCCTCAACCATTCCGAGCAGGTTTCGCCGCGCACCCGCGCCAAAGTAGAAGCCGCGATGCAGCAGCTCAACTATGTGCCGAATCGCGTGGCGCAGCAGCTGGCGGGCAAAAACACCCGTACGCTGGGGCTCGCTACCAGCGATTTAGCCTTGATGGCGCCTGCGCAGATCGCTTCGGCGATTCAGCAACGCGCGGCAGCGCAGGGTTATCATCTGGTGATCGCCATGGCGAATCCCGACAGCGCGCCGCAGGACACCGTGAATGAATTGCTGGCGCAGCGCGTGGATGCGCTGCTGATCAACCTGCCGCTGGATGCCGCGCAGGCCGCGCAGATTCAACAACAGTGCGACAACAAACCGGTGCTGTTTCTCGACGTGGAGCGCAGCGCTGAAGTGGCGCAGTGCCAGTATCAGAGCGAATCCGGTGCGCAGCAGGCGGTTGATCATCTGGTGGCGCTCGGCCATCGTCAGATTGGCGTGTTAAATGGCCCGGCAAGTTCCGCTTCGGCGCGCGCACGTTTTGCCGCGTGGCAGCAGGCGCTGGCGGCGCATCAACTCACGCCATTCTGCGTGTTGAGCGGTGACTGGAGCGCGGCTTCGGGCTATCAGGCGCTGCTGGCGCAGTTGCCCGACCATCTGCCGCAGGCGCTGCTGGTGGCCAACGATCAAATGGCGCTCGGCGCGATGCGGGCGCTGCATCAACATGGCGTGAGGATCCCGGCGGAGATTTCGCTGATTGGTTACGACGATACGGCGGAAAGCGCGTGGTATCAGCCACCGTTAACCACCGTGCGGCAGGATTTGCAGCAGTTGGGCGCGGTGAGTGTTGATCGCTTGCTGGCGCAGCTGGAAGGCGGCGAAGCGGCAGAGAAGACGCTGGAAACCGAGTTGGTACTGCGTGAAACCACGGCGGCACCGCAGCAGGATGAAGTGGATGTGGCAGAGATTGCCCAGCAGTTGCAGGTTTTGGCGCGGAAGTTGAAGCGTTGAGCGGGAAGTAGAAAGAAAAAGGTCGCCATGAATGGCGACCATACGATTTATTGCGCTTTTGGCTCGCCCATCGCTTTCAACTTCTTAGACAGCTCGCGACGCTCTTTAGAGAGGTCAGCGTTTTTGATGATGTACTCATCAACGCGGTCTTCATAGTCCACACGCATGCTGGCGATAATTTCCTGCACCGCCTCGATGCTCATGCCTGGTTTGATGTATTCACTCAGGTTGTCCAGCAGCAGCACACGTTTCTGGTTATCACGGACTTTCTTCTCGTTATCCACGATTTCGCGCTGCAGTTTGTTTTTACGACGGAACATACGCACAAACTCCAGTACGTCCTGAAATGATT
This sequence comes from Pantoea sp. YR525, assembly GCF_900116775.1. Classification (NCBI taxonomy): domain Bacteria; kingdom Pseudomonadati; phylum Pseudomonadota; class Gammaproteobacteria; order Enterobacterales; family Erwiniaceae; genus Pantoea; species Pantoea sp. YR525. The sequence continues at coordinate 630,697 of NZ_FPBU01000002.1, forward strand.
GCTTGGCATTTTCCATGTTGGCACCTTTCTTGAGGCCTGCGTCGGCAGGCGGAATAGTCATAACGTTTAGCTTAGCGGCTTGGCCGCCAGGGTTGCAATTCTCACCGCTAAATTCGGACTGGCGCTTATCTTAGCGCAAAGAAAGGGTGATTCACATTAAGTCATTGCCTGAGAAAACTATTTACGCAGCGCCAGCCGCACTAAATCGGTCATGCGCTCCAGCTGACGCGCCTGTTCGAGGCTCAGCCAGACGTAACCGTAAATCGCCGTGGTTTCGGAACGTCCGCTGCGATTGGCAATCAGCTGCTCCAGTTCCTGAGTGATCTCTTCCAGCGCGTGGCTGTTGGCGGTGATCTGCTCGGTTTCGCCTTTCACCATCAACGTTGCCAGCGCATTCAGCGTGTCTTCGGTCATCTGCTGGGTGCGGCGCAGCGTGGGCGCGTTGAGCATAATCAAGTGGCTTTCACGCGACGACCACCATGCATCAATCTGCATCTGCATGGTATTCACCATATTGCGATTGATGGTTTGGATCGCCTCAAACACCGATTTCGGAATGCGCGTCTCTTTGCTCGCCGGCTCCAGCAGCGCACGCATTTTGATCACGCCGCTCAGCAGCTTCTGGAAAGGTTTATTCAGCCGCGGTTTCTCCAGCAGATTGGCGGAGAAACCGGTGTGATGCAGCTTGGCCATGGCGATAAATGCATCCGACAGCTGGATACGCCAATGGGTGTACGCGCGTTGCGCCCAGATGGCGCTAAACAGCAGTGCCATCAATGAACCGAGAATCACGTCGCCGCCTCGCCACATGGCGATGGTGAAATCCCCGGCCGGTGCGCCAACCACTACGCCGAGCGTGATACCGATCAACAGCGCCATGTAAGGATGTTTGCCCAGCGTCAGATAGCCGCAAACCACCATCACGATGGCGCACCACACCAGCATCACCGGCAGCGAAAACAGCTCAAGCTTGAGCGCAATCAGGCCGGATATCAGACCGGCGAAGGTGCCGCTAATACGCTGCACCACACGCGGCAGCACGTTGCCCCAGGTGGAAATCGGCCCCATCACTACCACCAGCGTAATCAGCGGCCAGGTGCCTTCGGGAATGTCGGTGAGGCGTACAAACAGGAAGCACAGCACAAAAGCGATAGCGATGCGCACGCCGTGCACGGCGCGATAGTGGCGGTAGAACCAGAACTCAATCTGCGAGATGGGCTTGTCAGCGCGTAACATGGTTGTCCGGGAACGCTAAAAATTTGCGCGCTATGTTACCCTGGCGAGGGCTGCGGCATCAGGGTTGAACGCAACTATTTTTCGTGTTTTGCTGAAATTCAACATGGGCGTTACATCAGGTTTTCCCAATGGAAACATTGATGTAACGCATTCAGTTTTATGCGGCCATTAAGAAGGTCGCCATGAATGGCGACCTTACGGGTGCGGTGCGGTTTTGTAGGGTCACCATTTATGGTGACCGCGTAATTTAATCAGCCGCACGTACCGGAATATACATATCCACCAGCCAGTCGCCGCTGTCGGATCCATCAGAAAGGTAATGCTCAAAGCACGGACGATTGTCGACTTGCCAACCGCCCAGGGCGTTCAAGCTATCGAACAAACTGCGCCACGCGCTGAAGAAATCGTTGTTGAGCACTTCAACACGCGCATGAAAATAGCGGCCGCCAGGCAATAATCCTTTTTCAATATCGTCGCCCGCTGCCGGAATCATCTCTTCTGGCGCGGTAATCACCGTTTCCACGCGCAGCTCTTCGGGCGGCAACTCCTGCGGATTGCCGTAATAGATCGCCAGCCATTCGCCTTCAACCTTGTGCTCGCTCACCCAGCTTTTCAGCTGGTTAAAGCCGCGCGGCACGGTTTCCTGCCACGGACCTTGCAGATGATAACCGAGCCAGCTTTGCGGATTACGTTCAACAATCGATGCTTTCATACCTTGCCTCTCGTCAGCAGCAGAAACAGCGATTGTGCCATCACCGCCGCAGCACGGCGACGATGATGACGCGGAAATACGCGGCAGATTACAGTTTCTGTTTCACGTAATCGCTGATGCGCGTAATGATGCCCGCCTGATCAACCGCTTGCAGCGCGTAAAGCGGATAGCTTGCCAGCTGCTTATCTTTGTCCATCACCTGAATTTCACCAATCTGCTCGCCCGCTTTCAGCGGCGCTTCCAGATCTTTGCGATCGATAACGTATTTCGCCATCACGTTGGCCACTTCGGTGCGCGGCAGCGACAGATAAATATCCTGCGTGGTGCCGACATCTACTTTATGCGGATTGCCGTACCAGACATTTTCGGTGCCGATTTTTTTGCCCGCGTGGAACAGCTGCACAGTATCAAAGGTGTTTTGGCCCCACACCAGCAGCTTGCGCGCCTGATCTTCACGGCCTTTCGGGCTCTTGCCACCCATGATCACTGCGATCAAGCGATGACGCCCGACGACGTTGGAGGCGATGATGTTGAAGCCAGCGCTTTCGGTGTGGCCGGTTTTCAGGCCATCGACGTGCAGATTTTGATCCCACAGTAAGCCGTTGCGGTTGTTCTGGGTGATGCCGTTCCAGCTCAGGGTTTTCTCACCGTACATGGCGTAGAAATCGGGCTCACCGCTGATGATGGCGCGCGACAGTACCGCCAGATCGCGTGCCGTGGTGTGCTGGCCCGGCGCATCGAGGCCGTGCACGGTTTCGAAATGGGTGTGCGACAGACCGAGCTTCTGCACGTAGCTGTTCATCATGGTAACAAAGCTGCTTTCGCTACCGGCCACGTGATCCGCCAACGCTACGCAGGCATCGTTACCCGAATCGATGATCACGCCGCGCATCAGGTCGCGCACCGTGACCTGATCGCCCGGCTTGAGGAACATCAGCGAAGAACCTTTGAACACCGGATTGCCTGCGCCCCACGCATCTTTGCCGATGGTGACTTTGTCATCGCGGCTAATTTTGTTCTGATCGATAGCGCGATCCACGACATAGCCGGTCATCAATTTGGTCAGGCTGGCCGGATTACGCTCTTCATCCGGATTGCCGGCAGTGAGAATTTGTCCGGTTGTGGCGTCCATCAACACCCACGAAGCCGCATCAATCGGCGGTGGCGTCAGGGGAAACGGCATGCTGTCGTCAGCCTGCGCCAACGATGCCCAAACAATCATTCCAGATACAGTTACCAGCAGACGCCTTTTCAACACTTCTTCCTCAAGCTAAAAAAATGAATTTACCGCCGCACGTTTTACGGCAAATAGCGCTTACAGATCTGAATAAATTGAAAAAAAGTATGAACTGCGCATAAATGCTGCGCGCCCGCTCGCAGCGAGGATGATCAAGGTTGTACTGCTATCCACGGACGACTATCCTGTGCGTTGATTCTCCATTGCCAGGATAACGCCGTGCCCGCCTCTGAGTTCACCTTCTTATTTCACGATTATGAAACCTTCGGTAAAAGCCCATCGCTGGACCGTCCGGCGCAGTTCGCGGGCCTGCGTACCGATAAAGAATTCAATGCGGTAGGTGAACCGCAGGTGTTTTATTGCCAGCCAGCCGACGATTATCTGCCGCAGCCGGAAGCGGTGATGATCACCGGCATTACGCCGCAAACCGCCAAAGCGCGTGGCGTGACAGAAGCGGCGTTTGCCGAACGCATTCACGGCCTGTTTAGCGAGCCGCAAACCTGTGTGATTGGTTACAACAATGTGCGTTTTGATGATGAAGTGACGCGCAATATTTTCTATCGCAACTTCTTCGATCCGTACGGCTGGAGCTGGCAAAACGGCAATTCACGCTGGGATTTACTCGATGTGATGCGCGCCTGCTACGCGTTGCGCCCGGAAGGCATTGAGTGGCCGGAAAATGACGATGGCTTCCCAAGTTTTAAGCTGGAGCATCTCACCAGGGCCAACGGCGTGGCGCACGAACAAGCGCACGATGCGATGTCGGACGTTTATGCCACGCTGGCGATGGCGAAACTGGTGCAAGAGAAGCAGCCGAAGCTGTTTGAGTTTCTGTTTACCCATCGCAACAAACAGAAACTGATGACGCTGATTGATATCCCGCAGATGAAACCGCTGGTGCACGTTTCAGGCATGTTCGGCGCGGCGCGCGGTAACACCAGCTGGATTGTGCCGCTGGCGTGGCATCCGGATAACCGTAACGCGCTGATTGTTGCCGATCTGGCCGGTGATATGTCGCCGCTGCTAGAGCTAGGATCAGATGAACTGCGTGAGCGTTTGTATACCCGTCACAGCGATTTGGGCGATCTGCCTGCGGTGCCGATCAAGCTGGTGCACATCAATAAGTGTCCGGTGCTGGCGCCCGCGAGCACGCTGCGTCCGGAAGATGCCGCGCGCCTGAATATCGATCGTCAGCAGTGTCTCGCTAACCTCAAGCTGCTGCGTGACCACGCCGAAGTGCGTGAGAAAGTGGTGTCGCTGTTTGCCGACGCCGAGCCGTTTACGCCTTCGGATGATGTGGATGCACAGTTGTATGACGGTTTCTTCAGCGACGCCGATCGCGCGGGTATGAATATTATCCGTCAGACGCCGCCGCAGAACTTACCGGCGCTGGATTTGAGCTTCGAAGATAAGCGTATCGCTAAACTGTTGTTCCGCTATCGGGCGCGCAACTTCCCCGGCACGCTGGATGACGCCGAGCAGCAGCGCTGGTTGCAGCATCGCCGCGAAGCGTTGAATGCTGAGCGGGTGCAGGCGTTCCTGCTGGAACTGGAGTCGCTGGCGAGTTTGCATGAAGACAATACTGAGAAGATGGCACAGCTGAAGGCGCTGTATTTGTATGCGCAGGAGTTGGTGTCTTAAGAAGATTTGTTCAATGCCCTCTTCGCAAGAGAGGGTTTTCCTTTTAACCGGCTTTTTACTTCGTTTTTTTAAGCATCGAATTCATTGGTTTCACTCTCCGTCTGATTTTTTAGTTCCGCTCTTAAAATACACATAACTCATTGCCTTTGACGGGCTTTTGAGACACGTCTCTTTAGTAGCTGAAATACGTTTCTATACCATTTTGATTCTCTTAACTCACTACAACGCTTAGTTATTGAATCGGAATTGAAACTATGAACTTACTTGCATATGACCAGACAAAATATATTTACAGAGATATTCGACGCCCTACTTTCGCCGGCTCCACCGGTGAATACCATCCAAACACCGTAGTAAGAATTACGCTTGGCCAAAAACAGGTCAATGCGGATTACAACCCTGTTGACGGCAAATTCACCTGGACGCTCGATGAAGATCTGCCTGATGGTGTTTATAATCTGTCAATTATTGTCATTGATGCTGCAGGTAATGTTGGTCCAGCAACCCTGCGCACGCTGGTCATTGATACCACGCCTCCCGAAGCCCCTGAGCTTATAAATCTCAAAGATGACGTTGGCGCGAAAACCGGTAGCTTTGATCCGGGCCAGCTAACAGACGATGCTAAACCAACCCTGACGGGCGTTGCTCAGCCTAATACCGTTGTATATTTGCGGGATGCAGCAGGCAATGATATTGGCAGTGCAAAAACTGA